>CANNCM010000031.1 GCA_947503105.1 uncultured Flavobacteriaceae bacterium | reverse complement strand
TGCGAGTACCCTCACAGACATCAGCAATGGGATCAAAGTCAGGCGTTGTTTTCTTTATGATGTTCACCTTAAGCGTATCATTTGTTGCACATTGGCCTGCATCGGGTGTAAACGTATAAGTCGTTGTATTATTCGGATCAAAAGCTGGCAACCATGTTCCAGTCACTCCATTTTTGGAGGTAGTCGGTAGGGTTATGCGAGTACC
>CANNCM010000030.1 GCA_947503105.1 uncultured Flavobacteriaceae bacterium | reverse complement strand
AGGTACTCGCATAACCCTACCGACCACCTCCAAAAATGGAGTGACTGGAACATGGTTGCCAGCTTTTGATCCGAATAACACAACGACTTATACGTTTACACCCGATGCAGGCCAATGTGCAAAAAATACTACGCTTAAGGTGAACATCATAAAGAAAACAACGCCTGACTTTGATCCCATTGCTGATGTCTGTGAGGGTACTCGCA
>CANNCM010000029.1 GCA_947503105.1 uncultured Flavobacteriaceae bacterium | reverse complement strand
TTTCTGTTGCCTCTGAACAATCAACTCCCGCATTGCTAAACGTTGGCGTAACGCTAACGGTAGCAACAATTGGAGATATTCCTGAATTGACCGCAGTGAAACTTGGTATCGAACCAGTTCCTGATGTTGGACTTAACCCTATGGAGGCATCAATACTCCATGCATATGTTGTAGTACCACCCGTGTTTTGTGTGTTGAAGTTGATTTCAGA
>CANNCM010000028.1 GCA_947503105.1 uncultured Flavobacteriaceae bacterium | reverse complement strand
GGCAACCATGTTCCAGTCACTCCATTTTTGGAGGTGGTCGGTAGGGTTATGCGAGTACCCTCACAGACATCAGCAATGGGATCAAAGTCAGGCGTTGTTTTCTTTATGATGTTCACCTTAAGCGTATCATTTGTTGCACATTGGCCTGCATTGGGTGTAAACGTATAAGTCGTTGTATTATTCGGATCAAAAGCTGGCAACCATGTTCCAGTCACTCCATT
>CANNCM010000027.1 GCA_947503105.1 uncultured Flavobacteriaceae bacterium | reverse complement strand
CCAAAAATGGAGTGACTGGAACATGGTTGCCAGCTTTTGATCCGAATAACACAACGACTTATACGTTTACACCCGATGCAGGGCAATGTGCAACAAATGATACGCTTAAGGTGAACATCATAAAGAAAACAACGCCTGACTTTGATCCCATTGCTGATGTCTGTGAGGGTACTCGCATAACCCTACCGACTACCTCCAAAAATGGAGTGACTGGAACATGGTT
>CANNCM010000026.1 GCA_947503105.1 uncultured Flavobacteriaceae bacterium | reverse complement strand
AGTAGAGTAATTTTTTTCATCTTATTTTTTTATGATTTTAAACGTTGAAATACCGTTGTTTTCTGATTTTAATTGTAATAAGTAAGCACCTGTTGGGAGGTCTATCACACTCAGTTGTTTTGAGCTAGATTCCAAAACACGCTGTCCTGCTACATTGTATAGTGTAGATTGGTGATTGTGGTTGGATTTAATAAATAAATAGTCTGTGGCTGGATTGGGATAGACTTTAACAAAGTCATTAATCTCTATAGGTTCTACACTTAAAGTGGCATTCA
>CANNCM010000025.1 GCA_947503105.1 uncultured Flavobacteriaceae bacterium | reverse complement strand
GGCATTCACTGAACTGGCTGTAACAGTGGTAAAACTGATAAGTTCTGTAAAGTCATAGGTTAAAGTATTGTTTGTTTCATTTATTGTTGGGATCACATTATTCCAAACACCATTACTGTCTTGCACTTCCAAAACCAAGTCTGATTCAGAAACGCCACTAAGCTCGCTCTCTTCATAGCTAATAGTAACAACCCCTGAGTAATCTGAGAGTGCTTCAGTCATTGTATACACTCTATTGATACTGCTATTACCCCCTACGACAATAGGCGTTGATGTACGATCAAATGCATTTGGACCGGCAATAGTGTAAGTAGAACTTGGT
>CANNCM010000024.1 GCA_947503105.1 uncultured Flavobacteriaceae bacterium | reverse complement strand
CTGACACCACCGCACCAGATACACCAACAGTTTCTTCAGCTACTGAGACGACAGTAACAGGAACAGCAGAAGTAGGCAGTATAGTAACGGTTTATGCTTCAGATGGAACAGTTCTAGGGACTGCAACAGCGGACAGCAATGGAGGTTATAGTATTACACTTTCTCCTGAGCAAACAGCTGGATCATCATTAACAGTTACTGCAACAGATGCTGCAGGCAATGCGAGTAGTGCAACAACAACAACAGTTGCTGACACCACCGCACCAGATACACCAACAGTTTCTTCAGCTACTGAGACGACAGTAACAGGAACAGCAGAAGTAGGCAGTATAGTAACGGTTTATGCTTCAGATGGAACAGTTCTAGGGACTGCAACAGCGGACAGCAATGGAGGTTATAGTATTACACTTTCTCCTGAGCA
>CANNCM010000023.1 GCA_947503105.1 uncultured Flavobacteriaceae bacterium | reverse complement strand
TGATAACCATCATTATTTGGAGTAAAATATCTTGGGTAATCTACAATTGAAAAAGGCATAACTGTAGTCCCACAACCATTAACATCGCGAACATTAATCGCATGCTCGCCTGGCGTAACCCCAATAAAAGTTCCACTATCCTGCCATGGCCCCTGATCTAAACTAAACTCATAAATCCCTGTGCCTGTTGCCGTTGCCATAACCACATGAGTGTCTGCAAAATCCTCTGTTAAAACATCAACAACCACCGCTGGGGGGCCGCTCTCACTCACCGTGAAAATCTCTAAAGGCGCAGAACAAGCTGTGGATGAATTCGAATAACTCACCTCTAAACTATAAATGCCGCCCTGATCAACTGTATAGGTCGAAGCTGTACTCAATATCGCTCCAAATTCATCTCGCCATATAAAACTATAAATCGCTGACGAAAGCCCTGGATCTACCTCTACTGAATCTATTCCTCCACTAGATGTGTCCGA
>CANNCM010000022.1 GCA_947503105.1 uncultured Flavobacteriaceae bacterium | reverse complement strand
ACCTCCTGAACCTCCGGCTTTCTTCCATTCTTTACCATCGTGTGTGTAGATATCACCATTGTCTTCATCTACATAAATATCGCCTGCTTCGGCTCCTGCTGGAACCGATGCTGTTGGTGCGCCTTTTCCTGTAGTTACTCCTGATGCCGACTTAATCGCGTCTTCATCTAAATAGGCCAACTTATCTTTACCTTCTTTGATAACGTTATTCGTATCGGCACTGACAACTTTACTTTTATTGCTCCATTTGCCATTAGCATAGGTATAAATATCGCCTGTGCTTTCATCCACATAGATATCTCCATCTTTAGGATCCTTTGGTGTATTTGGATCCGCTGGATTTTCTGGTGTATTGTGTACAGGAGGTTTTGGACCACCTGATGTGGTTGGGCCTCCGCCTGTTCCGGCTTTCTTCCATTCTTTACCATCGTGTGTGTAGATATCACCATTGTCTTCATCTACATAAATATCGCCTGCTT
>CANNCM010000021.1 GCA_947503105.1 uncultured Flavobacteriaceae bacterium | reverse complement strand
GCTAAAAATTCTGCTTCTGTACCTGTGTTTCCAGCAGCAATCCACATCTGATAAGCTGAAGAACCATCTGCACCTTTATCGCCTTTTGGACCTGCTGGACCAGTTCCTGAAGGAGCCCAAACAGCATTTCCACTTGCATCAGTAGTTAAAACATAATTGGCAGTTGCTGCTGGTTCTAATGCCGCTGCAGGAATACCCTTCAGTTTGGTCGCATCCACTTTCAATTTAACATCTTTCAAAGCTGCATCATCTCCACCATCTACAATAATTGTTGCATCTGTATCGGCTGTTATATTTCCTGTTGTGGTTTTATTGCTCCATTTGTTATTAGCATAGGTATAAATATCGCCTGTGCTTTCATCCACATAGATGTCTCCATCTTTAGGGTCTTTTGGTTGGTCTGGATTGTTGGGATCGTCTGGAGCTCCATCACCACCTCCTGAACCTCCGGCTTTCTTCCATTCTTTACCATCGTGTGTGTAGATATCACCATTGTCTTCATCTACATAAA
>CANNCM010000020.1 GCA_947503105.1 uncultured Flavobacteriaceae bacterium | reverse complement strand
GTGGAGCCAAGAGGAGTGAAGTCGAACTATTTTGGAGAGGATTTGATTAATTTGAATTGGATTGAGTAGGAGTTTTTATGCAATTGTTTGATTAGTATTTAATTTTTATTTACTCAACTTTAGTATTCGAAATGCTCCTTGAATTACCAATACAAATACGATTGTTCCAATAATCAAATCAGGTTTGCTTGAATTCAGCCAATTTACCAAAAGCCCAGCCACTATTATTCCTAAATTAATAATCACATCGTTAGAAGTGAAAATCATACTTGCTTTCATATGAACTTCTTCTTTACTTTTTGACCTTTGTAAAATATATAGACAAATTCCGTTTGCAATAAGTGCAAAAATCGAAATAATAATCATTGTCCAAAAGTCAGGAAGTTTTTCATCTCCAAAAAATCTTCTCAATACTTCTATAAATCCAATAATTGCAAGTGTTATTTGTAAATATCCAGCGAGTTTTGCAATTTGTTTTTTTCTTGTCAAAGTTCCGCCAACCGCAAACAAACTAATTCCGTAAACAAAGCTGTCGGCAAGCATATCCAAACTGTCGGCAACTAATCCCATTGATTTTGAGATTATTCCAGTTGTCATTTCGATTAGGAAAAAAGTGAAATTTGTTCCGAGAACTGTCCAGAGTAGTTTTTTTTGATTTGAATTTTCACTAAACTCTGTTTTGTCGGTTTGTTCAGTCGAGATTTTCTTTCCCCCTAAATTCAGTTCGAAAACGGACTTTTCGATTTCATCAATTTCTCCGTTGTAAAAGACGGTTAATTTTCGGTTTGGTATGTCAAAATCCAAATTCGCAATACTTGAAATACCATCCAATTTCATTCGGATTAGATTTTCCTCGGATGGACAATCCATTTTGGTAATCTCAAATATTGTTTTATACATTAAGTTTCGGAATTTTAATTAGCGTTGTTAACAAAACCCAAATATAATTAAATAAGTATTACCATAAATAA
>CANNCM010000019.1 GCA_947503105.1 uncultured Flavobacteriaceae bacterium | reverse complement strand
CCAAAAATGGAGTGACTGGAACATGGTCGCCAGCTTTTGATCCGAATAACACAACGACTTATACGTTTACACCCGATCCAGGGCAGTGTGCAAAAAGTGATACGCTTAAGGTGAACATTACCAAAAAAATAGTGCCTGTTTTTGACCCCATAAGAGGGAGAATGAGAGGTGGGCCTTCACCACCTCCTGTCCCAAAAAACACATTTCAAACATTGAGTTCAAACACCCCACTATACACGGTCTCTACATCGTCTAATACCAATAGATGGATATTAAATGATTTAATTAAGATGCTGATAATTAAATACTTAATCTAAATTTATTCTTAATGAAAATACATACACCTACGCCAAGTAAGCTTCATATTTTTTTCTTTTTATTACTTTTTGCTATTGGTCAAGCACAACTTAGTGCCAATACAATGGAGAGTTCAAAAATAATTGAGCTCGCATCCTCTTACGCCCCAACTGTTACAGCAGAGGGAGATCAAGCTTATTGTCCCCTATCCAAACAAAATATTGTTACTGCATTTAATATTATTGACAACAATAGCAAATCAACACCAGCATTTTATATTCAAATTTCATCGGGATATGTTTTTGGTGAAGACAAACTGATTTTAAGAGGAAGACATCCAAAGATCAAAGCTAATTGGCGTGCTAGACAAGCAAAACTGATATTAAAACCCTCATCTGGGACTACTATTCAATACACAGATATCATTAATGCTGTATATGATGTTGTATTTATAAGCAATAACCTAAATGTAGGACCGAAAACATTTTCCCTAACCATTGGTAAAGCAAATTTTTTAGATGGACATTACTACGATTTTGTTTCATCATATGGCATTCATTGGTCAACTGCTAAAGCAAATGCTGAAGCCATGAGATATTATGGACTACAGGGCTATTTAGCTACGATAACAAATGCGAATGAAGCTAAAATATGCGGAGAGTTATCTCTTGGCACTGGTTGGATTGGTGGTAGTGATGCTCAAACTGAAGGTACTTGGAAATGGGTGACAGGTCCTGAAGCCGGAAAAACATTTTGGTTTGGACGTTCTGATGGTTCAACGGCTGGAGCAGATATTCCATATGAAAATTGGAGTGGAGGCGAACCAAACAATATAGGTAATGAAGATTATTTACATGTGTACAACAAAAGGGGTACGTGGAATGATTATACAAATTACACTCCTATTCCTATGGAAGGATACATTATTGAATACGGAGGTATGCCAGGAGATCCTCAAATCAACATTTCTGCGAGCACTAAATTCAGACCTCGTAAAACTACTACAACTAAATTTGATGCTATTGCTGATGTCTGTGAAGGTACTCGCATAACCCTACCGACCACCTCCAAAAATGGAGTGACTGGAACATGGTTGCCAGCTTTTGATCCGAATAACACAACGACTTATACGTTTACACC
>CANNCM010000018.1 GCA_947503105.1 uncultured Flavobacteriaceae bacterium | reverse complement strand
TTTTTTCCTTTTGGTATTATGGCCTCGGCTCCATCTTTCCAAACGGTTTTTCCTGTGCTGTCCGTTGTAAGCACCTGTCCGTTGGTTCCTTGCTTAATAGCCGCTGCTGGAATATTTTTGAGATTCGTAGTGTTCACTTTTAGTGTAACATCTTTCAAAGCAGCAGCTGTTCCATTGGTTACAGTAATTGTAGCATCTGCATCTGCTGTTATATTTTTTCCTTTTGGTGTTATGGCCTCGGCTCCATCTTTCCAAACGGTTTTTCCTGTGCTGTCCGTTGTGAGCACTTGCCCCTCTGTTCCAGACCCAATGGATGCTGGAGGAAGATCTGATAACTTTTTAAGTACTCCTGTTGCATCTGCAACTACAATTCTGTCTGTTGCAACACCGGGATTTAGAGTTCTAATCCGTACACCACCATCTACATCTAATTTTTGAGTAGGCACTTTGATGCCAATACCAATGTCTCCTGTGGAAAGTCTGCTAGGGAATTTATGACCATCCAACCCTGTTCCAAAAATAAGGTTCCCGATACTCAATTGGTTGTCTCCGGCTGGATCTTCTACTTCCGATTGCTGTCCTAAGATAATGTTAGATGAGCCTGTTGTATTATTCCTTCCAGCTAGTATCCCTATAGCAATGTTACCGCTACCTTCGCTGTTTAAGACTAAAGCATTAGCTCCTAGAGCAATGTTGGCGTTACCCGTCTTGTTCGCTGGTAAAGCTTGAAATCCTAAGGCAATGTTATTGCCTCCCTCCGTGTTAGAGGCCAAAGCGGAAGTCCCTAAGGCAATGTTATTGCCACCCCCTGTGTTAGAGGCTAAAGTACTTGATCCTACCGCAAAGTTATTCGCCCCTGTTCCTACAGAAGTGCCTTTGCCACCTACACCAGCATCCGAGCTTATATGGTTGTTGGCACCTACTTTTCGGATATCTGCTTCATCTGCTGCAGCCCAAACAGTTTTTCCTGTGCTGTCCGTTGTGAGCACCTGACCGTTGGCTCCATGCTTAATAGACGCTGCTGGAATATCTTTCAGTTTGCTCGCATCTACTTTCAATTTAACATTTTTTAAAGCCGCAGCTGTTCCATCGGTTACAATAATTGTTGCATCTGTATCGGCTGTTATATTCCCTGTTGTGGTTTTATTCGTCCATTGGTTATTTATGTAAGTATAAAGATCCCCTGTACTTTCATCTACATAGATATCACCATTTTTAGGGTCTTTTGGTTGGTTTGGATTGTTGGGATCATCTGGATCACCTGGACCGCCTTCAGTGGTTGGCCCTCCGCTTGCTCCTATAGGTATCCATGTGCCGCCGCCGATCGTATTTGATGTATTTTTATAATACCAAAAACCCTCAAACAAAGCGCCCCCCTGTGTGCCTCCAGCCAAGGCAACACCACTAGAGGCGGTGTTATACACCACAAACCCATCATAGTAGGTTGGGTAATTAGAAGGAAGCCCAAAAGGCGCCCCAGAAAAGGTGAACGTCGTCAAGTCTGTCCGTGGATATAACAGCCCTTTTCCCTCATTAGCTGTAGCATTTAGATACTCAGTGGATGAGGCGTCTATAAAGGCCGAGCTTCTTTGTGCTGACATATTATTAACGCTATTTACAATGCGTACCTGTCCAAAGCTAAGCATGGTGGCCATTAAAAAAATGAGGTGTAAATAATTATAGTTCATTTGCTACTCTCTATTTATTATGTTTTAGTTTTTTGTTTTTTACAACCCTAATTCATGTTCAATTTTTGCAAGACGATCTTCTAGTGCTTTAATTTTTTTGTCTTTGGCTTTAAGTTGCTTGTTTTGCGCAATGGTATGCAAGTACAGTTCCTCTATTTTCTCTAAACTCTGCACCGAGAGTTCAGTAAGATTAAACACATATCTCCCATCCTCTGTTTTAGCAAGTGCTTTGATGCCTGTTACGCCGGGCAAATGCTTATTTATTTTGATAAAACGCTCCACTGCTTCAAGCGATTTAAACTTATAGTCTGCTTTAATTTTAGAAGCACCATCCAAATACTCTTCAAATACATAATCTGCATAAACACTATTTGTTGTTCCAATAGTTCCATTTACAGACAACCGTTCTGAGGCGTGTTGACTACTATAGGACGGTGTGAGCTTAAATCGTGTTCCAATACCTACCCAGCTGCTCATGACATACATATCGTCGGTGTTTGAAGTCGCAACAGCCCCGCCTCGATTAAACCATGCTCCTCTATTCATGGTTTTATTCGTCCATTTGTTATTAACGTAAGTATAAATATCGCCTGTGCTTTCATCCACATAGACATCGCCCTTTTCTGGGTGTGCTGGATGATTTGAATCCGGTACGTTTGGCCCCTTTGAAACGCTAGGCCCTCCGCTTGATCCTACAGCAATCCATGTACCGCCATCAATCGTATTTGATTTGTTTTTATAATACCAAAAACCCTCAGACAAAGTGCCTTCTGTAGTGCCTTGATTGGCTTTACCACCAGAAGCGGTGTTATACACCACAAACCCATCATAGTAGGTTGGGTAATTACTAGGAGCCCCAAAAGACCCCCCAGAAAAGGTGAACGTCGTCAAGTCTGTCCGTGGATATAACAGCCCTTTTCCCTCATTAGCTGTAGCATTTAGATAATCTATGGATGAGGCATCTATAAAGGCCGAGCTTCCTAGTGCTGCTAAATTATTAACGCTATTTACAATGCGTACCTGTCCAAAGCCAAGCATGGTGGCCATTAAAAAAACGAGGTATATATAATTAGTTTTCATATTTATTTATTTTTTTGATTGAATATTTTTTTGATTAAGACTAGTAGGCATGACCCACTGTCATGTATCTACCCTCCCCTACATGCACTAACATTGTTGTTACTCCTCGAAGTAATGCCGAATTGTATCTTGAAAGGAACTTTGGTTGTTCTTCAAAAACCATGGTATGTCCACCAGCGATAGGATTACGATTAGCTATATAAATCCTTTTCCCAACAGGAACATTTAAATCGGTTGGTATTTTAAGTATTGGGTTTACTATATCAGATGTAAGAAAAACGATGTCATCGTCTGCCGAAAGTGTATATTCACCTCCCGTGATTTTATGTTCTGTAAACTTCAAAGGCCTCATTCCAATGGTAATGGTACGTGTTGCAGGGTCTTCACTTATAACTAAATCTGGATGCTCTAATTTTATTGTGATGTTGCTTCCATCTTCAAGGGTAATCACAGAGGTGTCAGCTGCTCCAGCGGTTACGCTTAGTTTTTGGTCGTCTGCTCCGGCTGCTGGTGTTGCCCAAACGGTTGTTCCTGTGTTGTCCGTTGTAAGCACCTGTCCGTTGGTTCCTTGCTTAATTGCCGCTGCTGGAATATCTTTGAGTTTGGTCGCATCTACTTTCAATTTAACATCTTTCAAAGCTGCATCACCTCCATTGGTTACAATAATTGTTGCATCTGTATCGGCTGCAATATCACCTGTTGTTGGCACTGTACCTGGATCGCCTTTATCACCTTTATCGCCTTTGTCACCTTTATCACCTTTTGCACCAGTATCGCCTTTATCGCCTTTATCGCCTTTTGCACCTACCAATGAGGCTAAAAATTCTGCTTCTGTACCTGTGTTTCCAGCAGCAATCCACATCTGATAAGCTGAAGAACCATCTGCACCTTTTGCACCAGTATCGCCTTTGTCACCTTTATCACCTTTTGCACCTGTCGCACCTACCAATGAGGCTAAAAATTCTGCTTCTGTACCTGTGTTTCCAGCAGCAATCCACATCTGATAAGCTGAAGA
>CANNCM010000017.1:2500-5200 GCA_947503105.1 uncultured Flavobacteriaceae bacterium | reverse complement strand
TTTGATTTAGAGACGTTCATTAAACATATTGATTGACAGCGTAGAGATGAATTGGAAACGATTGATCTCGACAGAGAATAGACCATTTTGAGAACTAAGACATTAAATTTCCTTTAGTTGTTATATAGAACAAAGCTTGAGACATAGCTTTAAAGACTAACGATGAAGAGTTTGATCCTGGCTCAGGATGAACGCTAGCGGCAGGCCTAACACATGCAAGTCGAGGGGTAACATAGAAAAGCTTGCTTTTTTGATGACGACCGGCGCACGGGTGCGTAACGCGTATACAATCTGCCTTATACTGGGGTATAGCCTTTAGAAATGAAGATTAATCCCCCATAGTCTCTAGCTATGGCATCATAGCTAGAGTAAAGGTTACGGTATAAGATGAGTATGCGTTCTATTAGTTTGTTGGTGAGGTAACGGCTCACCAAGACTACGATAGATAGGGGCCCTGAGAGGGGGATCCCCCACACTGGTACTGAGACACGGACCAGACTCCTACGGGAGGCAGCAGTGAGGAATATTGGACAATGGAGGCAACTCTGATCCAGCCATGCCGCGTGCAGGAAGACTGCCCTATGGGTTGTAAACTGCTTTTATATAGGAAGAAACCTTGGTACGTGTACCAAGCTGACGGTACTATAAGAATAAGGATCGGCTAACTCCGTGCCAGCAGCCGCGGTAATACGGAGGATCCAAGCGTTATCCGGAATCATTGGGTTTAAAGGGTCCGTAGGTGGATAATTAAGTCAGAGGTGAAATCTTGCAGCTCAACTGTAAAATTGCCTTTGATACTGGTTATCTTGAGTTATTATGAAGTAGTTAGAATATGTAGTGTAGCGGTGAAATGCATAGATATTACATAGAATACCAATTGCGAAGGCAGATTACTAATAATCAACTGACACTGATGGACGAAAGCGTGGGTAGCGAACAGGATTAGATACCCTGGTAGTCCACGCCGTAAACGATGGTTACTAGCTGTTTGGACCTTGTGTCTGAGTGGCTAAGCGAAAGTGATAAGTAACCCACCTGGGGAGTACGTTCGCAAGAATGAAACTCAAAGGAATTGACGGGGGCCCGCACAAGCGGTGGAGCATGTGGTTTAATTCGATGATACGCGAGGAACCTTACCAGGGCTTAAATGTAAGTTGCATTAGTTAGAGATAGCTATTTCTTCGGACCACTTACAAGGTGCTGCATGGTTGTCGTCAGCTCGTGCCGTGAGGTGTCAGGTTAAGTCCTATAACGAGCGCAACCCCTGTTGTTAGTTGCCAGCGAGTCATGTCGGGAACTCTAACAAGACTGCCAGTGCAAACTGTGAGGAAGGTGGGGATGACGTCAAATCATCACGGCCCTTACGTCCTGGGCTACACACGTGCTACAATGGTCGGTACAGAGAGCAGCCACTACGCGAGTAGGAGCGAATCTTAAAAGCCGATCACAGTTCGGATCGGAGTCTGCAACTCGACTCCGTGAAGCTGGAATCGCTAGTAATCGGATATCAGCCATGATCCGGTGAATACGTTCCCGGGCCTTGTACACACCGCCCGTCAAGCCATGGAAGTTGGGAGTGCCTGAAGTCCGTTACCGCAAGGAGCGGCCTAGGGTAAAATCGATAACTAGGGCTAAGTCGTAACAAGGTAGCCGTACCGGAAGGTGCGGCTGGAACACCTCCTTTCTAGAGAAAGACGACTAGAGGCAAGTTTTAAGGATACGAGATGCGTTTATTCTCACAGCTGTTAATTATAAAAAAGATACCAAGTAAAAAAAGTAGAGTCTCATAGCTCAGCTGGTTAGAGCGCTACACTGATAATGTAGAGGTCGGCAGTTCGAGTCTGCCTGAGACTACTAATTTTTTTTATTTATTGGAAATTTTGGAAGTTGAGTTATCACGTTAAGGTGAGCCGTTTTTGAAGCTGTTAACTTATAACTGTTAGCTGTTAACTATAAAAGACGGGGAATTAGCTCAGCTGGCTAGAGCGCCTGCCTTGCACGCAGGAGGTCATCGGTTCGACTCCGATATTCTCCACAAGCATATAGCTTAAGGCTTAAAGCCAAGAGCAAAAAGCAAACGTTCATTGACATATTGAAAAAAGATACATGAAATTAGATAGAAATATTTAATAAAAGTAATAATTATTGTAACGAGCAATAATTTGTATTAAAGTATTAATTATGAAATTTTCATATTAATTTTTTAATATATAGTAACTCATTAAAAAGACAAAAAGTACAATAAGCTAAATAAGAGCGTATGGGGAATGCCTAGGCTCTCAGAGGCGATGAAGGACGTGATAAGCTGCGAAAAGTTGCGGGGATTGGCACATACAAATTGATCCGCAAATATCCGAATGGGGCAACCCACTATATTGAAGATATAGTATTCTGAACTTGTTTCAGGAGGCAAACCCAGGGAACTGAAACATCTAAGTACCTGGAGGAGAAGAAAACAAAAGTGATTCCGTTAGTAGTGGCGAGCGAACGCGGAATAGCCCAAACCAGTGTTGTTACGGCAATACTGGGGTTGTAGGACTGCGACATTGTATGATTCATGAATTAGAACTGTTTGGAAAGACAGACCACAGAGGGTGATAGTCCCGTATAGGTAAGTGAATTAATACATAGCAGTATCCTGAGTAGCGCGGGACACGTGTAATCCTGTGTGAATTTGGCGGGACCATCCGCTAAGGCTAA
>CANNCM010000016.1 GCA_947503105.1 uncultured Flavobacteriaceae bacterium | reverse complement strand
ATACATTAAGTTTCGGAATTTTAATTAGCGTTGTTAACAAAACCCAAATATAATTAAATAAGTATTACCATAAATAAAGAGTTATTTTTGAGAATAAAAAGTGGAGCCAAAGGGATTGAGGTCGAACTATTTTGTTGAGGATTTGGATCTTATTAGTTAAACATAATTATAAATTTCTAAAAAATAGAGCTAATATCAATTATTAAATATTTAGTGGTAATTTGACTTTAAACAGCGGGTTATAGTTTTTTTAAATAACTGATTGAGAAGCCGCTTTTTTGAGAGATATCTTCGATTGATGCCCCTTCTTTTCTCATTTTATTCACTATTTTCATTCTCTTGTCACGAATATATTTTCCTGGTTTTATTCCCTCCATAATTTCATATATATCATGTACTTTGAGATCAAAGTGTTCTGTTAGTTCTTTTATTGAAACACTAGAAATATTGCTTTCAATATATCTATCAATTTCTTTTAGTTTCAAATCATTATTCTTTGATTTTGCGGTATTGTTTTTGACTTTTAAAACTAATAGCACGATTAGCGCTAAAATAATTAGAAGTAAAACAAATATCACTTCATAGGAAGATGCTTTAGCGGGTTTTGTCTTTTTTATCGGTTTATTTGGATTATTTAGAGCAGATTTTAAATCTTCAGTGTTGAATTTGTAAATACCAAAAACTCCCCCTAACTGCACCTCGTTTTTATCTGAGTAAAAAGCATATTTGTTCAGTTCATCAGGAATTACGTTTTCAAAGAATTTATCAGTAGTTAGATCAAAAACATCTAAACCATTATTTCCAGCAATTAATAAGTAATTGTTTACATTATATATGGAATGACTTGAAGGCCTTAGCGCACAAAGCACTTTCGTTATCCACTTATTGCCAACATACTCGTAAGACAACAATTTATTGGAGCCGGAAATAGCAAATAATTTGTTTATTCCTTTCTTATTATCTATCGTTATAAACTTAGTGTTAAAGTCTAGTTTTTTAATAAGTTCTGTATTCTCTTTTTTGGTATCAAGTTTGTAAATTGAGTTTTGATTAAAAAAGTAAATCCCTAAACCTTCTACATTATATATAAACTCTACAAAGTCGTCTTGACTCTCAAGCTCATACATTGTGGTTAATTTTTCACTAGAAAGTTCAAACAAATATATTCCTCGAGAAGTAAAAAGAGCATAGGTGTCTTTTTCTAAATAAATAATATCTTTTATTAAACCTATTTTTTTTGAAAATGAGTTTTGTTTTATAACAGAAATGAATCCATAACTTCTATAATCTTTAGAGCTACCTTTTTTATTGATAACATAAAGACCATCATAACAAATAAAAGTACAATTATCAAATTCACGTATTTTTCCTGAAGAATATGTGGGATATTCAAGCATCACCCCATTTTTAAATATCCCGCCGTATGTCCCCAGAAAATTACTGCTAATAGATCTCACACTTGGAGTCGGTTCAAACGAATAGAATGTCTTTTTATAAATAAACAACTTGCCCCGACTTACAAGCAATAAATGATTTTTTTGATTAATCGCCGTTATTGAACTGTTTTGATAACCTTTAGGAAGTAAGTTGTTGTAACTGTCAGTATATTGTATTAGTGAGACATCTATAGAGCCTAAATTTGCATTAATTGCCCCTTTTATTTTAGCGTTAAAGAGTTTGAGGTTATAAGTTTCATCTATAACAAAAATACCATCAGACGTCCCTATATAAACACCTTTTTCATTGGAGACAATGTTGTGGATATAGTTGTCGGATAAAATTTTATTTATTTCAAAGTTTTGTCCATTCAAATAGTAAACTCCTAATAAAAATAAAATTTTAACAGCTTTGCTTCTGTAGAATACCAATCTCATAAAAGATAATTTTGTAATAAAAAAAAGAAAAATAATCAATCGTGTAAATATAATATTTTTGTTCAAATTTTTTCCAAATAAATTATACAAAATGAAATACCGCTTAATTATTCTTTTAATTTTATTGTCAAACATACACATCAAAGCGCAGACAATTACAGCACCACCAAATCAAGATATTCCTGCCAATTCATCTGATTACTCGATAACTGCCTCAACCCCATACATTCTTGATGGGTACGATTCGTCAACTGATTACAAAGTTGCCGTTTTATTGGAAGGCACTAGTGGAGCACTAATTTCTATTAACACAACTACAGGTTTAAACAATCCAGGTTTAGAATTTCCAACTGGTTTCACTAACGTTAACGAAATTTATTTTAGCGGAACGCCTTCAGAAATAGTAGCTGCGCTAAATTCGATCACAGTTAACACCACTAATGTCGCTAATGCCGAGATTAAAATTCAGGTTTACATTTATGAATACGATGCTGACACCTATTTTAACCCATTTAATGGGCATGCTTACAAGATTGTTGATAACCAAAGCATTTCATGGCCAGATGCGCGAGACGCTGCAGCTGCAACTACTTTTGGAGGAAGTACAGGCTATTTGATTACAGTAACAAGCCAGCAGGAACATGATTTTGCTTACCGATTGGATAAAAGTTATTGGCTTGGACTTTCCGATGAAGAATCTGAAGGAACCTTTAAATGGGTTACAGGACCTGAGACAGGTGTAGAAATAAGAACGCCAGAGGGGAATGTTGCTGGTCAATTTGAAAAATGGGCTATTGGTCAGCCTAATAATTACCAAGGTAATGAACATTATGTAGGCTTTTACAGGCCATCAGATTACTATGGTTGGAGAGATTATATTACTACTTCTAACGAAATATATGGTTATGCTATTGAATATGGAACTTCTAGTGATGGAATGACCACTGATTTACAGAATGTTCAAACTTCAGAGGTAGTATTAACTCAGAAAAGATATTTATCAGATGCTACGATAGCTCCTATTCCTGCATATACATTGGTTTCAGGTGGGGTCGAACCGTCTTTGGATGTAGATTATTTTGGTATATCTTTAGATTTAGGCACAGATTATACGGCAACATATTCCAATAATACGACGCCGGCTACGGCAACAGTGACCCTTACGGGTATTGGGGATTATGTTGGTACACTATCTGCGACGTACCAAGTAGTAGAGTTAACCCCTCCTCCGGCAGAGAATGTACCTGCTAATGCTACGGCTCATTCGATAAATGGAACGTATTCACTCTCGGGTTATGATGCGACTAAAGATTACAGTGTTGTAATTTCCTTAGAAGGGACTAGTGGCGGTGCTACTTTTTCTGTCGTTACTACTACAGGACTGAGTTTTCCTGGAATGGCATTCCCAACAGATTTGACAGATGTTACGGAGGCATATTTCTACGGTTCTCCTTCGGATATAGAGAATGCATTGAATTCAATAACGTATTCTACCACAAATGTGGCTTTCGGGGAGATAAAAATGCACGTTTATATCTATTCCTATGTTGCTAATACTGTTTTCAACCCTGGTAATGGTCACGTTTACAAGGTAGTTTCAGATCAGAGTATTTCATGGTCAAATGCTTTATCTGCTTCTTCCTCGACTTCTTTTGGATCTACGGGTTATTTGGTCACGGTGACTAGTCAAGACGAACAAGATTTCTTTCATCGTTTAGATAAAAGTGTTTGGCTGGGTCTCTCGGATGAAGAATCTGAAGGAACGTTTAAATGGGTTACAGGTCCAGAATCGGGCACAGTAGTCCGTACTCCTCAAGGTAATGTTGATGGCGTATTTGAAAAATGGGCGTCAGGTCAGCCAAATAATTATGGCGGTAATGAGGATTATGTTGGTTTTTACCGTCCAGCTGGTTCGGACTACGGTTGGAGAGATTACAGTCAGACATCGAACGAGATTTATGGCTATGTAACGGAATACGGTACTTCAACTAGCGGGTTGGGAACAGATGTTCAAAGTGTCCAGACATCGCTAGTAGTACTGACTCAGAATAAATTTTTGGCAGATGCTACGATAGCCGATATACCAGCATATACGGGTACAGGCTCTGCCGTGGAGCCGTCATTAATTGTAGACTATTTTGGCACCACTTTAGTTAAAGACACAGATTATACCGTAGTTTTTACAGACAATGTATCAGCTGGGACAGCTTCTGTTTCTATTACTGGTATAGGAGATTATGTAGGTACTATTTCTACTACTTTCGAAGTGGTTGAACTAACTTCACCAACAAACCAAGATGTTCCTGTAAATACCCAAAACTGGGACCTAAGTGGACAGTTTAATTTAAATGGTTATGATCCAACAAAAACATATAAAGCAGCTGTTATAGTTGAGGGAGACCCTGACTCGAATTTTAGCGTAACTCAAACTTCAGGAATTACCTTTGATTACGGATATAATGATTGGACTGAAATTCGAGGCGTTAACTTTAAAGGGACAGCCGAAAATTTACAATCAGCATTGAATTCTATTCAGATTAATACATCTACAAACAATGATGAGATTAAATTAAGAGTTTTTATAACGACTCAAATAGAAAACATGTTCTTGAACCCAACAAATGGTCATATTTATGAATTTGTTCCAGGGCAAATAACATGGACTGATGCAAATTTAGCATCAAGCTCTTTAAATTATGAAAGTGAACCAGGATATATTACAACCCTAACATCAGAAGTTGAAGATGACTTTGTAAGTATTCATGTTCAAGCACAGGACTTTTGGATAGGACTTTCCGATGCTGCAAATGAGGGTGAATGGTACTGGGTAACTGGACCAGAAGCTGGAACTTTAGTATGGAGTGCAAGCAACAGTAATGAGACTGGTTTTACAGGAATAATTAATGGGCAATGGTGTAATTGGGTTACCAATGATCCAAATAATGCAACTTTCAACTTCGGAACTGGACAAGATTATGCGGTAGCTAAGTTCGGTGGAAATATTGAATGGAACGATGTAAATAACGGAGATACTCGAGTAGATGGATATGTAATCGAATATGGGGACTGGAGCGATGCTATGGATTTAACTTTCTATTCCACCCAGAAAGCTGAAATTATATTAACCAAAATATCTCAAGGAATAACGATTGAATCTTCTGACACCACTACCTCAGAGGGCGGCGATGAAGCTTCATTCACAGTTGTTCTAGATATAAACCCAATAGACGATGTAACTATACCTATCAATTCCTCAGATGTATCCGAGGGAACTATTACAGTAGATGAACTGGTTTTTACACCATCAAACTGGGAAGTCCCACAAACGGTTATTGTTACAGGAATTGGAGATGAACTTTTAGATG
Source organism: uncultured Flavobacteriaceae bacterium (assembly GCA_947503105.1). GTDB lineage: Bacteria > Bacteroidota > Bacteroidia > Flavobacteriales > Flavobacteriaceae > UBA3537. The sequence goes on along the minus strand of CANNCM010000016.1, from coordinate 329 downwards.
GAGATATTTCATATCTAATTGAAACTGGTAACCCTGTTTCAAATGACTCAAATTACGATGCTTTATTGGCTTCTGATATCTCAGACTTAACATTTATAAATCAAGATAATGATATTGATACGGATGGCGATGGTATCAGTAATGCTCAAGAGGGCTACAACAGCACAGATCCAGATCTATCAACAGACACTGATGGTGACGGTGTTCCAGATTATTTAGAGGACAATACAGCCGGTGACCATAGCAATCCCAATAATGACACTGATGGTGATGGAATTTCTAATGGTGAGGAGACTACAGCTGGAACAAATCCACTTGATTCGTCAGAC
>CANNCM010000015.1 GCA_947503105.1 uncultured Flavobacteriaceae bacterium | reverse complement strand
GCTTCAGATGGAACAGTTCTAGGGACTGCAACAGCGGACAGCAATGGAGGTTATAGTATTACACTTTCTCCTGAGCAGACAGCTGGATCATCATTAACAGTTACAGCTACAGATGCTGCAGGCAATGCGAGTAGTGCAACAATTGCTATTGTTCAAACCAATTCAAACCCATCGATTACAAGTATTTCAGATCAAAACCCTTGTTTTAATGAAGACTTTTCGGTAACAACAACAATTACAGATGCAGAGTCTGCCACTACAGACTTAACTGTAACAGTGACTTCAGATGATCAAACGATAATAGTAGATCAAAATATAACTATTAATAATGTTGGAAATGACTATACGTTAGAGATATCTCCAGAAGCGGATCAAGAAGGAACGGTAACCATTACAATTTCAGTAACGGATGAACATGGGGCGACAACAACAAGCACTTTTGATGTGGTTATAACCAATAATTTACCTCCTGTTTCATTCAGTCAAGTAAATCCTGAAGTGTGTTATGACGGTAGTATCACCCTTGATGCAGTTACCAATTCGGCATCTCAAATATTTGGTTCAGGTTACGGCATTGATACGGCATTACAAGGTGAGTTAGACGCAAACTGGAATGTTGTAGCGTTACCACAGACGTTCATGAATTCTGTAAACTTTTCAGCCATGAATGTATCATTACCTTATCCTGCTATAGCAATTTATGGAGGTGTGTTACCAACATCATTTGCTTACAGAGATGGGTATACCGTGGATAATGAAACATATTATTGGATAGCACCATATGCCGACGGTGTTGCCCTTCAAGGAGGAGCGTACAACTGGATAGTTGCTCAAGAATTTGAAGTTACCGTTGCTGGTACTTATAATTTTGATTTTAGTGGTGCCGGTGATAATGCCATTTCATTTTATATAGATGGTAGTATTGACTCGTCTAATCCAGAACTCCCAACGATAACTGGAGGAACACAAATTGGAGTAACACATAATTCTTACACTTCCATTGGTAATATGTCTAGCGCTACTTATTTAGCACCAGGAACACATTATGCTTACATGGTTATGCAAGATTTTGGAGGCTTAACAGCGGCTCTAATTTCAGGAGCAAGTGTATCGGGGCAATACACCTATACTTGGGAATATCAAAATGGGTCCCAACCAATATTTACAACCATACCTAATGAAACTAGCTCATCACTGACAACTACAAATATTACAGAAGACACCACATTTAGGGTAACAGTCTCTGATGGTTCATGTGAAAATACCGCAGAGGTAAACGTAACAGTAGATAGCACTAACCCTACAGCTATCGCACAGGATGTTACCGTACAGTTAGATGTGAATGGTCAAGCGGTTATTACTCCAGAGATGATTGATAATGGCAGCACAGATGATTGCTCTATTGATAGCTATAGCTTAGATGTCAACAATTTTGATTGTACAAATTTAGGAGCCAATACTGTTATACTTACCGTAACAGATGTTTCAGGGAATAGTTCAACTGCTGAAGCTGTAGTTACAGTAGTGGATGATATCGATCCAACGATTACTGCACCAGCTGCAGTGACAGTGAATGTCGATGCATCAAGTTGTGAAGCAACGGGTGTAGATTTAGGATTGCCAACGACAGCAGATAACTGTAGTGTCGATACGACTACCAATGATGCACCAACAAGCTTCCCATTAGGCGATACAACGGTAACTTGGACGGTAACTGACGGCTCAGGTAATACGGCCACCGCCACACAAACGGTAACAGTAGTGGATAACATTGACCCAACAATTACAGTAACAGACATCACAGTCAATGTCGATACAGCAAGTTGTGAGGCAACCGGAGTAGATTTAGGATCGCCAACGACTGCAGATAACTGTAGTGTCGATACGACTACCAACGATGCACCAACAAGCTTCCCATTAGGCGATACAACGGTAACATGGACGGTCACTGATGGAAGTGGCAATACGGCCACCGCCACACAAACGGTTACGGTAGTGGATAATATAGCACCAATTGTTATTACTCAAGATGTCATGGTTGAATTAGACACTAATGGGTTAGCTTCTATTTCTATAAATGATATTGACAATGGTAGTAGTGACAACTGTAGTATTGATGTTATAAGTTTAGATATAACAACATTTGATTGTTCAAATATTGGGGATAATACTGTAACACTGACTGTATCTTCACCAATTCCCACATTGTCTGATGGGATATATGCTAATTTGAAGCATACTAACTCTCAGGTTTTTTTAGGAACTCACTTTAATGATGCATATGCAGGTCATACAAAAACCCATTTTAGAATTGAAAAAATTTCTGATACTGAAACAAGCTTAAACCATAATGACATTGTTAATTTGTATAGTCCTGAAAAAGGACTATACTTAGTTGGTTCAAGACAAGGGTCAACCAATATGATGAAATGGACTTCAGCACCTGGTGAAAATGCAAGTTTTATTTTAGAAAAAGAAGATCAATCCAATATGACCATTGGTTATGGTGATGGATTTAGACTTAAGTATTATTGGGATAGTGATAATGACGGTGTATCCGAAGTCTGGTATTATAAATCCTCAGGAGCTTACAGTTATGCCTACACAACAACTTCTCAAGCTCAAGCAACAGTATTATCTTTTACCGAGTTTTTTGAAGGGTATTCTAGCTCAAATACAGCAATTGTCACGGTAGTGGATAATATAGATCCAACAATCACAGTAACAGACATCACAGTCAATGTAGATGCAGCAAGTTGTGAAGCAACCGGAGTAGATTTAGGATCGCCAACCACAGCAGATAACTGTAGTGTCGATACGACTACCAACGATGCACCAACAAGCTTCCCATTAGGAGATACAACGGTAACTTGGACGGTCACTGATGCAAGTGGCAATACGGCCACAGCGACCCAAACGGTCACAGTAGTGGATAACATTGACCCGACGATCACCGCACCAGATGCAGTGACAGTCAATGTCGATACAGCAAGTTGTGAAGCAACCGGAGTAGATTTAGGATTGCCAACTACTGCAGATAACTGTAGTGTCGATACAACTACCAATGATGCACCAACAAGCTTCCCATTAGGCGTTACAACGGTAACTTGGACGGTCACTGATGGAAGTGGCAATACGGCCACCGCCACACAAACGGTAACAGTGGTAGATAACATTGACCCAACAGTTACAGTAACAGACATCACAGCCAATGTCGATGCAGCAAGTTGTGAAGCAACCGGAGTAGATTTAGGATTGCCAACTACTGCAGATAACTGTAGTGTCGATACGACTACCAATGATGCACCAGCGGTATTCCCACTGGGAGATACAGTTGTGACATGGACCGTTACAGACGGCACAGGCAATATGGCCACGGCCACACAAACGGTAACTGTAGTGGATAACATTGACCCAACAATTACAGTAACAGACATCACAGTCAATGTCGATACAGCAAGTTGTGAGGCAACCGGAGTAGATTTAGGATTGCCAACTTCTGCAGATAACTGTAGTGTCGATACAACTACCAATGATGCACCAACAAGCTTCCCATTAGGCGATACAACGGTAACTTGGACGGTCACTGATGGAAGTGGCAATACGGCCACCGCCACACAAGCGGTCACGGTAGTGGATAACATTGACCCGACGATCACCGCACCAGATGCAGTGACAGTCAATGTCGACGCGGCAAGTTGTGAGGCCACAGGCGTAGCATTAGGATCGCCAACTACAGCGGATAACTGTAGTGTCGATACGACTACCAATGATGCACCAACAAGCTTCCCATTAGGCGATACAACGGTAACTTGGACGGTCACAGACGGCTCAGGCAATACCGCCACAGCGACCCAAACGGTTACGGTAGTGGATGATATAGATCCAACGATAACAGTAACAGACATCACAGTCAATGTAGATGCAGCAAGTTGTGAAGCAACCGGAGTAGATTTAGGATCGCCAACCACAGCAGATAACTGTAGTGTCGATACAACTACCAATGATGCACCAACAAGCTTCCCATTAGGAGATACAACGGTAACTTGGACAGTCACAGACGGCTCAGGCAATACGGCTACAGCGACCCAAACGGTAACAGTGGTAGATAACATTGACCCAACGATTACGGCACCAGATGCAGTGACAGTCAATGTCGATGCAGCAAGTTGTGAAGCAACGGGTGTAGATTTAGGATCGCCAACTACAGCAGATAACTGTAGTGTCGATACGACCACCAATGATGCACCAGCAGTGTTCCCATTAGGAGATACATTAGTGACATGGACAGTCACAGACGGCTCAGGCAATACCGCCACAGCGACCCAAACGGTAACAGTGGTAGATAACATTGACCCAACAGTTACAGTAACAGACATCACAGCCAATGTCGATGCAGCAAGTTGTGAAGCAACGGGTGTAGATTTAGGATCGCCAACGACAGCAGATAACTGTAGTGTCGATACAACTACCAATGATGCACCAACAAGCTTCCCATTAGGCGATACAACGGTAACTTGGACGGTCACTGATGGAAGTGGCAATACGGCCACCGCCACACAAACGGTCACGGTAGTGGATAACATTGACCCAACAATTACAGTAACAGACATCACAGTCAATGTCGATACAGCAAGTTGTGAAGCAACGGCTGTAGATTTAGGATCGCCAACGACAGCAGATAACTGTAGTGTCGATACGACTACCAATGATGCACCAACAAGCTTCCCATTAGGCGATACAACGGTAACTTGGACAGTAACTGACGGCTCAGGCAATACGGCCACCGCCACCCAAACGGTTACGGTAGTGGATGATATAGATCCAACGATTACTGCACCAGATGCAGTGACAGTCAATGTAGATGCAGCAAGTTGTGAAGCAACGGGAGTAGATTTAGGATTGCCAACCACAGCAGATAACTGTAGTGTCGATACAACTACCAATGATGCACCAACAAGCTTCCCATTAGGCGATACAACGGTAACTTGGACAGTAACTGACGGCTCAGGCAATACCGCCACAGCGACCCAAACGGTTACGGTAGTGGATGCTATTGACCCAGTAGCTATAGCTCAGGATATCACCGTTTCAGTAGGCGATAATCCTTTTGTAGAAATTACCGATGCTGATGTTGATAATGGCAGTAGCGATAACTGTAGTATAGCATCAATCACTTTTGATGTTACTCAATTTGATTGTAGTATGTTTGGCGATAATACAGTGACGATGACGGTTACAGATACTTCTGGCAATTCAGCATCAACAACGTTCACTGTTACAGTAACCAACTGTGATGCAGATGATGACGGTATTTTTGATATAGACGATAACTGTCCATATACACCAAACCCTGACCAGGCCGATAACGATATGGACGGAATTGGTGATGTGTGTGATGACGATGACGATGACGATGGTGTTTTGGACACAGAGGACAATTGTCCAATGACTTATAATCCAGGTCAAGAAGACCGTGATGAGGATGGTTTGGGCGATGTTTGTGATTTAATAGAGATAAATGCCTCACAGGCCTTGACACCAAACGGAGATGGGATTAATGACACCTGGATGATTTATAACATAGAAAACCATCCAAACAACATCGTGAGGGTTTACAACCGTTGGGGGAATGAGGTCTTTAGTGCTCGTAGTTATCAAAACGACTGGGACGGAAGATACGTTAAATCCAATGGCAGTGTAGGCAGCGATAGCTTACTGCCAGAGGCTTCTTCCTATTACTATCAAATAGATTTAGATGGTAATGGCACAGTTGATTACGATGGATGGTTATACATAACAAAATAAGATGACAATGAAAATTAAATATATAGTAGTATTTGCATTTACAGCCCTTATTTTTGAAGGGTTAAATGCTCAGCAGGAAGGCATATTCTCTCAGTATTGGACCTTGCCAACAGTTTATAATCCAGCAACAGTTGGTGTTGATGGAACCTCCCATGTGGCTTTGGCCACACGCCAACAGTGGTCAGGGATTACGGATGCACCCACGACCAATTTCTTTGCCTACAGCAGAGCGATGGGCAAGAATGTAGGTTTGGGTATAAGTATAATTCAAGACAAGACGTTTATTGAAAAATCCACGTTTTTTAGCATAGATTTTTCTTACCATTTAAAGTTTTCTGAGGATACCAGTTTGTATTTAGGTCTAAAAGGAGGGGGTAATAATTATAGTGTCAACACTTCAGGGTTACGGACTTATAATGTAATATTTGATCCAGCTTTAGAGTCATTCAGTCGGTTTTTACCTAATGTAGGGGTAGGCTTTTCTTTACATCATAAGCGCTGGGAATTGAATGTATCGGTTCCAAGAATGTTGAATACAGAGCGTTATAAAAATGATAGGGGTCGTGCCACACAGGCCACAGATCGTCCACATTTTTATTTAGGGCTTACTAATGTTTTTGACCTGTCAGATCAGATTGCGCTTCAGCCTAGGGTGTTTGCACGAATTGTAGATGGTGCGCCATCGTCATATGATTTTAATACCATGGTTATTTTCAAAGAAATTTTCAACATAGGTGGGAGTTACAGAACCGATGAATCCTATGCGATTATTGCTGAATTTAATTTGATGGAATACGAAGACAAGAACCTTACTTTCGGATGGGGTTACGAGCGAAGCACACGAGCCTCTTTGGCTGATATTGGAGAAACCCATGAATTTGCGTTGAGATATAATTTTTAAAAGATAAACATATTATTACAACCCTAAAGAGCCGCAACTTGCGGCTCTTTTTGTATATAATCTACTATAAATGCGATAATAGTCAAAACTTGGAGACATAAATGTGTAACTACAGGACTTAAATAAAATGGGACAAATCTCAAAAAATTTGAGTTTGTCCCGTCTAGTGGAGCCAAGAGGAGTGAAGTCGAACTATTTTGGAGAGGATTTGATTAATTTGAATTGGATTGAGTAGGAGTTTTT
>CANNCM010000014.1 GCA_947503105.1 uncultured Flavobacteriaceae bacterium | reverse complement strand
GAAGACAATAATGCTGATGAAGATGGTGACGGCACTCCAGACCATCAAGATCCTGATAATGACACTGATGGTGATGGAATTTCTAATGGTGAGGAGACTACAGCTGGAACAAATCCACTTGATTCGTCAGACACTCCAACGGACACGGATGGTGATGGTATTCCTGATATAAATGAGGGATCAGGCAATGTTCCTGCAACGGATAGCGATAATGATGGTGTTGCTGATTATTTGGAAGACAATAATGCTGATGAAGATGGTGACGGCACTCCAGACCATCAAGATCCTGATAATGACACTGATGGTGATGGTTATGGTAATTTAGATGAGCTAAATGGAGGAAGCGATCCATTAGATCCAAACTCCACATTAAGCTTATATATATTTGAACCATCAAAGTTATTTGTTATTTACCCTAATCCTGTAAACGATGTTATATCTATATCTACTGGGGTTGACACCCCGCTAAGCGTAAAAGTTTTTGATATAAACGGAAAAACAGTATTATTCAAAAATCTTGGATTTGAAAGAGAAATAGATTTATCTTCTTTAAAATCTGCAGTTTATTTTATAAAAATTAAATCGGATACGAGAAGTAAAATTTTACGCTTAGTAAAGGAATAAATTTAATATACATTTGAGAAAGAGCCGCAACTTGCGGCTCTTTTTGTATAAAATCCATTACAATAACGATAAAGATCAAAAGTTGTAGATAACACTTCAAATGAATAGAATGTCTTTTCGTAAACAAATAACTTCCAACGACTACAAGCAATAGATTATTGTCTTGTTTAACTGTTGTTTATAATGAGTTATTTGACATAACTTTTGTAGTAAGTTGTTGTAACTGTCAGTATATTGTATTAGTGAGACATCTATAGAGTCTAAATTTGCATTAATTGCCCCTCTTATTTTAGCGTTAAAGAGTTTGAGGTTATAAGTTTCATCTATAACAAAAATACCATCAGACGTCCCTATATAAACACCTTTTTCATTGGAGACAATGTTGAGGATATAGTTGTCGGATAAAATTTTATTTATTTCAAAGTTTTGTCCATTCAAATAGTAAACTCCTAATAAAAATAAAATTTTAACAGCTTTGCTTCTGTAGAATGCCAATCTCATAAAAGATAATTTTTTATAAAAAAAAGAAAAATAATCAATCGTGTAAATATAATATTTTTGTTCAAATTTTTGCCAAATAAATTATACAAAATGAAATATCGCTTAATTATTTTTTTGCTATTAAATACGTTTTTGTGTTTTTCTCAAACTCCTTTTGAGAATAAAATTACAGAACTAAATATAGGCCCCTATCAACACACAAGTGACTACAATACTTTAGAACTCGCCTCGGGCGATTTTGGGCAGACCACAGAAAGGAACCACTTGAACAGTAGGAAGAATTTTGGTTTGTTTTATTTTGGGAATTGGGCCAATAGCCGTCCAACATTTAGCACGAATATTGGACAACTGATTAAGAGTTTCGTTTTGTTTACTTTTCCAAATAGTATTGGTGGCCTTGTTCAAAACCCATTAAATGATAGTTCTAATCCTATTTATGGTGCAGCTTTTGATGTATTTATTTATGATAGTGCAGGTAATTTAATTTCTTTCTTTTCATCAACGGGAAATGATGTCAATGGAAGTCCAATATCAGCGTCTTCTGCAGCACACCACTATTACCAGAATTTTTATTTAAACGATTCTAGTGTGAGTAGCCCTTTTGATGATGATAAAAAATGGGGGGCATCATTTGCAACACAAGCTGTTGGAAGTACCCTAAAAGTTGTCTTTGACTTTAAAGGCGATTGGTGGATGAATGGGCTGTACGATGGCACTTATAATAACCAATACACTGTTGAAACGTATTCCTCAGATAACGGAGTCCCTAGAGGATTCTACATAGAAACAACGGTTTCAGATAACACTATTTTACCTTACACTAAATATAACCCATGGAACGACGAAGTTTTTGGGATTGTGCAAACGGACTCAGAAATTAGAATTAAAGATGAATTAGATAATATTCTTGTGTCTGGTATCAGTACTGGATCTTCATCCTACGATCTGCCAATTGCAGTTTGGGATTTTTCACATACACTTACAAGTTCTTTGGCGCCTACAGAAGATGTTGTAGTTAAAATAGAAACTAAATACAGTCCAACAGCCAATTACTCATCTTCATCCAAAACAATCATTTATACTGCCAACAAAAGTTCAATTGATTATTTTAATGGAGATAACTTATTACCCAAAGATTCTAGTTCTGAAGTTGTCATAAATACCAAACAGGATGCCCCAAACTTAACCTACACAGAAATCAATCGCTTTTCATTTGACAGAACCAGTAGTATTGATGACATTTCTAATATGACACAAACCTATCATCACGATGTCGGTTCAGTACTTTACACACATTATAATGAAACAGGACCAGATGATCATGGCGATCCAGACGCATTCTGGTTAGGGACAGATCTTGCATATGCGAATGCGAATGTGGCTACCTTTAACAATAAAGATCCAAAATGGATTTTACCAACAAACAGACAACAAATGCCTATTACATTAACCAATAGGCAAAACGAAGATTGGTATGGCGATATACGTCCAACAGAATCCGGATCAAGCACCAATGGTTATGCCCAACAAAAGTATATTGGAATCAATAAAATATATGCTTTAGATACAGGAGACTTTACCCCATGGATTGATGTTAACTCCAATGCAATAAATATTATCAACGGACTTGGACTCTCAACAGCTAATATTACTCAAAACTGGTCTTATAAAAATGGGCAATCCTCTTTTTCTACTAACCAGACGGTAAAATTCAATGTTTTTGGTATCCGAGCTAAAACAAATTTCAATGCGAATCTAAACAATAATGGATTTGGAAGCTTCTTTAGTTACTATGACAATGACCCAAAACCATGGAGTGTTAATAAACTAGTTTATGTTGGCGGGGATAGTCCAGTGGACTATTCGTCTTTTTCAGATCCCGATGCGGTTGAAAATACCTTTTCTTACAGTTCATCCGACTTTGATCCACGAGAGAATTTTTATTGGACTCACCTCGTATTAACTGAGATTAATGGATCGTTCAGAGAGATGAAATACAACGACATAAATCTTAATCCCTCTTCCATTCAAGAACTTGAGTCATTTCCATATCCATCATGGAAAGTCGTTCAAAACAGCTCTGAACCATTTGATGCCTATTGGCAAAGACCAATAACTGATGAATTACTCAATATTTATTTAAATCAGTCTTTAAATTACTTAAACCCTAATCCTGCAAAAAGATCTAGGTTTGGTGATGGAGTAGACTCGTTTGATAACTACAGAAACTATGCCATTAGGACATCTTTACCCTTTGCACCACAGCCAGGAACACAAGTGGTGTATGACATTGTTGTAAATCCACATAATAAGCCTAATGATTCAGATGCTCAACTTGATCAAGATTATTTTGTTTACAATGCCAACACTTCCACACATACCAATCCTTCAAGGCAACTCATTTTTGATGAAAACAACTGGGACGAGGGACAATTTGTGTCGTTTTGGAATCGTGATAATGATAGTTGGGACGGAGCTCTTGAATATAATTTGGGCTCAATTCCAAAAGTTGATTTTCAATATGTCATCAATAACGATTTAACAACAGATCCGAATTATTTGAATGCGGGCCCCATCGATGATAATTTTTATTTGAGAGATGATGATCAACCAGGGCTACATCTTGATGTTAACGTAGAAAATATCGAAGAAGGCAGTACACCATATACGATCCGTATTAATGAGGGTGAAACACAAACTAATGCTGCAAGACTAAAACTTACAGCAAAGCCCTATCAAAACGTTACTGTAATTTTTGAAGTCCCAAATGATGGATCTGAAGTGTATTTTGATCCACCAGCGCCTCTAACATTTACACCTGAAAATTGGAACGTTTTCCAAGATTTTAATATAACCTGTAAACAGGAAGATTATATTCAAAAAGACACAGCATACACCATTAAAGTAAAGTTTCAAAATCCAGAAGCCTTTCATTTAAGTAATACAAAAGTTTACGATCCTAATTATGAAAAATCATTTTTATTTCGTGTAATAAATGACGACATCCCAGTTTCAGTCATTAAACTAGATAATAACGGAGCTTTGGAAGACTTTAGTTCTTTAAGTTTATACGAGGGAGGTCTTACAACAGAAACGCCACAAGGCCCCACAGAAGCTTCTATTGGTATATTTTTAGAAACTCCATTAGCTGAGGGCCAAGAAGTGTACTACAATATTTACGTTGCTGACGCCGATGGAGCAAAAAACGATGCTCTATACAAAGACCTAACCCAACCAATGCCCTATGCTTTTGAGGTTTCAGCAGGAGTGAGTAACCCAAAATGGTCAGATACAGACAACGATGGTTGGAGAGATTTTCAAGAAGATCGAGATAAAGACGGGGTTTACAATTCTTCGTACAGATTATTTGATGATTATTCAAATTTTGACGACCCAGGGTCTTGGAATATTACAACGCCCGATCCATCAGTGGTGGATAAAATTGAAAATCATAAACTCATTGCGCAATTAACGTTTACCTCTGCAAATTACAATACTCCACAATATGTTACAGTGAGCGCTGTTGAAGATGGAATAGTGGATGGTGACCAGACCATGGGTCTTTTCTTTGATGTCGATATAAAAACCACGAATGACTATGATAACATACCAATTACTCAAAAAGAATTGATTGTTAAAGATAGTAATACTCCAGATTTAGATCTAGATGATATTTTAGATGAAGCAGATACAGATGACGATGGAGATGGATGCCCGGATGTAGATGATGACCTCCCAAGGGATAACTCGACCTGTGAAGATTTTGATCTTGATGGTATTAGTGATGCGGACGATCCTGACGATGACGGTGATGGGGTTGCCGATCAAATAGAGCTAGACCAAGGTACAGATCCATTTGATATTTGTTCATTTCCCGAAATCCTTTCGTTTAGATGGCCTGATAACTTTAGTAGTGTAGCGCAAATAGATCATTTTATGTCCCTAGATTGCGATGGAGATGGCTACACAAATGGCCAAGAATACTTTAATCAATTCGGTGCGCCGGACAGTTCACTAGATCTTTTCAATGGTCCTTCGCTAACAGTAAATAACGATTTATCATATCTGTTAGATTATTGTGAAATTCCTCAAAATCAAAGAAATGATAACTATACTCTTTCACAAGGAACACCATCTGAAGATTGGAATTCAGCCGATTGTGATAATGATGGACAAACTAATGCCGAAGAAATCACCCTTGGATCAGATCCATACGATGAGGATACCGACAATGACGGAATCAATGACCTTCAGGATCAATGTGACAACACACCATATGGCGCTTCTACAGATGCCAATGGCTGTTCTCTTGTTGCGAGTTGGTTTGATTCCTTTTCATATTCTTACGAAGAATCCCAAGGTTCGGCAACCCTAAATTGGATGCTTCAAGTTTCTGGTCAAAACACAACTACAGAAACGATACTAAGATTTAGCGACCCCTCTGACAGTAGAGTTTCAATTTCTGATGGAGGCTCAGGTGTCTTGGTCTATGAAAATTGGAGTTGGAATTTTACTATCCCGGCTGGTGATTATTATAATTCGCCACAATCTTTTCCTGTAACCATTGAAATTAATGACGATTTTCTGTTAAATCAATCCCAAATTCAAAGTATTGATCTTTTTTCTTACGATCAAAATAACACCAATGTATGGAACACAAACATTGATGCCACGATTCAGCTAACTGATAACGAACAAGCTCAGTTTACGATAACCCCACTGCAAGATGTAGCCTATGAAGGCAATTCTGGAAGCTATGAAGTGGCCATTAGTGCTTTGCCTCAAAATTCGGGGTCCGTTTATCTCGAAGTAACTTCTGACGACTCGTCTGAGGCGGTAATCTCTGGGCCATCGGTACTTGAATTTGGAACTACATACCCAAATGGTCAGCCTTTAACCACACTATCTCATACAATAACTATAAATGCGCCCGACGATATAGAAATTGATGGAGACCAAATAACACCTATTTTCTTTACTTTTATTGGAAACCCAGACTACTCAGGGACAACTCCCAATGTAAGATATGCCGATCTATCTACATCTGCTAATTTTACAACTTTAGATATCGGAACCACGCGAGTAATTGCTGCCGAATCTTTATTCTATGAAATAAGAGAGACTGCCGATGGATCATTATCCAATACGGTAGAAATTGGAGTAAGTCTTTCTGAAGCACCCACAGAGACGGTTAGTGTAGTTGCATCAACGGCGTCTGATGAATTTCAGATTCAAACCACCACACTATCTTTTGACGCCTCCAATTGGAACACCACGCAATATTTTACAATTACAGCGATTGATGATGCCGACTTGGACGGGAGTACCACAAATCAGCTTCTTATCAGTGTTGATCAAGGAACATCTGGCAATTTTGCTAATGCTCAAGAAGCCAACATTGAGGTTATTGTTAAAGATGATGATGCGAATTTAATTTTCGGAGCTCTTAAAGATGCTACAACAAATACAATTCAAGATATTTATTTTAATCCTGATCAACAGATTCCTGTAACGCCACACCCAACATTTACAGTTGTCCTACCAATACAACCAACATCGGATGTAGAAGTTACCATTAATCCCAATAATTTTGTTTTAAGCAGTGATGGCAGTTATACTAAAGCTTTAATCGCAGATGTATCGCCACTCACATTTACTCCAGACAATTGGGACACGCCACAAACCATTACATTAATTCCTCTGACTCAAGATGAATATGGTAATACAATTAATTGGTACAGCAATTGGGAAGGTAAGCAGGCAACTGTAGACGTATCAACTACCGGTAACTCTGACACTATTTTTAAAGAGTTAAACTACCAGCTAAATATAACAATTAGTAAGGAACCTTTGGTATGGGGAACAACAGACACAGATAATGATGGTCTTCCAGATAATATAGAAGCTGAAATTACAGGTCATATCACTGACTTTATCGATGGTTGTGCGGATACCGATGGAGACGGGGCTACAAATTATTGTGAGGTTCGCTCAGAATTTGAACAGACTGGTTTGGTAGATCAAAACTATTGGAACGATTCTGGAATTGAACTTTGCCTAAGCGATATCCCTGCTAACCCAGCAACGTGTGATCCTTTTCCAAAATACATCAATTGGGAACCAGATTGGGGGTCGTCTCTAAACCAAAGCTCTTATGCAAGCTATGGTCCATCCGGTCCAGAGGGAGACCCAGTTAGTGAAGTGTCAATAGACGATGGACCACTGTATGTACTGATGTCCAATGGAGAGGTTGATGCTCCTTTTGCTGTAGGAGATATTGTTACAGTAGATTTTGGAAATTTACTTGAAGACCCACTTCTTTCAGGGTCTGTTCAGTTGGCTACAGATTTTGGCTTTGCAACAGATTTTGCAGTTGAATATAATTTTACAGATTGTCAGCTTCAAAACTTGTCCTATATACAAGCAGGGAATTACCCGATCACAATAACAGTTTATGATGCTAATGATCAGACAACAGCTACAGTTTCTGAAGATGTTATATTGAGTGTTGTAGACCCTAGCGCTAGGTTGAATGGTATTAGCCCAAGACCTTGTGGAGCTGCTGAAATTTTAACAGCGTCTTCAACCGAAGTGACTGGTAATTTAGCTACACCGGATAGTGTTGTTTCACTTACCTATCAACCAATTTGTAGTTCAGAGGAAATAACCCTTACGATACAAGCAGATAACACTGGTGCTTTTTCATTTTCAAATCTTAGCCCTGAAATAGAATACGGAACAACCATTAGCGTAAGTTATATAAACGCAGATGGATCAACATCTCCGGTTACTACTAGGGTTGTGCAAGCAGACATACCTACAACTCATTTTTTTAGTGAGGGTGAAAGTTTTACAATTACGATGACAGCCGAAACGGATGATTTGGGTTATCATTGGGAAAATAGCGCAATTAAATTTAGTATTAGTTCCCTTAATTATACTGGAACAATTACTCCTGAAGGTGCTGACCCTAACTCTGGCCCAGTTACTAATGGCGTTTACAACTCTCCACCACTAAGTGATTGGTCTGTTGGATTTGAGTTTGTAGCCTCTCCATGGAATCAAGAAGTTGGCTTTACTATTGTCAAATCAGATGGGACGTTACTATTTGAGAAACAAGTTGGGCAAATGCTAAATAGCGGCATTCTGCCATTAGGAGAGGCGCCAGCGCAAGTCTGTCCTCCAGACATTAATGTTTCTAAAACAGAACTTGTTGTTTCAGAAACGGGTACAACGGACAGTCTTGAGGTTATGCTTACTGAGCCGATATCATCAAATGTGGTCTTAACATTATCGCTAGATGATCCTACTGAAGCAGCAATCTCACCTTCAACACTAACATTTACCGAAACAGATTGGAACACTGCTCAAACAATTACTGTTACTGGGCAAGATGACACTGAACTCGATGGCGATATTTCTAGCGCATTGACAATTAGTGTAGATGATGTCAATTCACAAGATCTTTATGACGATGTGGCGGATAAAATTATTTCAATTACCACAACAGATGACGATTTTGGAGCCACGGTAACATTGGCTACCGAAACAACAGTAACAGGAACATCAGAACCAGACAGTACAATAACGGTTTATGCGTCTGATGGTGTTTCTATCATAGGCACAGGTATTGTACAAGTTGATGGTAGTTTTTCAATTACATACAACACAATTCAGGAAGCTGGAGCTATAATTTTTGTAACTTCAACAGATTCTAATAATGTTGAATCAGATCAAACACAAGCAATCGTTTCTGACACCACCGCACCAGATACACCAACAGTTTCTTCAGCTACTGAGACGACAGTAACAGGAACAGCAGAAGTAGGC
>CANNCM010000013.1 GCA_947503105.1 uncultured Flavobacteriaceae bacterium | reverse complement strand
TACACTGTAACTTACAACGCTACTGATGCGGCTGGAAATAATGCTACTGAAGTTACAAGAACTGTTAACGTCGTGGAAAGTTTATCAGTTAATGAAGTTAATGAAGTTAAACTGAGTATTTTTCCAAATCCAGCATCAACTCACTGGAATATAAAAGCCAAGAATGAGATAAAATCTATTTCATTATACGACATTTCAGGAAGAAAAATATTGCATAAAAAACCATATAATAAAAATGTAGAAATAAATGCACAATCTCTTCCAAGTGGAGTCTACTTATTGAGTGTAAATAAAACAAATACTTTTAGGTTAATAAAATTATAAATATTATTACAGTACAACCAAGAGAATAATTAGAGAGGATAAAAAAGGCTGTAAACAATTTAAGTTTACAGCCTTTTTTATTTAATATATTACTACGGGATTATAAAACAACTATGAGATATAATGATAATTACATGTCACTTGGCAGATAATTAATTACTGATTATTGTAATTTTAATTCAAACTGGTATCCAGAATAACTATAAAGAACCAAGCTAATAAAATTAGATCGTCAAGTATGAAACTCAAAAAGACGAATTACAGTCAAAAATTGAAAATCTATCACTTAGTAATTCGAACCTTGAATTGGCCATTGATAAAGCCCTTACTTTATCCGAATCTCTCGAGAAGATTTGGGTTGATGGAGATTTAAAACAACGACAAAAACTACAACATTTAGTCTTTCCATCCGGATTGGGTTACGACAAGTCAAACGACCAAGTTCGAACCCCAAAAGTGAACGCTATTTTTGGCTCAATCCCGATTTTATCGAAGGAAATCTCAAACATAAAAAAAGGAGAACCAATTCCTGTGAATCAATTCTCCGATTTGGTGACCTCGGCAGGATTCAAACCTGCAACCTCTTGAGCCGTAATCAAGTGCACTATTCAGTTATGCTACGAGGCCATTATAGGGGTGCAAATATAACTTAATAATTTTTTACGCAAAAGAATTTTTAGTCAAATTCAAAAAACTTAATTTTGTACAAAACTCTATCACTATGATTATCGAACAAATCTACACCAATTGCCTCGCCCAAGGTGCTTATTACATTGAATCCAATGGCGAAGCAGCGATTATTGACCCTCTAAGAGAACCTCAACCCTACATCGAAAGGGCTCAAAAAAGTGGTGCTCAAATCAAATTTATTTTTGAAACTCACATTCATGCCGATTTTGTTTCTGGGCATGTTGATTTGGCTAAGAAAACTGGAGCCAATATTGTTTTTGGCCCTAATGCAAAAACAGCTTTCAATTGCTACAACGCTTCTGATAACGAAGAATTTAAAATTGGAAATATCACTTTGAAAGTTTTACACACACCTGGCCACACATTAGAATCTGTAACCTACCTATTGATTGATGAAAATGCTAAAAATCATGCTGTATTTACTGGCGACACCCTGTTTTTGGGCGATGTTGGTAGACCTGATTTGGCCATAAAATCAGATTTAACAGAAAAAGACTTGGCGGGAATGCTTTTTGAATCTTTGCGTTCAAAAATTATGACACTAAGTGACGACGTTATTGTATATCCTGCACACGGCGCTGGCTCTGCTTGTGGTAAAAACCTCAGCAAAGAAACTGTTGGCACGATTGGAGATCAAAAACAAACAAATTATGCCCTAAGATCTGATATGACCAAGGAAGAATTTGTGAAAGAAGTCTTAGACGGCATCAATCCACCACCACAATATTTTGCTAAAAATGCACTTCTAAACAAAATGGGGTATTCAAATTTAGACCATGTGCTTGACTCTGGTGATACACCACTTTCTGTTGATGTCTTTGAAGAACTTTCGGAAAACAACAACACACTCATCTTAGATGTTAGAACGCAACAAGAATTTGTTAAAAACCATATTCCAGGATCAATTTTTATTGGTCTCAATGGTGGTTTTGCACCATGGGTTGGGGCACTTATTACAGACATTACACAACCAATTCTTTTGGTTGTTCCTGAAGGAAAATCTGAAGAAGCTATCACTCGTCTTGCTCGAGTTGGATACGACAATACTAATGGCTACCTAAAAGGTGGTATTCAATCTTGGATAGATGCTGGAAAAAAAACAGATCAAATCACTTCCATTCCTGCAACAGAATTTGAACAACACATGAAAAATGAATCTGTTAATATTTTGGATGTTAGAAAAGATGGCGAGTATTTATCGATGCACTTGAAAGGTCCAAATGTTCAACATTTTGCGTTGGACTACATCAACAAACAACTTCATCAAATTAGTTCAGATCAAAAATACTATATACATTGCGCAGGTGGTTACAGGTCTGTAATTGCGGCATCTATACTGAAAGCAAATGGATTTCATAACATTATTGATATTGCTGGCGGATTTGCGGCATTGAAAAAAACAAACTTAGAACTTAGCGACTACGTTTGCCCTTCGACTTTGTAATTTATAGGTCTTTCAAATCAAATAATTTCGGCACTCAACCCCGCTTGTAACAATTTTGAACATCGGGGTTTCAAGTCGTCGTAAGGCCCTGTTTTTACAGTACATTTTCCTTTGTAATGCACCAAAAGAGAACACTGTTCTGCCTGTTCGTACGTATGATTACAAGCATCGACCAAAGTCTGAATCACATGATCAAAAGTATTAACATCATCGTTAAATAAAACAATTTCGTTAAATTTTTCGTGATCCTCAGTTGTTTCAAGGACTTCTTTTATTTTTTCTTTTGTGGCCATTAATTGATTTTAAATTTTAAGGCAACCCAATCATTTCTCGAAATTTGTGACTCTAAGCTTAAATTATAATCCGCACAAACTTCTTGAATCATTGGGATATCATTGTTATAAAAACCACTTAAAAATAATAAACCATTTGCATTTAAGCAAGTGGCATAGGTTGGAATATCTTGAATGAGAATATTCCTGTTGATATTTGCAATAATGATATCAAATTTTTTGGATTTCAAAATTCTTGCATCACCTTTTGAAACTTTAATATGTTGACAAGAATTTCGCTCTACGTTTTCAATGCTATTCAGAAAGCACCATTGATCAATATCAATTGCTTCAACGGTAGTAGCCCCTTTCATTTCGGTCAAAATTGCCAACACTCCAGTTCCACAGCCCATATCCAAAACCGTTTTATCATTAAAGTCTGTATCAAGAATAAATTGAATCATCATGTGCGTGGTTTCATGATGCCCGGTACCAAAACTCATTTTTGGCTCTATGACAATATCGTATGCTGCACTACTTTTCTCGTGAAATGGTGCTCGTACAGCGCAACGATCATCTACTAGAATGGGATGAAAATTCTCTTCCCATTTGGCATTCCAATTGACTTGTTCAATTTCCTCAAAGCTGTACTGAATTGAAAATGAAGTGTTTTGCAATATGAAAATGTTTTCCAACATTGTTGGCAAATGTTCTTTTTTTTGGATGTATGCTGTAACCCCTTTTGGGGTTTCTACAAAACTCTCAAATCCTGCATAGCCAAGCTCTGCAATGAGAATTTCTACTCCAGGGCTCAGAGGCTCAACCTCAAAATAATATGCAATATAAGTAGAGTCGGTGTCCACTTATTCCTAGAATGAATGAATGATAGCATTAAACATTTCTGCGTCCAATGCTGCGCCTCCAATTAGCCCTCCATCAACGTCGGGTTTTGAAAAAATCTCTTTTGCATTTGCAGGTTTTACACTCCCACCATAAAGAATTGAAACACTGTCAGCCAGAGTTGCTGAGTACTGGTTTTCGAGAGTTTTTCTGATAAATGCATGCATATCTTGCGCTTGTTCTGGAGTTGCGGTTTCTCCTGTTCCAATTGCCCAAACAGGCTCATAGGCCAACACTATTTGACTCCAAGAAGTTTCTGATAAATGAAAAAGTGCATTTTTAATTTGACTTTCAACAACCTCGTTTTCTTTTCCTGCTTTTCGTTCTGTCAACTCTTCTCCAAAGCAAAAAATAACGCGCATATCATTGGCCAAAGCTGCATCTACTTTTTTAGCCAATAATTCGTCTGTTTCATTAAAATAGGCACGACGCTCACTATGTCCCAAAATAACAGTATGTACACCAACACTTTTGAGCATTTCGGCACTAATTTCTCCTGTGTATGCACCACTTTCTGCGAAATGCATGTTTTGAGCAGCTACTGCTATAGAAGTGCTTTTCAAGGTGTGTGAAGCAGCTAATAAATTGGTAAATGGTGGTGCTATAATGACATCTACATCAGAATGTTGATGCGTTTCTAAGAGTTTTGAAACTAGTATTTCTGAATCCACATAGTCCTTATTCATTTTCCAATTTCCTGCAACAATTTGTTTTCTCATTTCAAGTGTTTTCTTAAGTTTTTATCTTTAGTTTTTATTGCTTTAAATACTACAATTTCTCCTTCCGGATTTACAATCATATAACGGGGAATCCAATCCAAATCTAAAAAAGTACCCATAGCACCTTTCCAACCCGATTGCATAAAGTAATGATCGCCTTGTAGATTATATGTTTGTATTCCTTTTTTCCATGCACCCAAAGACTTGTCAAGAGACAAAAATACATACGCCATTTCTGGATAATCTTTCTGGATTTCTTTAACTTTAGGCAATCCTTTTCTGCAATCCTTACACCACGAAGCCCATACATCAATAAAAATAGTTTGCCCTTTATGTTGGTCTAGTATTGCACCAAAAGACACTACTTTTTCGTCTAAAGTTATGAACTCATCATTTAGAGCTGCTTCTGAAAATGTGGTAATAGGCTTAGACTGACAATTGAGTAAAGCACTTCCGAGTAAAAAAGAAAAAAGTATTTTTTTCATTTAGTTTAATTTTATTTTAGGATCTAAATACGCATAAATAATATCGACGATAATATTTAGAACTACAAAAATACTAGCAATTATTAAAACAGCCCCCATAATTACAGGTAAATCTAAAGTATTTAATGCATTTACTATTTCCTTTCCTAGACCATTCCACCCAAAAACATATTCTACAAACACTGCTCCAGCTAATAAAGAAGCAAACCAACCAGAAATTGCCGTCACAACCGGGCTCATTGCATTTTTGAGCGCATGCCTTAAAAGAACTTGTTTTGCGCTCAATCCTTTGGCTTGAGCCGTTTTGATATATTCTTGATTGAACACTTCTAGCAAAGAATTTCTCATCAATTGTGAAACCACTGCTAGTGGACGAATTCCCAAAACAATGGAGGGTAGAATTAAATTTTGAAATTGCAAAGCACCATATTCGCCATAATCGTCCAATTCGACCAAATTCCCTGTCATTTCGAGGCCTGTAAATTCGTGCCATAAAAACCCAAACAACCAAGCAAAGATTATCGCACTAAAAAAAGACGGTAAACTCATTCCAAGAGTACTTATAACAAGAATCAATTTATCTATCCAACGGTCTTTGTATAAGGCCGAAATGATGCCCAAAAACACACCCAAAAATAATGCTATTATAATTGAAGTACTTGCCAGTATAAGGGTGTTGGGAAAAGTATCTTTTAGTAGTTCTGAAACATTTTTTCCTTGACGCGTAAATGAAGTTCTCAAATAAGGCCATTTTAAAATAACACTCTTTTTTTTTGTTTTGAAAAGCGAAACATACTTGTAATTTTTTGAAGAAAGATTTGTATAATGCTCATCGGTGTTTGAATGAATAGAAAGTGGCGATAAATCATTCAAATAGTACAAATATTGCGTAAAAACGGATTGATCAAATCCATACTTTTGTTGAACTATTTGTAATTGAGCAGCGTCTTCGTTCTGACCTAGCATCATTCGAGCTGGGTCGCCAGGAAGAATATTAAACAGAAAAAAAATAACGGTAACAACACCAAAAAGAGTGATGCAAGTGTTAATTATTTTTTTTGCTATATAATTTCCCAAATTTTATAATTCTAAATCCTCAATATCGTTCCAATGTACTTTTTGTTGTACCGTTCCTTTTTTGAGTTGAAGAACTCCTGGATTGGAACGTACTACAGTTTTTAGAGCTTTCTCATCACAAATGAAAAACTCAAAGCGAAGATCGTATTCTTGTTTTATTCTATTCTTAACGTCTTCTCCAGAGGCACTCAGCCCAATCACTGTATATCCTTTTTGAAGCGCTTGGTCGGAAATTGATTTTAATTTCAAAAGTCCTTCTTTTTCAGCAGTTTCTAAGTTATATGAAACAAGCATCAGTAATCGGTCTTTTTCAAGATAATATTCTGTAAAATCTTCTTCTTCAGATTCAATTGAAAAATCTAAAATTGGGGGCTGAAAACCTTCTTTAATAATTTTTGTTTCAACACCAACATAAGTTCCATTTACACTTGGGTACGAACCGTCTGTAACAATCGTTTGCTGTTCTCCATCCACATCAAAAGTCCATGTAAATTCTTGTACAGCTTTTGGCGC
This sequence comes from uncultured Flavobacteriaceae bacterium, assembly GCA_947503105.1. Lineage (GTDB taxonomy): Bacteria > Bacteroidota > Bacteroidia > Flavobacteriales > Flavobacteriaceae > UBA3537. Next base: position 13,674 of record CANNCM010000013.1, on the reverse strand, counting down.
ATCGGGTGGTGTGCTCATATTGTCAAGAAGGTTATCGCCAATTTTGTATGCTCTAAAATCTATACTTGGAAGATGCATCAAGACATGATAGCCAAATGCTAAACTCAATACTAGACTCAGTGCAGCGACACTGTTGGTTACAATGGGGTTGAAAATTGGTGTAATATATTTTTTCCCAAAAAAGACAATTAGAATCAAAACAAGCAAGACAACATCTTTGGTGAAACTTTCCCATGGAGTCAGTTTTAAAGCGTCTCCAAAGCATCCACAGTCTTTGACTTTATCAAAATATGCAGAGTAAAATGTTAAAAATGTAAAGAAAACAATCATCAATAAAAGACTCCAAAGTGTAAATTTTGGTTTGTAGCCAATCAATAAAAACACACCCAATACAACTTCAAAAACAACTACAAAAACAGAAATTGCTAGAGCGTATGGCTCCAAAAAAGGAAGGTTTAATACTTCTGCGCTAAAATATTCTTGAAGTTTGTAGGAAAATCCAAGGGGGTCGTTCAACTTAATGAAACCAGAAATAATAAATAGTATGCCTACAAATATTCTAGAAATTGGGGTTAAGATGTTCATGATTTTTCGTTTATGTGAATGAGCGCAAAAATGGCATAATTAATCATATCTTGATAGTTGGCGTCGATCCCCTCACTAACGAGAGTTTGACCTGCATTGTCTTCAATTTGTTTTACGCGCAATAGTTTTTGAAGGATTAAATCTGTGAGGGAACTCACACGCATGTCGCGCCAAGCTTCTCCATAATCGTGATTTTTATCCATCATCAATTGTTTGGTTTGAGCAATTTTTGAATCATAATCTGCCATGGTTTCCTCAAAAGACAAATCGGGCTGCTCTACCACACCGCGATCTATCTGAATTAATGCCATGATGCAATAATTAATGATTCCAATAAATTCGCTTGAAGCCCCTTCGTCCACACGTTGGGTTTTATTTTGTTGCAATCCACGAATGCGTTGCGCTTTGATAAAAATTTGATCCGTTAGCGAAGGCAGTCGCAAAATACGCCATGCACAACCATAGTCTTTCATTTTTTTTGAAAACAAATCTCTACAACTTGAAACAATTGCATCGTATTCTTTTGATGTATTTTGCATAAAATGGATTGAATTTTCCGTAAATTTCGCTTAAAATTTTCAAACCATCAAAATTTATGGTTTAAACTTTGTACTGCTAATGAATTCTAAAAACAACACCATAAATCTAAGTCTAAATTGCAAAGGACAACTCATCGATTTGAGCACGCCAAAAGTCATGGGAATTTTGAATATTACTCCCGATTCTTTTTATGACGGAGGTCTCTTTAAAGACCCAAAAAGCATTTTAGCACAGGCAGAAAAACTCATTTTGGAAGGGGCTACTTTTATCGATATTGGCGCCTACAGTTCGCGTCCTGGAGCAGATTTTGTTTCTGAAAACGAAGAACTACAACGGATTGTCCCTGTTGTAGAATTGATTCTCAAACAGTTTCCCAATGTATTGATTTCCATAGATAGCTTTCGTGCCAAAGTAGTTCGCGAGTGTGTTGATGCTGGCGCTGTCATTTCAAACGATATTTCTGCTGGACATTTGGATGATCAAATGATGAAAACAGTTGGCGAATTGAAGATTCCCTATATCATGATGCACATGAGAGGCACTCCTCAAACCATGCAAACACTCACAAATTACAACCACCTCATCAACGCTATTTATGGCTATTTTTCCGAACGTATTCAGCTTGCTAAACAACATCGCATCATGGATCTTGTCATTGATCCTGGTTTTGGATTTGCAAAAACATTATCTCAAAATTATGAACTTCTTGGAAATATGGCGTTTTTTCAAAATCTCAACTGCCCCATGCTTTGTGGAGTTTCCAGAAAATCAATGATTTATAAAACTTTAGATTGTACTGCAAAAGAAGCCCTAAATGGAACCACAGCACTAAATATGGTTTCGCTATTGAATGGCGCATCTATCCTTCGAGTACATGACGTGAAAGAAGCCATGGAGTGTGTCAAGTTATTCAATCAACTCTAATAGATTTCGATAATATTAGTATCTTTATTCAAATTTAATTTTTTGTGGACCTTTTTAAAGACCTTTTAGATTTCAATATTCTTGATGCCATTGATATTTTGCTCGTGGCGTTTTTACTATACTATGTGTACAAGCTGATTCGAGGTACTGTAGCCATCAATATTTTTATTGGTATTGTAATATTTTATCTGTTTTTCCTTCTTGTCGATGCCCTTCAAATGCGAATGCTCTCCACAATTCTTGGAGGGTTTATGAGTGTTGGTATTATTGCACTGATTGTTGTATTTCAACCAGAAATAAGAAAGTTTTTATTAATGATTGGCTCTACAAACTTTGGTCAGAAAAATGGAATTCTAAAACACTTTAAGTTTTTATCAAACTCTGTCAGCAGCAATGCCACAAACGCCGATGCTATTGTTGATGCTTGTGTAAAAATGGGCAGCACAAAAACTGGAGCATTACTTGTTCTTGAACGCAACAATAACTTAGATTTTTTAGTTGAAACTGGTGACGAGATGAATATCAAAGTGACTCAACCGATTTTGGAAAGTATCTTTTTTAAAAATAGCCCCCTGCATGATGGCGCTATCATCATAGCGAATAACGTTATTAAAGCTACGCGTGTCATTTTGCCTGTAACCAATAAAAAAGATATTCCTGATCGTTTTGGACTTCGCCATAGAGCTGCCATTGGAATTACTGAAAAAACAGACGCTATTGCGGTTGTTGTGAGTGAAGAATCTGGACAAATATCTTATGTGAACAATGGCGAGTTTGTGCTGTTTAGCAATACACAAGAATTGAAAGAAAAGGTCAAGGCCGACCTAACTTAATTCTTTTTCTTTAAGAAATTGAGCTTCGTACAAACCACGGTAAACACCCTCTTTGTTTTTTAGAAGTGCTTTATGAGTACCAAATTCTACAATTTCTCCTTTATCCATCACAATAATTTTATCGGCGTTTTGAATGGTTGCCAATCGGTGAGCAATAATTATTGATGTTCTGCCTTTCGTAATTTTTGCTGTTGCTTTTTGAATCAATTGTTCTGAATAGGTATCAATTGAAGCCGTAGCTTCATCAAGAATCAAGAGTTTTGGATTGATGATATAAGCACGTAAAAAAGAAATCAATTGGCGTTGCCCAACAGAAAGCATTGCACCGCGCTCCTTTACATTGTAGTGATATCCTCCAGGTAACGACATTATAAACTCATGAATACCAATGTCTTTTGCTGCTGTTTCAACATCTGTAATTGAAAACTTAGGGTTGCCTAAAGTAATATTATAAAAAATTGTATCGGCAAATAAAAAAACATCTTGAAGAACAACAGCTACATTTTTTCGTAATGACTTCAATGAAAAGGAGGTTATTGGGGTTTTATCAAACAAAACATCTCCTGAATCAATATCATAAAAACGATTTAAAAGATTAATAATCGTTGTTTTTCCAGCCCCAGTGGAACCTACCAAAGCAACCGTTTGTCCAGATTTGGCTTGAAATGAAATATGTTTCAAAACAGGTTCATTTTCTACATAAGAAAAACACACATTTTTAAATTCAATATTCCCTTTAAAATCTGTCAATTGTTGAGTACCAAGATCATCTATATTGGAGGTTGTATCTAAAATTTTAAATACTCGATCTGCGGCAACCATACCCATTTGTAGCGTATTAAATTTATTGGCAATTTGATGCAACGGTCTAAATATCATGGGCACCATCATGATGAAAGCAGCCAAATCGCCAACAGAAACTGTTTGTTCAAAAATAACATTCAAACCTCCAAGCCAAATTACAGTTCCGAGGGTTATAGAAGATAATAATTCGGCGATTGGAAAAAATACTGAATTATACCAAACTGTTTTGATCCATCCTTTTTTATGGCGTTCATTGATTTCTTTAAATCTTTGATATTCAATAGTTTCACGCGCAAAGAGTTGTACTATTTTCATGCCTGTTAGGCGTTCTTGTACAAAAGAATTCAAATTTGAAACTTCATTTCGAACCTCTTCAAAAGCCTTTTTCATATGTTTCTGAAAAATTCTGGTTGCAATCAAAACGATAGGTAACGTACAAAAAACAATGATACTCAAATGCCAATTCATATAGGCCATTACTGACCCTACAACAATCATTTTTAGAATATCGCTAAAAATCATAAAAAGTCCTTCGCCAAAAATATCGGCAATACGTTCCATATCGGTAACGGTTCTTGTCAATAAAACCCCAACAGAGGAATTGTCAAAATACTTCATTTTGAAGCCCAGTATTTGCTTGAATAATTTGATTCTGATATCGCGAACAACAGATTGCCCGAGCCAACTGGCGTAATAAATAAAGAACAGGTTGCAAACTACTTCTAAAACAAGTAAAATAAGCATCCAAATGATGTATTTCAAAAATCCAGCTTGCACTTGTTGTTCAATGTTTTGATCCATTGCAAGTTGCAAAACTTTTGGACGTAGCGCACCAAAAATGGCTAAACCAAAAACCGTAATGAGTGCAAAAATAAAGACCAAATAATAGCGTTTTGTGTAGCCCAAAAGACGGCCAAACAAATGTGCATCAAACGCTATGTTCTTATTGTTTTTAGACATTATATACAGAATCTGGATAGGTTATGTTACTCAAATACAAGCCCTTAGCTGGCGCAGAGGCCCCGGCTTTAGAACGGTCTTTGGATTGTATGATGTTATGAAAATCTTCTAGTGAGGTTTTATGATTTCCAACGTCGAGAAGTGTACCCACTATGGCTCGCACCATATTTCTTAAAAAACGATCGGCACTTATTTTAAATAGTAATGTATTTTCACTTTTGGTCCAATGGGCTTCAGAAATAGTACAAATGTATGTTTTTACGTCGGAGTGAGCTCTGGAAAAACATTTAAAATCTGAGTACTCTAGAAGTATTTTGGAGGCCTCATTCATCAAGTCTAAGTCTAAATCCCTATTGTAGTAATGGGCAGCATTGATATTAAAAACGTCTTTGGTCAAAGACATTTTATAAAAATATGTTCTTTGCGTGGCATCAAATCGTGCGTGAGCATCATTTTGCACCTGCTTGATGTGATGTATCGCAATATCTTTTGGTAAAAAAGAATTTAATTTATAGGTCAAGTCATCTACATCCAGTAACGTATTGATATCAAAATGAGCCACCATTTTTGCCGCATGTACAGCGGTATCTGTCCTGCCGGCACCCATCGTCGCAACAGGTGTTTTTAGCAAAACAGTAAGCGCTTTATCCAAAACAGATTGTACCGTAGTAGCGTTTGGCTGTACTTGCCAACCATGATATTCGGTTCCATTATAGGAAAGTTCTATGAAATATCTCAAGCTAATTTGATACTTTTGTTACTGAAAAACAAAGATAAGACTTTGAAGTGAAACCCTTTTGTGTTTTAATGAATCCATGACAAAAATATTATTACTTTCCGATACCCATGGATACATTGGGGAAGACATCATAAAACATGTGCAACACGCCGATGAAGTTTGGCATGCTGGAGACATCGGTGATTTACACGTTACAGATGCCTTAAAAAAATTGAAACCTTTGCGTGCAGTGTATGGAAATATCGATAATGCTCAGGCACGCCTTGAATTTCCTTTACATCAAAAATTTACATTAGACGGTGTCCGTGTTTGGATTACACATATTGGAGGTTATCCCCATCGGTATTCAAAACTAGTTCGAGAAGAAATCAAGCAGCAAACACCCGATTTGTTTATTTCTGGGCATTCGCATATTTTGAAGGTGATGCATGATAAGAAATTAAATCTGTTGCACATGAATCCTGGTGCTGTTGGTATTCATGGTTTTCATAAAGTACGCACCATGTTACGATTTGAAATTGCTAGTGGAAAAATACAAAATTTGGAAGTCATCGAATTTGAAAGAAGACTACAAAAAAACCCCGACTAAGTCAGGGTTTTTTCTCGCACTAATATTACTAAGATAATAGGTTTATCTCAATCGATCTACTGATTTTACAAGCGCTTCATCCTTTTTAATGGCTTTATTGGCTAAAACCAATAACACGATAGAAATAACAGGAAGAAACAACCCAATACCTTTCTCAGCATCTTTATACGCTCCAGATACATTTAGTAACCGATATACAAACAATCCTAGTAAAATTAAGTTTAATATGATATTTAGACGACAAACAACAAATTGGGTTTGCCTTGATTTAAACTGCAAAACAGCAACAACAGCTAATACTGCTGATGCAAGGAACAAAACAAGAATTTCAATAGAATCAACAGCATAAAAGGATGCAGTCGTACTGGTCCACAGGGGCAGCAAAAAAGATAAAACCCCGGAGCAAATAGCCGACAGAATAATATATACAGTTTGGATTCTTTGAAGCATTATTGTGTTTTGAGAGCCCAAATGTAGCAGTTTCTTTTTTATTATTTTAAATAATTTATTAAAAATATTGTTGTATAATTGCAGTATATAAATATGAAAGCATTCTTACAGTTTTCATTCATTTTCACTATATCAACAATTATTTCATTTTAAAATAATCTTCACACCACGTTGTTGTTCGCAACAAAAAAACCAATTTAAATATCATTAAATACTCAACACATAATGTTTGAAATTTCACAATTAAAAGAGAAAAAACTCCCTGAATTACAGGAAATTGCAAAAAATTTAAAAGTCCCAAAATTCAGAACCTTAAAAAAATTAGACCTGATTTATCAAATTTTGGATGTACAGGCGGCCACTCCAACTACACAGGAAAAGGAAGCTCCAAAAAGACCACAAAAACCAAATCGAGAGCGCATCAATAAGCCCGCTCAGAATCAGCAACAAAACAAAAATACTGATCGTACTCAAGATAAAAATCAGAAAAACAAAACGCCTAAAAATTCGTCAAAAGAAAACGATAACAGTTCTGCTAAAGAGGCACAAAACAAGCCAAGACAACAGAAACAGCATAAACACAGCAACGGACAAAATCACCAAAACAAAAACAACAATAACGGTAATAATAACAATCATCAACGAAAAGAAAATAACGGGAACAAGGACAACAGAAACCGCTACAAAGAACCCGATTTTGAGTTTGATGCCATTATAGAAAGTGAAGGGGTCTTGGATGTCATGTCTGATGGCTATGGCTTTTTAAGATCTTCTGATTATAATTATTTATCATCTCCAGATGATATTTATGTTTCACAATCACAAATTCGTTTATTTGGACTCAAAAACGGTGATACAGTATTGGGCCATGTGCGTCCACCAAAAGAAGGTGAAAAATATTTCCCACTAATCAAGGTGAGCAAAATCAATGGATTGGATCCACAAGTGGTAAGAGATCGTGTTGCTTTTGAGCACTTGACACCACTTTTTCCACAGGAAAAATTCAATATTGCCGAAAAACAAAGTACAATTTCGACACGCATTATGGATTTGTTTTCGCCTATTGGAAAAGGCCAACGTGGAATGATTGTTTCACAACCCAAAACAGGGAAAACCATGCTTTTGAAAGATGTAGCGAATGCCATTGCTGCCAATCATCCAGAAGTATATCAAATGATTCTTCTGATTGACGAACGTCCAGAGGAAGTTACCGATATGCAACGTAACGTTCAAGGGGAAGTGATTGCTTCAACTTTTGATAAAGAAGCTCATGAACATGTAAAAATTGCCAATATTGTTTTAGAAAAAGCAAAACGATTGGTAGAATGTGGCTATGATGTGGTGATTCTTTTGGATTCGATTACTCGTTTGGCACGTGCCTACAATACGGTACAGCCCGCCTCTGGAAAAATATTGAGTGGTGGTGTAGATGCCAATGCTTTACACAAACCAAAACGCTTTTTTGGTGCGGCCAGAAAAATTGAAAACGGAGGGTCACTTTCTATTATTGCAACAGCACTAACGGAAACAGGATCTAAAATGGACGAGGTTATTTTTGAAGAATTTAAAGGTACAGGAAACATGGAGCTGCAGTTGGATCGTAAAATCTCCAACCGTCGTATTTTCCCTGCCATTGATTTAACGTCTTCAAGTACACGACGAGACGACTTGCTGTTGGACGAAAAAACAGTTCAACGTATGTGGGTAATGCGTAAATATTTGGCCGATATGAACCCTGTCGAAGCGATGGAATTTATCAATGACCGCTTTAAACAAACACGAAACAACGAAGAGTTTTTGATTTCCATGAATGGATAATCAAAACTAAACCCTAAAAAAAGCCTTCCAGTTGGAGGGCTTTTTTGGTGGTAAAAGAAAAATACAATTTAGATTTCCACCCCACTACCACAAGATCCCATCGTGTGGGGTATTTATTTGGAACGCGAAGGGATTCGCGCACCAGCGGGGGCTTTTAAGTTAATATAAATTTGTTGTTCTACACATTTTGGTACAGAATACCAATTAATAGATTTAAAGGCTTTCTTATCGAAAACCCAAAAAGAGTTTGGATTCTTGAAAAAAACCAGTCATACTTAAAGTAAAATAATATCTTAAGCACGGCTAAATTGCTTTTGAAGAATTAGATTTGGGTACTTATTCTTCCCAAATATAAAAAAATTCCATAAAAAAAGGCCTTTCACTCAAGAAAGGCCTTTTTAAAAAATATGTTTAAAACAATTACAACTGCGCAATATGGCTGGCTAATTTAGATTTTAGGTTTGCCGCTTTATTATTATGGATAATGTTTCTTTTGGCTAATTTGTCAATCATAGACGCCACAGAAGGAAATGCTTTTTCAGCTTTTTTCTTATCAGTCAACTCACGTAAAGTTTTAATCGCATTACGTGTTGTTTTGTGCTGATACTTGTTCAGGATACGCTTAGCGTTGTTACTTCTAATTCTTTTTAATGCTGACTTATGATTTGCCATAATGTTTTAATATTTAAACTTTTTGTTTGTAGCCCGTAGGGGAATCGAACCCCTCTTACCAGGATGAAAACCTGGCGTCCTAGCCGATAGACGAACGGGCCGTTTTGTTTCGTTTTAAATCATTTGTTTTTCAACTTGTTTTAAAAACCAAAACAGCTACAATATTTCTATTGCGGTTGCAAAAATACAACTATTTTTAAATGCTACAACAATCACGATTGTTTTTTTAGCTTTTTTTTTAAAAATTTAATACGCTTTCGCGAATAAAACACGCCCTTTTGAAGGCGCTCCAGAAAAAATACAAACTCCAGGTTCCTCCACTGAATCGTAAGGGATACAACGTATGGTGGCTTTGGTGGCGTCTTTAATCTTTTGTTCTGTTGCTATGGTTCCATCCCAATATGCAGAAATAAATCCACCTTTTTCTTCCAAAATCTTTTTAAAGTCTTCAAAACTATCGACCTCCGTAATGTGTGCATCTCTAAAATCGAAAGCTCTTCTATATAATGACTGCTGAATGTCTGTCAATAACGTTCTTATTTCTTTGGATAAACCCTCTAAAGGAAAAGTCATTTTTGAAAACGTATCTCGACGAGCAACTTCAACAGTGCCTTTTTCCAAATCTTTTGGCCCTATAGCAATCCGCAAAGGAACTCCCTGCAATTCGTGTTGTGCAAATTTTGCACCTGGTCTTTGAGTGGTTCTATCATCATATTTCACACTGATATTCTCTGCACGAAGTGTGTTCATAATATCCTGAGCAACAGCCCCTATGGCCTCTAATTGTTCCTCACTTTTGTAAATCGGAACAATCACCACCTGGTAAGGCGCTAAATTTGGAGGGAGTACCAAGCCCTGATCGTCACTATGGGTCATGATGAGTGCTCCCATTAGTCGTGTAGAAACTCCCCAGGAAGTGGCCCAAACATGATCCTGATCGCCGGCACTGGTCATAAATTTCACATCAAAAGCTTTGGCGAAATTTTGTCCAAGAAAATGCGATGTTCCCGCCTGTAAAGCCTTCCCGTCCTGCATAAGTGCTTCTATACAATATGTTTCTTCGGCACCAGCAAAACGCTCACTTTCAGTTTTTGTTCCTTGAATGACTGGGATGGCCATAAAATTCTGAACAAAATCGGCATACACTTGATTCATTTGTTTGGCTTCATCTAGCGCTTCTTGTTTTGTAGCGTGTGCGGTATGCCCTTCTTGCCATAAAAATTCTGCAGTACGCAAAAATAAACGGGTACGCATTTCCCAACGTACCACATTGGCCCATTGATTTATCAGAATTGGCAAATCTCTATAGGATTGAATCCAACCTTTATAGGTATTCCAAATGACAGCTTCACTTGTTGGCCGTACCACAAGCTCCTCCTCTAGTTTTGCTTTGGGATCTACACGAAGTTTTCCTGGGTTTTCAGGATCATTTTGTAAACGGTAGTGCGTTACAACAGCACACTCTTTAGCAAAACCTTCGGCATTTTTTTCTTCGGCTTCAAACAAACTTTTAGGAACAAACAACGGAAAATAGGCATTCTGATGCCCTGTTTCTTTAAACATGCGATCGAGCTCTGCTTGCATTTTTTCCCAAATCGCATAGCCGTAGGGCTTGATGACCATACAACCACGCACGGCAGAATTTTCTGCCAAGTCGGCTTTGACAACCAATTCGTTATACCATTTGGAGTAGTCTTCAGCTCTTTTTGTAAGGTTTTTAGCCATAATGTTGTAATTTGGCACAACTATTGTGTTGTAGCTTATAGAAAATTTTTACACAAAACTAAGTATTTTTAAAACGACCAACAATTTAATTTACACCGTCATGAGATTTATTACATTATTGCAGCAACAAAAATCTGTTATTTTTACTCTAATTGGCACTCTGCTTTTGGCATCGTGTGGGTCATATCAATATGTCGGTTTGGCCGAGGATGGAATTTATGGTGCTCCTGAAAATGAAGTTTACGCAGAAATAAAAACTGTTGAAACTTCAGAAAACAACCAAGGCAACAGCTATTATAAGGATTATTTCAAAGGAAAAGCTAATGAATACAGTAATGATAGTTCCGCTGTTTTTACGGATGTTGATACTTATAATGGATCATATAATAATACTGAAAATACAAACGATAAAACTTATGCTGGATGGGGACAAAATAGTGACTCTCAAGTGGTCATAAATGTACAAACTAGACCTTATTTTATGAACGTCGGTTGGGGCTATCCTTTCTACAGCAATCGCTGGGGACGAAACAACTGGGGTTGGAATGTTGGCTGGAACAATTGGGGCTGGAACAACTGGGGTTGGAATGTTGGCTGGAATAATTGGGGCTGGAATTGGGGTTACCAAAATTTTGGTTTCTGGGATCCCTATTTTTACAACGCTTGGCAATCTCCTTATGGCTATGCTGGAAACTTTTATTACAACAGAGGACGTAATGTTGCTTTAATTAATGGTTACAGAAACACAAGGGGCAGAAACTCAGGTTACAGATCTGGTAGTTTATCCAGTCGAAGTGCACTTGGTACTGTTTCAAGAACGCGCTCGACTGCAATACGAAGTACAAATGCGTCAAGGAATTCACACAATACAACACGCAGCACAACAACACGTTCTATCAGGAATAGTAATGGCACAAGAACAACAACACGCTCTACAAGAACAACAACGCAACCAACTAGATCTGTTCGTTCAAATACTAGAACTACAAGACCGACAACAACAAGAAGTACAAGAACAACAACTCGCCCAACTTACTCCAGACCAACAACGAGATCAGGTGGGACTATGAGATCAAGCGGTAGTACGACAAGATCTAGGGGAGGATCAACTTCACGTAGAAGAAATTAACCAAATATTTAATTTTAAAAAAAGCAGAATGAATAGAATTTTTGTTACCTTTTTATGCCTTATTTCCTTTAATTTTATTAGCGCTCAATATTTAAGCGATGGCCTAAGATACTCAAGTGGTGAAACTCAAGGGACTGCGCGCTATAAAGCTATGGCTGGTGCATTTGGTGCTCTTGGTGGCGATATTTCTGCCATTAGTATCAATCCAGCGGGTGCAGCAATCTTTAATAGAAGCCAAGGCGCAATATCCGTTTCCAACAATAGTATTTCTAATGATGCTTTTTTTGGGGGGTCAACTGTTAATAGAACAAAAAATAATTTTGACTTACATCAACTAGGCGCAGCATTCGTATTTAAAAATAATAACAGCAAGTCTTTATGGAATAAGTTTGTGGTGAGTTTGTTTTATGAACAACTACAAAATTACAACACGCGCTTTTTTGCCTCTGGAACGACAAGTAGTTCGATTTCAAGTTATTTTTTAGAAAATGCAAATGGATTAAAACTGGGTGATATTAGTTTACTCGATGGAGAAACAGTAACGCAAGCCTATGGAGATATTGGGGCTAGTTATGGCTATCAATACCAGCAAGCTTTTTTGGGCTACGAAGGTGGAATTTTAGAGCCAGGCGACAATAATGACGACAATAATTCCGTTTACACCTCAAACATAGTAGGAGGAAATTTTTATCAAGAATTTGATTACCAATCAAGGGGGCACAACGGTAAATTTTCGGGTAATATTGCGTTTCAATACAATGAATCTATCAGCTTAGGATTAAATTTAAATTCTCATTTTATTGATTTTGAAAAAAGCACGTATCTCTATGAAGAAAATAGTAATGCTGGATCAACAGTCAATGAGGTTAATTTTGAAAACAAACTCTACACAACAGGTGAAGGTTTTTCACTTCAACTCGGAACTATTGTGAAATTAACAGATGAGCTGCGTGCTGGGTTTAGTTATGAATCTCCTACATGGCTCACACTGAGAGAAGAAACAACACAGTATTTATCAACGTTTAACGATGCAGACAATGACGGTTTTACTGTAAATCCAAACATCGTTAATATTTTTCCAGAATATAATTTAAAAACACCAGGTAAAATCACAGGAAGTTTGGCATATATCTTAGGAAAAACAGGACTCATTAGTTTTGATTATGCACGTAAAAATTATGCTAATATGAGTTTTGACACTGGCAATACTCAATTGGATAGTGCTCTTAGCAATGACATTAATAATACTTTTAAAGTCGCTAACGCTTATAAATTTGGTGCTGAGTTGAGGCATGAAAATTTTAGTTTTAGAGGAGGTTACCGATTTGAAGAAAGTCCTTACAAAGACACAAGTTTTACGGGTGATTTAACTGGTTTCTCTCTAGGAATTGGTTATAATTTCGGCTATACAAGGTTGGATCTAGCCTATGAAAACACAGAACAAAAAAGAGGACAACAACTTTATGAAAATGGCTCACTTGATGCTGTTTCTATCAATAATAAAAACTCCATATTCTCACTTACTTTAAGTATGGACCTTTAACTTGAGTTAGTCTAAAAAAAAGCCCAGCGTGTGCTGGGCTTTTTTTGTTTTACATTACTACCTTTTCAAACTAAAATTGGCTCTAAGTTGTTTAGGCTCTCCAGTAGTCAAGTCATTATAATTCACCAAAAACCAATAATCATTTGTTGGCATTGGGCGTCCGTTGAAAGTTCCATCCCAACCGTCCCCAGCAGGGCTGATTTGTTTTAACAACTTACCATAGCGGTCAAATATTAATATTCTAGACCCCAACTGTCCAGAAAAAGCTGGTATATTCCACGTGTCATGATAACCATCATTATTTGGAGTAAAATATCTTGGGTAATCTACAATTGAAAAAGGCATAACTGTAGTCCCACAACC
>CANNCM010000012.1 GCA_947503105.1 uncultured Flavobacteriaceae bacterium | reverse complement strand
CCTAAAATGGTAGCTGTCTGTTGGTCTAAATCAAATGTGGACTCCAGTGCAGCTGTACCACTAGCATCACAATCCGAAAGATCTGATGGCGCTGTGGCAGTCGCTTTGTTGTTGACGATTAAATTGAATAAAGGATCGGTTGTGACATTAAAACAGGCCGCATCATCAACACTGTCTAATCTTACATAAATTGGCTGATTTGTAACAGAAGTATAAATTAATGGTAATGCATTTTGCGATAAATTGGCGTCGTCAAAAGAAGTATAAAAAGAGATGTTATAATCGTCGGGATTTAACCCCCCAAGAATATCAGGATTTTGTAATTCTAAATTAAATTCTGCAACATCATCATTAGATATGTCATCGCACAATACAAGATCAGAGGCATCAGAAATAGAAGGTGCGCCAGTTAAAATTAAATTGAAACTTCCAGTGACAAAACAAGTTTCTGTAATAGAGTCTTCTATTCTAATAAAAATCGTTTCGGTATTGGTCGATATTGTATAATTTGTCAAATTTGTTTCAATAGGAGCATTATCATTTTCTGCGTCTTCAATAGAATTGTGATAAGTAATATTGAAATCATCAGGATTTTGAGAGCCAAGTATAAAGGCATTATTTTCTGTTAAATCAAATGTTGGGGTTCCAGAATCACAGCGTGAGAAATCAGAAACAGCTTCTATTGTTGGAAAAGGTTTAAACTCAACTATTATGGAATCTGAAGTTGAGCATTCTTCACCAAAAATAATATCTACTCTGTAGTTTCCTGGTGCGCTAATTTCTAATAGTGATGATGATTCGTCATCAATAACTTCATCATTATAATACCAAATATGTTCTGCTGTAGGCAATCCAGAGTCCAATGTCATAGTGTCTCCAAGGCAGAGTGCATTTCCTCCTTCAATGGTTACATCATCTCCTAAGTTTCCTCCCAAATCAAAACTACCTCCTTCTATGAAAACTGCTGCATCAAATTGTGTGTCACCATCATCAGCTATAACGAGTTTTATTGTATAACTATTGTTTGGAACAACTGTTGACTGTGCTGCCATACTTACTGTATGCCCTCTAAAATCAGTAGGACTATCAATTTCAGGTAGGCCAGTTCCTCCATAAAAAGCTTCAAAAAAATCTTCGTTTACAGAGTTGCAGGATGAATTGTGCGTATCATCTCGAACACTAAGTACAGAAATAGGGTCATTTGTTCCAGGAACTATTGCCAAGTTGGTCGTTACCCCAGTTTCATTATCCGTAAGTAAAAATGCAAATGCGTCTGTAAATTGACATTGAAAGCCTCCATATTCTTCAGAAGCAAACACAAAATTAAAACTAACATTGGGAGAAAGAGGTACAAAGTCAAATTGAATAAAAGTAGCATTATTGGTGTCTCCAATATTTAAATCTGGAATTGCAGTTTCTAAATCTTCGTCTCCTGGCCATGCCAATGAGCCAGAGCTTAAGGTGCCTGACTCTGGCCCTCCTGCTTCTGAGGCATCACCTGTTGTTAATATAATTCCTTCCGTAAATGGAAAAGAAAGTCCATTACCAGAAAAATATCCAATACCATTGGTAGAACCAAAGTCATTTCCTGTTGATGATATTATATTTGAAACCTCTGCACAAGATGTATTAATTAATATATCTTCGATAAGCTCATCAACTGAATAGGTGGTTTGATCTATTAGTAAATATGGGCCAAGCACTTGAACTACAATTGTTGCCGAATCTGAACACCCTGTGGGATTGGTATCAGTTACTGTGAGTGTAATAACAAATGTTCCAATAGTACTAAATGTATGGCTAACAACAGTGTCACCAGAGCCAGTCGTAGTCGAGGCCTCCCCTCCAAAATCCCAATCATATGTAGCACCGGTACCGTCTATTGAAAATGTTGCTCCACCCGTAAAATCTACAGAGTCACCTTGATTAATGACAATATTCCCCCCAAGACCGGCCGGCGGATCTGTAGTGGCTATAAATGCTTCGATATCTTGGCATGGTGTAGCGCAACTAATTGTTGCTGCAAATCCAGGACGTTGCATAAAACCATTACTGCTAAATTCAACAGTGAGACACCCTGATGCATTTGTGGCTTGAACTACTCCAGGACTTACATTGCCTGAATATACCCCAATAACTGATGCCGATGTGTCCGCTCCATCATAAATGGTGAGGAAATCACCATTTTGTTGAGTATCAAAAAAACTGAAATCCAATTGAATAGCATCACCTGGATTTTCTGCGCAAATCGTCAATGTGAAATTTTCAGAATTTTGATAGGAATCAGCAGCTCCTCCAGAATCATATAGTATTCCACTACACTGACTGATTGTCTGCCCATTATTTCCATTATTCATAGATACATCTTGTGCATATGAAAAAAATACCGACGAGAATATCAGGCAAAAAATGTTTAAAAAACTTCTCAAGCTAAATTGGTTACACATCAAATATATTAATTTGATTTCATCCAATTAGAATTTTAATTAAATTTTAAGGCTTTTGTAGTCCTAGCAATAAGACTTTGAAGACATTTCTTTAGTATCTTTGCCAAAAAAAATATGAGTACTATTCAAATAACACCTCAAGAAACTAACAATCCAAAAATTTTAAAATTTGAAGCGAGTTCTTTTCTTGTCCAGTACAATAGTTTTGAATATGCAAATATTGATGAGGCCAAAAATTCGCCTCTTGCACAACAATTGTTTTATTTACCCTTTGTCAAAAAAGTTTACATTTCTGGCAATTTTGTAGCCATAGAGCGTTACGATATTGTTGCTTGGAATGATGTTCAAAATGAAGTTGCAGCACAAATTCAAAACTATCTCAATAGTGGCGGCGTAGTTGTTCATGAGGAAAAAACAAAAAAGAATCCCGTTACTATTTATGCAGAAAGTACCCCAAACCCTGGTGTATTAAAATTTGTAGCAAATAAAAATTTAACTAGTTCCTCTTTTGAATTTGGCTCCATTGAAGACGCAAAACATTCTCCTTTTGCTACAGCTTTATTTCAATTTCCATTTATAAAATCTATTTACATTGACAAAAACTATGTTTCCATTACAAAATTTGATGTTGTAGAATGGGAAGAAATTACACTAGAACTTCGAACATTTATTAAAACCTACATCGAAGAAGGCAAAGAAATGGTGAGTAGTACTGCTGCAGTAGAATTGAAAAAAACCACAGAGCAGTTGGATCAGGCCTATAAAAAATTAGATGACATTTCTAAAGAAATTATAAACATCTTGGAACAACATGTAAAGCCAGCAGTTGCTAGTGACGGCGGTAACATTATGTTTGATTCCTACAATAAAGAAAATAAAGTTGTAAAAGTGATTCTTCAAGGGGCATGTAGTGGATGTCCGTCATCTACATTTACTCTTAAAAATGGCATTGAAGCCATTTTAAAAGAAATGATGGGTCCCAAAATTGAAAGTGTCGAGGCGGTTAATGGATAGTTTTAAATATTTTTATATATTTAAAGCATATTTATTTATAAACCCTAAAATCTAAAACACCATGGGAGTACTCAAAGTTATCGAAGTGCTGTCTAATTCCAATAAAAGTTGGGAAGACGCCACTCAAAAAGCCGTTAAACATGCCTCTAAAACTGTAAAAAACATTCGATCTGTATATGTACAAGATCAAAGTGCAACAATCAGTGGAGACAGTGTTGATGAATTTCGTGTGAATTTAAAAATCACGTTTGAAGTCAACTAATTTTTAAAATAAAAAAGAGAGAAACCACCTTTATGGTGGTTTTTTTATGTGATTATGTCTGCAATTTTTTTACCAACAGCAGCACCTAATGCAACACCCATGCCACCCATACGAACTCCCAAAACAACGCGATTTGAGTGCTGTTTAATAATAGGCGTTTTTTGTGGTCCAACCCCCATAATCCCAGTCCATCTACGATCAATTTCAACATTTTGATTTGGTAAAATTACAGTGCGTAAAAGATGCTCTAATTTATCCTGAATTTTTGGAGTTGTTATCATTGTAGTGGTTGTTTCTCCATCAAAATCCAGGTTTCTTCCTCCACCAAAAAGAATCCTGTTGTCTATATTTCTAAAATAATAATAGCCACAATCCAAATGAAATGTCCCTTTGATATGTAAGTCTTGGATGGGCTTTGTGATGAGTACTTGTGCTCGTGCTGGTTTAATGTTTTGAGGGATTAATTGAGATGTAAATCCATTTGTTGTTATAATTAATTTTGAGGAGTTATATTCAAAATGATTCGTTTTTACCTGCACAGCGTTTGTTTTTTCTACAAAGGAATCAACAGTAATTGAATTCAAAATAGTGATGCCTAACTTTTGAGTTTTTTGGATTAATGCATGCATCATTTTTCCTGTATCTATTTGAGCTTCAAATTGATTGAAAAGATATTGAGATTGAATCCCTTCAAAATGGAAAGTATTTGAAACAACAGAAAAAACATCACTTTTAAAAACAGGCGAGAGCATCGCATTGATGTCCTTCATTTTTTCAACGCATGTCGTGAAAAGCTCATTATCTTTTTTTAAGAATAACTCATAGCCGCCATAAGAGGTATAGTCTAGCGCTTCATCTCCAAGCATTTGACGTAACATTTGTAACCCATCTACTCTATTTTTTAGCAATGACAAAACCTCATCTTCAGAATGTGATTTCAAATCTTCTAGAAGTTCGCTTAAGCTGCCGAAGCAAGCAAACCCTGCATTTTTGGTGCTTGCACCTTGCGGTAGAATTCCTTTCTCTAAAATTAAAATTTTAGCTTTTGGAAAACGCTTTTTAAGAAATACCGCTGTGCTCAGCCCAACAATACCACTTCCAATAATAGTAAAATCAATATTTTGTAACCACTCTTTATGTTCCCAATAGGATAAATTCATGCCCTAAAGTTAATGGTTTTTCAAAAAAAAACTCCGAAACTATTTTTCGGAGTTTTTATATGCTATTAATGCGATGTTTCTATCACAAAATCTTCCATGAATTTTGTGGTATAATTACCAGCAACATAATCTGGATGTTCCATAAGTTGTCTGTGGAAAGGTATGGTGGTTTTTATGCCTTCAATGACAAACTCGTCTAGAGCTCTTTTCATTTTATTGATAGCTTCTTCACGCGTTTGAGCTGTCGTAATGAGTTTGGCAATCATTGAGTCGTAATTGGGTGGAATTACATATCCTGCATACACATGAGTATCCAAACGGACGCCGTGGCCTCCCGGCGAATGTAGAGTCGTGATTTTTCCTGGTGATGGTCTAAAATCATTAAACGGATCTTCTGCATTTATTCTACACTCTATAGAATGTAGATTTGGAAAATAATTTTTTCCAGTAATAGCTACACCAGAGGCCACTAAGATTTGTTCTCTAATGAGATCAAAATCAATAACTTGCTCTGTTATTGGGTGTTCAACCTGAATTCTTGTATTCATTTCCATGAAATAAAAATTTCGATGTTTATCGACCAAAAATTCTACGGTACCAGCACCTTCATATTTGATAAATTCTGCAGCTTTTACAGCCGCTGCTCCCATTTTTTTACGTAAAGCATCTGTCATAAATGGCGAAGGAACTTCTTCTGTAAGCTTTTGATGACGCCTTTGAACAGAACAATCTCTTTCTGACAAATGGCATGCTTTTCCATTCGAATCACCGACAATTTGAATTTCAATATGTCTTGGCTCTTCAATTAGTTTTTCCATATACATATCGTCATTACCAAAAGCGGCTTTAGATTCTTGTCGAGCAGAATCCCATGCGTCTTTTAGGTCCGATTCTTTCCAAACGGCGCGCATTCCTTTTCCACCACCTCCTGCAGAAGCTTTGAGCATTACAGGATAGCCTGTTTTTTTTGCGGTTTTTTTACATTCTTCAAAAGTTTGAATCACGCCATCACTTCCAGGAACACAAGGCACTCCTGCAGCTTTCATCGTGGCCTTTGCATTGGCTTTGTCGCCCATTCGGTCGATCATTTCTGGTGATGCTCCGATAAACTTTATGCCATGTTCTTCACATATTTTTGAAAAACGAGCATTTTCTGATAAAAATCCATATCCAGGATGAATGGCATCTGCATTTGTGATTTCTGCTGCTGCAATAATATTGGATATTTTTAGGTAAGATTCACTACTAAGCGCAGGGCCAATACATACGGCTTCGTCGGCAAATTTGACATGTAAACTCTCAGCATCGGCAGTAGAATACACTGCAACTGTTTGAATGCCCATTTCTTTACAAGTTCTAATCACTCTTAGCGCAATTTCCCCTCTATTAGCAACTAATATTTTTTTAAACATAATTGTTATTTTAAAATGTTAATTTTCTTTTCTAAAGCGATTTTTAGGTGCTTTTAGAATTTAAATTAAGAAGGGTCAACCAAAAATAATGGTTGATCAAATTCTACTGGTGAAGCGTCATCGACAAGGACTTTTACAATTTTTCCTGAAACTTCAGATTCGATCTCATTAAAAAGTTTCATCGCTTCAATGATACACAAAACATCGCCCTCAGCAATGGATTGTCCAACTTCAGCAAAAATTGGCTTGTCTGGTGAAGGTCTTCTGTAGAATGTCCCAATTATAGGTGATTTTACGGTAATGTACTTTGAATCTTCAGCTGGAGTTTCTGCCACTGGTGCCGCTGGTGCCGCTGGTGCTGCTGGTGGCTGAACTATTGGCGCTGGTGGCATTTGTACAGGAACTGTGACCTGCTGCACTTGCTGTTTGTCGTTTTCATTGCCAGTACGGATAGTGATTTTTACATCGTCCATTTCAAGTTTTACTTCACTTGCGCCAGATTTGGCAACAAATTTGATTAAATTTTGAATTTCTTTTAAATCCATAATTAATGTATTTAGTTTAAGTTAGTTTTATGTTTTGTATATGCCCATTTTAGGTGTATCGCTCCCCAACTGAATCCTCCTCCAAAAGCAGCAAAAATAATGTTATCTCCTTTTTTTAGTTGATCCTCGTAGTCGTTGAGCAATAGCGGAAGCGTTGCAGAAGTTGTATTTCCATATTTTTCAATATTCATCATAACCTTACTATCCTCCAAGTTCATGCGTTGTGCTGTTGCATCAATGATTCTTTTGTTCGCTTGATGTGCTGCCAGCCATTGGATATCGTCTTTTGTTAAGTTATTTCGCTCCAATATTTTTACAGCAGCATCGGCCATGTTGGATACTGCATTTTTAAATACTGTCCTGCCTTCTTGAAAAGCATAATGCCCGCCATTGTCTAAGACCTCATGTGTAATTGAATAAGATGACCCTCCATATGTGGCTTGCAAAAACTCTCTTCCTGAACCATCGGTTCTCAAATATTCATCCTGTAACCCTAGATTTTCATCATTGGGCTCAAACAATACAGCCCCTGCGCCATCGCCAAATATGATACAGGTTGCGCGATCCTTATAATTAATGATTGAAGACATTTTATCAGCTCCGATGAGCAATATTTTTTTGTAACGCCCTGATTCTATATAGCTTGCCGCAGAGGACATCCCAAATAGAAAGCTGGAGCAAGCGGCATCCATGTCGTAAGAAAATGCATTGGTGGCCCCGATTTGAGTGGCTGTATATGAAGCTGTTGAAGCCGCTTTCATATCTGGAGTCGCTGTCGCCACTAGCACTAAGTCGATGGTGGTTGGGTCTAGATTTGTTTTTTGAATCAAATCTTGAGCTGCTTTTATCGCCAAAAAGGAAGTTCCTTTTCCTTCGGCTTTCAGTATTCTACGTTCTTTAATTCCTGTCCTAGTCGTGATCCACTCGTCATTTGTATCAACCATTTTTTCCAACATGACATTAGTAAGCACAAATTCTGGAACGTAAGCACCTACAGCGGTTATTGCTGCTGAGATTTTACTCATATGTATTTTATTAAAATCATAGCTTTTGACGATTTTTCATCAAAAAACATTAAAAAACGCTTCAAAAATACTGTTTTTTGTTCTAAAGCGAGCAAAAATTGTAATTTTTAAATTAAAAAAAAACGCTCAATGAGCGTTTTTTTATGGGTATGCAGTAATAATTTAGGCTACGTTTTCTTCTGCAGCTGTATTATCAATAAGAACTTGTCCTCTGTAATAAAGCTTCCCTTCATGCCAGTGCGCTCTGTGGTACAAGTGCGCTTCACCTGTTGTTGGGCAAGTAGCAATCTGTGGAGTAGATGCCTTGTAATGGGTACGCCTTTTATCTCTTCTCGTTTTGGAGATTTTTCTTTTAGGATGTGCCATTTTTTATATTATTTATCCGTTAATAATTTTTTTAATGAATCCCAACGTGGATCGATGTCGTTGTCAGAATTTTTATGTTCTAAGCTTTTTGGGCTCAAGTCTTCTAGTGTTTTAAGTATTTCGGTGTTTATTGTCCCGTCTTCGATGCCTGGATGCAATCGTTTTTGTGGAACAGAAAGCACAATCAACTCGTATATTTGATGGGCAACGTTTAATTTATATTCCCCATGAGGAATAATCAATATTTCTTCGTTATCATCATTATATTCAGAACCAAATTTTACAATTAGGCTAAATTTAGAACTGATCGGTTGGTTGAATGGCTCGTTTGTGAGATCACAATTTAAATTTACACTGCCTTTTACTTCAAAATCTAACTCCAAAAGCGTTGTTTTTTTTTGAAGACAAAGTGTTACTTTTAATTGTGTGTCATTAAACTCGTCGTACTCAAAATGTTCAAAGAACGTATGATCAATATCATACTCAAATATGTGTTCGCCAAGCTTTAACCCTACAAATTGTACTTCAAATGCTTTTAATGGCTTCATTATTCTGCATATTCGAGCGTGCAAATATATACATTTTTTTTAGGTTTTGTATAAACTCGTAATATTTTTATTTTCTGTTTTTAGCTTGTTTTCTAAGAGGGTTTTGTTGGAGTTCTACGTTCATGTTTCTATTTCTAAAGATTTCTATCCCTGTAAAAATAGCTTCTTTGAATGATTCGGTGTTGGCAATTCCTTTCCCTGCGATATCATATGCTGTTCCATGATCTGGTGAAGTACGAACTTTGTCGAGCCCTGCTGTATAATTTACGCCGTTGCCAAAGGTGAGGGTTTTGAAAGGAATGAGACCCTGATCGTGATATGTGGCTACAATGGCGTCAAAGTTTTGGTAATTATTAGAACCAAAAAAACTATCGGCAGCATAGGGGCCATAGACTAACATTCCTGTTTTTTTTATGTTTTCCAAGGCAGGGCGTAAAACTTTATCGTCTTCAGACCCAATGACACCATTATCTCCAGTGTGAGGATTGACTCCTAGCACAGCAATTTTTGGAACCCTTATGGCAAAGTCTTGCTTTAGCGATTGATGAATGAGATTTATTTTTTTTGAAATAAGGGCCTCATTCAAATAGTGAGGAACATCTCCAACAGGAACATGATCGGTAAGTAGTCCAACACGAAGAGCATCTGAAACCATAAACATCAAACTGTCCCCGTTTAGTTCTTGATTTAAAAAATCGGTGTGTCCAGGAAATTTAAATTCTTCAGATTGAATATTATGTTTATTAATAGGTGCTGTAACAAGGACATCTATTTCATCGTGCTTTAGGCTATCTACTGCAGCTTTGAGTGCTTGTAAAGCATATTGCCCCGCTTGGGGCGTGTCTTTGCCAAATTCGATAGCTACATCTTGCTTCCAAACATTTACAACATTTAATTTTCCCTCGACAGCTTTAGACGCCTCAAAAATCCCTTGAAAAGAAATAGAACTCTGAAAATGTTTTTTTAAAAAAGACATTGTTTTGACCGATGCAAATACTATTGGCGTGCAAAATTCTAAAAGTCTATTGTCCGAAAATGTTTTTATAATTAACTCGCCTCCAACTCCGTTTAGATCTCCTATTGAAATGCCAATTTTTATTTTTTTTTCTTTTCTCATCAAAAATGATGTGTTTTGTTTGTAATTTTGACATTGCAAATTTAACGAATAAAAAGCATGTTTACTGGTATTATTGAAGATTTAGGCGTTGTTGAAGCGTTAGAACAAGAGAACACAAATTTACACCTTACAATTAAGAGTAAATTGGCTTCGGAGCTAAAAATTGACCAAAGTGTTTCACACAATGGAGTGTGCCTAACAGTGATTGATCTTACACCATCGAGTTATACCGTTACAGCAATTAAGGAAACTTTAGATAAAACCAACCTCATTGGTTTAGAAATAGGAGATCACATCAACTTAGAGCGTGGCCTAAAACTTGGAGATCGATTGGATGGACATATGGTGCAAGGACATGTTGATCAAGTAGGGACATGTATTGGCGTTGAAACTCAAAATGGAAGCTGGATCTATAGCTTTGAATACGATTCAAGCTTAGGAAACATCACTATTGAAAAAGGATCTGTTACAGTAAATGGCGTGAGTCTAACCGTGGTCAACTCCAAAGATCATGGCTTTAGTGTTGCCATTATTCCATATACCTATGAGCATACTAATTTTCATAGTTTTAAAAAAGGAACTGTTGTCAATTTAGAGTTTGACGTTATTGGAAAATATGTTTCCAGATTGCATACTAAGGCTTCTCTTTCTTAGTTAGAACTTCGTTTTGTTGTTCTAGTAAATCCTTAATTTTTGATAATAATTCGATATCTACAGGTGTTGGCACAGAGTCGTCTTCGATGTTTTCGGCTTTAGTTTTCAGCTTGTTTATGACGCGAACCACCAAAAAAATTGTAAATCCAACGATCAAAAAATCTAAAGCCGTTTCAATTAATAAACCGTAGTCTATTGAAACTTGAGATGTGGTTGTGGTGGCTTCTCTCAAAATAAGTTTCTTTTCCTCAAAACTGATTCCATTTGAAAGAAGGGAGAGCGGAGGAAGAATGATATTTTTGACTAAAACATTGACAATGGCACTGAAAGATGCACCAATAATAATGCCTACAGCCATATCCATCATATTCCCTTTTACAGCAAAATTCTTAAATTCCTTTAGTAGTTTCATTGATTTTTTGTTTATTCAAAAATAAAAAAGCTTCAACAATGTTGAAGCTTTTGTACATTAAAATTATAAATTTTATTTCGCTAGACTAAATTTCTTTGTTACTGGATCGTGGCCTCCAATAAGGACTAATATTTCATCATCGTGACCTTCAATGGCTGACCAGAATTTTTTTCCAGCATCGTCCATTTCTACACTAATATTTGCTTCTTCAAAAGCAGCGAAATCTGACCATGTGTCAAAAAATTGGTAGGTATGCCAGTCAGACCCAGCTCCAAAAAGATGACGGCTTGCAAAATGTGCCACGCCCTGCCCACTTTCTTTTAAATTCTTTAAACTTCCATCAACTATACCATCAAAGAAATCTTTGTTTTTCCCCCACTTGACTTCATACTTACTAACAACTACAACTTTTTTTGTTGACCAATCTAATGATTCTGATTCATACATTAAGTCTTCTAGACCTTCACTTGCACGAATTTGATCGGAATGATTATCGGCATACATTCGGGTGTAAGTTCTATAATCGTTGGTCATTTGTTTTTGATCTTCATCATCTAAATTCATTGCTTTTATATTGGCTTGAAGCGTATTGTTGGCAAGGTCTGCATCCTTTACTAAGTCTTCTGCTGATGCGTAAAAATCATAAATAGCAAAGCTATAGTCTCCAGCAAATGCATGAGCAAATAGACCACCGCCTTGTAGGGTTCTCTCCTCAGAAACAGAAAGATTAGAAAATTTCTCGTGGAGGATCAAAAACTGATCTGCTTCTTCTCTTGGAACGGTGACATAAGTAATGTTTACAACTTGTGCAAAAAGTGAAACTCCAATAAAGAGACAAAATACTGTAATTAAATTTTTCATTTTTTTATTTTTTAGTTAATTTTTATTGTGATATGAATCCTAGAATAAGGAAAGTATTTTTTTCATTTCGCAGTTAAATTGGTTATGACGCTAATATACAAATATTACTTGCAAAAAAAAACCTTTTTTAAATTTCAAATTTGTCCTAGCTTTAAATTATTGTTAATTTTAACACTATGAAAGATTTAAAATATGTGTTTGCTTACACTGTTCCTCTGGCAGCCTATGTTTCTTTTGTGTCGTCTGGTTTTGGCACCTATACGGCAGTAATTTTTACTTTTGTGGTATTGCCTTTTTTGGATATTTTAGCGGGGCAAGATTCCAAAAATTTATCTGACGAAGAAAAATTGAACAAAAAAAACAAGTGGCTTTTTGACCTGATGTTATATTTAAATCTTCCGATAGTCTTTGGCCTTTTATTTTTTACATTTTCAAAAATTCAATCAACGGAATATGCCGCCTACGAATTGATTGGAATGGGCCTTTCTGCGGGAATTTTATTGGCCACAAATGCGATTAATGTGGCGCACGAACTCGGCCATAGAAAGCCCTATTTTGAACGTTTTATGAGCAAATTATTATACATGCCATGCTTGTATATGCATTTTTATATAGAACATAATTTTGGGCATCATTTGCATGTTGCTACTCCAGAAGATGGTGCAACAGCCAAATATAACCAAACCGTATATTCTTTTTGGATTACCTCTGTTTCGAAGCAATATGTAGATGCATGGAAACGACAAATTCATCTTTTAAAAACGCAAAATAATTCGTTTTTTTCCATTAAAAATGATATGCTTTGGTATCATTTTATTCAACCCACTTATTTGTTTTTGATTTATTATTTTTTCTCCTTCGAGGTGATGCTATTTGCATTGGCCATTGGAGTGATTTCTTTTTTGTTTTTAGAGAGTATAAACTACATTGAACATTATGGATTAAAACGCTTTAAAACACCCTCTGGGCGTTACGAGCGTGTGCAACCTCGACATTCTTGGAACTCAAATTTTAATATTGGAAGAATAGTGTTGTACGAACTCACAAGGCATAGTGATCACCATTTTAAAGCTTCAAAAAAGTATCAGCTTTTGAATAGTTATGAAGAAAGTCCTACATTGCCTTTGGGATACCCAGCGTCTCTTCTGCTCAGCTTTGTACCGCCACTTTGGTTTAAAATCATGAATCCTTTAGTCCCGGATTTAATGAAAAAGGACGGAGGTATAAAACCCTATACACAACTAAAAACTAGAGAATGAAATCGTTTTTTCATTCTCTTGTTGTTTTTGGTTCATCATTTTAAAAAATATTACAAAACGGTAATTTACTCGACCAAAAAGAATTTTCTGTAAATATGTTCGTCGAGCATAGTCTTGTATTTTGGAGAGAAATAATCTTCCCAAAATTGTTGTATTTCCTCTGAGTGAGAGGCGGCGTATTCTGCATCACTAATCCATGTGCTCAGCCACATATAGCGATGTTGTTTGGATCCATCATCGGAAGCAACTTTGTATACCTTGTAGCGATTTTTACCAAACCCATTTTTTGCATAAATAGCATTGGCTTTGCCCAAATCTGCCTTAAATTCTGAAATACTAATAGCTTCAGGCAAGTCAAATAAATGAAGACTTATTCGCTCATTGGATTGCGCGTTGCCAAGTGTAAAAACGATTAGTGATAGTGTAATTAAAAGAGTTTTCATAAGGAATAAATTGATTAATATTTAAAGTTAAACAATATTACTTGTAAAAGAAAATTAAAATTAAAAATTAATACTAATTTAATGTCGTTGGTGGTCAGTCACAAGATTTCAACCTAGAATCAGTGATATTCAAAATTTTCCAGCCCTGTTCGGTTTTGATCAAATGTATAGAATTTACACCGCAGTGGCTAAAGGAGTTGTCTAGCCAAAACTCGTATGGGACCCATACACTAGACAATGACCCTGAAATATTAATTTTAAATTCTCCAAGAACTTCTTTCCACTCTGGCAGTTCTGGACGAGATATTACAGTATTGATGAATTTTCGCCCCTCTGTATGTTGAAACATTATCCCATTTTGAGTTTTAAAAACTGATCCTAATTCAAAAGATCTGTGAAGTGTAGATTGTATAATGACAGAGTCTTTAGCATGAAATCCCTCAAAAAAAGTACGGACAGTTTGTTCAATAGAAAAAATGTCGCTGTTTTGTGCGCAGCTCCATTGTGACCCTAAGAACATTAATAAAAGTGCGAAATGTTTTATCATAAATATGGTCTAAAATACGGTTTTTATCGAAACCCCACAGATAAAACTGAGATACGCCCTAAAATTATCTTTTATCTACAGTTTGTACTGATGGAATCTTAGAGCTGTAGCTGAAATTTTTGGGATAAGAAATGTTCTAAAAACAAGTAACCCACTGAATACCAAGTGCTTAGTGGGTTGTGTTGCTCCTCTTGGGCTCTTTGAGAACTCAAGAAATTATCATTAATCTCAATAAATGCGAAAATACATATACCAATACTAAATTTGATTGGTTTTACAAGTCGTTAGCAGAAACGTTAAACAGTCGCCCTTTTGCATCCAATATTTTATAATTTAAATCAATAAGTTTTAATTGACTAGAGAGAAGTTGTGATTCCCTAGAAATAACCAAAAAAAGTGAACTTTCGCCTATATTAAATTTCCGTTGTTCTCCTTTAAAAAGTTGTATAAAATCATTTACAATACGTTCTGAAATTTTGATCTGCCTTTGATAAGATTTTATTTGTTGTCTTATAGAGTTTAATTTGTTTCGTAACTCCAAAGCAATTACTTGTCTATCAAAATTTACAGACTGCAATTTGAGGTTGGTTAAATTAAGCTCAGCTCTTTCTTGCCTTAAAAATATTGGGAAACGTAGTCGAATACCTGCTTTGTAATTAGCAGCATTAAAAGCCCCTAAAACTACAGAGTTGTCATTTAAAAAATTATAAGTCAAGCTTATTTGTGGTAGCAGATTATTACGCTTTAGAAGTCGTTCCACTTCCAAGCTTTTATATTTGAAATCTAAACTTTGTTGCTTAGGGTGATTATCTAAATTTTGATCAATCGATAGATAATTTAAATTCAAAGTTTGGTCTATTGATTGACTGAGGTTAATTTCTGGAACAACATCTGCTTTAACCTCAGCAGGAACCATTTCTATCCATAAAAAATTAGAGAGTTCTAAAGTCGCTTTGATAAAATCTAATCGGACTTTTTCTAAACTTAATGCTCTATTGTTTACCGCTATTTGTGCTTCTGTTATGTTAATAGCAGGCTGTTCACCTAAATCAAAGGCACGCTGTACACCCTCTAAACGATCTTGAGCATTTTGTAAAACATCTTCATATAGTTTTTGTTCTTTGAAAGCTTTGACCCAAATAAAGTAGGCCTTTGAAGCTTTATACAAAATTTCGTTGACCAAAAGTTGATTGTCTGCTTCAGCTTGTCTGACATATAACTTGGCTTGTTTGAGTGTTGCCATCCTTTTATTGATGAGTAATCCGCTTGCTGGGGAGAACACAATCCCTGCACTGTATACGCCATTATTTGTATTTTGTAGTTCTGGATTTAAATACGTTCCTGAATTTTGTACAAAACTACCTTTGAGCTCAACGCCATACCATGTCGGAATCTTAAATGTTGTATTTAATTTATCATAATAACCAGTACCCTCAAATTTTTTTGTGTCTTGATTGACTTCTATTTTTGGATCAAAACCTCCTCTTGCTTTCATAAGTTGAGCTTCACTTTCACTTATAACAAGATTGGCTTGTTTAACTACTGGATGATATTTTTTTACATATCCAAGGTATTCAGAAAATGATAATGTATCTAAAATTTGTGCTGACCCAATTTGAATAAAAAAGATCAAAAAACAATAGATATACAATTGATTTAAATTCATTTAATTTTTAATTACAAACGTTCTTGGTTGATAAAAATCTGGTGGGAATCCATTAATCTGCCGCCATATTTCGTACCAAATAGGAACGTCATTTAACAATGCTATTGTTTTGGCCCCAGATCCAACCCTGATACCTTTAGGCCATTGATGATCCTCTTGATCAGGTGATAGTAAAACTCTATACATCCCATTACTGCTGATAAAATTTTCAATTGCAACTACTTTGGCGCCGTAAGTCCCATAAGAGACATTTTCCCAACCACTAAATACTATAGCTGGCCAGCCGTCAAATTGAACCCGAACTTTTTCCCCAATGTGAATTAGAGGCAGATCAATTGGAAACACATAAGTTTCTACTGCCAGCTCATAATCAGCGGGCATGATAGTTACCAAGCTTTCACCTTCTTTGAAGGTTTCTCCAATACCACCTTTCAAAGCTTTGTTGATATACCCATTTTGTGGAGATGTGATAAATTGTAAAGCATTCCGTTTGGTGTAGTTTGAATAGCTGTTTTCTAATTTTGATACCTCAGCTTGAGTATTAAACTTTAAGGATTCTGCTGAATTTATATCACTTTGAACTTTCGCGATTTTATCAGCATAACTAGCATTAAGTCTTGATAATTCAATTTCTGCTTTAGTTAGTGCATTTTGTTTGGCAATTAATTGAGCTTCTGACGTCTGTAAAGTCATCCGCTTTTCCTCTAAGTCTTTAGTTGCCTTAAGCCCCTCGTTTTGTAAAATTTTGATTCGATTATACTGTGTTTCTGCAATGGTTTTTTTGATTTGTGCTGCTTGAAAGTCCATTCGCTTACTTTCTATATTGAGTTCTGCTTGTTCTAATTTTAGTTGTTGTTCTTTTTTTAATGCTTCGATTTGGGTGAATAGCGCTTCTACTTTTGCTTGATACGATGCAATGGATTGCGTTTTTAAACCAATTTGGTCGTTGGTTCGATCTGCTAATCTGTCATCAAAATACTCTGTTTTTATTTCGGATAACCTCAATATGGTATCACCCTTTTTTACAAAATCCCCCTCTGTAATAAACCACTGCTCTATGCGTCCCGAAATTGGTGATTGTATATGTTGTGGCCGCTGATTTGGTTTTAAAGTTGTAACGTTGCCCTGACCTTTAATATTTTGTGTCCAAGGCAAGAATAGTAATATGAAAAACAAAATTAAGAAAACAACTAAAATCCTATTAAATTCCTTGTAATAGGTTATGTTTAGGACATATTTTCCAGATCTAAAATTAGACAAGTCAAGCTTATTTTGTTCTGGCTGATTTATACTATTAAACATCGACTGTTATTTAAATGTTATGGTTCCATCGTGTAAATTGATCACTTCATTACAATAGGTTTTCCAATAGTTGTTATTGCTAACAACTATAAGTGCCCATGGGTTAGTAGACTTACTAAGGTAGTCTATAATTTGCTGTGTCTCTTCTTTACTAAACTGATCAAGTGCATCCTCCAAAATCAAAACTTTAGGCTTCTTTAAAATGGCACGACCCAATACAATTTTCTTACTAATTGTGTATGACATTTGTTTTCCTTCTGGGTATAATATAGTGTTTAACCCTTTTGGTGAATCTCTTAAAAATTTGGACAAACCAATATGGTTTAAAACGTTTAAAATCTCCTCATCTGAAATTGAGTGATCCCCGTAAGTTAAGTTTTCTCTAAGTGTGCCCTCAAAAGGAAATTCTTCAGAAAGGGACAGGCCAAGGTGTCCTCTGTAGTGATTAATATTTACACCCTTTGCAACAAAACCGTTTATAATCATCGCTCCAGAAGTTGGTTTTATGATTCCTGAAAGAACCCTAAGTAAGCTAGATTTTCCCGATCCACTCTCCCCCTGAATAATTATTCTACTCTTAGGGTTAATATTCAAACTAATATTAACCAAAATAGGTTTGCTCTTATTAGCCACTTCATATTTTATAGCATCAAGTTCAATAAAAATACCCTTGTCAAAATTAGGCGTTTCCCCATCTTGGGGTTCCAAAGGTATTTCAAAAATAGACCCAAGTTTTTCTATTGAGGTTAACATGTCGTACAAAGTTTCTAGGCCTAAAATGAGTTTTTCAATTGAAGTGATGACCAAAAGAATGATAATTTCAGCAGCAACAAATTGTCCGATATTTAATTTTTGATTTAACACCAATATCCCGCCAATTAACAATAATCCTGATGTGACTAGCGCTTTAAAAACGATCAATTTAATATATTGGAGTTTTATAATTTTGAAATGGCTTTCTCTTGCCTTTAGGTACTTCTCGACCAGAATATCATTTTTGTGAATTGCAAGATTGGTTTTTCCTGACAATTTAAAACTAACAATAGACCGTGCTATTTCTTGAATCCAGTGTGCAACTTTATACTTGAATTTAGACTCCTCTAAACTTGTAGATAAACCCTTTTTGGCAGTGTAAAGAAAAACAAGATACACGGCTACTAATAAAATCATACCAAAAACAATAAATAATGGGTTATAAAACGACAGCAATATGAGTGCAAAAATAACTTGTAGTAGAGCAGCAGGCACGTCAATTAACACCTTTGATAATCCTTTTTGTATAATAAGTGTATCAAAAAAACGATTGGCCAACTCTGGAGGGTACTTATTTCTCAAGGCCTCCATTGTAATCTTTGGAAATCGGTAGCTCAATTCAAATGAAGAATTTACAAAAATACGCTGTTGTATAGTTTCAATAATGCGAAGTTGCATAAGGTTTAGTACACCAACTAAAATAACTCCTAAAGTTACTAGGGTCACTAGAACGACCCATGATGTTGATATTTGTGCACCTTGAATGAGGTTTACAATCGCTTGAATTCCAAGCGGAAGGGATAACGCTAAAATTCCAGAAATTATAGCATAGTAAAATATTTGCGCAATATCCTTTTTTTCTAATGCTAATAAATTTAGAAAACGATTCCATGGGGTATTTTCATCTATCATTTTAAATTTAATTTTAATCGTTTTTTATATCTAAGAATTTGACATGCAAATTTAATAGTATTACTATTAAAAAAAGCAAAATTAATGTTAATTTTTAAAAAATAAAAGTGAATGACTCTAGCTTATCTACTGAATTTTTAGGATTATAAAATTTCAACTCTTATATATCTACATTCAATAACTAACACTAAAAAAGAAAACGATCTTAAAATCAATATGGGGTTGTGTTTTTTGAGCTGTGGCTAGAGTTTTTGGGATAAGAAATGCTCTAAAAACAAGTAACCCACTGAATACCAAGTGCTTAGTGGGTTGTGTTGCTCCTCTTGGGCAACAGAATAAAGATTTTAATGAGGCAACTTATTCCTCAATATTCCATACAAGAAAGTGCCTAGGACTGAAAATAAAATTACAATTAAAATAGGAATATATCCAACGCCTACAAGTGTAAACATAGGTCCTGGACAGGCCCCTGCTAAAGCCCATCCTAATCCAAAAATAATTCCACCAAAAATATAGCGAGAATACCTTTTTTCTTTAGGCTGAAAGTGTATGGTTTCGCCATAAATAGACTTCATTTTAAACCTCTTTATGGCCTGTACCATAATGATTCCAATTACTAGAGCTGAACCAATAATGCCATACATATGAAAGGATTCAAATTTGAACATCTCATAAATACGAAACCAAGAGGCCGCTTCTGACTTAAACATTGTAATACCAAAAAGGATTCCGATAAATAAATATATTAGTGTTCTCATTTTTTAAAATATTAAAGGGAAAAGAAAGTGAATCATTACAAGACCTCCGATAAAGAAGCCTATTACAGCAACTAGAGACGGTAATTGAAGGTTGCTCAACCCTGATATTGCGTGACCAGAGGTACAACCACCAGCATATCTTGCTCCGAATCCAACAAAAAGACCGCCTATGGCTAAAATTAAAATTGATTTTAAGTTTAGTAAAGAATCTGTTTCAAAAAGTTCATTAGGTAAATAGAATTTTCCTGCGCTATTAAATCCAAGTTCGTTTAAATCGTTTATAGTATTTGGGGTAATGGCTACAGCCATATCCGTTGTTAGAAAATGAGAACCAATAAACCCGCCAATTATTGCGCCTAAAATGACGATTAAATTCCACTTTTGGGCTTTCCAATCGAACTTAAAAAAATCTGCTTTATTACCTGCTCCACAAATAGTACACATTGTTCGCAAGTTTGCTGACATGCCAAAGTTTTTACCTACCATCAATAATAAAAACATAATTAATGCAATCATTGGGCCTGAAATGTACCAAGGCCAAGGCTCATATATCCAATTCATTTGATTTATATTTTTTACAAAGAAAAAGTATTTAATATCCATTAATTGTAACATATGTTACTGTCTAATTGGAAATGCAATTAAAATAGTTGAACTTTAAAGGAATTTAAAAAAAAAATGACTAAACGTTCTTTCCTCTCATCATCTTATTCCAGTACAAATAAGGTAACATATATTTTTTAAGCATCCATAGTCTCCAGTGTTCTTTCGATGAATCTGAAATAAACATTTGTTTTAGTTTTGGATCTGGTGTAAAATTACTATCATAATCAAATTCTGCCAAAACCATTTTACCGTAATCGGTAACCAATGGACATGAGGAATAGCCATTATAGGATTTTGTTCCTAGTGTATTATGATTCAACAATAACACAATGTTGTCAACAACAACAGGGACTTGTTTTCTAATCGCAGCTCCAGTTTTTGCTGTTGGTAATGCCGCTACATCGCCAAGTCCAAAAATATTTGGATATTTATTATGCTGCATCGTGTGATGGTTTACGTCTAACCATTTTGCATCATTTACAAGGGGTGAGTCTTGGATGAATTTTGGCGCTACAGATGGTGGTGCAGTATGAAGCATATCGTAATGTATGCCATAGAGGCCATCCTTCTTTGTGACTTTTACATCTTTATAATTATATTGAAAAGCTTCATCTAAGTTGCCGTCATCATCATCTCCAGACTTTATTACACAACCACCTGCTTTTATGTCTTTGGTGAGTTTGTACCAAGCGATTTGGTTTTTTCCATCCACTTCTACTAACTTATGATTGAAGCGTAAGTTAATATCCTTACGATCTACAACTTCCATTAAAGTTTTTGCTATGGGCTTAACTCCAAAAATCACACTTCCTGCTGTTGCAAAAACAATATTGGTGTTGTTTTTTACATCACTTTTTCTAAAATGATTTTCTGCCAAATACATTATTTTTTGGGGGGCTCCACCACACTTAATTGGTGTTGCAGGTTGTGTAAAAAGTGCGGTACCGCCTTTAAAGTTTTTTACTACATCCCAAGTATGTTTTGGATCTGTATAATTACTACAAACGACCCCTTTGTCCATGGCGTCACCCAATCCTGGTACAAGACTAAAATCATAGGCAAGTCCTGGTGCTACTACGAGATAGTCATAGGTAATATTGCCACTAGATTTAGTTGATACAGAATTGTTTTCTGGATTAAACCCAGAAGCAAAATCTTTTATCCATTTAACACCGCTAGGCATGACATCGGCCATTGGCTTAGCTGTTTTATCATAATCGTACGTTCCAGCTCCAACCAAAGTCCAAGCGGGCTGATAATAATGAGTGTCTGCTGGTTCTATTAAACCAATGTTTAGGTTTCTGTTCTTTTTTAGAAGTTGAGCAGCAACCATTATGCCTGCTGTTCCACCACCTATAATTAGGATTTGATGATGTTTACTCATAGTTAGTTCATTTAGAAATTTTTATAAATTTAAATAACTAACCAAGTAATAATCAGTAACATTTGTTACATATCAAAATTTAATAGTATAAAACCCTATAAATCAATAAAGAAGGCGTGTAAATATCTTAGTTTATTTTTTTACTCCCTTAATAAACAGTTCTTTGCCAACTCTACTTTCGACTGAATTATAACTTGTAGTCATTATTTCTATATTGAAATAGGGTGAAAAAGTAGAACGATATTCTTCTTTACTGCCACCAAATGGGGGATGATCCTTGTATAGAGGTACATTAAATAATAAACCAACTAACTTACCATTATTATTCAATAAGCGATGTGCTTGTTTGGCATATTTTGTTCTTAATGATGGATGAATGGCACAAAAAAAGGTTTGCTCTATTATCAAGTCAAATTTCATTTCTAAATCAAAAAAATCACTGTGGATTAAATGTGCTGAAGGAAATTCTGGCATTCGATGTTTTGCGTTCATCAAAGCTGTTTTGGACAAATCAACCACATATACATTTTTATATCCTATGTGATGTAAATATTCTGCCTCATAGGAATTGCCGCCACCAGGAATTAATATCTTAATATTTTTATCCTTTAGTTGATCAAAATATACTTTTAGAGGTTCAGAGATTGTTCCTAAATCCCAAGCTGTAGTGTTATCCCGATAACGGCTTTCCCAATAGTTTAAGTCTAATTTAATTTTAGGGTGGTTTCCCATTATTATAATTTAAATTCTGGTATTACTGTTCTGCCACCCCAGGCCAACATCCCTCCTAATAGATTGTATGTCCTATTGACTTCTATTTCATCTAATTTTTGACAGGCCTGAGCGCTGCGCTGACCACTTCTGCAGTAGATATAGTAGTTCTTGTTTTTGTCTAATTTTTCGATCCATTCTTTAAACAAATTAAAGTCTAAAAAATCAATCATAATTGCATTTTCAATAATACCCTCTGCGCATTCTCTTGCAGTTCTCACATCAATAATTACAGCATTACTATCATTTGCAATTAACTCTTGCCATTCAGTTTGATTTATGTTTTTCATAAAAATATTATGTTTATAATGTAGATGGACACACAAATTCCGAAACAGCAACTCCAGCTTCTCGAATAGCTTTGAAGCCCCCTTTAACGTCAATAAGATTATGGATACCACGACTTTTCAGGATCGAAGCGGCTATCATACTTCTGTAACCTCCAGCGCAATGAATAAAGAATGGTGTGTCAGGAAATTCTGCAAGATGATCGTTCAAGAAATCGAGCGGTGTATTATTCGCATCTAAGACATGTTCAGATAAATATTCACTCTTTTTGCGAACATCAAAAACTGGTTGTTTGTTTTCTGCTAATTCTTTTTTGAATTGTTCTGCAGTTATTGAGTGGACTGTATCGTATTCTTTTGCTGCTTTCTTCCAAGACTCAAATCCTCCTTTAAGGTAACCCAGCGTATTGTCAAAACCAACTCTAGAAAGTCGAGTTATTGCTTCTTCCTCACGACCTTCTTCTGTTACTAAAAGTATCGGTTGCTTTATATCTGCAATTAAAGCCCCCACCCAAGGAGCAAAACTACCGTCTAGACCAATAAATATGGATCTTGGTATATGACCTTTAGCAAAGTCCCCTTGATGACGTACATCTAGAATAACTGCTGCAGTTTCGTTTGCAGCAACTTCAAAAGCATCTGGTGACAACTCATGGATTCCTCTGTTTAAAATTTCATCTATATCCTCATATCCTTCTTTATTTAGTTTTACATTTGCAGGAAAATATTGAGGAGGTGGCAACAATCCCTCTGTCACTTCGGCAATAAACTCCTCTTTTGTCATGTCTGCGCGTAGGGCATAATTCATTTGCTTTTGATTACCTAATGTGTCTACGGTTTCCTTCATCATATTTTTTCCACAAGCAGAGCCAGCGCCATGCGCAGGATATACGATAACATCATCTGCAAGAGGCATAATCTTTTCGCGTAAGCTGTCATACAAGAATCCGGCTAAATCTTTTTCTGTGAGAACTCCCATTTTTTGAGCTAAATCTGGTCGTCCCACATCTCCTAAAAACAGTGTGTCCCCACTAAAAATTGCATGATCCTTACCATTTTTATCTCTTAGAAGATAAGTGGTACTTTCCATGGTATGGCCAGGGGTGTGTATAGCAACAATGGTTACATCTCCTAATTTGAATTCCTGTTCATCCTCTGCGATTATGGCATCGAAAGAGGGCTTTGCATTGGGCCCAAAAACTATTGGAGCTCCAGTCTCTTTAGCCAGTGTTAAGTGACCACTCACAAAATCGGCATGGAAATGCGTTTCAAAAATATATTTGATTTTTGCATCATTTTGTTTTGCTCTATTTAAATAGGGTTTGACTTCTCGTAATGGATCGATAATGGCAACCTCGCCTTTACTTTCAATATAATAGGCGCCTTGTGCAAGACAACCGGTGTAGATTTGTTCAATGTTCATATTAATTATTTTTAAATTATATTGTAAAATTAATTCGTCTTTAAAAGATGCACAGTAACTTAAGTTACAAAGGATTATTGCTAATAAAGGGTTATAATTTTATTGAAATGATTTTATAAAAATTGTCTATAAGAAATGTCTATCCTTCAAGTTTGGTTTAATTAGCTTTATATTAAAGCCTTTATTGCTTGACAAAGAATTCCATATAAAAAATGAAGCCCGCCATTACAAAAATGAAATAGCCGAAGCCTTTTTTTAATTTAGTTCCGTCAATAAAATTACTCAAATAACTTCCTATAAATATTCCAATAAAAGAGAGGCCAGTGAAAATGAGTAAGAATCCCCAATCAATCTGCATCGATATGGCGTCTCCAAAGAAAAATCCTAATAATGACTTAAAGGCAATAATAACTAATGAGGTCCCTACTGCGACTTTCATATCTACATTTGCTAAAATTACGAGGGCAGGTATAATTAAAAACCCTCCTCCAGCACCAATCATACCAGTAATACCTCCTACGATTAGACCTTCTGTAAGTATTAACGGATAATTATATTTTACTTTTGCGTTCTTTTGTTTTTGGTTTTGTGGACGCTTTTTTAACATTGAAAATGCAGCTGGAATCATTAATAATGCAAACAACCCAAACATTCCCATTCTGCGGGTAAAGTCAAAATGATCAATACTAAATAGAACATCAGGCAAAGCAGGGACAATAAATTTTCTAACTGTAGTAACACCAATAATTGCAGGGAATCCAAATACCAATGCCGTTCTCCAATCTACATACCCTTTAAAATGTTGTTTTATGCCCCCTACTAATGCACTCGCTCCAACAATAAACAAAGAATAGGCTGTTGCAATTTTTTCATTTACAGAAAATAAATATGCTAGAACAGGAACTGCTAAAATAGACCCACCACCTCCAATTAAACCTAATGAGATTCCGATCATTAATGCGCTAATAAAACCAAGTATTTCTAATAATTCCATAGGGAAGTTTCTAATTTTGGCAAATTTAGGCCGCCAAAACTGAAACAGAAGTAACCAAAGTTACATAGCTAATCTAAGTTGATGATTTTTATGTGATTTCTATGTAATTCAATACTACCACGATTTTCTAACTTCTTTAGCAGCCTAGAAATTACGACTCTAGAACTATGCAATTCATATGCTATTTCTTGATGAGTATTATGGATGGTATTGTCTTTATTGATTCGAGCTTTTTCTTTGAGATAATTAAGCAGTCGCTCATCCATATTATGAAACGCTATGTTATCCACTGTATTCAGCATCTCATTTAATCGGTTGTGGTAACTTTCAAAAACAAAATTTCTCCATGATTTATATTTGGAACTCCATAAATCCATTTTTTGAACAGGTATCATAATGAGCTTAGTATCTGTTTCTGCTATTGCCCTAATCTCGCTTTTTGTCTGTCCCATGCAACAGGTCATTGTCATAGAGCAGGTTTCTCCCTTTTCTAAATAGTACAAAAGTAACTCGTCTCCATTATGATCTTCTCGCAAAACTTTGATAGCACCAGAAACTAATAATGGCATACTTCGTATATAGGAACCAATTTCCATTAGCTTAAACCCCTCTGGCACTTCTTTGAAAGTGCCTACTTCTAGTATTTCATTTATGAGTGCATCTTCAAAAAGATGACCATAGTTGTTTTTTAATTCTAAAACCATCTTATTTACTTATATGATAATTATTGTGTGTTGTTATATTGAAAAACATTAAAGTAAAAGTAAAAAAAAAAGAGTTAACTGAACCAAATCATTAATTAACACATACATTTGACAGCCAGCCCTCAAAAAGGAAAAGGATCTTAAAATCAATAGGGGTGTAGTTTTTCAGACTTTTATTGAAATTATTGGGATTAAAAAAAGCCCTACATCTCTGTAAAGGCTTTATAACTGGTTTCTCCTATCGTCGAAAGTCACCACACAATTTCTTGTTTGAATAGACTCTATATTGGCAAACAGGTTTTAATTATTAATTACTAAATGATGAGTAATCTGTGTTAGGAAATATAGGAGTTAATCCTTC
Source organism: uncultured Flavobacteriaceae bacterium (assembly GCA_947503105.1). GTDB lineage: Bacteria > Bacteroidota > Bacteroidia > Flavobacteriales > Flavobacteriaceae > UBA3537. Next base: position 10,166 of record CANNCM010000012.1, on the reverse strand, counting down.
TTGTCCTCCAACACAAAGTGCCATTACTTGTTGTGCCATTTTGCTCTCATCGCCATTAAATCTCCAGTCAAGATATTTTTGATAATGTTCATATGACGCCCAATCTCCGTAAATGTAATAGGTATTGGTTTCATCATTAAAGAAGGCCTCAAGTGACAGACATCCATCATAATCTCTTGTAGTTTGTAAACCATCAGGAGTATTAAGAAGATCTATCATCGCTTGTTTTTTTCCTGGCAAAACTTTCAGTGTTACTAAAACCGGGTTTTTAGATCCAACAGCCTGCATCATTCCTCCATAATCAAAAAAGTCGCCTTGAGCTATGACTTTTCCTTCGGCATCAAAATTAAAATACCAATACCCATTTAGGTTAAGCTCTTTGCCAGTGGTTGAGTTTTTTCCTGTCCAAGTACCATAGGTCCTAACACTACCGTCAGGTTTGAGAGTTAATGTATCAACTCCAGGAAGCCAAGCTTGAGCATTGTATTTAATGTCCTCAAAGTTATCTTGATATCCTTTTAGAATAGATGCATATGCATCATACCCTAAGGGTTCTGAAGAACCATACATTGGCGTGTACAGTTTAAGATCTTTACTAACTAAAGCAAGTTGCTCATCAAGTTTTTCCTCACCATGAAGTGCAAATAATTTTTGAGCTGTTGCCACGTTTTTTTCGTAATTAGGATTCCCTCCGCAAGACACAAAAAGGAGTCCTACAAATACTAAAATTAATTTTTTTAAATTTTTCATTCTTATAATATTAATGGTTAATTGCAAGTAAATATACAAAATTCATCACATTTTAATGAAATAAAAAAAAGCTAATAAACTTTGGCACAAAATCCATTGGGAAAACAGCAAAGTAGCCCCTATATTTCTGTAAAAGTTTTATAACTGGCTCTAGAACCAAGCTACAGAAAGCTGTGGGGCATTCGTCTATAAATGTATCTCTAACATATTTACGTGGTTTAGAAATAGCAGAATTGAAAGAAGAAGATATGCCTATGGTTTAAAGTCATCAAACATACTGCCAATTCCTGCTCCAAAACTTAATCCTAATGCAATCCATAATCCAACATTGTTAGTGATGCTACCAATGATAATCCCTACAAGTAATCCTATTCCTGCACCAATTGCTGATTTATGTTCTTTCATTTCATCTAAGATAGAAAAATTAGTTAAGCTACCTAAGAGGTTAAAGATAGCTGAATTAAAAGAAGAAGATATGCCTATGGTTTAGCTTGCTCTGCATCTAAATTAGTGGCTTTGGTTTTGACAGCCTCTGAAAAATAGAATTTAAACTTCAATGTATCGCCCTCCTTAACTGCATATGTGCTTTCAAGCCACTCAAATTCAAGTTTAGTTCTACCCTCTGGTGTGTTTACAATAAACTCACCAAATTGTTTGAGAGAAATATGAGCAGAATTGTAATCTCTATCAATTGTAATATTTTCAAATTTTCGCTTACTGCTTACAATGTCGAAACTTTTTACAAAGGCAATAAATTCATCTTTTGTATAGCGCCTGCTATTTTCGAAAATAAAAAAGTCGTCTGTAACTAAAGAATGAAGACTGTCTAAGTCGTTATCTAAAACCTCAAAAAAATTCTCAAATGTATCCATAATTTCTTTTTCAGAAATTTTTGTTGGCTTTTGACAAGCGAAGATTAATAAAGCGGAGAGTAAGAGTAGTTTTTTCATAATTAAATTGGATTTCACTTCAAACATACAAAATATAAGCTTGGCCTACTTAATAGGTTTAGAAATAGCTGAATTAAAAGTAGTTTTTTCATTTAGTCGCATGGATTACTAGATACTCTAACGTAGTTCTCTATATTAGGATGATCAGAGCTAGTTACAACTAGACTATTGCCACTATTAGTTACTTCAATTGTAGTTATATAATTGAACGGTAACATATTTACTATACCGCCTACGTCAACTGATTCTAATACTAATTTTTCAGGAGAATTTTCTAAAACAATAAGAGAGTAGCCCTCATAGTTTTCTCCCCAATTAGTAAAATCACTGTAATAAATACCTCCCTCAAAAATACATTCACTAAGTCCATTTGTACTAAAAGAAATAAAATCATCGTCGCCTACTTCTTTCCAAACAACACCATTATACTTCTCTAAAAAGGTCTGATTAGAATTATCATTACTATCATCACTACTGCAAGCGAAGATGATAAGGTTGAAATTAAAATTAGCTTTTTCATTAGTTTGTGTATGGAATTCTTCTTGTGACTTTTCTCATCAGGATATTGATCATATCTTGGGCATCAGACCCAATAGACCCTCTAATCTTTTTAAAGTAGTTGACCACAAGCTCATCGTCTGCGGTGTTATAAAAATCGATATTACAAACTGCGGTTTGTGTTGTTCCAAAAGCACCAAACAAAGCTCCTAAAGCGATAGACGCAGCATTGGACATTGGTTTTGAGGTCTCAAAAGTTCCCATAACCACACAGTCAACACCAAGAATTTCACCGAGCTCACTTGGCAAGTATGCATCTAACTCATGAACATCAATATCAGCCTTTTTCAAAAGTGCATTTGCTCGTGCAGGTGTAATTACATTAGCATCAAAAGACCCTCTTTTTTTTCTGGTTAAAAACCAAGTATGCATTGCCTTTTGAATATCAATGGCTTCATCTTTCTGTAGTTGAATGATTTGTTCTGTTGTAAAGTCTTTAAGCTGCTTTGGTCTTAACTTTACCTGCACTTTTAAGGGAAGTATAGCTATAGTTTTTGTATTTGAGGCATAGGTTTTTCCATCAGGGTGAACATAAAGCTTAGTCTATGCTTGGCTCATGAAACTGAATAATAGAACGGCTAGAAATAATTTTCTCATTTGTAAGTATAAATTGGTTTAATCAAAAATAACTAAAAAAAACAAAGAAAATAGTCCAAATTTAGTACATTTACTTAAAATTATGCTTTACCAACTTAAAAACAAGGTTTCTCAAAAATGTGGTTTTAAAATTAAAAACCGTGGGGATTGTTTGCGATTGTCCCAGATGATTTTAATGGAAATAAGCGTAGACCTAAGCTATAATACATTAAGGCGGTTTTATGGCATAGTCTTAGGCACAAAGCCCTCTATTAGCACATTGAATACACTTTCTAAATATGTTGGTTACAACTCCTATACGGACTTTTGTGCAGCCTATCCTCAAAAGAAGAATTGGGATATTCATCAGAAAATTTATAATAAAATTGTGATTGATCCTAAATATGCATTGGCATTGATGGAGGGCGAATTTATAAATCCAGAGGATTACTTGGAACTATTGATTACACTAATTGGTGGACTAACGCTTACGAAAAATATTGAAGTCTTAAAATTAGTTTTTAATTCTCGATTACTAGACCCAAAGCGTTACAATTATTCAGAGATACTATATTTAGGAAATTGTGTGGGCCCTATGTTTAAGCAGACTAAAACTCCGATTGAAGAGTTTGTCCCTACAAAATACTTTACCCCTACAATTTTTAATTCTTTTATTGATATCAATAACTTAAATGATAACTACGGATCGTATTGTGTAAAATTAGCTGATTGTTCAACTGACAAACAACAATTTCTATTTACAGCTTGTCTCTTGGAGCTAAAAAACTTTTTGAATAATCAGCCCGTTAGTACAATTAATACGCCACTAAATATCAAACAAATTCATCCAATTTTATATGGTCGATATAAAGGGATTGAAATTTTGAGACGGGATTTTATTGAAAAAGAGGATCATACTCTATCCTTTATTATTGAGATATCAAGATTGAAAAATAAAATTGATTACTTATATGAGTTTCTATTTGCTAGCATTCTGGCAGGTGATGTGAATATATTGAGACTTGTGAAAGAATCTACAACGCACTACAAAATTTCCAAACCCTACTATCAAGAATACCACTACAGTTTATTTGAACTCAGAGATGCTATTGTAAAACTTGACTCTGGAAATAACATCAGTATGGAACTAATTAAACTAAACGGTGAAACGCTGTTTAGAAACAGTCATAGAGATTTTGTTGAACTGTTCATTAGTATATTGGACTACCACAATTCTGGCAAAAAGAAAACTAAACTAGATAATTATTTAGCCATAGCTAAGCGCTTAAATTACCCGATTTTTGATAAAGCCTATTGTGTAAACTATTTTTCAAATTAAACGGTTGTGATAGTTAGGTTACATATCCATTCCATAACCAACCCTCAAAATAGAAAACCATCTTAAAATCAATAAGGGGGTATAGTTTTTTGGTCTTTAGCTAGAATTTTTGGGATAAAATATGGGATAAGAAAAGTCCTAAAAATAAGTAACCCACTGAATACCAAGTACTTTTTTGGCTGCTAAAGGCAGCCCCTTAAAGAGTCAAGATTTTTAATCCCTAACGAAACGCACCGATAAGCCGTTCGTTTTTAAGAAACTATTAGCACGTAACATATAGTTGTTGTAGTCTATGTTGCGTGCAGATGAATGTGTTTCAGAAAAAATAGAAGTAGACCAAAAGAAAGCGACAAGATTCTCGTATTCGAAAGGGGTATTATTACGGCAACCTTCTGGGAATGCATTAAATCCGCTGTAGTTGTTAGCGCTTTGATTATTTCCTGGTGACCCACTTATTGAATTACTCAACCAGCCCGATGTTGAGGCCATAGCTTTGGCTATTTTGTCATCTGTGGTGGTGCCATCATAGTTATAGCCATTTGCTATTAGGTAGTTTTCTAAAGTTGACCACTCGGCAATTGTTGGTACGTGCCAACCTTCTGGTGCAAATTCTTTATTAGGAGTGTTAGGGTCTGTGTCGTGAATACCCATTACAGCATACCAATTATAGAGTCTTGGCTTTGTAGGGTCGTTATCATAATAACTCCAAGCCCCTGTAGTAAGGTTGACCCATGATGTTTGATCTGTAACCAGCGGTATAGGCGTCCCATCTCTATAAGTAACTGTTTCAGCGTTCTGAACAGTCCAGACTTGGTCACCATAAGTAAGATAATCGTATGTGTTGCCGTCTATGTCGTCTACTGTGCCTGAGTCCTCAAACCCTTCATCTATCTCACCATCACAATCGTTATCAATACCATCTTCGATTTCTGTAGCTCCTGGGTTAATACTCGCATCTGTGTCATTACAATCAGAATTATTGTCAACATACCCCTCATTTAACTCACACGATGATATTGGATTGTTTGGATCGCCATATCCATCAGCATCAGCATCTAAGTAGTATGTATTTGGACTACTGCAGTCTGCCCAAACTGGAACACCATTAAATATCGTTAATATTTGACCCTCTGTACCACCTGGAGGCAATGATATCACATAAGGGTCAGCTTCAGTTCCACTTCCAGATAAGGTTAAACCATCAGATACTGTAGTCACACCGCCTTGACCAGCAGCCCCATCTGCACCTGCTGGACCTGCAGCACCTGTAGCACCTGTAGCACCAGTTTCTCCTTGTATTCCTTGTAAACCTTGGTCTCCTTGAGGACCCTGTGGACCGGCTGGACCAGTATTCCCTATTGGACCCTGAGCACCATCTTCTCCATCAGCACCAACTAGAGAAGCTAAAAATTCAGCCTCTGTTCCTGTATTGCCTGCTGCAGTCCATATTTCATAAGCCGAAGAGCCATTTGTTCCATTAGTTCCGTCTGCACCGTCTGCACCTATTGGACCTTGAGCACCAGTAGCACCTTGCGGTCCTGCAGGACCAGTATTTCCTATTGGACCCTGAGCTCCATCTTCGCCATCAGCACCTGCTGGACCTTGTGGGCCAGTAGCACCTGTTTCACCTTGTAGTCCTTGTGGACCTTGTGGACCGGCTACACCATCAATTTTTGTCCAAGCTGTTCCATCATAAAAATAAAATCCTGTGGTTTGATCCGTTTGATAAATCATAAGCCCTGTTGCGGGTGAACTTATGGCATCCCGTTGTGTTTCTGTTAATCTTGGAATGAGAATTCCTCCTGTAGTGGATTCGATCTCTAATGCCGATGAAGCATCTGGTGTGTTGGTGTTAATACCAACTTGAGCGTAGCTTAATATTGAAAAGAGGACAAAGGTGAGTAGAGTAATTTTTTTCATCTTATTTTTTTATGATTTTAAACGTTGAAATACCGTTGTTTTCTGATTTTAATTGTAGCAAATAGACCCCTGTTGGGAGGTCTATAACATTGAGTTGTTTTGAGCTAGATTCCAAAACACGCTGTCCTGCTACATTGTAAAGTGTAGATTGGTAATTGAGGTTAGATTTAATAAATAGATAGTCTGTGGCTGGATTGGGATAGACTTTAACAAAGTCATTAATCTCTATAGGTTCTACACTTAAAGTGGCATTCACTGAACTGGCTGTAACAGTGGTAAAACTGATAAGTTCTGTAAAGTCATAGGTTAAAGTATTGTTTGTTTGGTCTATGGTAGGCTGAACATTATTCCAAACTCCATTGCCATCTTGCACTTCCAAAACCAAGTCTGTTTCAGAAACGCCATTGAGCTCACTGTCTTCATAGCTAATAGTAACAACCCCTAAGTAATCTGAAAGTACTTCAGTCATTGTATATACTCTATTGATACTGCTATTATCCCCTACGACAATAGGCGTTGATGTACGATCAAATGCATTGGGACCAGCAATAGTATAAGCTGCACTTGGAGCTAATTGAAGTCCGTCTACTGAAATCGAACTGTTGGTATTTACAGTTATGCTACTGCCGTCAGCAACTGTAAGGGTCTGTGAAAAACTAAAGCCAAAGACAAGTAAAGTAGAGAGTAAGAGTAGTTTCTTGTCTAAATTCATAATTTATTTTGTTCAAACAAATCTAGGTAAAATTAAATTGGTTTATAACTTAAAGATCATAAAAAAGGAGATAATTTGTTATTAACATGAAAGTTAATACCACAGCTGGAATTTTTGGGATAAAATATGGGATAAGAAATTCCCTAAAAATAAGTAACCCACTGAATACCAAGTACTTAGTGGGCTGTGTTGCTCCTCCTCTTGGGCTTGAAAAAGTATTTCAGCTATAATAAAAATATTTGCCTAGCACTATTTCTTAATTTCATTTGTATTTCAGAACATTTAAATTTTATATTTCAATTGAAATAAATTAAGTTTAAAATAACAATAAAATTACACATACTATGTTTTAAAAAATTGGGGTTAGTAAAAATTACCTTACCCATATTTGATGGAAAGTATGATTTGAAGAATCACCGGGATAATCATCTACCTCCCATCTATTACCACCCCCTTTTATTCCCCAATGGTTTGTTCCAGCCAACCAAAAAGGAAAATTTGTCATGGCTAGATTTCCTTCGTTAGAAAAATAATCAATGGCACTACTAGGAAGGTATGCTGTGTGACCTTCTAAAGTAGAATAATTTGAGTTTATTCCGCTCATACTCCCGGTGCCCGTTTTAAAGTAATTGATTGTGTTTGAGTGTGAATTTTTGAAGTTAATAATCCTTCCATGTGCAGAAGTTTTTCCATAAAATCGAAGCTCTGTAAAAGCCATAGCAGTAAGTAAAGAGGGCGCTGTATGTCCCCAATTTGTCAATGAACCAGATTCGTCTACTCCAAGTGTGGTTGATCCTTGAAGAGGAAGAGTGTTGGTTTTTACAGAAAGTGCCGGATTGGTATTGGACTGATGTAGATAATTTAACACCAATGTCCATCCACCTCCATCTGTAGTCATATCACAGTAACAATCCATCAGCGGGAGTGCTCCAAACCCATCAATATCAATTGCATATATTCCTGAAGTTGATGAGTTGTCATACTCTAAAATTTCTTTACAATTTTTAAATGGCCAAGGGGGTAACGAATAACGTTCTCGATATTGGTTATAGAATGTTATAATTTGAGAATCTGTTAATCCTCTGTCATATAACGCTACAACACCCATGCTTCCATCAAACAAGTCATCGGCTGGCCAGTTACTTTCACCGATGTAATTATTGTTTCTTGTAACTACATTTGGTAATACACTTGTTGAACCTGATATCGAAGTAGTTTGATTGAGCAGCGTATATGTAGTTCCATTAAGACGCCCCACATAGAATCCCCAACCATTGTTTGTTATACCATTAGTTAATGTTTGGAAAAATGTTGGAGTGGATCCTTGTCTAATCCCAAAGCCCAGGTTATTAGTAGAAGCATCTCTACCAAAAAATATATTATTACTTTCCTCACCATTACCAAAGTCTAATATTCTCTCCCAATTAGATACTCCGTTGAAATTAACAAAAGCTAATATTGTAATACCATTGCTAAAGTCGTCAAAACCTGAAGGAGCAATCCCATATTGATTTAAACCATTAAATCCTACAATCCCATCTTGAGTTGAGGATAGTGTTGGAGAATTATATAGAGCAACAGTATTCCCTTGACCACTTGTGTCTGTCCACGAAGAAGTGGTTGCAAATGCTCCATCAAGCAATAAAATAGGTCGTCCAATTGACGAGCTTGAAGTTGATGTATTGGGATGAGTTAATCCGTACTGAAAAGAAGTAATTTGACTATTTAAAACAGTAAAGCCTGATAACAAATAAATAAAAAGAAATATCTTGAATGAATTAATCATGGGTATATTAAAATGTTTAAACTTGACTTCAATTAATTTTGTGATTAAATTCCTGTATCACCACCAAGAATGATAGTGTTATTTCCAATGTTAACTATAGAAACTACGGCATATTGCCCAGCAGTTTTAGTATGCCCTTGCCGATTTATTAAAGTTGTACCACTGGCAGATATAAATATTTGTCCAGTACCTTTTTGTATGATTAGGCAATTAAAACCACTCCCTAATCCACTTGGAACCGTAAGTGTAATACCATTTGAATTGTTTAGGGTAATCACTTTACCGTTATCAGTGGATACTAAAGAATAAGTTGTGCCTGTTTGGTCATTTAATGAGGCATCAAAACCAGAAATAGACCCACCAGAACTTGTAACATTTCCACTAAAATTCCCATGAGCAAAAGTGACGTCATCAGTTGTTCCAACGGCTTGTCCAATAGCAATTGTGCCATCAGTTAGTGTTACTCCTGTTCCTGCAGAAAAGTGAGCTCGGGTCTCATTAGAAGATGGTCCAGTATATGAAATAACTTTTGTAGATGAGTTATAAGCTATTGAACCGTCTCCACCTGAATTTGTAACAGAAACAACTCCAGTCTCTCCTTGTGGACCTGCTGGTCCAGTGGCACCTGTTTCACCTTGAATGCCCTGTGGGCCTTGAACACCTGTCTCTCCTTGAGCTCCTACCAATGAGGCTAAAAACTCTGCTTCTGTCCCTGTGTTACCTGCAGCTATCCATATCTCATATGCTGAAGAACCGTTACTTCCATCAGCTCCATCAGCTCCATCATTTCCAGCAACACCTTGAGGACCTTGAGGACCTGCTGGGCCTTGTGGTCCAGTTTCCCCTTGTACTCCTTGATCACCTTGAAGCCCTTGAGCCCCCACTAAAGATGCTAAAAAGTCTGATTCTGTTCCTGTATTGTCTGCTGATATCCATATCTCATATGCTGAAGAACCATTACTTCCATCAGCTCCGTTAGCTCCATCATTTCCAGCAACACCTTGAATACCTTGAGGACCTGCTGGGCCTTGTGGTCCAATGGATCCCGTAGTACCGACCGCTCCGTCTTGTCCATCTGCTCCTGCTGGGCCTATTTCCCCTTGTGGACCCTGTGGACCTGTAGCACCAGTTGGACCCTGTATTCCTTGCTCTCCTTGTGGACCTATTGGTCCTTCGACTCCTGGATTCCCTTGAGGTCCTTGTGGACCTGCTACACCATCATTTCCTTGAATACCTTGTGGACCAGTTGGTCCTACTGCACCGTCTTGACCGTCAGCTCCAGCTGGACCCTGTATACCTTGTAATCCTTGGTCACCTTGTGGCCCTATGGGTCCTTCGATTCCTGGAGCCCCTTGTGGTCCTTCGATTCCTGGAGGGCCTTGTGGTCCTTCGATTCCTGGAGGGCCTTGTGGTCCAGACATCCCAACACTTGTCCACCCTGTTCCATTGTAAAAATAAAACCCAAAATCTTGATCCGTTTGATAAATCATTAGACCTGTTGCTGGGGAGCTTATAGCATCCCGTTGTGTTTCTGTTAATCTTGGAATGAGAATTCCTCCTGTATTGGATTCAATA
>CANNCM010000011.1 GCA_947503105.1 uncultured Flavobacteriaceae bacterium | reverse complement strand
AGTCGAACTATTTTGGGGAGGATTTACATAAAATAAAAAACCCGCAGCTATAAAAGGTTGCGGGTTTTACTGTGGAGTCAAGAGGAGTAAAGTCGAACTATTTTAATGATGATTTAGTTATTTTCATAAAAAATTATTCCCAAGAATAAAAAATTATTTTTGGGAATAAAAAGTGGAGCCAAAGGGCGTTAAGTCGAACTATTTTGATCGGGATTTAGAAAAATTTAATCAATAAAAAATATTATATTTAAAAAAATTTTGAATGAATTGGAAAAAAATATCATACAATTAATTAAATATAGAATTAATAACTTTTTTATTTAATTTTTTCGACGTATTTTTTTTACAAGAAATAAACTAATGAGGCTTTTATTTTTTTTATTGTTAACTTGCAATTGTTATTCCCAAATTGATACAGAGTTCTGGTTTGTTGCACCAGAAGTAAACCAAAATCATGGTGATCGTCCAATTTATTTGAAATTTGCTACTTACAGTAATCCGGCTACAATTGTTATATCACAACCAGCAAATGACAATTTTCAACCCATTGAATTTCAAATGGAGGCTAATGAGTCATATGTTTTAGATGTTACTGCTTTTATTGATACTATTGAAAATAAACCATCAAATACAGTTTTAGATTATGGTATAAAAATTGTCTCATCATCAGAAATTATGGTTTATTATGAGGTAAGCCCAGGTTGTAATTGTAATCCTGATATTTTTGCTCTGAAGGGCAAGAATGCACTTGGTAATTTTTTTATTACGCCATATCAATCTTTTAATAATTCATCGTCGGGTTATTTTGCTGGTTTTAATATTGTTGCCACGGAAAATAATACTGAGGTTAATATTGTTTTGACTCAAGATTCAGAAGGTTTCATGGCTGGAGATGAGTTTTCCGTTAATTTAAATAAAGGGCAGACTTATTTTGTAAAGATTTCAAATAATATTGGGAATGAAAGTTTATCTGGAACTACAATAACTTCAAATAAAAATATTTCAGTAACAGTTCATGAAGATTCTCTTACTGGGCCATACGGTGGGTGTGCGGACTTGGTAGGTGATCAACTAATACCAACTGAATTATTAGGACAAGAGTACATCGCAGTCAAAGGATATTTGTATGGCCCTGATAAGGTTTATGTTACCGCCCAATATAACAACACCATAGTTCAAATAGATGGTAATCAATTTGCTACGATTGATGCGTTGGAAACAGTTGAATTTACTCTGGCTAATTCATCAGCTTATATATACACATCTGAACCCTCATATGTCTTACATTTGAGTGGTTTTGGTTGCGAAGTTGGACAAGCAATATTACCACCATTAGATTGTACAGGTTCTTATGATGTTTCAATTGTTCGATCAACATCAGAATTTATTGCTTTAAATATACTCGCACCAGCTGGCTCCGAAAATTATTTTTATATTGAAGGTAGTGATTTAACGATCAATCAAAATGATTTTAATTATGTTCCTGGTTCAAATCAAAATTGGTTATATGCACAATTAGATTTCACTAATTTAATAAGTACAAATGCTGCAATTCGAGTTTTAAATTCTAATTATCGCTTTCATATGGGACTAATTCATGGTGGTTCTACTTCTGGCTGTCGTTATGGATATTTTAGTGATTTTGGAGAGTTTGACAGTAGTTTTACCGCTCAATCTTCTTTGTGTGAAGGTAGTTCACTTGAATTTCAGGCTCCTTTCATTGAAGGTGCTACTTATTCTTGGAATGGACCTAATGGCTTTGTGTCTGATATTCAAAACCCAATTATTGAAAACGTCACTCCCTACAATCAAGGTGAATATAGTCTTGAAATATTATTAAATGAAGTTTGCACATCAACAAGTTCCATGCAAATAGAAATAATCCCTAGACCCTCTGATTTTGATGTTTCTGAAATTAGTATTTGTGATTATACCTTTGTTGATGATCTTTTATCAGATTATCCAAATATAAATATTTATGATTCCCTAACATTAAATCAGAGTTTATCACCAAATACGATATTAACACCTGGTGTTTATTACATAACTCAACTTAATGAGTTTGGATGTGAAAGTATCAATGCGCTTGATGTTTTTATGAGCTGTTTTCCTAACATTCCAGATGCTTTCTCTCCCAACAATGATGGTTTTAATGACTATTTTAATATTCAAAACCTTTATGATGTATTTATCAATCATAAATTAAAGATATACAACCGATATGGAGTTTTAATTTTTGAGGGTGATAACCTAAATAAATGGTATGGAACTACAATACACTCTAATGAAAAAGCACCAGTAGGAACATATTTTTATAAACTTATTTTAAATAACAGTAATAATGATATAATTACTGGCTGGGTTTATTTAAACCACTGATTTGAGATTGATCAAAAAAATATTCCCTAAAATAAATTTTATTTTAGGGAATAATGCCGTGGAGTCAAGAGGAGTGAAGTCGAACTATTTTGGGGAGGATTTGATTAAATTGAATTGTCAAAAATGACTATTTTCAAACCTTACCTCGTTCTAGTTTCCCAAAATTATCTTTGGGATTGAGCCATGGATTTTTCTTCGAAATAAGATACTTTTTTCCCTCCTTTTTTTCTGTTACTAGAGGATCTCTTATAATTTTATTTAATATGATATTTTTAAGATATCGTATCATTTATTGCATTTTGATTCAAATAAATGTAAATTTTTTTTTATACCTAATTATAAAAAATATGTTTAATTAATACGTTCAAGATATAAATTGAATAATAAACTTACCTAGATAAAGTTTTTAATTATTTTTTTAAATCTGCTTTAAAAATTCTAAATTAGGCAACTCACTATTTTAAAATAAATGATAAACTTCTTTGGATTTTTTAAAAAAACCAACCATATAGGAATTAGTTCTGTAGGTTTTGAAAAAGCAGCTATTTTTTTAAAAAATAGAGATTTTAGGGTTGTTGAGCTTTGGGGACTAAAAAAAAATGAAGAGGTGAACTTGCTTTATGAAGATGAGGAGCCTTTATGGACAACACAAGATCACCATTTGGAGATACATTCTTTACTTTCTGAAAACTGGCATACTCCATTTACTCATGTCAAGATTGAATTGGTTGATGGAGGTGATATCAATTACAGTGCAGCTTCATTATATGTTAAATTTCCAGACGGAGAAGACATTAAATCAAAAACTATAATGCTATTGGAAACTATGGGGTATTATGCTGCTGAAATGATTATTGATTTTTGTGCTGAAAACCCAGATATGCATCTTTTAGAGTTTGTTTTGGGAATGGAGCCAGAAGATATTACAGACGAATTCGATAGAATGAAATCACATACAGAATACATTAATAACGAGGGTTATCTTGAAGATTAAGATTTTTTTCACCAAATTAAATCAATATTGTCGTAATTGTAATGGCGTTGTTCAAAGTCTCGAATAGCTTTGAGCATAATATCATTATCAATCAGTTTTTCCAACTGTGATATTTCAAGATAAATATCTTCAAGTAACAAAGTCTTGGCTTTCTCAGGTGTATTGACCATTTTTACAATTCCTTTTTCAAAACAGACTTTAAGACTGTCAATATAATTTGTTTTATTTTTTTTCAAATCCTTTAAAGTCGGCTTTCTATTTCTGTAGCTATAAACATCAAATTCGGCATAAGCTGCAATTCTTGCTTTTTGATGACCGAAAAAAGAGCCCCCTCTTTTATATAACCCATGGATGCTATTCACTTTATGAAAGGCTTCGATTAATTTAGTTCTAAATTGCTCTCTGTTATGGTTGTATTTTTCTAAGTTGTAGGCATAAATAGTGAAATAAACGTCTTGGCCGGTTTCTGAGTTGAACCCTTTGTCATTGTTTTGGTATGCAATTTCGGGATGGAGGGGAGGGTGCAAATTTATTTCTGGATGATTGTCTACAATCGATTTGAATTCTGCTTTTGAAAATTTGAATGTATCCCGAATGGAGTGGCTGTGAATTAGAACAGAATCTTTCAAATGATTAGTTTGTTGTTCAGTATTTTTCTTTGAATTTTGACATCCAAACAAACAACACAACAATAAAACAGAGAGTACATGCATCTTAATTCTTCAAGCTAAGGAATCTATAGTGTCCAATAATTTTAAAATCAAATAAGCAATCTTCAAGAACTTGTCCACCGCCAATATTATGAACAATTTGATAGCGTTCGTTATCTCTTGATTGGGCATCTACAACGACTCCAATGTGAGTGGTGCCACCGCCCAAATCCCATGCCACTATGTCTCCTGGTTGGTAATCAGCGCCGTTGCTTGTAATGGATAATTTTGAACCTTGACGCTCAAAATAAGTCATTAAATTAGGAACTCTCCTATGGTCAATATTTGCATCAGGTTTTTTAAGCCCCCAATTTTTTGGATAAAGATTAAAATTGTCCGTCATATCTTCATGGACTACTTTCTGTAAATCCAGCCCGTTAGCTCTATATGTTCTAATCACAACATCTGTGCAAACCCCAATACCATCGGGGACATCACCGTTGGGGTAGGGAATACTGTAATAGCTGCCATCATAAATAACCTGCTGATTGGTCAACTCCAAGGCTGCATCAGAAATTTTTTCTGGACTAAATTGTTCTTGTGCGGATAGTGTTAGGCTAAGCCCCAACAATAAAGTTAATACTAGCTTAATTGGATTTAATTTCATTGAATTTAATTTATGTTATAAAAGTCAATATACGTTTCTTCGAATAGAATGTCGCATTGTTCTCCTTCAATTTCAGGGCAATAACTTACTTGTAGCTTAGTATCAAACTCTATTCCATTTTTTATTTTTACATCAACTGTTCTGTCAAAAATGAAATTTGTAGGTACATCATTATAATTTCTATGTGTTTCTCTATACAGCTCGAAAGTCTTTTCAAATATAGGTTCTAGGAAGTTGTGTTCTTCGATAGAATGAATTTTATATACCATTACAGTTTGACCCATAGGAAACCCATAGTTGTAATACGTATTTAAATATTCTTTTTCTTTTATCTTGATGAGTTTATAATTGACAACATTGCCCCATTGACCCCCAAAAATTGTGTCTGATAAGCTGCCTTTTTCTACTACTAAACTTCCGTAACAGTTTCTGCAATACTTGCTTTCAATTTCTTGAAAACTTATCTCATATTCTTGCTGCGCATTGGCAAATGACACGCCTAAAGTTAAAATAGTAATTAAGTGTTTTATATTCATAATTTTGATTTATTTAAAAATCACTCACATTTAAGATCCTTTATTTTACTTAAAGAATATCCCAATTCTTTGGCCATTCTAACATCCCTACATGCTCCTTCTTTGTCATCAAGATAGTACTTTGCAACCGCCATATTGTAATAATCACCAGATTTGTTATTTGGGTTATTATCATCAATTCCTTCAACTTTACCCAATTGATAACTTATAACATGGTTAAAATCTTTTAGTGAAGATTTATAGTCTCCTATTTTAGAATAAGCAACACCTCTTTGCCTGTAAGCAGGAATGAATTTAGGCTTGATGCTAATAGTTTTGTTGTAATCTAAAATGGCATTTTTAAAATCTAATATTTTAGAGTAATAATAACCTCTATTGTATTGCGTGTAAGCATCGAATGGTTCTAGATTTAAAGCCATACTACAGTCCTCTATAGCACCTTCAAAGTCATTTATTGCCGCTCTAACATCAGCTCTGTTGTAAAATGCAGTATTGTCACTCGGATTGAGTTTTATACTGGTTGTAAAATCTATTATTGCACCATTATAATCCTTGAGTTTATATTTTACTATTGCTCTGTTGTAATAAGATCCTGAAGCTTGAGAGTCTAAGGCGATAGATTTATCATAGGCAATCAATGCTTCTTTATAATTGCCATTATTTTGTTTATCATATGCTTCTAGAAAATAGTCACTACTTGATTGCCCCAAGCAAAACATTGGGATTAAGAGGATTAGTAGAAGATAATTATTCATAATATTTTTTCTGAGTAATGGTAAATAAAAACATGAAATTAATATTGCAATTAGGAATTTTACATTCATTTTATTATTTATTTTTCATCCTATAAATTCCCCAATAGCATAAGAGCTTACATCAATATCAAAATATCTACCAGTCCATATGGCCTCAGATTTTGAAAGTCTGTAGACGTCTCCTTGGTTCCATCTTCCTGAAACATGGTTCGTTATTACGTCATTTATAAGCACACACTCTCCTTTTTTTAAGTCTTTAGGTATTACATAGGCAGCATAAGGACTAAAAAACTTTGAAGGGTTCCTAGAAGTCCAATTAACTAACGTTTTCCATTCCGATCCACCATCTGCTCTGAAGTCTCCTATTGTTATAATTTCTCCTGTTTTTCTGTGTTGTAGCTTTTTATATTTTACCTTAAACTCATCACTCACTTCTGCTTTTAATTCAAGTAGTTTTAACCCCATGTCTTTAGCTGCTTTAATAGCTCTCTCGCCACGGATTGTTCTTATTAATCTAAGACCATCACTCATCTCATCAAAAGACCTATCTGTAAGGATTTTCATGTACTTACATTCAGGACACTCATCAAGTGTGTTATCATAAATGAAGTTACACTCTTTACAGCTTAACTCACCCTTCTTTGTTTTAGGTTGATCGTTAGCACTAAATATTTCTAAGAGTCTTTTTAACAGCATTAATGGACTATTTTAACGTTATCTTGGTCAAGACTTATCTTTAAGCATGCTTGTGGGTCTTTTACTAACAAATGTTCTATTTCTGCATCAATTAGATGTTCTGTATCATATATTGTTTTATCACAATGAGAACATGCTCTGGTGTTTGAACCATTTTCCATAATATCCTTCCACATCATGCTAATAGGACAGTGTAAACGTTTCACAAACGTTCCGGTATCAGTAAATATTTCTTTAGTTGATGGGTTTATTTTCATTTTTCTTTAAGAGAGTAAATTAGATTTCTGACAAATCTTGAAGTTTTTTCAACTTTATTTGTCGATTCTTCCTATAATTCACCTAATTTCGGTTTAACAAAGAATATGTTTGTGATTTTCTCTTACAGAGAGAATAAAATTATAATTTAATATAACTTTGTAAAAATAAAAATATCTTTTAGATGTATTAAAATTGGACTAATATTTTTAAATATTTTTTTTAAATTAGATGTCATAAACCAATAACTAATGAAAAAGATATTTATTTTTTTAATTTTATTAACTTTTTCGTGTAGACCACCTACAATAGAAGAACAGGTAAAGAGCTTAATTTCTACTCAAAATAGAGAAGATATAAAAGAGATAGCTTATTCTCTTGCCGATTCTGTCAATGTAAAATCATCCAAACTTTTGTTGAGTTACTATCCAAGAGATATTGTAAATGATGATGGTACAATAGATTTAATAGCTAAAATCAGGCGAAATAGAATCATATGGGGTTTGGAAGATATTATTTACAGATACTTAAAAATTGATAATCCAAGAATAGAAGATTGTTTACTTTTCATAACTGATCCAAATCCTGATCATAATTTAGGAAATAATGAAAAATTGAAATTAATTTCATATGGTTTAACCATTGATTATAACAAAAAACAGTCTAGGAATATTCTTGTCAAGTCAGCATTAAAGCACAACAGGAACGGAATGCTAGCATTAATTGATATTTGGAAATCTGATAAAGATGATCGTATTCTGGAAGTTTTGAAACTTTTTGATGAAGAATTACATGATTATTTGGTTTCCAACATGACAAATGATGACAATTCAGTCGAATTATTAGCTAGAATTGGGGAACCCGTTATTTCTAGAATGAAAAGAGAAATGAGAGGTAGTGATAGAAATCGAAGATTTGCTGCAGGGGACGTATTGGTTAAAATGATTCAATATCACCCTGATGCTCTCAATGCGTTAACCTCTGCTATTACAAGCAATGGAACAAGAACAATTGCAAGAAATTATCCATTTTATATAAGACTTGGACAAAAAAATACCGAAAGTATTCTTCTAAAAGCCTTGAGATATAATTTTTCAACCACCATGTGTGTTGACTTTCTTAATTGTGGAAATTCAATACTAGAAGACGGAGCAACAACAATAGCTAAAGATAATGGATATTATATAACTTCTGGTTTTGGTAACAACGGAGGCCCTATTTGGGGAAGCGGAAATTGAAAAACTATATTTTCTAATTGGATCATTGGCCAGAGCATTTTTTTTGTTAAGGTAACAAAAAAATAAATTAATTATTATTTCGAGATATGAGTAAAGGAGAATCTATTAATGGAAATGAGAGTGTAGAAGATTTAATATCTATGCTTGATAGAAATTCAGAAACTTCAGATTCTATAATCTTAATGATCAGCCTTACGACTGCCAAGCACTTTCCAGCCACATACAATCAATTTATTAAAAGCCTAAAAAACAAAAGGACTTTAATTTTTGATAAATATTCGAAAACATTTGGTTTTGAGGAAGAGTTGAATAAGGATAAATCTACATTTAGCTTATTTAGTATTTTTAAGAATAATCGAAAAAAAGTAATTTCTAAACTAATCGATAACAAATTGAATACCATGGTTAGTCTATTGAATAACATACAACTTCTTACTGGATTTGGATTAGATATGGATACCCATTTAAAAAATGAATGTAATCAATTAAAAGAAAAATTTAATTTACAAAGAAAAGGAGCAATTGAAAGCCTTAATAGGTTTAAATGGGCTAAAGATATATGTATGCAACATAAATTCGAAATTGGTGCTAAATCTATGCAATTTTATGTTGATGTTTACGATAACTATTTAGAAGTATATTGTGATTAGAATAATTATTCCGTGACCAATAGAGGAGCATTAAATAAAAGCACCAATAGTCCTGACGGTTCTCCTTTCACTGACACAAATGGCAATTTCAGTCCCAAGCCAAAGAATAAGAATGAAGCATTTAAATCAATGAAAATTTATCATTTAGCCTGAATTATAGACCAATTTCCATATCTTGATTCAATAATATTTGCTGGAAACTTGATGTTTCGCATTAGTGTATTAATAAAGTTTATTTCACTTTGCTGCATATTTCCATCTGCCCTAGTTATGCCTATTGCAAAATCCATAATTATAATTTTTTGACTTTCAGTAAGCTCTAGTTTATATGCAGAATTTAATACAATATCACAAAGATTTAATCCATGCAATTGCCAATCAGATATAAGTGTGTCTAATTTTGATGACATGTCAAACTCCTTTAAATAAAAATCACTTTTTTCAATCTTCCGAAGATATTCTTCCTCCTCTGGAGCTATATCTCCATCACATACCATAGACACAAAAGCTATTTCTAATAAGACCTCTGTAAATTTTTTTGGTTCCATAATCAATTTGTTTTTAATTTATCAATCTGTGTTTTTATGTTTGCAGCAAGATTATAATCTTGATTATCTGCGGCTTCTTTCATTTCTTTCTCTAAGGCAATTATTTTTTCGTTTGCGTTTTCTTTCTTTACAATTGAATGTCTTCTAAAGCCAATAGGTGTTCTTTCAACTTCCTCCTGTTTTTCATTATTATATTCTTTGACCTCATCTTCACTTACCGATGCATTAGTCTTTCCAATAATTTCAAGGATTATTTTATTGCTTATTTTTAATTGATTTTGTGCTGCTAGTCTAGCTGCATCATTGACTATCAAAGAAACATCGCTACAAACAAAACCGTCTGTTTCCTTGGCAATATGCTCGTAGTCAAGGTTTTCATCTAATACCTTTTGTCTTTTGTTAAGTTCAAGTTTAAATAATGCTTTTCTACACTCTAAATCTGGTATCGGTATATGAATTTTACGATCAAACCTTCCAGAGCGAAGAACAGCGGTATCTATTTTATTTAGCCTGTTGGTTGCTCCAATTATAAAAACCTCGTTTTGAGAACAATTATTTATTTGCACCAACCACTCATTAACCTCAGATTCATAATGATGCCCAGCAGACCCATCTCTGCTTGGTATCATTGCATCCATTTCATCCAAAAACAATATAGTTGGAGCATTTTCCTTAGCTTCTTTAAACAACTGCATTATTTTTTCCTGACCTCCATGTACATATTTGGAACCTACATCAGAGGGTTTAACTTTCATAAAATTAAACCCTACTTCATCAGCCAAACATTCTGCAAAAAATGTTTTACCACATCCTGGAGGACCATAAAAAAGCACACCGTTAGGCGGCTCTATACCATATTCTTCATTTTTTTCGGGATGTAGTAGGGGGTCAATAACATCTTGCTTTATCATAGATTTAATGGTATCCATTCCAGCTATCTTTTTAAAACCAAGCCCAGGTGTTCTTTTTACTACCTGAAGTCGTTCCTGTGTTTTTACCTCATTTTCTGAAACTACCATTTCTTTGCTAAGAGTGTTTTTGAACTCATCAACACTTTTAAAGCGTGTATTTGCTTTTGGAAGTAAACTTTTAATGATTGTTAATTTAATATGATCGTCAACATTTTCAATAACATTAAATTTCAATTTTTTATTTCTAGAGTTTAGTAGATCTGTTATGAAGGTCTCTGACTCCATGTTAGAATTAGTAATTTCACCGTGCCAGGGAAATGTTCCATACAAAAGACAATATAACAAAGCTCCTAAAGAGAAAACATCACTCTCAACAATCGAGAAATCATTAAGCGTTTCTGGCGCACAGTAATACAATGAGGGTTGTGTTCTATTAAAAAAAGTACCCTTAGTACCCCCATATCGTGCAAGTCCGAAATCAAAAAGAACTGGTTTCATAACATTTTCAGAGAGGTCCATCATAATATTCTGTGGAGTTATATCACAATGTAGAACTGGTACATCTCTTGAGTGCAAGTAACTTACAGCATCCATAACTCCAGAGAAAAATCCTACTGCAAAAGCATTGTTTGGTGTTCCCTCTCGATCAATTCTATCTTGCAGGGTTTCACCACTAATAAACCCTACAACATAATAGATAAGTTCAACACCATTTTTAGTAATGGTTTTGTGTTCTACATATCTTGAGAGATTTGGATGGTCTAATCCTTTATGAATACTAGCCTCAAGTAAGTCTCCATCTTCAGTGAAATGGTGCGAAAGCAACTTGTTCTTTTGGTAAACCTTTAGCATATATATCTTACCATCTTCTTTACCTTTTACGCGGTAGCTCCAACCATAGGTAGTTTGATGTATAAAAAATAATATTTCATACTTATTATCAATGATATCTTTTTTATTGAAATAATTCATTTCTTATGTATTAACGTTCACCAACACCGCCTTTTGGACCAGGACCTGGAGTATTACCTCTATCTTTCATAAAACCAACTATTTTCTGAACCTGTTGGTTTAATTGATCAAAGGATGCACCTGAGTTAACCATTTGCATTCCGCGATCTACTGCTGTACGGGCCTGTGCTTGGTTTGTCCATTCTATACTACCAAATGTGGCATTAAATTCTCGTATCCAAGCAATGCGTCTTTCTTTACCAGCGTGCCTATCTGTTATATTCCATACTTTGTCTCTTATTTTATCTAAAACTTCTTTACCACGCTCAACATTTTTAGAGTCAAGCACAGAGTCTTTAGATGTTTTTAGGTACTCCAAATCGCTTTGATCTTTTTGGTATCCATCCAATGTATTATTTACACATTCTCTAACCATGTCTTCTAGGTTTTTGAAGGATTCATTTATATCTTGTACTAGTTCAGGCCAGGCTAGTGCAGCTTCAGCAAGATCTAGTTCAAGAATTAATTCTCTTAGAAGTCCAAAAGCCTGCTCAGCAGATCCATCTTGCTCAAGAGTTTTTTTGATGCTCGTACTCTTCTCTTTTAATCTCGGTAAATCTGCTGGGGGTTGATCGCTACTCTCCAACCTTTCAATAAGCTTGTCAGCCTCTTGAGCCAGTTCATCTAGTTGCTTTTGACTAGCTTCTTCAACTGGTTTAAATATCATTTTTTTCTCAATCTCAAAATCTAGTGTTGGAAACTCAGCTTCTAGTGTCATCTCTTGAGATATATTTATACTCAATGTAAATTTAACCTCTGTGTTTTCTGGTACCAATTGTGGGACATCGCCACCATCAATTTCTATCTGTCCAATTCGAGAATTTACTAAACTCCTTGAGCCCTCAGCCCTTCCCTCAGCTTGAAAAATAGAGATAACTAATTTATCATCTGTGTTGCCAGGTCTTAACTGATTCTGGGTAAAAAGCTCTATTGTTGTTTTACCTACCGCTGGCATAGGTTTGTCTTTTTCAAGTCCTCGGAAAGCAGTATATAGAGTTTTTCCGTTTTTTGCCTGGTAATCCATTCCAATATTATGGGGTAGAGGAGATCCACCACTAACGGCTACTCCAGGCAATATTGTAAATTTATTTGGAGAACAGATTATACGATCGTTTTTATCATTAAAAACGTTAATCGTGAAATTATTGGGTTTTTCCTGATCAATATCTACCATAAATACAGCATCCAAGGCCGCTTTGTCAGTTTTTGATCCATCCTCTCTTGTAATTTCAGCAAATAAAGACTCGTTCGAATCTTTTAATAAAACCGAAACAGGCTCTTTTGTAAGGTTGGAAGTTGAGATAAAGTCAACCTCAAGTTTTATGGCAGGCTCATTGCTACTAGCTTCATCATTAGCTCCTGTACCATGTTTTTTTACATTATTTTGCATGGTACTTGCATAAAGGGCAGCCCCTTCTGCAATTCCTGTCATTGCGTTTACAGAAATGTCTGGCTTCATGAGTTGCTCTTCTATCATCTCACGCAGGATTGGCATTTGAGTTGGACCTCCAACTAAAACTAATGCATATAAATCTGAAGTGGATAAACCATTGTTTTTAAGTAGAAGTTTTGTCTTGTCTATTGCCCTTTGAAATAGTGGCCTCGCTAGCTTATTTATTTGTTCTCTTGTAACAGTTAATTCTATTTCCATCTCTTCACCTTCATCATCTTCAGGTAATTCACCTATTTCAGTTAAAAGATCATATTCTTCTGACTTTCCTAGTTGCTTTTTTAGTTCCTCTGCGAAAAATTTTAAATCTTTCAAATCAAGCTCATTAAAAGAATAATTTTCTTTCAGATATGGTAATAATAAACCATGTATTATTGCACGGTCAATGTCTCCCCCTCCAAGATTATTATCCCCTTCACTAGATTTTACTTCCATCACACCGCCCGTTGCCGTTACAAGCGCTGCATCAAAGGTTCCTCCTCCAAAATCAAAAACAACAAATTTCCCGTCTTTAATCTTATTTCTTAATCCATAATTAAAGGCTGCTGCTACTGGTTCTTGTAATATCTCAACCTGCTCAAAACCGGCAAGTTCTGCTGCTCTTTTTGTAGCAGAAACTTGTGGTAATTTAAAAGCAGCTGGAACAGTTATAACCACAGATTTGAACACCTCGTCTGTTATCTCTGAGGCGAGTTTTTTAAGTAACTCCGCAGAAAGTTTTTCTGGGTTGGTCTTATTACCATCTAAGGTATCGTAATCAATATTTACACCCATATCCCTTTTAAATTCTATAAAATGTGCCTTTTTGTTAAAGGCCTGTAAACCAACTCTAATTCTTCCCCTTTTGTCTATTTTAACACATGATGGTACAATCCTACTTTGATCAATTTCAATTGTTACTACCTCTCCATTTTCCATGCGAGATAGTGCAGAGTTTGTTGTTCCTAAATCTATTCCGTAATCAATTTTTATTCTTCCCATATTTTATTAATTTTCTATGTTTTCTAAGATATCTACTAAAGGTTGCCCAGAGATTGGTTTTCCATTAAAAAGAACCAAAGGTTTCACTACTCTAATAATCATATTTTTCCCTAGAGCAATAGATGTGTCTTCCCTTCGTTTTCTTATTTGTATAATTTGATTCTCAGAGACTTCCGTGCCCAGTAGTTTTGGCATGTCATATCCTAGGGTTTTAAATGTTTCTCGCATATTTTTTGTGGCTCTTTCAATTCTCTTTCTAACTCCATCATCTTTTGATAAATGCCAGATATTATTCTCCATGGTAGCTATTTGCTGTGCAAAATCTAGTATTAGTCCATGGTTATCTTCAGGGTTTTTGGAAGTGTCACCTGCTTCTCCTGGTTTTGGTAATTTATTCATAGCCTCTAGAAGTTTTTCTGCAAAATCTGCGTTGGCTGTATTTATCTGTTCTTCCAGGTGTGTTTTGGCATCTGCTATTTCATTTTGAGCTGTTGAGTGTTTTTTATGTGTTAACCAATAAACAACTATAATTAAAATTAGAATTATGCAAATTGCACCCAGTAGGTATAATACATTGTCCTTGATGTCTTGTCTGGCAAGTTCACTGCTTAGTTTAGTTGTTTCTAGTTGTTTGTTGGCATCACCAAGTCCTGAGTCTAATGAGTCTAACTGAGAATTCATTTTGGTGAGATTTCCATCCAGCTGGTCTTTAAGACTAACAATGTTGCCATTTAGTTTGGCCATCTCTTTGTTTTGAGCCTTTATAAGCGAGCTTAGGGCAGAAACTTCTTTTTCTACTAGGTTACTAAGTTGCGTTCTAACACCCCCAAGAGAATCTCCAATGATTGATTTTGCGCTATCTTCAAGGCTTTTGAGCGCTTGCTGTTGCTGTTCTTTATTGGCTTTTAACTCTGTATTGATTAAAGTTATTTGCTCCTCTAAACCTCTTTTGGTTTGGTTTACCTCACTATTAATTACAGTATGCAGAGAATCTAATTTAGTATTTATCTGTGCATATGTAGAGATAGCAGTTAATGCTAGTGTTATAAAAATTAGTAGTTTTTTCATATTGTTGGTTTATGACTTTATTTAATTTAAAAATTTTCTGTTTATTTATTTTTTACTATCCTGGATAAAATCACCAGTGGTTTTACTATTAATACATAACTTAATTTTCTCAAGGTAAAACTTTTTTCTATAAACTTTGCTGCAATTGCACCATAGTGATAGTACCATTTGACAAATCCTGCACCCCAATTTTTGGTTAAAATCCATTGATCACGGAAATGACGCAGTTCTATTACCTGTGAATGATCATAACTACCTAAGGCTGCAGTTGCAATAAAGCATTGACCATTATCACTACTATTGTATTGTTGGCGTCTAGCTTGTCTCGCTTGGTTCGTTTTGATGATCGTGATTTGAGAGTTAGTGTCTTCAACTCCTTTTTTGTTATTTTTTAAAGTTTCTTTAATTGGTAAATTTAAACCAGAGAGATTACGTATAGCGCTGTTATAAAGGCTAATGACCATACTCAAATCACATTTAAGTAATAAATAAAAATTTGATTCAGATTCATTGATTTTTTGAATGAGCATGTTGAAGGGTAATATTCCATGAAAATTAACTTGACTAAACACCTTATCCATAGCTTCTATGTAAATAGGATCACTTTTGCCTAGCAACACTTCTATTTCTTTTAATGTTTTCTTGGTTTCTTTAATTAATCTTTTTCCAAGAGTGACACCCGCACTAATCATAGAATTTTGGTAGGTGCCATGTAAAATAATTTTCATTTCATTTTCTGCTTTATCTACTTTAGCACTAACCTTATCTAACAATGCCTCAATGACTTGATTTTTGAGAACAGGGTAAATCAACGTATTGGATTTGAAAATATCTAACAGAAGTTTATCTGTATTTTCAGAGGGCACAAGTTCGCTTAACAACTCTTTCACCATCGGCATTGTTAATTCTAGTATTTTTTGAAAATCTGTATTAATACCATCTGAAGCAACCAAATCTTTAATTTGGGCCAACGTTTTCTTGTTTGTTATTATATCAAATTTATTTGCAATTGCACTTTTTAATTTGTCGAGGTCCTTGTGCTGCTTGTAAGCAATTATTTGAAGTGTAGAGTGATTTAGTATAGCAGAATAACTTTCTGGACTTACAACAAAACCTCTACATCCTTTTTCAAAGTCTGATAAAGCTTTATGTATGTCTTTTGAGCCTGTGAGGTGTTTAAGAGCTATTTTGTCAATACCATTTGCCTCCACAAACCAAAAAAGAGAATGTAATATTTTATCTTCTGTAGAAAAAATCCTGGAGGCTTGCAGATCAATTAATTCCTTTGTTCTTGTTAATGGCTCTAATGGTGGTGTAATATCTAAGTCAAGTTTAGCACTCTGACCTATTTTAAGATACTGAGCTATTAAGTTAGCTTGCTGGTTTCTATCACTTAGCGAGGCATTGGCCTTTACACCAAGAATTCTAAAAGGATTATTTGAGATTAGTTGCACAAATTGGTTATTAGTTAAATGTTAAATATATTAAATAGTTAATAATCAGTGAAAAAAATTTATGTTTTTAATACTGTAAATTTCAAACCATGTACTAATACTTTATTATTAGATTTAGTTAGCATCTTAATGTGTTTCGTTGTGATCAAAGGATTTTAAGCATCAAGGCATACCAAACTCGTACCCATCCCTTAATTGTTCTTTAATTGTTGAATGATTTTTTAAATTATTATAAAAAATCAACTTTTTAATTAATCTGTACCACCATTTTCCTATGCCAAACCCACCAAACCATAAATCTATGAATATAAATATACCACTTGTTAAAGCTACTATACCACCATAAACCAGAGTTGCAATCAAAATATATAAAAAATAATTAATATTTTTTTTGTTTTTACAAGAACCACAACATTTTAATTCTAAACCTCCGTTTTTAAAATAAGAATATTGATTAAAACCGGTAATTTTGTGCATTTTTACTTTTAGACTAGCTACCGCTGGGATATCATCACTACAAAATTCACAATTACTTTTTAGTTTTAATCCTTTTATTCCTTCAATGTTTTTTAAAATTGTAGTTTTTATAGGAATTGATACATCATTTAAATTTTCCATCGATTTTGAAAACAGACTTAATATTTTTTCAAAATCTGCATTTTCAATTATTGTTTCATTTGCTTTTCCGTTTGTGGAATTAAGTTTTTCAATCATTTTATTGAATGGCAGTATACCACAAAAATTTACTTCTTGATACACTTTCTGTAAAGATTCCATGTAAACTGGATCAGAATTTCCAAGAAGCTCAGCTATTTCATTTAGCGTTGATTTTACACTATTAATCAAAATGGCACCTAATGCAGGAACGTCTATTAAATTTGTAGGTTTATAAATACCTTTTAAAGCTTTTTTTCTCTCAATCTCTGTATTATTAACCTTATTATCAATTTTATCTAACAATGCCTCAATGACTTGATTTTTGAGAACAGGGTAAATCAACGTATTGGATTTGAAAATATCTAACAGAAGTTTATCTGTATTTTCAGAGGGCACAAGTTCGTTTAACAACTC
Organism: uncultured Flavobacteriaceae bacterium; assembly: GCA_947503105.1. GTDB lineage: Bacteria > Bacteroidota > Bacteroidia > Flavobacteriales > Flavobacteriaceae > UBA3537. Next base: position 24,155 of record CANNCM010000011.1, on the reverse strand, counting down.
TTTCACCATCGGCATTGATAATTCTAGTATTTTTTGAAAATCTGTATTAATACCATCTGAAGCAACCAAATCTTTAATTTGGGCCAACGTTTTCTTGTTTGTTATTATATCAAATTTATATGCAATTGCGCTTTTTAATTTGTCGAGGTCCTTGTGCTGCTTGTAAGCAATTATTTGTAGTGTAGAGTGATTAAGTATGGCAGAATAACTATCTGAGCTTATCTCGAAGCCTCTACATCCTTTCTCAAAGTCTGATAAAGCTTTATCTATGTCTTTAGAACCCGTTAAATGCTTTAATGCTATTTTGTCAATACCATTTGCCTCCACAAACCAAAAAAGAGAATGTAATATTTTATCTTCTGTAGAAAAAATCCTGGAGGCTTGCAGATCAATTAATTCCTTTGTTCTTGTTAAGGGCTCTAATGGTGGTGTGATATCAAAATCAAGTTTTGCGCTTTGACCTATTTTAAGATACTGAGCAATTAGATTAGCTTGCTGGTTTCTGTCACTTAAGGAGGCATTGGCCTTTACACCTAGAATCCTAAAAGGATTATTTGAGATTAATTGCATGTTTTAATAATTGCTTATTACTAATAAGTAGTGTTTTTTATAAAATAAATTTAAATATTTTAAATTTTATGTGCAAATTTGATTTTTTCTTAAATTAGAAGCGACAGAACCCACCACGTTATTCTATTCTTTTTTTCAGGGCTTTTATTGTTATTTGATTTAGTTTTTGCCACAAAATTATTTTGAGTAATATATATCTAATATTATCAAAAGTTCATTTATAATTTCAAATACTTATACGTGTTTGAGCCTACAATACCGTCTGCTTTTAAGTTATTAAGGGACTGAAAACCTTTTATATTTTGTTCCAATTGATCATCAAAATAGCCTGTTTTTTCAAGCTTAAAGTAGTTTTGTAATTCTTTGACTACATAACCATAGTCTCCTTTTTTGACTAAACGTCTTTTGATTTCTTTGAATTCATATCCATTAGAGTTTTTACTCAATACAACATTGAAATTATTTATTTTATATGAAATATTACCATTTCTCAAACTGGTATAGTATCGCTTGTAATCTCCAATCCATTCTTTTAGACTGTTGTGTAGTGCGCTAGCGTTTTTAATATTACTAAAGGAGTTTATCTTATTATTGGGATTTAACTCATTGAAAAATGATTTATCTAATTTATGGAATATATAGTGATAGGACTCTATAAGTCCCCAAGGGTCTTTTTTGTCATATGTTTTTGGTCTAGGTATTTTATAATCTGGGGTTATAAGTTTAAACTCTATTGATGTAGATGAGCTAGATGTGTAGAAATTTGAAGTAGAGCCATCGTTATTTGTTATTTGTATTTCTTCTTTTTTTGAAGGCCAAAACGTTATACTATATCTGTAGGTTCCAGGTGTTTCTTCTTTTAGCTTTAATTTGTAGGTTTTACCTTCTTTGGTTAATGGAATATTTATGCCGCTAACTGAGCCAAATTCATTAAGCTTCCATTTAAAAAGTGTACAACTATCAAAGTGGTTATTAAACTCAAACGTTATCTCAAAATCATCACTTCTTACAATTCCATTTTTTAAAGATAAATTTTTAAATTCTGGGCTGAAAGTTGGGCTGTTAATGTATTCATTTTTTGAGATCGGAATATCTAGTAATTGCCATTTTGAATTGTCGGGGAAATGATTTGAAATGAATTCTTTAGGATTTGCATTGAAGTATTGTGAGTTGAAATTTTTATTGAAGGAGTTTGTAATATCATCATAGGTTCCTGCAGCCCAAGTCAAATCATATATTTGATAATGTCCATTAACTTTAACAACATTCCATGCGTGGTTAGGGCTATAAAAACCAATATCTTGTGCACTTGTTTTACCATCTCCAGTCACATAATTGTTTTCAATATTTGAAAGTTTACATAGTGCCATAAACAATTCAGCATAGTCTTGGCAAACCCCTTCTCTTGAATTAATAGTATTCAATGGTTTTCTTGCCCGTTCTCCGTATGATATTGTATTTGTGATAAACTTTGCAATCGCGTATACTTTTTGTTCCTCGTTGAAGTGAGGTTTTACAATTTGATTATGAAGTTGTTCAATATTGCTATAATCTTGATTTGGGATAGACGCCAAATGAGTATCTATATCACTGAATTTCTGAGAAATGCCTTTTGCTGAAAAACATATAAAGCAAAGGAGTAGTATAAATTTAAAAACTGATTCCATTTGTTAATTTTACTTTAAGTATGAAATTTGAGGAAGAAATAATATCCCAATACATAATAAAATTAAAATTGCTTTCGAATTGTTTACTTATAATGGAAATGAAAAGATAGCTATGTTTTAGGATTAGAAATTTAATAGTTAAAAAGAGCAATATTATTCAAAATTAAATCCTCATATAATTATTCCTTTTTTTGCGAAAATTATCAACGATATTGTTGCATGACATGTCTTTTTGTTTGATTACCATATGTTATTATAGTATCTAGGTATATGTTACACATTTGCAACTTAAGTTGCAAGTAATTTTTACGATTCTCATCGTCACCTGAAGATTTAATTAATTCATTTATTGCTAAAATATTTGCTGAAACATGTTTAGTAAATGCCTTATATGAAATAATTTTTTTTATGATTTCTTCATTTTTGAATTGGGCCTTCAATTTATTTATGTCTTCAAGATTTAATGGTTGTTTTTCATTGTGTGTTGGATAATCTAAGATTGCAGGAAAAACCATATCGGGAAATCTAAACCAAGGAGTTTGAAAATCAAATCCATCACTGTTTAGGACTTCAGTCATTTCTTCTTTTGTTAATTCTTTTCCTTCAAGTTTATGATCATTCGTATATTTTTTACTTAATTCATTTAATACATCTTCTGTAGATATACCAATTTTAAATTTAGCTAAGTCATATCCTAATGAATCAAATAATAATATCGTTAAAGGATCTAATATTTTGAAGTAATGATAATATCTTTTTTCTTTATTGAAAGGGAATGCATCAAATATAGATTTAAAATCACTTAAGCTAATGTAATTATGACCTCTCTTAGATATTCTTCTTTTTACAGAAAAGTAATCAAATACTACTGCGAAAATATATAAACCACCAATAATTAATACAGCATAAAAAATTAATTCAGGAATGATATTTAGAAACATTTTTTTACATTTTTTTGTGGTTAGTTATTAGTTTATTCAAAAAAGATTTATTTTCAACTCGCATAAACTGTTCATGTGTCTTAATAAACTGATCCATTCTTTCTGTGGCATCGTTAGGCACTACAAATGATACATGAAATCCTAAAGATCCTACTTTGATTCTATTTTCTATTTCACTGGCTGGCTCTTGCCCACAAGAGGCAAATAATAAAATACTTACTAAAGCTAAATAAATGTTTTTCATGATTTTTGATATATTGATTTACATCAAACATAAAATTATTAATTGTATTTTGCAAGTTCTAGTATAGCAATTATATTTATTATTTAATAAGCTGTCTATTTTGACAACTAAAATTATAAACAATTAAATTATATATTATGAAATATTCTAAAAAAACCAATGAATCATTACCTTTTTCTGAGTTAGGCCCCTATGCTGATAATTTTACCACTGAAACAGTAATCACCCGATTAATTGAAGGGTTAGGGTTCAGATATTACTGGGCCACTGACGGCCTAAGAGATATTGACCTCTCATACAAGCCTAGTGATGATAGTCGATCTTCTTTAGATGTTTTGGAGCATATTTATGGCTTAACAGAAATGATCATTTATGCATTTCATAATAAAGAGTATCCTACAGAAACTAAATATGAAATGTCCTTTAGTGAATACAGAACTAAGACATTGTTAAATCTTAAAAAAATGTCTGATATGCTAATAAAAGAGGTTAAAATCTCTGAAATTTCTGTAAAAATTAATTTCGGTGGTCATAGTATGTCTTTTCCATTTTGGAATGCTATTAACGGTCCCTTATCAGATGCTATTTGGCATACCGGACAAATCGCATCAAATAGAAGAGCTAGTGGAAATCCTTTTAATTCCAGAGCACAGGTATTCTTAGGTAAATTAATGTAGCGCTAAATTTTCTAGGAATAAAATCAAAAATGGTTACACTATTAATAGTGTAACTTATATTTGCTATATATTAACTAATGAATGAAGAAACTAAGTTTTATAATACTCATTCTAACTAGTATTGTCCATGCGCAGGACTGTAATGATAGGGTTGAGGTAATTTTTAACAATCTCATTAACAGTATTGGTGATTACAGCATGGAAAAACCTGAATTTATAATTACCAACCAAAAAAGAAATGCTGCAAGTATGAATCTCTCTGGTATTAAGATTGAACAATGTGCCTTGGAATCAAGGTGATGTTCTTAGACATGAAACTTGTCTAGCAATATGGAATGGGAAGAACTTTGAATATGACTATGTTAAGCCACCTCCGGTTTGTAATATGGTAGGTTGATAAAGTATAAAACATATTTTAAGAAAATTTTTATTAATTTAGTTTCGGTCAATTACCAAATAAAAATTAATTCATCCTTCGTGATATTAATGACAGACATAACATGAAATTTAAATTCACAAAAGAAGAAAACCGGTGGCAGGACAATCCGATCGCTCAACTAATGATTTTTACACCTGCATTATTAATTAGCCAAATTCTTGTATTGCCTTTCATTATAATCGCCCTCCCTCTTACTCTATTCTCAAATAAGATTCAACTCTTTGGCATGAGAAACTTACTGAGATTACAACACACTATTTCACTTAGTTTTTGGTATTTTTTGTCTGAATTTATTTACCCCGACATTTTACCATTACCATTTTGGATAGAATCTACCTTTGTGTTAATTGGTGTTTATATCGGATTTAAGAGAACAATTAACGCGCTAGTCAATGAAACATTAATTAAACAGGGATTTTTATAATTATGACAATCACGCAAATAATAATATGCGCTGCATTATTTATATTTTTATTCTGGTTCAATTACATCGGCGCTAAAGGAAGAATTCAAGAAATGAATCAATTCACTGGCCAAAGTGAGTCATTAGGTAGAACAACACTTAAGGAACAAGAAGCAATTAGAGAAAACAAAGTTCAACGAATTGCATTAAAGCAAGCATTTCTTGGTGCACTTATTTGGACTTTAATTGTTGCAGGATTAATGTTGATATTTTGAACTCACAATATCTTTAGTTCAATATCGTGCCACAAAAAGCACAAAATTTTGAATCCGAATCAACAACTTTATTGAGGGATTTAAAAGATGAAGGTTATAATTGGAAAGAAAAAGATTAGCATTTGATAATTAATATTAAACTAACCATAAAATTAAATAAATAAAATGAGTGAAATTATTCAGTACGGTCCTAAAGGAGATTCAATTGAGATAAAAAATATTTTAAATTTTATATTTGAAAATAACTTAGAAATATTTGATGGTACTGAAAGACCAACTCCTATCTGTATTTGGGGAACTCATGGCTTAGGAAAAACCCAAATGGTAGAAGATTATGCAAGTGAAAGAGGATGGAAGTTTAAGTATATTGCTCCTGCTCAATTTGAAGAAATGGGTGATCTTCATGGCATGCCTAATGTAGTAGAAGATGAAAAAGGGAAAAAAACTACAGTCTACAGTCCCCCTGATTGGGTCCCCTCTAATGAAGGGCCTGGAATTTTATTGATTGATGATATTAATCGTGCTGATGATAGAATATTAAGGGGTTGTATGCAATTACTCCAGAATTTTGAACTGTCATCTTGGAAATTACCATACAAGTGGCAAATTGTGGCAACTGCTAATCCTGAGGGTGCTGATTATTCAGTTACTCCAATGGATGATGCTATGCTCACAAGAATGCTTCACACCACTTTGATATTTAATCCAAAGGCGTGGGCAGAATGGGCTGTTAAATCAGGTGTTGATAGCAGGGGTATTTCATTTGTTTTGACTTACCCCGAGCTGGTAAATACAAATAGAACTACTCCAAGGAGTTTAACTCAGTTTTTTAGTTTAATCAAAGGAATTGATAATCTAAAAGAAAATACAGAAATAGTACTTTCCCTTGCACTAAGTACGTTAGATGAAGTTTCAGCTAGTTCTTTTATAAATTTTGTAAATGATGACTTACAAAAATTAATAGAGCCAGAATCAATTTTAAGTTCAGAAAATTTTGATGAAATCAAAAAGAATTTAGAATCTCTTTCTAAAGATAGTGAAGGCGAAAATAGAACTGATAGACTTTCAACTATTACTACAAGGTTATATTTACACATAACTTCGCCTAGTTATAAAATTCTTGAAAACCATACTGAAAATTTGATAAAGTTTTTTCTTTTAGAATGTTTACCTAAAGATTTATCAATGAGTTTATACATGGATTTATTAAAATCTTCTGATATTGATATTAAAAAAATGTTGCGGGATGAGAGACTTGCAAAATTTTTAATTGACGCAATGTGATATTAAAGTAAAAAAATGGGAAAAAATATTCGCGATGAAATTTCTAGATGCATCATTAGAATGTTAGTTGATGAACCTTATTATGCTCATTTTTTAAGTGCTATAGTAAGAAAAGTTTCAAATGAAATTCCTACAGCTGCAGTTGGCTTAAATGGTACTAAAATAACTTTATATATAAATGAAGAATTTTTTCTCAAAGAGTTAACCACTTTTTCTTCGAGAGTTGCTGTTATAAAACATGAAACCCTTCATTTAATCTATAAGCATTTATTTAGGTTTGACAAAACTAAATATGATGCTAAATTATTCAATATTGCAGCTGATTTAGTGGTGAATCAATTTATAGGAAAATGGAATTTACCTGATTCAGCTGTCAAACTATCTTCATTCCCAGAATTAAAATTACCGGAAAATCAAACTGTTGAGTGGTATTATGACAAAATAGTTAAATTTAAAAAACAATTAGATAGGCAAACAAAAGTAGGTGGAGAAATTACAAAGGAAAATGATACAAAAAAATTTCCTTCAAAAAGTGCAGAAAATCTTAGAAGAATATTAGGAGGAACTTCTCATAGTGATCATTCTAAATGGGGGTTAGCAGAAGAGAGCTTGATTTCAGAGCATGCTGAAGCAGAGTTAGATAGAATAATAGTTCAGACAAAAGATAGAATTTCATCAAAACAATATGGTTATTTACCAACTTCAATAAAGCAATTAATACAACTTATTGTCGAGAAAAGAAAACCTAAAATAAACTGGAAAAGAGCTTTGAAGATTTATTCATCGAGTAGTAGAAAAACTAAAATTCATTTCACTTCAAAAAGGATAAGTAAAAGATTTGGTACAAGACCTGGAAATAAAATTGTAAGAAGCCAAAAAATGGCTGTTGCTGTTGATACTTCAGGATCTATTTCTGTTGATCATTTTAGTACCTTCTTCAACGAAATTCATGCTATGTGGATTTCAGGTGCTGAACTTGAAATAATAGAATGTGATAATCAGGTTCAGAGGACTTATGATTATAAAGGAAAATTTCCTAAATTTATTCATGGTCGTGGAAGTACTGATTTTGATCCTGTTTTTGAATATATAAATAGAGACAGAAGTGTAAAATATGATGGGTGTATTTATTTAACTGATGGATACGCTAATACACCAACAAAAAAGCCAAGATGTAAAGTGTTTTGGATTATAACACCTGATGGAGAATTGGGACCCCACTTGAAATATGGGAAAGCAGTTAAATTAAACAATTAATATTATGATATATCTACATGAAAACGGAATAACTGTTGTAGCTAATGATGAGGCAAAGCGCGGTAAAGTTTATGAGTTAAACGGCGAAAAATATTACGTTGCGCGAAGTGTCTCTGATATAAAAAAGATAATTAGTTCAAAGGAATATCCTTTAAATAGAGTCGTTACAACTAAATTAACTAGTCTAAATGGTTTATTTGAAATACAATCGTATGGTCAATCTGCTGTTCCTTCAGACTATAGTGAAGACCTTACCAATTGGGATACTAGTAATGTTTTAACAATGGAGGAGGTGTTTTGCGGATGGCCAGAATTTAATCAGGATATCAGCAATTGGGATACAAGTATGGTAGAATCAATGCATGGAATGTTTAAAAGCTCAAAGTATGTAGGAAGCTACCACATTGGGAAAACATATTTTAATCAGGATATCAGCAACTGGGATGTTAGCAATGTAAAGAATATGTCAGAAATGTTCATGGGTGCCACATCATTTAATCAGGATATTAGTACTTGGGATGTAAGTAATGTAGAAAATATGTCTCATATGTTTAGTGGTGCCGTATCCTTTAATCAATCTATTGGAAATTGGAATGTGAGTAATGTAAAAAATATGTGTGGAATGTTTAGTGATACAGAAGCAATTGGTATAAAGGCATTTGTAGGTTCTTATGAATATCGCAGGGCAGGTTCATCATCTTTTAATCAACCTATTGGTAATTGGAATGTGGGAAATGTAGAAAACATGGATTATATGTTTAGTGGTGCTACATCTTTTAATCAAGATATAAGCAATTGGAATGTTAGCAATGTAACAACTATGGTTCATATGTTTAGTGGTGGTAGAAAAGACGCTTTAGTTGAAACATATTCAACAGAAAATACAGTAAAAAATAATCCCACATCTTTTAATCAGCCCATTGAAAATTGGGATGTAAGTAATGTAGAAAGCATGGAAAATATGTTTAGAGAAGCTACAGCTTTTAATCAACCAATTGGGAATTGGAATGTTAGTAAAGTAGGTAATATGGGTGGTATGTTTAGAGAAGCTACTGTTTTTAATCAAGATCTTAATGGATGGAATATTAGCTCACTTTCCTGGGTTGAGGATATGTTTTATGGGGCTACATCATTTAATTCTCCTATCGGAAATTGGAAGTTAAAACCCACATCGAGCCAGTCTAATGATAATTCTGGTATTTCGAGCATGAAAAACATGTTTAGAGAAGCTATTGCTTTTAATCAAGATATAAGCAGTTGGGACGTAAGTAGTGTGATAAATATGTCAGAAATGTTTATGGGTGCCACATCATTTAATCAGGATATAAGTGGTTGGGATGTTAGTAATGTAATTCAAATGAAAGGGTTATTTCAAGATGCAATCTCATTTAATCAAAATTTAAGAAATTGGAAATTAAATGAAAAATTACCAAAATCAAGAACTATGTTTAAAGGAGCTAGTTCATTTAACATCAAAGAATATAATCCATTTTTGAATTTAAAACCTAAAGAAAGAAAGGTTGATACTTCTACTGCTAATTTATCAACTGACGATAAGAAGACTTTTTCAAAAATTAAAAAGTTAATTATCTCAAGAGATAATGAAAAGATTGACCTTGGGGTTGAACTATTAATTTCATTGAATAAAGCTAGTATTTATAACTCTTTGCTTGATGGATGTAAATTAGAAATCACTCTAGATAACTATAATGATAAAATAACTAAGCTCGTTACAAATAAACTATTTACTGGTAATGGTCCAGCCCAACCGTTCTTAAATTATGCCTTGTTAAGAATTATTGCCAATGTCCCTGAAGATGATAATATTAGAATTGATGATTCCATTAGAAATAAAAATATCAACGAAATTGATTTAACATCAATATCTTTTAAACATGATTACAGTTATCACAAAACACCTGATTTGAGTCGCTTTATTCATCTGAAAGAGCTTAAGATAAGTAATCCTAACAGATTTGATTCTAGTTTATTCATAAACAAAAGCATAACAAAATTAATATGTAATGATTTCGAAGGGTCTTTAAAATTTTTATCAGAAATGCCTCAATTGGAATATTTAGATTTATACATGAGCTCATACTCAAATGATACCATCAGCGATCTTGATAGTTTTCAAAGTCTTGTTAATTTGAAATGCCTAAATTTAAATTCAGGAGGGAAGCTAGAAAATATTAATTTTCTATCAAGTTGTAAAAAATTAGAGAAACTAACACTAGAACTAAGTGGCTCCTCTTATGGCTCAAAATTAAAAATTAAAAATATTGAAGCCATATCATATTTACAAAATTTAAAAGAATTAAATATTGGCCTTATTGAACAAGATTTTAGAATTTCACACATTGGTAAATGTAAAAATTTAAAAAAGCTTTGTTTGAAATTTACAGACACTTGTAATAATTATGATTTATCTGAACTAAATTCATGTACCGAACTTACAGATTTAAAAATTGATGGTGGATTTCCTTATTCCATCAATGCTAATATTCATAGTATTAATGGTATTACACGGCCAAATAATTTAAAAATATTAAATATATCTCCATATTGGAGAAGCAGTTTGAATATAGAATCTATAAACTCAAGTGAAATTCAAAAAGAAGAAGAAGGTTTTAAGACTGTGAATGGAAATGATATAACTGATATTGGTATTGTTTCACATTATATGGGAGAACCATTTAATGGTATAATGTATTATACTACAACAATACCATTTTCAAATAAACGAGTAGTTGGTGAAGATTATGAAATGGTTGACGGCTTAAAACACGGATCGAGCAAGTGTTTTTATTTTAATGCTAAGTCTTCTGATCAAATTTTCGATAACGCTTTAAAATCTTTTGTTAATATTGGCTCTACAATGTTAGAGTACAAATATGTTGATGATGAATTCGATAAAATAATTGGTTTTTATGATCAAAAGGGAAATAATTATGTTAAAAAAGGTCTTTGTTTATTTGCTAAATCAATTAGTTATAATTCTGAAGATGGAAAATTTTATTACAAAGAAGATGTTTTTTCCGGTCAAGTTTTAGTTCATAAATATGCATCCCATTACAGACCAAAAAATATGATATCTCTTTATGAAATAGTAGAATCAGTTGGAGATCAAGAAGGATTATTCCCTGATGGTAGTTTTTCATTTTTAATTGATATAAGAGAAGGGAAGTTAACAGGGGAGTTTTATACAGCTTCAGCAAACAATTCATTCTTTTCAGTAAATACTAGCGTGGAGGAATGTAATAGACCTTTAGATATGATGTTGATAAAAGAATCGTCAGAAATAAACTCTGATATACTTTCACTAGAGAATAAATCGGTTGTCGTGACAGGAGTTTTTGACAACTATTCACGTAACGAATTAAAAGAATTAATTTCAAGCAAAGGGGGAAAGCCATCATCATCTGTAACTTCTAATACATTTTTAATTTTAGGTGGTTCTAAAATAGGGCCCAAAAAAAAGATTCTTGCTGATGAATTAGGAGTAAGAATTATTGATATAGATTGTTTTATTGAGGAGTTCATTAATAATTCAGAAAATAAAATTACAAATGAATCACTATTCATAGATAAAATTTTTCCTTTTGATGCAAAAAAGACATCAGTAACAAATAAGAAATTAAAATCTGAAGATAAAAAAACCTTTAGTAAAATTAAGTCTTTACTACAAACAAGAGATTTTGATAAAGTTGATATGGGAATTGAATTATTGAGGTCAATTAACATCATTGAATTTTATGAAACTCTGCTAACTGATTGTGAGATAATTAATGATGGTAGCTTGAACTTTGTTACAAATAAATTTTTTACCGGCTCTGGTCCAGCTCAACCATATTTGAATTACGCCTTTTATTTATTGATTTATCATTGTCCGGAAGAAGCACAAATTCACGATTCCTTAAGGCGTGATAATATTACAAGTTTTAAAACAAATATGCTATTCAGTAGATCTTATGAATTTAAATATCCAATTCCGCCAATTGAAAAACTAACTTCTTTAAATCAGTTCGCTATTGATTTGAGCGCATTTGATTTAAACACAAATAATGTTAATGCTGCTTTAAAAAATTCGTCGATCCAAAAATTAAAGATAATTGATTCTAATTATTCCTTAATTTGGCTCAAAAACCTACCACAAATAAAGTTTTTAGAACTTGGTTGGCTATCTGACATAGACGGAAGCCTTAAAGCTTTTGAACACTTATCTGAGTTGGAGGAGTTAGAAATCAATGTGTCTCAAGTTGAAAATATTGACTTTTTAAAGAAATGTACGAAAATTAAAAAGCTGAAATTATCATTGAATGGTGATTACAATTCAAAAGGTAAAACAAATAATATTAATTCACTTAAATTTTTATTAGATCTAGAAGATTTAGAAATAAGAGCAGATAATAATATTTCAGCTTCTTTTTCTTTTGAAGGACTATCATTCTGTAATAAATTGAAATTTTTAAATATATCATCAAATGAATCTAATATGATTCTTGAAAATGTTAAAAATTGTTCTTTATTGGAGAAATTTTCACTTTTATCCAAAGCAAATTATGATATTGAATTACAAATTTCAGATTTTAATGGACTTAGCAAACTAGATAATTTAGATACGATTTGTTTGGGAGGTATTAATTTAATTAAATCAAATTCTAATATATTCATTGATTAGATTTTAAGTCTGATGGAAAAATATACTATTTGAATGAGTTTGAACTTTCATCAAGAAAAGAGATTGAAGAATATTTTATTAAAAATATAATTGATTCAAGCCAGGAAGGATTAGTTGTCAGAGGGGAGAATGGACCAATTTTTAAAATTAAAGAATATCATAGTTTTGTCATGGTAGTTTTAGGTTATGTCAATGGGTATTCAAATGATTTTTCTCTACTTAAGGAAATTTTGGTTGGCGTCATGACTGAGGAAAAATATTTTTTATGTACTGGAATTATTGCAAATGGTTTTGATGTTGAATTAAGAAAAAATCTTTCAAAAGATTTTGAAAAAATTAAAATTGAGTTAGACTCCCTCATTGTTTCAAATTCAAAACTTCCTTTCACAATGATAGAGCCTAAATATTTTGTTGAAATTGAATCTACAGACATTATAAATTCAACTTCGAAAGGATTTATCAATCGCCCCTTAATAGAATTTAATAAAAAATATACTTTTCAAAAAAATTCTAATTCTATTAGCCTCACAACACCTGTATTTATAAAGTTTAGACAAGATAAGAATGTGAACTATAATGACATTGGATTAAATCAAATCACGAGAGTTATTGAAATACCTAGTGAATCAGATGATAGTTTAAATCAATCACAACCAGAAATTTTAAATAAAGCTGTTTACACAAAAATAATGAAGGGTTGTACCAATGTGAAAAAGTTTTTTGTCTGGCATACAAAATCAATTAACGAAATGTATCCAAAATATGTTTATTATAAGATTGATTATTCACCTACACGTAAAGATAAAATGAAAAGAGATATAAAAATATCTAGTAGTAAGAAACAAATTTTAGATATTTATAATTCTGAAATTGACACGGATATAAAATCAGGCTGGAACTTATCTTTTTAGTATCTTTTTAAATTTCTGTTTTTGAATATTTAACCCTCATTTCTTCCAAGTACCTCCGTATTTATAAGCACAGTTATTGGCTTTGACTTTTAGTATACAGTCCTTACATACAAACACCCATTCCTTGGGATTTTTGTATTGTATCCGGTACATAGTAGAAAAATCTACATTACAGGTTCAAAGGACTTATGATTATAAAGGAAAATTTCCTAAATTTATTCATGGTCGTGGAGGTACTGATTTTGATCCTGTTTTTGAATATATAAATAGAGACAGAAGTGTAAAATATGATGGGTGTATTTATTTAACTGATGGATACGCTAATACACCAACAAAAAAGCCAAGATGTAAAGTGTTTTGGATTATAACACCTGATGGAGAATTGGGACCCCAGTTGAAATATGGGAAGGCAGTAAAATTAAAGAATTGATAATATGATATATCTAGACACAAATGGAGTTACCATCAAAGCTGATAAAAAAGCTAGAATTGGAAATAAATATGACCTAAATGGAGAAAAATATTTGGTAGTAGATAGAAAGACATTAGAAAGAATGGTCAAGTCTGGTGAGGATGTTACCAAGGTAGTTACTTCTAAAGTGAAAATGATGTATTGCCTGTTTGCGGGCAAAAATAAGTTTAATCAGGATATTAGCTCATGGGACGTTAGTAATGTTAATAGTATGTCTTTTATGTTTCATAATGCTTCCTCATTTAATCAAGATATAGGTAATTGGGATGTTAGTAATGTTAACCAAATGGAATCAATGTTCGATAAAGCTTCCTCTTTTAATTGTGATATCAGTAATTGGAAAATTGCTAGATACAATAATTTAAGAAATATGTTTGCTAGTGCTTTGTCTTTTAATCAACCTATAGGAAAATGGGATGTTACTGGCTGTGATATTTCATATATGTTTTTAAATGCTAAATCATTCAATCAAGATTTAAATAATTGGAATGTTAAAGGTACAAGTTTAATGATTTCTTTATTCGAGGGTGCTGAGTCATTCAATCAAGATTTGAATTTATGGGATCTTTCAGAAAATAATTATAAAGGCCTCTCACTAAACAAAATGTTTAAAAATGCTAAAAATTTTAATGGGGATATAACAACTTGGAAGTTTAAAGGAATCACACGAATGGATGAAATGTTTGCAGGAGCATCCTCTTTTAATCAAGATATTTCTGTGTGGGATGTTAGTAAAGTTGAAAAAATGGATAGATTATTTAATAGAGCTGAATCATTTAATCAAGATTTAAGTAGTTGGCATATTCATGAAAAGTTAAAATTAAAAACCCCATCGGGGATATTTACAGGTGCAAAATCTTTTAATCCTGCATATAGTCCTTTTCAAAAAAAAGCTCGAAAAATAGATAAGTCTAAAGAAAAACTTACAAAGAACGATAAAAATAGTTTTACTAAACTTAAAAAATTACTTAAGTCTAGAGATTTTGATAAAATAGATATAGGTGTTGAGTTATTATTGTCATTAAACAATACCGAGTTATTTAACATAATGTTAGATGGATGTAAATTAGAAACTATAGATGATAGTGAAACTAATAACTTTGAATCTAAACTTCATACCAATGATATTTTTACAGGTACGGGCCCGGCGCAACCCTTTTTAAACTATGCTCTAATGAGTATTGTAATATCTATACCACAAGTTAGTGATATTAAGATTGATAAGTCATTAAAATTAGATAATATCACTCGTCTGAATATATCCACTTTATTTGGTGATATTGAAAAAGGTGATATCAAATTTAACATCAATAAATTCACATCCCTAGAGGAAATTTATATTGATTTTAGTAAAGTCTATCATTATCATTTTCTAGCTGAAAAAAAAGATATTGATGATTGTCGTATTGGCTTCTTTAAGAACAATTTTACAAAAAAACTTGTTGCTACCAATGTTGAAGGATCATTAAGATGGTTAGAAAATTTTAAACAGGTCCAAGATTTAATATTATTTGTAAATAATAAATTTAATAATACATTAATTCAAGATTTAGATAGTTTTAGTTATTTAAAGAATCTTAAAAAATTAAAAATGGTTGGTATTGGCTACCTGACTGATATTAATTTTTTAAGTAATTGTAATAATTTAGAATGTTTAAGCTTAAGTAGAAATACTTGGTATAGTCAAGAGATTAGCTTAAACAATATTGATGTCATAAGTCAACTTAAAAATTTGGAGAATTTAGAAATCATTAGTGTTGATGAACAAATAAATCTAGGAGTAATTAACAAATGCAAAATGATCAAGGAACTAAGCCTAGATGTTAAAAATAAGTCTAAAATCAATCATTTGATAGGTTGTGAAAATCTAAAAATATTAAATCTTAAAATCGACTCTAGTTTCGATATTAATGATATTGATTTCTCAACTCTTAATGGTTGCAAGAACCTTGAGAAAATACATATCACTGGAGGTCACTCATACAGCTTCAATGGAAAAATTGAAAATATCAATGGAATAGAAATCGCTGACACAATAAAAACAGTTGTCTTAGATAAGATTTCTTTTCAAACTAATGTTATAATGAATAACAATTACGATGAAATAATTGAATCTGCTGTAAAACCTGATTTAAGTCATCAAGAAAAAAAATTTCAACTTAGTTCTGATAAAAAGAAAAGTTTAGCAAAAATTAAGAAATTATTACTTTCAAGAGATATTGATAATATTGATTTAGGAGTTGAATTTCTTGTAGGTCTAAATGACGCTGATTTATTTAATATACTATTAGATGGATGCAAATTAGAAACTATAGAAGATAATGAAACTAATAACTTCGAAACTAAACTTCATACCAATAAAATTTTTACCGGCTCTGGTCCAGCTCAACCTTTTTTAAACTATGCCTTATTGAACATTATTGGATCCATTCCAGAAAATCAAAATATTAATATTGATAATTCACTAGCTTTTAAAAATATCACTAGTTTAAATATAACATCTTTAAATTTTTATAGACTAAATGCAATGTTTAACATTGATAAATTCACACATTTAAACAAAGTTGTAATTCATTTTAGTGAATTTGGGAAAGTTAATTTTAAAGATTATTTCAAAAACAGTTCAGTAAAAGAGATTATTGCTTCGGGAGTTGGTGGTTCACTAAAATGGTTAAATAATTTCAAACAGCTTGAAGTATTAAAATTGTCATTGTCTTGGCTGGGAAAAGCTGAAGATTATGATGCTTTTAATTCGCTAACAAGCTTAAAGGAGTTAGAAATAGATTGTCCCAATGAAATTGATTTTTTAAAAAATTGTTATAGCATCAAAAAACTTAGATTAAATATTTTTGAAAAAACATCAACATTTAATATTGATGCTTTAAAACACTTGAATAATATTGAAGAGTTGGATATTATTGATCTTACAAATAAATTTATACCTATGTTTAGTACAGCTTCAATATCAAACTGCAATAATCTAAGAAAAATAATGTACAAAACTGACATGTATATGTATGATGATGATTTAGCTTTAATTGAAAAGGCCCAAGATAATAGATTTAGACAATTATTAGATATATTAAAAAACATTAAAAGTTGTGAAATTTTAGAACACTTAACCCTTATTACAAAAGATAACCAAAGATTTCGTGAAGAAGTTGGCGCATCATTAAATTTAAAAGTAGATATTTCAGGATTTAATGGCATGGTGGTTCTTCCAAATTTAAAAGAGATTAAGATTAATAAGATCCAACTATCAATTAATAACTCAAACTAAATTGTCTTTATTTCTGATTCTATTAGTCTTCTCATTTAGTTTTTTTTTGTTGCTTTGTACATTTCGTGTTAATCCGTTATTCTTTTTTAGTTTTACCATTTTTAAAAAATCTATTTTTATTTCCACTTTTTTTCGTTTTAATTACATTAACTAAACTTGTTTAATATCCTTTGAAAAAAATTAGGATAATATGCTTTTTTTACCATTTTCCAGAGCTTGGGTTCCCATATTTGCAGTGACATATTTAGAACTTTAAGATAATGCGGTTGAGTTATATAAAATAGTGTATATATTTTGAATTTTTCATTCAAATCTTTACCTGATTTTATTTTTTTCATTAGCGACTCAAGATTGTCATTTTTTTCTGATGTAATCATATTTTTTTTAATTTTATTAATATTATCTATCAATGTTCGTATTCCGTTTGTAAGTTGATAAATTACTTTTCAAATTATTTAATTGCATCAAGAAGTCTTTTTGTTGCACTATACTTTGGATATTGATTTAAATATATTTTATTGTTTTCTTGCTTTACTAATTTAATCTCCTTCATAGTTGAAATAAGATTATCCAGTTTTTCTGATTCTACTGGTCTTATCATTTAGTTTTTCTTGTATTATCTTGTATCTTTCGTATTAAACTTATATTTGCTATACATTAACTAATAAATGAAGAAACTAAGTTTTATAATACTCATTCTATCGAGTATTGTCCATGCGCAAGACTGTAATGATAGGGTTGAGGTAATTTTTAACAATCTCATTAACAGTATTGGTGATTACAGCATGTAAAGACCTGAATTCATAATTACCAACCAAAAAAGAAATGCTGCAAGTATGAATCTCTCTGGTATTAAGATTGAACAATGTGCCATAGATCTTTTTTGTGGAGCAGAGGATTTTGATGATAAGATCTCTTATATTCTTGCCCATGAACTTGCTCATTACTATAAAGAACACAAGTGGATGAGCAATACTGGACTTGGTTACGCTTCTAGAGTCCAAGAGGAATTAGATAGTATATACAGAACTAAGGCCAAAAGAAAAGAATCAGAAATTCAAGCTGATTTATACGCTGGTTTTTATGGTAAAATAGCTGGTTACAATACTCTTGAAAAAGCTGAAGAAACTCTAACTGTAATTTACGATGAGTATGGTTTTCCTAAAGATAACCCAAAGTACCCAAGTTTTGACGAAAGAATTGACATCATTAATTCAAAAATTAAGATAGCCAATGATTTAGCTCTATTATTTGAGTTAGGAAATGTCTTACTCTTAGAAAAAAAATATGTAGAAGCTAGATATTGTTATAAATATAAACAATTCAGAAATTTATAAAATAAATTTTAAAGCTAATTTTATTTTGAATCAACATTCGGATGAAAAAGAAAAAAAAACTTTTTTATTGATTAATTGTATAACAAATTTTATGAACTATAAATTAGATCATTGTTTTCAAATGAAAATTTACGAGTCAAATATTTATTTAAATTTTGTTTTGACCGTTTATCTTTGAATTGATTATCATCAATATCAAATTCTAACCTAAAGCGTTTTCTGTCACTTCGTTTGTACATTGACTTATAGAGAATATCATTTACAGGTATTTCAAATAAATAGATAATTTTCTTGTACTGATTTATTAAAACTAAATACCATGTTTTGTTTGGGGTACTAAAATTTGGTTCTACTGAATATATGTCATTTGAATTAATTGTAGAAATATTAGTATTTGATTTATCAATATAAATACCAACAGTATTTTGGATTAGGTTTACTATTTTAACTATACTAGGTCTATTATTTCTAATTTTTGATTTTGCTGAAGTTCTCATTTGAACTGGTTTGTTGATTTTTGGTTGAAACCCTTTTAGATTTCTTAATTCTTGTTCTAATTCTTTCTTTTTTAATTCTTTTGCGATTTCGATCATTATTAAAAAGGCTTTCTCTGCTTTATCACTATCCAAAGTTTGATAGTGAGCTATTTGATTCCTGACTGCAGATAATTCATTAAGATGAGTTGGTAAATTATTACATGACCTTTTACCTAAAAAATTTGAAAAAAAATCATATTTGAATTTAAGAGCGAACAAAAATAGATTGCCAAAATCAATTAAATCCTTTGGATCAATGAATTCTTCTTCTTTACTTTTTTTCCAATTTAAAATTTGATTTTCAGATAAAACACTGGTGTATATTTTTTCCCAGTCATTACCATAAATTTTAAAAAGTTCTGAGGTAATGAATGAACGTAACACTCTTATAAATTTACCTAAGGCTATGTACAAGTTTTCTTCAATCCTATTCATTAAAATCAGTTTTTATTCATATTCAAAAAAAAATAAGTTTAAATCTTAGTATGATTTAATGGGTTTTAATAAATTTTTCTATTATAAATATAAATGAAATTACAATCTCTTTCAAAAAATTACTTTTAGTTCTTTGAAATTGACAAGTTAAAAGTTAAAGTTTTGTTAAAGTTTTACAAAAAGTGTGATTTAAACGGAGTTGTTGGGTTTTGTAGGAGATAATATATATAAACAGTATATATGACAACAATTCTTATTTTTTGTAGCCTTGGTTTATTAATCGGATTAGTCTGGCACTTCTTTTCCCCACCAAAAGTATTTTTCCCCCTTGAAGATGATGAAGATCCTTGCCGCGAGGAGCTAATCGAAATTCTATGGGATCAATTGAGTAAACAAGCTGCAAAACAGTCAGACAATACAACACTTGATTGGAAAATCATACCATCAAATGATGAACTCATTAAGTACATAAATGAGATAATAAAAGATGACAAAGTCAAAATAACAATTAAAAAAACATAATATGAAAAATCTAATTTTATCAATAATAATAGCTAGTCTGTTAAATAGTAGTTCAAGATATACCAACTTTGAAGGTACTTGGAAAAGCTATAGTACCAAATACACATTAGTAATTTCCAAAAGTGAAAATCAAAATAAATACAAAATGGTAAATTATAAAATCATTAAAATTAAAAGATGCAGTGAAGATGGTGGATATTTTGAAGCTATTTATAGCCCAGAGGAATTTGTAAAAGTGGAAAACGGGAATTTATATTCTTATGTTTCCTGGGATGATTTTGGAAGTTTTCATTGTGATGTTGTTTATGAAATGATAAATGAAAATAAAATAAAAGCGACTTTTAGCGGTGATAGAAATCTAGTCATTTTTTATTATAGATCTGATGATGAGAGTGATTGTAGTTTAATGGACTTATACCATATTCAAGAATCAATAAATATCTGTCAATAAAATATATTAATATGTCAAAGAAAAAAATATGTTTATTTATTGTATCATTTTGTTTTACAATAATTAACGCACAAGATTATGATAAATTTATTGGAGAATGGACAACTAATAAATCAGATATTATTTTACGTATATACTTCAGTAAGACAAATAATAGATTTGATTTCTGGCAGTATAAAGAAATTGAGACTTTAGATTATTATAATTGTAAAACAAAGTCATATAAATACTACCCAATAAGATTTGTAAAAAAGTCAAATGGAAAGCTTAAAGGAGTAATCTTGTATTGGTACAATCAGTATGAAAGTGCTTATTACGAAACAACTTATGAATTGTTAGAAAAAAACAAGCTATTAGTGACTTTTGAAGGAGATTATAATTTCACTTACATTTACAGTAGAAGAAAAGAATAAATATATAGTAGTATATTTAAGTCAAATTTTATTAGGTCTGATTTGGCTATTTTTTTAAAAAATATTTCCAAGAGATTTGAACAGTTTTAGCTGCTTAATTTTATATTTATTTCCTAATTTTATGTTTTTAATTAAATCAAATTTAAAATAACTACATGGAGTATATCTTATTAGCATTTATATTATTTGGTTTTGTGGGATTGGCTATCTATTTAAAAAAACCAAATTCAAGTCCCGAGTATCAACTAGAAGAAAAAGATGCAAAAATATTAGCATTAGAAATAGAACTGAGTGAGAGAAATACTATCATTACAAATCTTAATAAACAACTAGAAATTGCCGCTGCCAGGACTGAACATTTTGAACAACTAAAACTAGAAAAGGCACAGACCGAAGAACGTCTTAAACTTGTCGAAATTGAGCGAAACACTCTTAAAAATGAAACAATTGCCTTTGAAAAAGCTGAGGAAGGACGTCAAAAAGAGGTCAACAAAAATATTGCAACAGCACTGATATTACAGCAGTCTTTAGAAAAAGAAAAAGAACGGCTAAACGATGAGCGCGTGAAAGAGAAAGAGGATGTTTTAACAAAAATGAAGCTTAAATGGTCTGACCATGAAAAAGATGTTCAAAACCATTTACAGTTAATATGCAGAAATAACGTCATAACTTACGTTAGTCAAGAAGATTTTCCACACCCGAGAAACAAGCCTGATAGTTCGATAGAGATTATGGACCAACTCATTGTTTTTGATGCCAAAAGCCCAGCCAATGATGATTTATCTAATTTTCCGAAGTATATAAAAAATCAAACAGAAGCTCTCAAAAAATATGCAAAGCATGACAATGTAAAAAATGATTTATTTTTGGTAATACCTTCAAACACTTTAGAGGTGATAAATCAGTTTCATTATAATGTTGGAGATTATAATGTGTATGTCATTACAAAAGATGCCTTGGAGCCTATTGTACTTAGTTTAAAAAAGATTGAAGAGTATGAGTTTGCAGATAAATTAAGCCCAGAGGAGCGTGATAACGTTTGCAGAATTATTGGTAAGTTTGCCCACACCACTAAAAGACGCATCCAAATTGATGAGTTTTTTGCTCGTGAGTTTTTAGATACCCTTACCAAAGCAGGATCTCAATTACCTAGAGATATTCTTGAAAACGTAATTAAATTTGAAAATGCTGAGAAGTTAAATCCCCCGATTGAAAAACGAAATAAAAAGATTCTTACCAAAGATTTAAAACAGCAGGTAGATAATCTTGAAAAAGAAATGGAAATACGCAAGATCCCTAAAATATCTACGCAAACAGATCTTGATTCTTAATATTTCATTTTGTAGGAAGGATAGAGTTTTGTTAATGGAAATCTTATTTAAATTAATTAAAAATTTGAACACCCCTTTAGTTTACTATCTTTTATTTCATTCAAACTGATAGAATCGAACTATTTTGTTTTAGATCTAGTTGAACTTAATCAAATTTAAAACCCGTTTTTCCCATGTTTAACTTTACTTTTTTTTTATTTTTAATCTTCTAAATTTAAATTTTGCAAACATAATACAAGGGCTGGTGGATAATAAATAAGTTTAATAATTGAAATCAGTCATCTGGGACAAATAGTTTTTTTTATCTTGTCAATGATACTTTTAATTTAAAATAATATGAAAAAAATAGAAAAAGTATACCATGATAATGGTAACATACAACAAGAATATGAAGTAAATAAAAAAGGGCAACGTCATGGTATATGTAGATTATATCACGAGAATGGACAGCTACAATTAGAGTTGAATTTTACCAATGATATACAAGATGATTCTACTATCATATCCTACCACGATAATGGAAGTAAAGCAAGACAAGTTATTCGTTTCATGGGAGATTTAAATGGTGAATTTTCAGAATGGTATGAAAACGGTCTCATAAAACGAAAAAGCACATACAGTAATGGAAGAATATGTGGTGATTATAAAGAATGGGATAATCTAGGGAATTTAAAAAAAGATTTTATTAAAAATAAACTGATCGATGTTGCAGGCTCAGATGAAATTGAAGCTAATAAAATAAAAGAAGTAGAAATTAATTGGCTTCAAGATGTTGGTCCAATTTACCAGTCTGATAATTATATTCCAAATCTACTTCTTCATAATTCAGAAACAGAAAATGATGGCGAGTATATATTTTGTCTTTGTAATGATCATAAAGAAGCAATAACAATTATTGACTATATAATAGATTCAAACGGAGGTAAAAATAATTTTCATAAACACGAAATAGAGGACTGGTCTCATGTGTTTAGTGGGCATTTATTCGATATCCGTTATCGAAATAAGTTGTTAGAAAATTATGTGATTGTGGAGATTAACAGAAGAGAGAAACGGAAATTTATAAGCTACGATAATGATAATGAAATATTATATGGCATTCATAAAGACTCGAAAAAAATAAACTCTATCATTTATGGCTTAAATTCAATAGTTTATAATTCTGGTGAAATGACAAGTGGTGGTGGACATCTATATTATACTGTTAGTGGGTCTCACATAGTTTCTTATTGGGATGATTTAGGCGAAGCTATAAAAAAATTAAAGACCATAGTTGATTGTTATTCTGAAAACGTGACTGTTGAAAGTTTATTGGGGACTTGTTATGAAATTTCAGATTTTACTTATGATAATCTCAAGAGCATTATTAACAAGCCAGATTTTTTAATTAGATTTAAAACAAAAGAGTTCAAAATCAACCTAAGCAAAGGAACATCATCTTATCAAATGAATATTTACTTTCACAAAAATTAATCACATACAAATATCAGGAACTAAAAAATATGACACTAAACGAATTGTTATTTGTTTTATTGCTTTTAATTTAATTTTTGGCTATAACTTCTGAAAAAATTCATTAAAAATTACTGTTAAAAAAATATCCTCTAAAATAAATTTTATTTTAGAGGATATTGCCGTGGAGCAGAAGGGAGTGAAGTCGAACTATTTTACTGAGGATTTGGAGAGGTTTAATTCTTATTAAATATTCAATAATATCAAACATACACACAATGCGTGTAGAATTTATAATAATGGACCAAATATGGGCTAAATATCCCAAAATTTTAAACTATATTGTGCAATCAATTTTTATAATCAATTATGCATAAACTACACTTTGCTTTACTATTATCAACCTCTTTTTGTTTTAGCCAAACCCTCAGTCTTGAATCTGGCAATAGCATTAACATTGATGCTGATAGTTCAATAACAATAGACGGTCTTGAGTTATTACCAAGTTCTACTTACACTATTGCCGGTCCAAATGCATTTGATCGTACATCAACGCCTATTGTCGTAGGGGGTAATA
>CANNCM010000010.1 GCA_947503105.1 uncultured Flavobacteriaceae bacterium | reverse complement strand
TCTGAAATCAACTTCAACACACAAAACACGGGTGGTACTACAACATATGCATGGAGTATTGATGCCTCCATAGGGTTGAGTCCAACATCAGGAACTGGTTCGATACCAAGTTTTACCGCGGTCAATTCAGGAACATCTCCAATTGTTGCTACCGTTAGTGTTACGCCAACGTTTAGCAATGCGGGAGTTGATTGTTCAGAGGCAACAGAAACCTTTACCATAACAGTAAATCCAGAACCTTCAATGGATACTGTTTTAAATCAAACTATTTGTGGTGGCACAGCTTTTGTTACGCCTCTATATAATTCTAATATCTCTGGAGTATCATATTCTTGGGAACTTACATCCGCTAATATTCCTGCTGAAATTACAGGATATCCAACTCCAAATGGAACTGGAGAGTTAGCTGGAGTTGTGATTCAAAATTCTGGGGATACTTCATTTACATTGAACTATAACCTAAGTGTTTTTTACGATGGCTGTATTGGAAATACAGTTCCATTTTCAGTTACAGTTGATCCTGCACCAAGTGTAGATTTTAGTATTTCAGATCAAACAGTTTGTTCTGGTGGTGCAACAACTATAGTTTCATTGTCTTCTACAACTCAAGATGTAGCTATCGAGTGGACTCGTAATTCACCTGCTGGATTAACAGGTTTTACCGCAGGTGATGAACAAGGGACAACACAAATCCCATCTTACACATTACAAAACACAACAAATATACCTATTGACTTAATTTTTACTGCTCAAGCAACCACAACTTCAACTGCAGGATGCCCTGGTGCACCAACTCAATATGTGATTACAATCAATCCAGCTGCAGAAATGAATTCTGTTGATGATGTAGTTTATTGTGATGGCGAAGTTACAAGTGAAATTGTATTTACAACACCTCAAACAGTAGGTAACACCGATTATTCTTGGACAATAAGTACTGGTATAGGTGCACCGCTTTCGGGCTCAGGAAATATTCTTTCTTTTACAGCTGAAAATGATTCAAACGACCCTATTGTGGCTCTAGTCACGGTTTCACCATCTTTTTCTAATGCTACAAATGAAAATGTTTCATGTGACGGAGTAGATCAACAATTTACAATCACAATAAATCCTTCACCAGAAATTGAAAATTCGGAAGTTTCACAAATCATTTGTTCACAAGAAAATACAGAACTTGTTTCATGGCAAAGCTCAATTACAAATGGCGAGCCAACAACATATACTTGGAGTTTTATATCTGCTTCTACAGGATTATCTGGCTATTCGACGGGCTCTAGTAATGGCGACTTACCAGTCATGACGATTTCCAATGGAGGGATTGACGTTGGTGCTGTAGTCTATGAAATTACTCCAACAGCTTATGGTTGTGATGGTTTGCCTTTTACATACACTATTTTTGTTAATCCAGTTGTTGAAATTGCAAATTCAGAAGTGAGTCAAACTCTTTGTTCTGAGGACACATCCTCTGAAATAGTTTGGACTCTTAGCAACCCTACACTTGAGGCATCAACAATATTTAACTGGGCGCTTCAATCTTCTACTGTTCCAGCAGGAACAACAGGTTTAGTTACTAATGGTTTGGGTAATTTACCTGCAATGGACATTACAATTACATCTCTAACATCAGCTTCAATTGAATATTTAGTTACACCAACTTTTGATGGATGTGTTGGAACTCCTTTTACTTACACATTCAATATAGATCCTAGGCCAGTCATGGATGCAATCGCTCCTCAAATAATTTGTAGTGAAACCACTTTTAACCCACCCTTACTCAGTAGTGATGTTTCAGGTACTGCCTACAATTGGGAGTTATCAAATTCAGATATTCCTTCGTCTATATCAGGTTATCCAACAGATAATTCAGCTGTTTTTGTGCCTACAATTATTACCAATAATGGTACAGATCCATTTACTTTAGATTACCTTTTCACACCAAGTTTTAACGGTTGTGATGGTACCCCTCAAACCTTTAGTATTACCGTAAATCCTAGTCCTGAAACCCAATTAAGTTTAGAATCACAAGAAATTTGTTCTGGCGGAACAACGGCGGCATTTACAGCATCATCTACATCCGATAATGTTACATTTTCTTGGGCAATTACAAGTGATATTTCGGGTTTAAATGGTATTACGACAACATCAGGTTCTGCAAGTTCATCAGATGAAATCCCAAGCTTTTCAGCGACAATTATCAATGGCTCGTCTTCAATTGATGTCATTGTAGAAGTTGTGGCAACAACAGAAAATATTGACTGCGTTGGACAGCCAGCCATCCACACGATTACTATAGTACAAGATCCAGTGGCTCTCATTTCCTCCGATCCAACACCCATTTGTGTGGGCGGAACAATTGACCCCATTACAACAACATATATTGGTGGGACAGGAACACCAAGCTATCAATGGTATGATAATAGTTCAGGTTTTTTACAACCTTTGATAGGAGAAACCTCTAGTAGTTTTGATCCAGGTGTTATGGATGTAGCTGGCACCTTTTCATACTTAGTTGTCATAGAATTTTTGGATACAGAAACAGGTTGTAACCAAACCTCAAGTGATTTAGTCACTGTAGAAGTTGTTGCAGATCCTGTTCTGGTTGATGCATTAGCAACTCAAACGATTTGTGAAAATACGCCATCGCAAGATTTAGTGAGTTCAACCAGTGGCGGTACTGGAACTTATACATTTGAATGGTTTGAAAGCTCAAACCCAACTATTGTACTCAGCTCAGATACAAATGTTACAACTTCAACTTTTACACCACCAACGGATGTTGTAGGAACATTTAATTATTATGTTGTTGTCACTACCGAGGCATCAGGATGTGAAACCACGAGTTCAATTTCTGAGGTTATTGTCAATGCGGGGGCTTCTGTAAGTGTTCAACCTTTGGCAGAGCAAACTGTTTGTTTGGACGGAGCGACTACAACATTAGAAGTACAGTATAGCAATGGTGTTGGAACACCAACCTATCAATGGTATTCTAGTACAAGCTGTGATACCAATGATTTAAGTACTCCAATTTCTGGAGAAACCTCAAGTACATTTACCCCGCCAAGTGATACAGTTGGTTCGGTATATTATTTTGTACAATTGAGTTTTGCTGATGGAGGTTGTGGTAACATTACCTCAGATTGTGCTGAGGTTATAGTTGTTCCAGATCCAGAGGTAAGCATTACTTCTACGACACCATCTGCTATTTGTGAGGGCGGTACAATTGATGATATTGAGATTACAACTACGGGAGGAACGGGAACACCAACTTACGAATGGTGGAATTCTGATGCTACTGGAAGTCCTATTTCTATAGCTTCAAGTTCGACCAATAGTACGAGTTTTAATCCAGGTGTTTTTACAGCAGCTGGAGTTTATCATTATGTAGCGATTATCAATTTTGATGGTAGTGGATGTGATCAGGTTATTAGTACTCCGGTAAGTTTAGAAGTTGTTGCAGATCCTGTTCTGGTTGATGCATTAGCAACTCAAACGATTTGTGAAAATACGCCATCGCAAGATTTAGTAAGTTCAGCTAGTGGAGGTACAGGAACTTACACTTTTGAGTGGTTTGAAAGTTCTGATCCCTCAACAGTATTAAGTACAGAAACCAATGTTTTAAGTTCAACTTTTACGCCACCAACGGATGTTGTAGGAACATTCTATTATTATGTAGTGGTAACCACAGAAGCTTCGGGCTGTGAAACCACGAGTTCAATTTCTGAGGTTATTGTCAATGAGGGGGCGTCTGTTAGTGTTCAACCTTTGGCAGAGCAAACTGTTTGTTTGGACGGAGCGACTACAACTTTAGAAGTACAGTATAGCAATGGTGTTGGAACACCAACCTATCAATGGTATTCTAGTACAAGCTGTGATACTAATGATTTAAGTACTCCAATTTCTGGAGAAACCTCAAGTACATTTACCCCGCCAAGTGATACAGTTGGTTCTGTCTATTATTTTGTACAATTGAGTTTTGCTGATGGAGGTTGTGGTTCGATAACTTCAGATTGTGCATTGGTAAACGTTGGTGAAATACCAGTAATTAGCGATGTGTCTGAAACCATCTGCTCATTGGAAGCCTTTTTAGTAAATCCAACAAGTGGAGGTGGGGTGAATGCAGATGATATTGTGCCAACACCAACACTTTATACTTGGACTGTAGATTCAAATAGTTCCATTTTAGGGGCATCAGATAATTCAACACCTGTGTCTTCAATTTCTCAGACTTTGGAGAATATTACTAATATTCCACAACAAATTAGTTATACTGTAACCCCAATTTCCGACGCGATTGGAAATTGTATAGGAGATCCATTTGAAATAATTATAACTGTAAACCCTGTGCCAACAATAGCAGATGAAACAATAACAGTTTGTTCTTCGGACCCTATTGTGTATGTACCATCTGGTGATGGGTCTGGTGGAAGCGATATTGTACCTTCCAACACATCTTACACTTGGACTTTTGTGCCAAATTCAAATGTTACAGGTGCAACACTCAATACGAGTGGGTCTAGTCAATTTTCACAAACATTAATTAATACAGATAATACCCAACAAACTGTTGTTTATGAGCTAACGCCAATATCAAGTTTAGGGTGTCTTGGAGAGTCATTTACTATTACAGTTGATATAGATCCAGTTCCATCTATTCTAGATCAATCGGAAGACATATGCAGTGGAGAAACTTTTGAAATTACACCACTAAATAATCTTCCAACAGAAATTCTACCCACAGGAACTACTTATACTTGGACAACTCTTGGGAACACAAATTTGACAGGGTGGTCAGATGAAACTACAGCTCAATCATCGATATCACAAACATTAATCAATACCAATACTATCAGTGAACAAATCACCTATGTGGTTACACCTCAAAGTGGTGTTTGTACTGGAGCCACTTTTGAAGTTGTTATTGACGTTTTGCCCAATCCAGTCATAAACTCTATTTCACCATCATCGCAAGTGTTGTGTAGTGGAGATGATTCTACACCAGTAGTTTTTGGAGCAACTGTGGCAGGCACTGGATTTGAGTACAGTCTTACCAATACAAGCATACCTGCCGAAATTACAGGTTATGAAGCTCATATAAGCGGTACAGGAGACCTACCTTCCATGACACTTTTCAATGGATTAACAGACCCATATGTCTTAAATTATCAAGTAAGTCCAACAGCAGAAAATTGTAATGGTACTCCATCTCAATTTACCATCACTATTAATCCTAGTCCACAGATCATTTTTAGTGAACTCGATCAAGTGTTGTGTAATGCTGATTCTAGTCTTTCGGTTAATTTATCATCATCAAGTCCAAATGTAATTATTGAGTGGACTCGAAATAATCCTGTTGGATTGACTGGTTTTGTGACAGGAGATGAAAGCGGAACGACTCAAATACCTTCATACAACGTACAAAATACAACCAATACTCCAATCGATTTGATATTTACTGCGGTGGCGACCACTGATGATGTTACAGCTTGTGCTGGAAATGAATTTTACTACACAATTACAATAAATCCAACAGCGACAATCGATCCGATTTCAGATCAAATAATTTGTAGCCAATCTGCCTTTGCAGATGTTTTTATAACCTCTCCAACACAACCAACAACTTCTATAACATATACATGGGAAGTTACAAGTGCGGGCCCAAATTTAAGTGGATACACAGCAAGTTCTGGACCTATCGGAATTGGTAGTCCAATTTTGGGAGAAGCAATTTTCAATGCCTCAAATGTTGCAGAAGATTTGGTTTATACGCTAACTCCATTTTATGATAACTGTGAAGGAGTTTCACAAACGTTTACCATTACTATTGATCCTACACCAGAAATTCCTGACCTCAATGCAACTATTTGTAGCGAGGAAACTTTTGACGTATTGCCAGAAAATGGAATACCAACAGCAACAACAATTGTTCCTGCAAATACAACTTATACTTGGACCGTTTTACCAAATCCAAATGTTACTGGTCAAAGCGATGAGACACTTCCACAAAGCAGTATTAGTCAAACTTTAACTAATGTGTCTAATGTCGCACAAGATGTAATTTATATTGTGACACCAACTTCTAGTGATGGATGTGAAGGCGCTTCTTTTGAATTAACTGTTACAGTTGAAACTCGACCTATAATTGAGGATAAAATAGCGGGAGCTTGTAGTGGTGATGCCTTTTTGGTTGCGCCTGTTGATAATTCGCCAACAGAAATTGTTCCTGCAAACACACTTTATACTTGGACGGTTTTGCCCGGTACAGATTTATCGGATTTAACCGGTTATAGCGATCAAACGACTGGAGTATCAGCAATAAGTCAAACACTTACCAATCTTACGGATGAGTCCAAAACAATTATTTACTCAGTTATTCCAAGTTCTGGAACTTGCGTTGGTTTGCCATTTGAAGTCGAGGTCACAGTTAGCCCTAGACCTTTTGTAGATGATATAATTTTAGCGCCCATTTGTAGTGAAGATACATTTACAGTAATACCAGAAACAGCATTACCAAGTCCAAATAATATCGTTCCAATTGGCACGACATTTACTTGGACGGTTGTCGATAATCCGAATGTAATTGGCGACACCAATGAAGTCTCTGCGCAAAGCCAAATAAGTCAAACGCTTACAAATACAACATCGACAACGCAAACTGTTGTTTACACTGTTGTGCCTAGTTCTTCAGGATGTGATGGATTGCCATTTACAATCGCCGTAGATGTAAAACCAAGACCATTTATAGTTTCAGGACCGGAAACACAGGATACGCAATGTAGTGGAGATGCATTTGTAATTTCTCCACAGGATGGAATTCCGACACTAACAACTCTTGTTCCTGTTGGAACACAGTACACTTGGACGACTGTAGGTAATCCAAACTTGTTGGGTTGGTCAGATCAAACTATAGCGGTAGATTTAATTTCTCAAACTTTGGAAAACACATCCAATCAAGTTCAACAAATTATATACAGCATTACACCTGAAGCTGATGGATGCGTTGGCCCCTCATTTGATGCTGTAATCACAATCGAACCCAAACCTTTTGTTCCAGATGTAATTGCAGATATTTGTGACGCTACATCATACACTCTAAGTCCTCAAAATGGTATTCTACCAGATGCAACTACTATTATTCCAGACGTAACAACATACACCTGGAGCGCAGCTGTTGTAACAGGTGGTATAACCGGCGCATCTTCTGGTGTAGATGAAGCTTTCTTTGACTCAGGGGTTTTAGAAAATCCAACTACAAATTTACAAACGGCCATTTATACAGTAACACCAAACTATTATACCGTATCAAATCCGACTACTCCACAATGTTCTGGAGAACCGTTTACAATTACCATAACAGTATCACCATCACCAGAAATCAATGAGGTCATTACAAATATTGCTTGTAGCTATTCCGATCCGCTTTGTGGGGCAAGCATAGAAATTAGCCCTGTGGGGATGGCACCATTTACATACAATTGGGTTTCAATTGAAGGCAATCCAATCAATGATCCAACCGACGAAGATCAGTTTGATTTATGTCCTGGAAATTATGAACTGACCATCACAGATGCATCGAACTGTAGTTATGTTTTTCAATATGAAATAGTACCACCAGAACCTGTTGATTTTACATTAATTACACAAACAGATATTTCTTGTAATAATGTCAATACACTCCCATGCGATGGAAGTATTGAAGTTTCAACTACAGGTGGAACATTGCCCTATAGCTTAGTCGAATGGTACACTGAGACTATTCCTGGTTCAGGTGTTTTTGATTCTGGTCCACTCATCAATGTCATCAACCCATACAATTTAGTTAATGCGTGTGAAGGGAATTATGTTCTGAAGATATTAGATGCCAACGGATGTGAATTTGTTTCAGAAGTTTACACCATAGAGCAAGCTGTAGAACCGATTATTTTGACGGAAACTTTTTCAAATTATAATGGATTTAATATCGATTGTAATGCGGCCAATAGTGGTACAATTACAGTCGATATTTCTGGTGGTTCCGGAGTTTTTGATTATACTTTTGTAGAAGACGCAACGGGAGCTGTTTTGGATGCCAATACGATTTTGAGTTCACCAGCTACACTTGTTTTCGACTTTTTAATTGCAGGCGATTACACCCTTATTGTTGAAGATCCAAATTGTTCAAATCAAATCATTAGGAATTATATACTTACACAACCCGATGAGCTGATCATTACAGCAACTCTTGTTGATCCTGTAAGTTGTTTTGGTGGGCTAGCCACTTATGACGTTACAGCCATTGGCGGTGTTCCTCCTTATACTGGAACTGGACTTCAAAGCGTGCTTAGTGGGCCTGTAACCTTTATTGTTTCAGATCAAAATGGTTGTGAGGATGATTTCTCAACTATTGTAACTGAGCCAGCAGAGCTTCTTGCAACCTATACTATTGCTGACGCACCTTGTTTTGGTGATACTGGAGAAATAACGGTAACACCAACCGGCGGAACAGGCATACTTTCTGTAAATCTCTATAATGAGACAAATACCTTTATTACAAATTTTATTACAACTCAAGGAAACGCAGTAACATTCAATCAATTGGAAGGGACTTATTTTTATGATGTTGTTGATCAGAACAATTGTTCTTATGGTCCAGAAGTGGTTGTTGTGGATGAACCAGACCCTATCAATATCATAGATTTTGAAGTGATTCAACCGGATTGTAATACAACACCTGCATGGGAATTCAATAATGGATCAATATGTGTAACCATAACAGGAGGTACAAATCCTTTCCCAATTGGAACGGGCTGGGTTGATAACGGTGGTGGACAATGGTGTTTAAATAATTTAAGTGCGGGTACATATCCAATTGATGTTACAGATATCAATAATTGTACTCTGCAAAATCCAATACCAGACATTACATTGGTTAGACCTCCAGAGATTACAGCAGTCTTAACGGATACTCTCGATATTGATTGTGATACTGATACAGCGACACAGATCAATACCATTATTGTAAATGGAGGGGTTCCTCCCTATCAAGTTACTTGGTCTGGTGGTATAGTTGATGCAGCAAATCCTTTTGTCATGCAAACATCTGTAGCTGGAAATTATTCGGCTTTCGTAAATGATCAATATGGAATTATTAATGGATGTCCACCAATAGAATTTCCTCTAGATCCAATTACTTTCTTTGACTTTGGAATTGCAGACTTTACCCTCAGTTCAGATAATAGTGATTTCTGTGGGATTTATGCGATCAATGATCCTATACAGTTCAATAATAGCGCCACAGGCGATATTGTAAATTATACTTGGAATTATGGCGATGGCTCTCCAGAATTTAATGGTCCAGATGCTCCAGATCATGTTTATAATGCCATAGGAACCTATACGATAAGTTTGACAGTAGAAGACCTCTATGGATGTTTCGACACCTATTCTGAAACCATTGAAATTACAAAAGGTTATGAAATTATATTACCTAATGGATTTACACCAAACGGAGACGGCATCAACGAAACTATACGTCCAGTAACCATTTGTATGACAGAAGTTCAAATGAGCATCTATGACACATGGGGCGCACTTATTTATGCAGAAACTAGTGATGATCTTTATGGTTGGGATGGTACCATTGACGGTAAACCTGCCGAAAATGGAAATTATATAATGGTCGTTACCGCAACATCTTATAATGGTGCTGTAATTGAGCTTAACGGACCCGTAACCCTTATCAAATAAGAACAATGAAAAAATTACTTTACATATTTGCATTAGCAACATTTTTTAAGGGCTATTCACAAGATCCTATACATACACAGTTTTTTATGGTGCCCGAAACCTTGAGCTCGAGTTTTACAGGTGCAAAACAATCGACGCGTGCGGGAATCATTCATCGTACACAGTGGCCTGGTTTGAACTTTAGTATCAATACACAATTTGCTTTTGTTGATAATTGGTTTGAGGAAGTTAAAAGTGGAATAGGAATTAGTGTACTAAATCATAAAGAAACCACTACACGATACAATTTCACACAAGTCAACTTGAATTATGCCTATCAATTTCAAATTTCTGATGAGTGGAATGTACGCCCAAGTATTTCTGTGGGTTATGGTTCAAAAGATTTTGGCTTTCAAAACCTTGTTCTAGAGGACCAAATCAATATTTTTAGTGGCATCATCAATGCCAATAGTA
This sequence comes from uncultured Flavobacteriaceae bacterium, assembly GCA_947503105.1. GTDB lineage: Bacteria > Bacteroidota > Bacteroidia > Flavobacteriales > Flavobacteriaceae > UBA3537. The sequence goes on along the minus strand of CANNCM010000010.1, from coordinate 36,981 downwards.
TTGATCCAATAAATTTAAATGAATCGGTTCGTTTTCTCGATTTTAGTGCTTCTGTACTTTTTAATAGTGAAAATTCTTGGATTGGTTTCACAGTAAAACACCTTAATAGGCCTAATATTTCTATGGAAATTGGTGGTCAAGAAAATTTAGATATGTTCATGTCGCTTCATGGATCATTATATATTCCGTTTGGAGATTACAGAAATGACAACAAACTTTTTGTGCTAGCCAACGGCATGATGCAAGGCGCATATAATCGCTTCGATTTGGGAGCAAAATATGAAATGGATCGTTTTTCTTTTGGACTTTTGGCCGCGACAAATCCCATCAAAACAGATCCGAATAGTCATTTTTTAACCTCTATTAATGCCTTTGTAGGTATGGATTGGGAGGGCTTTCGTTTTGGATATTCCTATGATTTTAATGTGACAGAAATTGGCCGCACTGGAGGCGTTTATGAATTATCAATTTCTTACGATTTCTTGAACAACGACAACTGTTTCGGGTGTCCCGATTATTAATTCTTTTACATACATCACAACCTCATTTTCAAATATTTCTGTTGTTGCATGTTTGATTAATTAAATAAACATTAATTTTAAGCTTTCAAGCATTACTATGCCAAAAAGTGTAAAAATAATTGAGTGTCCCAGAGATGCTATGCAAGGCATAAAGCCTTTTATTCCAACGCATCAAAAGGTAAAATACATTCAATCTCTTTTGAAAGTTGGGTTTAATACTATAGACTTTGGAAGTTTTGTGTCGCCAAGAGCCATTCCTCAAATGCAGGATACCGCCGAAGTCCTTTCGCAATTAGACCTCAGTACTTCCAAAAGTAAATTGTTGGCGATTATTGCTAATGTTCGTGGTGCAAAAGCCGCAGCTTCACATAAAGAGATTGATGATCTAGGGTTTCCTTTTTCTATTTCTGAGAATTTTCAAATGCGAAACACCCACAAAACCATTACAGAATCTGTTGAGGTATTGAAGCACATTATAGAAATCGCGCACTTGAATAACAAAAAGCTTGTGGTCTATCTGTCGATGGCTTTTGGAAATCCTTATGGTGACCCCTGGAATGTAGATGTAGTAGGAGAGTGGGCCGAACGATTACACAAAATGGGTGTTAGGATTTTATCATTAAGCGACACCATTGGTTCTTCTTCGGGAGAAACAATTTCTTATTTATTTTCGCATCTCATCCCACACTATACAGATGTAGAATTTGGTGCCCATTTACACACCCATCCATCGGCTTGGCACGAAAAAGTTGATGCAGCTTTCAAAGCGGGATGTTTGCGTTTTGATGGTGCGATTCAAGGGTTTGGAGGCTGCCCAATGGCCAAAGACGAACTTACAGGAAATATGCCTACAGAAAAGTTGATTTCTTACTTCACCACAGAGAAAATTCAAACAAACCTTAATGTGCTTGCTTTTGAAAGCGCGCACAATGAGGCCTCTAAATTATTTTCTAAATATCACTAAAAACGGAACTCAATTCCACCATAAATTCCAAACGGATGACCCGGCCTAAACCCTGCAGGAACTTTAGAAACGGCATAAGTATGATCTAACATATTTATGACCATGCCAGTAATACTCAAATTATTTTTAATGTGATATTTTCCAGAAAAATCAACAATAAAATTTGAAGCTATGCCATTGGTTTCATTTATTGTTTCTGTACCAGCCGTTGTCCTAAAAGCACCATTTTGTCGGCCATTCAAATGCAATTCAAATTTGCTGTGTTCCAAAGAAATAGAAGCATTGAATTGATGCTTGGCAATGTATGGCAACTCATCGCCATTTTCAACTTCACCCCACAAATCTTCATCACTACCAAAATTGTTTTCAAATGTGGCATCTGTTAGTGTGTATCCAAATGTGATAGGCATAGAAAACGTTGAGTTTTTTTCCATTAAATCATAATTCAATAAAAGCTCAAGTCCTTTTACGCTAACTTCTCCTGCATTAAATTGATCTAAAGAACCTGTTCCGCCACTTGCAGCCAAATCGCTTCCCAAAAGATTGCTGTAATCGTTATAAAAACCAACAAGCTCTCCTCTCAATCCCTTGAAATTGAAGCGCGAACCAATTTCATAATTGATACTCTCCTCGGCTTTTTGACCAGGAGTATTTCCTGGTGGAGAAAACCCTTTGTGAATACCTGCAAAAACAGAAGTTTGATTATTAAACTTATAATTCATTCCAATACCGGGGATAAAAACAGCTACGTAATTGTCTCTTATCGAACGATTTGTGCCCACTCTGTTGGGGTCATCGCTGCCAAAATTTTCGCGTTGAAGTTGTAGGTCTTCATATCGTATTCCAGGACTAAGTGTTAGATTTTTATATTTTAATTTATATAATACAGAACCTGCAAAAGCTTTTGCACTACTAATTCTGTTGGCATCAGATCCACGTTCTGCTGCCGTCGTCAGATTCATCTGACCGTTGGTCATATTGTAAGCATCCTTCCACTGAAAACGATCTTCTTCGTCATAATGATAACGAAGGCCAATTTCTAAGTCATGAAAAATTTGCTCGCCATTCCAATGAAAATCCAATTTTGTTTGAATGCCTTTAGAAACGTATTCTCTGTTATTGGCCTTAACCAACAAAGCATCAGCATCAGAATTTGAGTCGCCTCTGATGATATCCATATGAGAATCATATACAGTTGGATGGTTTAAAATAGAGGCAATTTTTACGACATCTCCATTAAAAACGACATCATTTAATTTATACCAATTTCTAGCAAAACCATTGTAATAACCGCTTGTAGTCACTTTCAGAAAATTAGAAAAATTAATTTCGTGAGTAAGTAAAAACTGCTGGTGTTTATTGGTCATTTGATCCTTTTGAGAAGCAGCATAGCGCAAAAATGGAGACAGATTAAAATCAGATTGTGTGAGTCCCAAATACGTTTCATTTGAAACCTCGTCAGAGTATTGAAACTTGAATGTAAGCGCTTGCTGATATTTTGCACTTTCACTACTATTCAGTCTAAATTTAGCTACGATATCATTTTTATCAAAACCAGTGTTTAGATCATTCAATAAATCTTTAAAACCCTTAGAGTTATTTTTTAAATAGTCCAAAGAATATCCAAATTGTGATTTAGAATCTCCAATTTTAAGGTGTGTTTGATGTGTATTGAAACTACCAAAACTTGATTTTAAGCTTCCTTTGAATGTGTTTGGGATTTGAGTACTTACCAAATTAATAGCACCACCCGTAGTAAATGGCCCATACTGAATTTGACTACTACCTTTCAAAATTTCAACCGCTTGCATGCGTGCAATAGATGGAAAATAATAAGCTGCTGGTGCACTATATGGGGCGGGAGATATCAAAACACCATCTTCCATAATCGAAATCTTTGCACTTCTTTCTGGAGATGTCCCACGCAAACTAATATTTGGTCGTAATCCATAACCATCTTCCTCATAAATAGAAACACCTGGCACGGTTCTCAGTACGCGATTGATATCTGAATACCCAAATTTATCCAATTCTTTTGGTGAGATATAATAAGCAGAACCGGATCTGTTTTGGGCGACATATTTACTGCCAAAGATAACTTTAGTATTGATAAATACCTGGTCTAGTTTTTGAAGTGAATCCGTTAATTTTTGATCAGATTCCTGGGCGTTTAGACTAACTAATGGTAATAAAATTAAAAGTAGGAAATTATATTTCATTAACTTGTTCTTATTTAGACTTAATATAAATAAAGATACTTTGATAGTGCAAATATAGACACCAATTTTGGTTCAAACAAAATTTATTTAGATTAATTATAAATAAAAAAACAAGAACTGTTAACAACTGACATATTATCACTTCATATAGCCTGATATACTAAAAAAAACCTTAAATTTGTATGCAATTAAACCTAATTGCAATGCAATCACATCTTTCAAAAATTGTTGGCGAAGGCCTTACTTATGACGACGTTCTATTAATACCTGCGTATTCGGAAGTGTTGCCAAGAGAAGTTAGTATCAAGACAAAGTTTACACGTAATATCACTTTAAATGTTCCTATTGCTTCTGCTGCAATGGATACGGTTACAGAAAGTGCCATGGCCATTGCTATGGCTAGAGAAGGCGGTATTGGTGTTTTGCACAAAAACATGACCATCAGTCAGCAAGCCATTGAAGTGCGCAAAGTAAAGCGTGCAGAAAGCGGGATGATTATCGACCCTGTCACTCTTAGTTTAGATGCTATTGTGAGTGATGCTAAGCAAAGCATGAAAGAACACAGCATTGGTGGCATTCCAATCGTAGATGAACATGGCAAGTTGAAAGGCATTGTTACCAATCGAGATTTGAGATTTGAAAAAAACAACAATCGTGCGATCACAGAAGTAATGACTTCTGAAAACTTGGTCACTACTTCCGAAGGGACATCGCTTCAACAAGCAGAAGTCATTCTTCAAGATAATAAAATTGAAAAATTACCAGTTGTTGATAAAGAGTTTAAGCTTATTGGCTTGATTACTTTTAGAGACATTACAAAACTAACTCAAAAACCAATTTCCAACAAAGATCAGTATGGTCGTTTACGCGTTGCTGCGGCCATTGGAGTTACCCATGATGCAGTTGAGCGTACCAGCGCATTGGTAAAATCTGGAGTAGATGCCATCATTATAGACACTGCACATGGTCATACAAAAGGCGTCGTTTCTGTGCTGAAAAATATTAAATCAGAATTTCCAAACCTCGATGTTGTGGTTGGAAACATTGCTACTGCAGAGGCTGCTAAATACCTTGTAGAAGCCGGAGCAGATGCAGTAAAAGTCGGTATTGGACCAGGTTCCATATGTACAACCCGTGTTGTTGCTGGTGTAGGATTTCCACAGTTTTCCGCTGTACTTGAAGTTGCAGCAGCACTTCAAGATTCAGACGTACCCGTCATTGCAGATGGAGGTATTCGATATACAGGAGATATTCCAAAAGCTATTGCCGCTGGTGCGGATTGCGTGATGCTTGGATCGTTGCTTGCAGGAACCAAAGAATCGCCAGGAGAGACCATCATTTATGAAGGACGAAAATTTAAATCCTACAGAGGAATGGGCTCTGTTGAGGCCATGAAACAAGGGAGTAAAGACCGCTATTTTCAGGACGTAGAAGACGATATCAAAAAGTTAGTTCCAGAGGGTATTGTTGGTCGTGTACCCTACAAAGGTGATCTTTATGAAAGCATTCATCAGTTTGTTGGTGGAATACGCGCAGGAATGGGGTATTGCGGTGCAAAAGATATTCAAACCCTCAAGAATACCGGGAAGTTTGTCAAAATTACTTCTTCTGGAATCAGTGAGAGTCATCCACATAATGTGATGATTACTAAAGAAGCACCAAACTATTCGCGATAATGTTGCATAGTTTGAACAATTTTTTTAAAATTGATTCAAAATTTAACATACAATTTCTTTAATGAATCTAAATAATATGCGTGTATTATTCCTAATTACAAGTGTTATGTGTTTTTGGCTAAACTCTGCTCAGGCGCAGCCAAAAAATCCAGAAATTTTAATGACCATAAACAACGATGAAATTACAGTTGATGAATTTCTTTCTGTGTACAATAAAAATATTGGATTGGTTCAAGACAACAGTATCAAGGGCGTTGAAGATTATTTAGAATTATACATCAACTATAAGTTAAAAATTGCCGAAGCTAAATCTGAGGGTTTTGATAAAAAAGAAGCATACTTGAAGGAGTATGAGAAGTACAAAAATCAACTTACTGAAACATATTTAACAAATAAAGATGTCACAGAAGCATTACTTCGGGAGGCCTATAATAGAACCAAAGAAGAAGTAAAAGCACAACATATTCTTGTGCGTACAACTGGGCAAGACACTTTGTCTGCACTGACTCAAATTCAAGAATTTCGCAGTCGCTTTTTGAATGAAGATTTTGAAACTTTGAAGAAAAGTATTCATAACGGGAATAGCGTTTTTGTTGAAGATTTAGGCTATTTTTCGGCATTTAAAATGGTATATGACTTTGAAAATGCAGCCTACAACACTGCTATTGGCGAAATTTCTCAACCTTTCAAAACGCAGTTTGGATATCATGTTGTAAAAGTATTGGAAAAAAGGACATCAAAAGGCCAGGCAGAGGCAGCACATATCATGATTGCCAGCAACTCAAAATATTCTGTACAAACTCCAGAGCAACGCATCAAAGAATTGTATCGACTGTTACAACAGGGAGAATCCTTCGAAAATTTAGCAAAGCAGTATTCAGACGATAAAAGTTCTGCTGTTAACGGTGGTAAATTAAAACCGTTTAAATCTGGTGATATCAACTCTGAGATATTTGTAGATACCGCATTTGGTTTGGACAAAAACACAATTTCAAATCCTATCCAAACCCAATACGGTTGGCACATCATAAAATTATTAGATTTAAAACCCATAGAAAGCTTTGAGAATTTAAAATACGACTTAGAAAATAAGATAAAACGCGATAGCAGGTCTCAAGTGATAAAGAAAAAAATGTTGGCATCGTTGATGGATCAATACCAAGTTCAATCGCCAACATACAACTCAATTTCGTCTATATTTTCACAACAAGAAGACACAAAGAATTGGGTGTTGAAAGATGGAGTAAATCCTAAAAATCAATTCATAAAAATCGAAAATCTCATATTGACTCATGCTGACTTTTTATCTTTTTTGAATAAAAATTTAAAATCGAAAACAACTTTAAAGCAATTACTTAATACCTATTTGGAGCAAAATGTGATGCAATACAAAAAAGAACAACTTCCTTTTGAAAATGAAGAATATGCACATATTCTAAAGGAGTATGAAGAGGGGCTGCTACTTTTTGATATTATGCAAGAAAAAATATGGAACGGCGCCAAAAATGATTCTATTGGTCTTTTGAAGCACTACCAAAATAATGCATCAAAATTTAGAGCTCCACAAAAAATTTCAGGGACGATTGCACGATCTCATAAGAAAAGTGTGTTGAAGAAAGTGAAAAAAATGTGGATCAAAAATAAATCCAACGAAGAGATTTCAAATGGATTGAATGTCAAAAATCAAAGCGTAGTTTTTTCATCTGGCACCTTTGACATTGGAAATTCACTCTTACCAAATGATGCCACATTTGAAAAAGGCATCTCAGAGATTTTCCCCATTGATGACAGTTATGTTGTTTTAAATATTTTGGAGACGCAAGCAGAAACGCCATTGTCCTTTGAAGACGCCAAAGGAGCAGTTATTTCCAGTTATCAAAATGTATTGGAACAAAATTGGATTGAAACATTGCGCTCTAAATACACAGTTTCTATAGATCAAAATGTATTAATTGAATTAAAATCCAAGTTGGTCAACTAATGCGTATTTTCTATTTAGTTTTTAGTATAATATTATTGTTTTTTGTGGGGTGTGATGTATCAAAACCAGATGCAAATGGTATTCCACTTGCACGTGTAAATGATGTGTATTTAATGGCAGAAGACATCGATTTAACAGAGTTTGAAAACTTGAATCCAGAAGACAGTCTTTTACAAATTCAAACAGTCATAAGGAATTGGGCCACTCAACAATTGCTCATTGACGGTGCATCAATGAATTTAGAAGAAAAGCAACAGTCAGATTTTGAGGTACTTTTAGAACAATACAGAACAGATTTATATACCTCTGCCTATGTGGAGGCATTAGTTCAACGCAACTTAGACACCAGTATTACAACTACCGAATTGAGTGTCACATACAATCAAAACAAAGAACTATTTGTTTTGAGAGAAAATCTTTTGAAACTCCGCTACATCAATATAGGATCAAATATTTCAAATGTAAATGAAATCAAGCGTCGTTTTAAACGTTATAATTCAGAAGACCAAGCCATTTTAGATACCATTTCAATTCAATTCAATTCATTCTTTTTAAACGATTCCATTTGGATAAAAGAAGATCAAGTTGTTTCAAAAATTGAGCCCCTTCAAAAGGGATTTAATAAGTTGCTATTAAAAAAACCAAATTTTATTCAACTCAACGATTCTTTAGAGTTATATTTGATACAAATAAAAGAAGTACTTGCCTCAGGATCGCAAGCCCCTATAGAATATGTGTTGCCAACGTTGCGACAAATTATAATTAATCAACGTAAATTGAAGCTCATTGGTCAACTAAAAAATGAAATTGTGAATGACGCCATTAAAAATAAAAAATTTGAAATTTATGAATAAGTCCCTGTCCATAATTACAGGCCTAAGTCTATTAGTATTTGGCCAATTTTCCTCAGCTCAAGAAATTATTCAAGACGACATAAAAGAAGAAATCAAAGAAGTTAAAGTTGATTCTACACAGCTTATTAAAGTTGATGGCGTTGCTGCCGTAGTCGGAGATTTTGTAGTACTCGATTCAGATATTGATAAACAATTTGCTCAGCTTGAAGCCAGTGGTGTTTCCACAAAAGATATCACAAGATGTCAACTATTTGGAAAGCTATTAGAAGATAAATTATATATGCATCATGCCATTCTGGATAGTATAGAAGTCAACGATGCAGAAATACGTTCTTATGTGGATCAACAGCTAGAGGGTTTTGCACAGCAAATTGGCTCTATGGATAAGCTAGTGGCCTACTATAATAAATCTTCTGAGCAAGAACTTAGAGACGAAATGTATGAGCTTAATAAAAATGGCAAAATGGCTTCTATGATGCAACAACAAATTGTTGACAAAATTGAAGTAACGCCAGAAGAAGTTCGTCAATTTTTCAATAAAATTCCAGAAGATGAACGCCCTCTTTTTGGGACAGAACTGCGAGTAGCACAAATTGTTGTTATTCCAGAAACAACTCAAGAAGAAATAGATAAAGTCATAAAAAGGCTTCGAGAATTTAGAGCCGATGTGTTGGACAATGGCGCAAGTTTTACGACAAAAGCAGTATTGTACACTGAAGATCCAGGATCTAAACGAACGGGAGGAAAATACACCCTCAATAGAAAACAGCCAAGAATGGCAAAAGAATTTAGAGAAGTTGCATTTTCATTAGAAGAAGGTGATGTTTCAGAACCCTTTAAAACAGATTTTGGATATCATATTTTGTACTTAGAAAAAATTAGAGGTCAAGAATATGATGTAAGACACATATTATTACGTCCAAAAATGACTGAAGATGCGATTGCTGCTGCCAAAGAAAAATTAGAAAAAGTTAGACAAAGTATTGTCGATGGCGATATTTCTTTTGAAGCCGCAGCCAAAGAAGCGAGTGACGAAGAGGAAACAAAATATGACGGCGGGCAATTGCGAAATCCTGAAACTCAAGATTATAATTTTGAACTCACCAAAATGGATCCAGAATTATATGCTCAAATTCAAGATTTGAAAGACAATGAAGTGAGTCCTGTTTACAAAGATCAAGACCGTGTAAATCCTATCAAATTTAAAATTCTAACGGTAACACAACGAACAGATGAGCATGAAGCCGATTTTGCGAAGGATTATTTAAAAATCAAAGCGTTAGCACTTCAAGAAAAACAACTCGATGCCATCTCTGATTGGCAAGAAGAAAAAATTATAGATACCTACATCAAAATTAACGGAGAATTGAGAGGGTGCAATTTTACAAGTAATTGGTTTAAAATTAAAAACTAAAAATGTCTGAAGTTACGGCCATAGACAACTATGTCAAAACATATAAGCAGCTAAAGAAAGAAATTGCAAAAATCATTATTGGTCAAGATGCAGTAATTGAGCAGATTTTAATTTCTATTTTTTCTGGTGGACATGTTCTTCTTATTGGTGTGCCTGGGCTAGCAAAAACCCTAATGGTCGATACCATTGCCAAAACCCTAGGGCTTGATTTTAAGCGTATTCAATTTACACCAGATCTTATGCCTAGTGATATTTTGGGGAGTGAGATTTTGGATAAAGACCGCCAATTCAAATTCATAAAAGGTCCTGTTTTTTCAAATATTGTTCTGGCCGATGAAATCAACAGAACACCACCCAAAACACAAGCTGCTCTTCTCGAGGCCATGCAAGAACGCTCAGTAACCGTAGCGGGTCACCGATATGAACTTCATCAACCCTATTTTGTTTTAGCGACACAAAACCCCATAGAGCAAGAAGGGACTTACCCACTTCCAGAAGCGCAATTAGATCGTTTTATGTTTGCAATTAACCTAGAATACCCTTCATTCTCAGAAGAAGTTGAGGTTGTAAAACAAACTACAGCAGAAAAAAACACAACCTTAAACGTTGTTTTTGATGGCAAAGAGGTTTTAGAATTTCAACACCTTATCAGAAAAATTCCTGTTGCCGATAATGTGGTTGAATATGCTGTTGGAATGATTTCTAAAACAAGACCCAATACAAATCGCACATCAGAACTCATTAGTCAATATGTAGATTGGGGTGCAGGGCCAAGAGCTTCTCAGAATTTAATTCTTGCCGCCAAAACTCATGCGGTACTACACGGAAAATATACTCCAGACATTGAAAACGTTCAAGCCGTAGCAACGAGTGTTCTTCGACACAGAATTATTAAAAATTATAAAGCGGCGGCAGAAGGAATTAGTATCGAAAAAATCATTGAAAGTTTATTTTAAATTTTTCAATATAATTTGATTTTTTATTACACCAAGATTACACATAAATTTGTACATTTAACCCCGATTTAAATTCAATTATATGGCTTTCGATATAGACATCATAAAAAAAGTATACCAACAGATGCCAGAGCGCATTGATAAAGCGCGAGAAATCGTTGGCAAACCACTTACACTTTCAGAAAAAATATTATACAATCATTTGTGGGATGCTATTCCCAATAAAGCATTTCAACGAGGCAAAGATTATGTGGACTTTGCACCTGATAGAATTGCGTGTCAAGATGCAACTGCACAGATGGCCCTCTTGCAATTTATGCAAGCTGGAAAAAATAAAGTTGCAGTACCCACCACAGTACATTGTGATCATTTGATCCAAGCCAAAGTCGGAGCAACAAAAGATTTACAGTTTGCACTCAATAATAGCAACGAAGTTTTTAATTTTTTAGAATCTGTATCTAATAAATATGGAATTGGCTTTTGGAAACCTGGTGCAGGGATTATTCATCAAGTTGTTTTAGAAAATTATGCATTTCCTGGAGGAATGATGATTGGAACCGATTCTCATACCGTGAATGCTGGAGGTTTGGGTATGGTAGCAATTGGAGTAGGCGGAGCCGATGCTGTAGATGTGATGGCAGGAATGCCATGGGAATTAAAATTTCCTAAGCTCATAGGGGTCAAGCTCACAGGATCACTTTCTGGATGGACAGCACCAAAAGATGTGATTCTAAAAGTTGCAGGAATTCTAACGGCAAAAGGAGGTACAGGGGCCATTGTTGAATATTTTGGCCCAGGTGCAGAATCCATGTCATGTACTGGAAAAGGAACCATTTGTAATATGGGTGCCGAAATTGGCGCAACAACATCTACCTTTGGATACGATGCCTCTATGGAGCGTTACCTTCGTGCAACAGACAGAAATGACGTAGCAGATGCTGCAAATGAAGTTAAAGAATATCTTACAGCCGATGCCGAAGTATATGCCAATCCAGAGCAGTATTTTGATGAATTAATTGAAATCAATTTATCAGAACTCATGCCTCACCTAAATGGACCATTTACACCAGATTTGGCTACTCCAGTAGGAACAATGACTGAAAAAGCAAAATCCAATGAATGGCCATTAAAAGTTGAATGGGGTTTAATAGGGTCTTGTACAAATTCTTCTTATGAAGATTTATCTCGTGCGGCATCCATTGCACAACAAGCTTTGGATAAAGGACTAAAAACAAAAGCTGAATTTGGAATTAATCCAGGATCAGAGCAAGTGCGATATACTGCAGATCGTGATGGAATTTTGAATGTTTTTGAGAAACTCGATGCTAAAATTTTTACAAATGCTTGCGGACCCTGCATTGGACAATGGGCACGTTACGAAGATCCCAAAAACGCACCAAAAAACAGTATTGTGCACTCTTTTAATAGAAACTTTGCAAAGCGAGCCGATGGAAATCCAAACACACATGCTTTTGTAGCCTCACCTGAAATGGTTGCAGCGATTGCAATTTCTGGTCGCTTGGATTTTAATCCCATTACAGACACACTAATTAACGAAAATGGAGAGGCTGTTAAACTCGATGAACCAACAGGCTTTGAGTTACCAGAAAAAGGATTTGCAGTAGAAGATGCGGGCTATTTAGCTCCAGTAGAAGATGGCAGTGGCGTAGAGGTTGTTGTTGCAGATGATTCTGAACGCTTGCAACTATTGACACCATTTACTCCGATCGGTAATGCTATTAGTGGTGCTAAACTTCTGATCAAAGCCCACGGGAAATGTACAACAGATCATATTTCTATGGCAGGACCATGGTTGCGTTACAGAGGCCACTTAGATAACATTTCTAACAACTGTTTGATAGGCGCTGTAAATGCCTTTAATATGAAAACAAACTTTGTTAAAAATCAACTCAATGGAGAGTATGATGCCGTACCAAAAACACAACGCGCATACAAAGCTGCTGGTATTTTTACGGTTGTAGTTGGTGATCATAACTATGGAGAAGGATCTTCTCGAGAGCATGCAGCTATGGAACCTAGACATCTCGGTGTTGCTGCTGTGATTGTAAAATCATTTGCTCGAATTCATGAAACCAACTTGAAAAAGCAAGGTATGCTTGGATTAACGTTTGCCAACGAAGCCGATTATGACCTTATTCAAGAAGATGACACGTTTAATTTCTTAGATTTAAATGAGTTTGCCCCTGGTAAGCCATTAACTATAGAGATTGTTCATGCCGATGGGACTAAGGATATAATTTCTGTTAATCATACCTATAACGATTCACAAATTGAATGGTTCAATGAAGGTTCTGCGTTGAATTTAATCAAGAAGCAGAATGCGTAATACTAGAAATTTTATCTAAAAAAAGCGCCTGATTTTCAGGCGCTTTTTTTATTCTTTTTACTAAAATATTCAAATAAAAATAAATTCATCAAAATCATAGAATAAGCGTAAATACTGTCTTCTATGGGTATTGTGCCCATACGAATACCAAGGTTTTCGGTGTTGTTATACCACACCACTTGATTTTCTATCCAACTGCCTGTTAGAACACCATTAACCATAAAAAAAGGAATAAGCATCACTAAAAATGTGAGAAAGAAATGCTGTAGTAGTTTTGGATTTTGTTTGAGAACAATCCAGGTCAAAGGAATTGCAAGTAAAAAATTGACCAAAGTGTACCATTTATCAAAATTAAAAACAATAAGTACACATAATAAAAGCATTAAAGCATAGGCGATAAGTTTTGTTGTGTTTTGTTTTAGTTTCAATTTTGGAAAATAAAGCAATAGTGCATAATGTGTAAACACACAAGCAAAAGGAATACAAATGAAGAAGAGCCATTCTTCTATTGGTAGGTACAGAAGTTTAGCATCTAAGAAGTAATCTGAATTGAAGCCCCAAATCCCATTTATTGTAAAAATAACATCCCATGGGATAAACACTCCCATGGTCAAAAAAAGAGATAAAAATAGCCATTTGAAGCGTTTGTGTAGCTGTAGTCTAGGGTGGAAACTATACAAAAAGGGTATAGAAATAGATCCAATGTTAAGCCATAAATAGAGAGAATTCAAGATTTATTTTTTAAAATATTTAAAAGGAACAACAAGCATTCCAAAGCATTCGCCATCTTTTTTACCGAGGTGCTTATGGTGAATTTTGTGTGCGCGTCGTACTCCTTTGGCATACCAATTATTCGCTTTACGAAACATTTTAAAACGTTGATGGATAAAAATATCATGTACGATAAAATAGGTGGCTCCATAGGCCATAATACCGAATCCAATGGGGAGGCCAGCCCAAAATCCGTAGTAGCTCCAAAAGTAAAAGCAAGTCATACTGACAACGGCATAAAAAATAAAAAAAGCATCGTTGCGCTCAAACCAACTTTTGTGATCTTTGTGATGATGATCTTTGTGTAAACTCCACAAAAATCCATGCATAATGTATTTGTGTGTAAACCAGGCCATAAATTCCATGATGCTGAAAGTACCCAGAAAAACAAGAATCCATAAAAGTGCGTTCATAATAATTTGGTTATAATAGATTGAGATGATATTTGACATAACTGCGTGTTAGCAGTTCTACTTTTTTGTAATTTGGCACTCGAATTCTAGTGTTTTTGATTTCTAGTGCAGGAGTTTTTTTGAGTTTCTTTAGCAATTGACTGTAATAGCGATAGGCCATAAAAACCCCAAATTTTGCTTCAATGGGCAGCATTTTAATGCCGCTTAATCCTTCAGCAAAATCATTTTCAATATCATTTATAATATGTTGTTTTGCTGTTTCGTCAAGATTGTCCAAATCTGTATTTGGAAAGTAAGTTCTGTTGAGTTCATCATAATCAGCTTTCAGATCTCTCAAGAAATTTACTTTTTGAAAGGCCGATCCTAATGCCATTGCCGAGGCTTTTAAATCATCGTATTTTTCTTGATTTCCATCAACAAATACTTTTAGACACATCAATCCTACAACATCGGCAGAGCCATAAATATAATTTTTATATTCTTCTTCTGTTTTATATTCCAATTTGTGCAGATCCTGACGCATAGAATTCATAAATGCATCAACTAGTTTGCGGTCTATTTTGTATTTATGATATGTATATTGAAAAGCATTAAGTATGGGATTGAGACTTATTTTGTTTGAAAGTGCGATTTCTAAATCGGTTTCAAATTTTGCAAACATCTCTTTTTTGGGATAGTCATGAAATGAATCAACAATTTCATCTGCCAAACGAACAAATCCATAAATATTGTAAATATCCTGACGAATCGTACTGGACAACATTTTTGTGGCCATCGAAAAAGATGTGCTGTAGGTTTTGGTAACAATTTTACTGCAATCTTTTGATACAGTGTCGAAAATAGATTTCATATACTCAAACAATTAGACCATAACAAAAAATTCTACTATAAAACTTTTTGAATAAGTTCGGCAGTTAGTTTTCCAGAGATAAGGGAGGGCGGGACTCCAGGTCCAGGGACAGTAAGCTGTCCTGTAAAATATAAATTCTTTACTTTTTTACTTTTTAGTTTTGGTCTCAAAAATGCGGTTTGTAATAGCGTATTGGCCATTCCATAGGCATTCCCTTTATATGAATTATAGTCTTTTATAAAATCATTAACACAAAATGATTCTTTAAAGATAATATTTTTTTTGACTTCTTGCTGTGTTAAGTCTTCAAAACGGTTTATTATTTTTTCAAAATACGTTTCTCGAAGTTCCTGTGTGTCTTCTAATCCTGGTGCCAGCGGTATCAAGAAAATTCCAGCTTCTTTACCCTTTGGAGCGCAAGAATCATCTGTAATACTAGGGAAACTTGCATAAAATAGTGGTTTTTCTGGCCATGCAGGATGGTCATAAATAGCTTCGGCATGCACGTCAAAATCTACATCGAAAAAGAGCGTATGATGATCGACATTTTGTAATTTTTTATCAAATCCAACATAAAAAAGTAGTGATGATGGAGCAAATATTTTTTTATCCCAGTAACGCTCAGAGTATTGTCTGTGTTTTTTGTCTAGTAGTGTTTCTGTATGATGATAATCTGCACCACTCAAAACAAGATCACATTTTTCTTTTTTGCCGTTTACAATAAGACCATTTGCAGTGCCGTTTTCTACCAAAATTGATTCAACATTTGCATCAGATTTAATGCTTACACCTAATTCTTTAGCAAGAGTTTCCATGGCCAAAATTACCTGATACATTCCTTTTTTTGGATGGTAAGTCCCCAATCCAAAATCGGCATAATTCATGAAATTATAAAAAGAGGGGGTGTCGCTTGGCTTGGCTCCAAGAAACAAAACTGGAAATTCCAATATTTGAGCAAGACGATTATTTTTGAATTTTTTTCTAACATCACGTTTTATTGTACTCAAAAATTGATTGACTTTCATCACCGTCTTAGGCGTCACAAGTTCGAGAGGAGAAACCCCTGGATTATACACCAAGTCTTTGATCGCTATATCGTAGTTGCTTTTTGCTCCCCCGATAAATTCCATCAATTGTTTTGAACTTCCTGGCTCTTCCTTTTCGAAAGTTTGACAAATTTTTTCTAAAGAGTTTTCAATTGTGATCGCATCGTTCTTTCCAAAATAGACGCTATACGCCGGGTTGAGTTTGTCGAGATTATAATATTCTGATGGGTGTTTGTCAAAATCGCCAAAAAACCGCTCAAAAACATCTGGCATCCAATACCATGTTGGACCAATATCAAAAGTGAAACCACTTTTTTTGAGCTGTCTGGCGCGCCCACCAATAGTTTGATTTTTTTCAAAAATAGTCACTTTATAGCCTGCTTTTGCAAGGTAACATGATGCAGCAAGTGACGAGAATCCTGAACCAATGATGTGTATTGTCTTTTTCATTTGACCATAAAAGTAATGAAAAGACTAAACAGAGTTATACTTCAAAAGTGTTTTTTACAAATCTTTAACTAAATCTTCAATTTTGTTGTATAATTTAATTTGTTCTGGAATGTGTTTTGGATTGATATTTCGAATTCTATGACCGATAAACTTAGCAGTTTTGTTGCTATTTTTGAGGTATTGATTTGTAAAGGTGTTCAAGTAATCCTCAACTGCATTATCGTTGGGTTTTATTGTAAAATAAGAAATATATGTAATGTCATCATAAAGTTTATTGATGTGTTTTATGTTGTCTATTGGAATATTTTCACCCAAAAAGATAGTATGATATCCTAGGCTCAATATTTCATAATTTATGAATAATAATCCTAAGTCATGGGTCTCTTTTTCAGGTAGAAATAGAACAATAGTTTTGCTGCTGGGCCGGGGGTCTAAACTTTGCAGTCTTTCAATATGAATTAAAATTTTTTGCTTGATATGAACCGTCAAAAAATGTTCGTGAGAAGAAGATATACTATTGGTTTGCCACAACATACCAAGATCATAAAGTAGGGGTAAGAAAACATCATAAAAAATCTTTCTAAATGTTTTTTCTTCCAACAAGCTGTTGTAGGTGTTATAAAATAACATTTGATCAAAATTTAGCATTGCTAGTTTGAAAGCGACAATAGCCTGACTGTCACTTTTGCCCATAAAAGCTAACTCTCTAGTTTTCGGCCCAAGTTCGGATTCATCCAAAGCTGCAATTTTAGAAATTTTATAACCGTTGTTATTCAAAAAACTAATATTGAGTAGTTTTTGGAGATTGTAAAGATCGTAATGTCTAATATTTGTTTTTGTACGTTTGGGCTTGAGGAGGTTGTATCGCTTTTCCCAAATGCGGATGGTGTGCGCTTTTATACCAGAGATATTTTCAAGGTCTTTAATACTAAAGACATTATCAGTAGTGTTCATTATTTTATAGATTTGGTTCGACTAAAATACTAAAAAATAATGAGAATATTACTTTTGTTTGAGAAAGTGCGCACGAGAAGACTCGAACTTCCACGGGAATAATTCCCACTAGCCCCTCAAGCTAGCGCGTCTACCAATTCCGCCACGTGCGCAGTAAATAATGTAGAAAAAAAAAGTTAAGACAAAGCTTAACTTTTTTTGTGACTTGGCTGGGGCTCGAACCCAGGACCCTCTCCTTAAAAGGGAGATGCTCTACCAACTGAGCTACCAAGTCGATTGGAATTGCATATTGCGGCTGCAAAGATAATGGGTTTAATTAATATTACAATCTTTTTTTTTCAATATTTTTTCGTTTTTTTGTATATTGACATATTACAGGGTCAAAATTAATTTCACATCACTATGATCGTTGCCTTATTAGGATATATGGGTTCAGGAAAATCGACCATCGGTAAAAAACTCGCCGCATTGGAAGGTTATACGTTTTTGGATTTGGACGATTTTATAGAACAACAAGAACAGCTGTCTATTGCTGATCTATTTGAACAAAGAGGCCATATAGAATTTCGAAAACTTGAAATAAAGGCAGTACAACAAATTTGCAGGTCGTATTCTAATCTTGTTCTGGCCCTAGGGGGTGGTACACCTTGTTATGGAAATACAATGACTTTTTTGAATCAACATCCTAATATTTTTACAACATACCTCAAAGCTTCTGTAAGAACACTTGCAGATCGTTTGCTTCTTGAAAAGGCCAAACGACCATTAATTGCCAAAATAAGTGACAACGAATTGTCAGAATTTATTGCAAAGCACCTATTTGAACGTTCCAAATTTTACAATCAAGCACAGTGGAGTATCAACGTTGACGAGAGGCCAATTGATGAAGTTGTCAAAGAAATTCAAAAGGAGTTAGACGAGAACAACCTTTGAGTGTTCTCCATCAAAAATAACATCAATATGCTCATTCAATGATGTAGAAAGAGATATTCCCTTGAAATCGGCTTTCACAGGGTATTTCTTATGATTTCTATTGACCAAAACAGCAGTCTTAAACTGTGTCAATGAGGTATCCAAAAAATGTTTTACACCATATATAAGTGTAGTGCCAGAGTGCAATACATCATCAACTAAAACTAAAGATGTATTGCTGTATTCTTCTGTACTCAATGATGTGATTATTTTTTCTTTTGGATTTTTTTTGTTGATTTTTACAGAACACAATTTTGCTTTAATCTCTGAAATTTCTTCTAATTGCTGTTTTATTTTTTCCGCCAAAACATAACCATTAGATTGAATTCCTGCCAGAACAATTTCTTTTTGTTCAACATTAGACTCATAGATCTGATATGCAATGCGTTTAATTTTGTGATTTATTTCTTGGTGATTCAAAATGCAATTTTGTGTCAGTGCCATACAACTCTTTTTTTCAAATATAAAAAAGACATTTCAACTTGTTTGATAATTTTTTTACTTTTCATCAAAATCCATGTAATCTTCAATATCTCTACGGTCTTTTTTGGTGGGTCGCCCTTCGCCTTTTTTTCGATAATAATCTTTAGAATATTTTAAAAGTTCTTGGGTTTCAAACTCAGATTTTGGCGTAGTGTCTTGTCTGTATATGTCGACCAATTTTGCACCCACACGGCTTTTTGGAAGATCCAAAACAATCAATTGGTAATTGACTTGATCGATGCGTACATTAATTTTATCGGTTGGATAAACTTCTCGACTTGGTTTTACAACAGAGCCATTAACTCGTACATGTCCTTTTTTGGTTGCAGTTGATGCCAAGGTTCTGGTTTTGAAGTAGCGTAAACACCACAAAAATTTATCAATCCTCATATTTTAATTAAAACTCTGTTTTCTATTCCACAAAAATAGCATAATATTGTATCTTGCAGCTCCAAAAGTAATATTATGAGAAATCAGCTTAATGCCCTTTTTGTTTTATCTTTAATATTCTTCGTTTTTACATGCAGTAAAGACGACGACAATATCACTTCAACTCCAGCTCGCGACCGCGCAGAGCAGCAAGCGAGTGATATGGATACACTTCAAAACTATTTTGAAACGCACTATTACAATTCTGGTGAATTAAATGCACTTTCAACATATCCAACCTTAGATGATATTGTCATCTCAAAGTTAGAAGACGGTGAATCTTTGCCACCAAATACTACACTGTTGTCCGAGGCTGTTGAACCAAAAACAACGACTTTCAAGGACGTAGATTACACATACTACATCTTAAGTATTGAAGAAGGCCTTGGAGAGCATCCACACTTTACAGATCAAGTTCGTGTCAACTACGAAGGTAATACCATGGACGATGAGGTTTTTGACGGTTCTGTAAACCCCATTGATTTAGATTTAATCGCTGTAGTCCCTGGGTGGAATCGTGTCCTTCCACAATTCAAAACATCCAATGCATTTACAACAAATTCTGATGGATCCATTACTTTTGAAAATTATGGTATTGGTGTTATGTTTTTACCTTCAGGTTTAGGGTATTTCAACAGTGCAACAAGTGGAATTTCGTCATATTCTTGTTTAGTGTTTAAATTTGAATTGTATCAATATAAAGTCATGGATCATGACAATGATTTTATTCCTAGCTATATGGAAGATGAAGATGACAATATGGATGTTTTTGATGACAATACAGATGACGATCGTTTTTATAACTTTGACGATAATGATGATGATGGCGATGGGTATAAAACCTTCAGAGAAGTTTTATACACAGAATATACGGATTCAACACGTGCTGGTCTTGAAGCGCAACTACAGGCATTAGTGCCATTGGATTCCAATCAGTTTTTTACAGCTATTGAAACTGAAAATGATGGATCATTCTCGGCCAAACTTATCACGCTTGAAGATACCAACGGAAATGGGATTCCAAATTATCTAGATAGTACAGATGCTGCAACAATAAATTAGAAATTCAATTATACAACATAAAAAAACCCGCAATTTGCGGGTTTTTTATTTTAATGTGTATACTGTTATTTTCTTGCAATGGCTTTTAGAGCTTTCTCAACAATTGATGATGCATCTAAACCATACTTTTTCATCAATTGCGCTGGAGTACCAGATTCCCCAAAAGTATCATTTGTAGCCACAAATTCTTGAGGTGCTGGTGCATGTTGTCCAAGCACACGTGCAATACTTTCTCCAAGTCCACCCAAATAATTGTGTTCTTCTGCAGAAACGATACACCCTGTTTTGGCAACCGATTCTAAAAGTGCTTTTTCATCTAGTGGTTTGATGGTATGAAAATTGAGTACTTCAGCAGAAATCCCTTTAGCGTTCAATTCTTTTGATGCTTCAAGTGCCTCCCAAACAAGATGTCCAGTAGCTGCTATAGTTACATCTGTACCTTCTGTTAATTGTACTGCTTTTCCAATTTCAAAGGTTTGATTTTCTGCTGTAAAAATTGGAACTGATGGCCGTCCAAAACGCAAATATACGGGGCCGTTGTGCTTTGCTATTGCAATAGTAGCAGCTTTGGTTTGGTTGTAATCGCAAGGATTGATAACGACCATTCCTGGCAACATTTTCATCAACCCAATATCTTCAAGAATTTGATGTGTTGCACCATCTTCTCCAAGTGTGAGGCCTGCATGAGATGCACATATTTTTACGTTTTTACCAGAGTATGCAATGGACTGACGAATTTGGTCATATACTCGGCCTGTAGAAAAATTGGCAAAAGTTCCTGTAAAAGGAATCTTACCACCAATGGTAAGTCCAGCAGCAATCCCCATCATGTTTGCTTCTGCAATACCAACTTGAAAAAAGCGCTCTGGATTTTCATTTTTAAAAGCATCCATTTTCAAGGATCCGATAAGGTCTGCACAAAGTGCAACAACGTTTGGATTTGTTCTTCCAAGCTCTGCGAGTCCTGCTCCAAAACCACTTCTTGTATCTTTTTTTTCTGTGTATGTATATGTTTTCATTGTATTGGTTTTGAATATTAATAATCGCCAAGCGTTTCAGGATTTTGTTCCAAGGCTGTGGCCAACTGTTCATCATTTGGTGCTTTGCCATGCCATGCATGGGTGTGCATCATAAAATCAACACCATTACCCATCATCGTCTCAAGAAGGACACAAACAGGCTTGCCTTTTCCAGTTGCTGCTTTTGCTGCAGACATTCCCTCCAATATAGAGGCAATATCATTTCCTTGCTTTATCTCAATAACAGTCCAATCAAAAGCTTCAAATTTTGCTTTTAAACTTCCCATCTTCAAAACATCATCGGTTGCACCATCAATTTGCTTTCCATTCAGGTCAACAGTGGCAATAATATTATCTATATTTTTGGCCGAAGCATACATTATTGCTTCCCAGTTTTGTCCCTCTTGCAATTCACCATCACCATGAAGACTATAAATAAGATTTGAATCATTATTTAATTTTTTGGCATGTGCTGCACCAATAGCGACAGAGAGGCCTTGTCCCAAAGATCCCGATGCAATTCGTATGCCTGGAAGACCTTCATGTGTGGTAGGATGCCCTTGTAATCTAGAATCTAAAAGTCTGAATGTGTTAAGTTCTTCAATAGGAAAATAACCACTTCGTGCCAATACACTATAAATTACAGGAGAAATATGTCCGTTGGAAAGAAAAAATAAGTCTTCGCCATGGCCATTCATGTCAAAGCCTTGTTTTCTGTTCATGATTTCTGTGTATAAAGCTACAAGGAATTCTGCACACCCAAGTGACCCTCCAGGATGCCCTGAATTGACTTTATGAACCATGCGTAAAATATCGCGCCGGACTTGTGTTGTTAAATCATTGAGTTGTGAAATTGACATATTTGGTGTATTAAAATTTAATAGTTCAAATTTAAATTTTATTTTTAGTTGACCATAAATTTTTAAATGTTATTTGTGACAATTAACTAACAACTTATTAAACATTTTAAATTGCGATTTTTGTCAGATTTAGATTTTGTATTTTTGCCAAAAATTGTATAAAAACAGAGATGAGTTTTATTAGAATAAACGAATATAAAGTGATGATTTTAAGGCTTTTGTTGGCCTACTTTTTTTATTTTATTGCACGTTTATTATTTGTCCTCTATAACTTTTCGGTTTTAGATATCAGTTCCATTTCCGAATTTTTTTCGCTTTGCTACCATGGCCTAATTTTTGACACAGCTGCAATTTTTTATTTAAATTCTCTTTTTGTATTGTTGTCGATGTTTCCCTTAGGCATCAACACCAAACAGTATTACCAAAAACTTTTATTTTATATCTATTTCTTTTTTAATTTAATTGGATATGCCACCAATTTTATTGACTTTGGATATTATAAATTTATATATAATCGAACTACAATTTCTGAATGGGCTGTTGTAAAAAACGAGCATAACATTGTACAAATGTTTTTGCGCTTTGCCTACAGTTATTGGCATATTTTTTTACTGTTTATTGTTTTGAGTTTCGCTTGGATTTATCTGTATAAAAAAATAAGATTCAAATCAACGCCCTACAAGAAACCTATGGTGTTCTATATTTCAACATCAATTGCGTCGTTGTTAATTATGCTAACATTGATGGTTGCAGGTATCCGTGGTGGAGATTTAAAGAAAAGTACGCGTCCTATCAATCTGGTTGATGCCAATAGATATGTCAAAAAAATCCAGCATGCAGATGTTATCCTGAACACCCCTTTTGCAATCATTAGAACATTTGGAATAAAAAAGTTCCAGAAAGTTAATTATCAAATTTCAACCTCCGAAACGCAGAACCTTATTCAGCCCATAAAGACCTACACACCAAAAAGTGATTCAAAACCAAATATTGTACTTTTTATCACCGAAAGTTATGGTCGAGAATATATGGGGGCATTTAATAAACACAAAAACATCCCAAATTATCAGAGCTTTACACCTTTTCTGGATTCTCTTGCAAATCACAGTCTTATCTTTTCTAACGCCTTTACCAATGGTCGAAAATCCATACATGGAATGTCGTCTGTTTTGGCTGGCATCCCATCATTTGTTGATGCCTATACATCGTCTCCGTATGCAAAACAACCAGTAGAATCACTCGTCTCGACCTTAAATTCTATGGGTTACGATACGTCTTTTTTCCATGGTGCACCAAACGGATCTATGGGGTTTTTAGGGTTTTCAAATATTCTAGAATTTGATCATTATTATGGTAAAACAGAGTTTAATGACGACACCCAATTTGACGGTTCGTGGGGCATTTGGGACGAGCCCTTTTTTCAGTTTATGAAAACAACTCTGGACACAAAAGAGTCCCCTTTCTTAGCGACTATTTTTACGGTTTCTTCGCACGAACCTTATGCGATTCCAGAAAAGTACAAAGAAAAATTTCCAGAGGGAAGTATTCCAATGCACAAATGCGTAGAATATACCGATTTTGCTTTTCAACAATTTTTTGAAGCCGCAAAAAAAGAACCATGGTTTGAAAATACTATTTTTGTGATTACAGCAGATCATTGCAATCAAGTGTATTTTGATGAGTACAGAAAAGACATCAATCGTTATGCTGTACCGATTATGTTTTATGATCCAAAAGGAAATTATGTTGGAGAACATACGGATTTGGCTCAACAAATTGATATTTATCCTACCATTTTACAAATGGTGGGTTATGACAAACCTTTTCGAAGTTGGGGCAGGAGTTTGATTGATGAAACACAACAAACAGAACCTTTTGTGATCAATCATGATGGTGTTTTTTATCGCTACAGTAAAGGAAATTATATTTGTATCTTTGATGGCGAAAAAGCTATAGGGTTCTATGATATTGATGATTTATCTTTGAGTCAAAATTTAATAGCCAATACAAACGAAGAAATGATTCAAATTGAGAAAAGTTGTAAAGCTTTTATAAAAGATTATTTTGATCGAATTATTGATAAAAATTTAAAATAATAATACAATTATGAAAAAGAAATTAATTTACAGTTTAGTGTTCATCGTAGTTGTTGGTGGAGGAAAGTATGTATATGACAAACATATCAATCATAATTTTGAAGAAATTTCAGAAGATAAAGTTTATAAATCTGGAGTTATCCCACCAGATCAAATTTCAGAATATGTTGAAGATTATAATCTAAAAAGTATCATTGATTTACGCTTTCCAGGAACTGAAGATTTAGTCAATAATCCAGAAATACCAGCGGAGCTAATTGCAGAAAAAAATGCCATCGACAACATTGAAGGCGTTCAATATATCAACTTGGGTACAGATCAAGTGCCTACACAAGCCACTATTGATAAGTTTTTAGAAATCATGGACAACCAGGACAATTATCCTGTACTGATTCACTGTCACCACGGTGAAGGAAGAGCACCACTGTTTTCTGCGCTTTACAGAATAGAATACGAAAATTGGTCCAATGAAGACGCACGAGCCAAAACACGTTTACTGCTGAAGGGTAGTTCCTTTGATGACGGTGCGCCAAAAGGCGATTTTTTAATGAATTACCAACCAAAACGTACACGATAGTAACGTTTTTCAACAGCTAAAACTTGAAATTTAATTTATTAAAAAAAGACCAAAACACAAAAGCGAGAGCAGCTACTTTGACAACAGACCATGGGGTGATTGAAACCCCAATTTTTATGCCTGTTGGTACCGTTGGTACAGTCAAAGGTGTGCATCAAAGAGAACTCAAAAATGACATCAACCCCGATATCATTTTGGGAAATACATACCACCTATATCTTCGTCCGCAAATAGAAATTTTGGAAAAAGCGGGAGGTCTTCACAAGTTTATGAACTGGGATCGAAATATTTTGACCGATTCTGGGGGGTATCAAGTTTATTCGTTATCAGCCAATAGAAAAATTAAAGAAGAAGGTGTGAAATTTAGAAGTCACATAGACGGCAGTTATCATGTGTTTACACCAGAAAATGTGATGGAAATTCAGCGGAGCATTGGAGCGGACATCATTATGGCATTTGACGAATGTACGCCCTATCCATGTGACTATAATTATGCTAGACGCTCTATGCACATGACGCACAGATGGCTGGAGCGTTGTATCAACCATCTTGAAAAACTACCCTTTAAATATGGATATAGTCAGGCGTTTTTTCCAATAGTTCAGGGAAGTACCTACAAAGATTTGAGAAAACAATCTGCAGAATATATCGCCAACACAAATGCTGTGGGTAATGCTATTGGAGGGCTTTCGGTTGGCGAGCCAGCGGAAGAAATGTACGCGATGACAGATGTAGTTTGTGAAATTTTACCGGAAGACAAACCACGCTACTTGATGGGCGTCGGAACTCCAATAAATATTTTGGAAAATATTGCGCTTGGGATAGATATGTTTGATTGTGTCATGCCTACAAGAAATGCACGTAATGGAATGCTGTTTACAGCACACGGAACCATCAATATAAAAAATAGAAAATGGGCCGATGATTTTTCGCCAATAGACGAAATGGGCATTACATGGGTAGATACCGAATATTCAAAAGCATATTTAAAACATTTGTTTAGCGTTAATGAATTATTGGG
This sequence comes from uncultured Flavobacteriaceae bacterium, assembly GCA_947503105.1. Classification (GTDB taxonomy): domain Bacteria; phylum Bacteroidota; class Bacteroidia; order Flavobacteriales; family Flavobacteriaceae; genus UBA3537. Next base: position 11,046 of record CANNCM010000010.1, on the reverse strand, counting down.
TAAACAAATTGCGACCATTCACAATCTTGGATTTTATTTATGGTTGGTTCGTGAAGCTAGAAAGCGTATTTTAGCAGGAGATTTTGAAACTTGGAAAACCATGATGGTTACCCAAATGGACAAGCGTCTGTAGATTATGAAAATTTTCGATTGGTATATTTTAAAGCGCTATTTGCTCACATTTTTCTTAATGTTGTTGCTCTTTATCCCAATCGGAATAACGGTCAACTTGGCCGAAAAAATTGACAAAATACTTGAAAACAAAGTCCCTTTTGAAGAAGTGGTGGCCTATTACGTAGATTTTACCATATACTTTGCCAATCTTCTGTTTCCATTATTTTTATTTTTATCGGTAATTTGGTTTACCTCAAAACTGGCCAATAACACAGAGATTGTTGCTTTTTTGAGTTCGGGAATTTCATTTACTAGATTCTTGAAACCCTATTTTATTGGTGCCACAATTATTGCTTCATTGGCTCTGCTTTTGGGAATGTATTGGGCTCCTCAAGCAAGTAAAGGATTTAATGAGTTTACCTACAAATACCTTAAAAACAAAAAGGTTGTAAAAACACAATATATCTATCAGCAAATTAACGAAGATGAATATATCTATGTGAGTAATTTTGATACAAAATCGATGCGTGGAAATAACTTTACGCTAGAGCATTTTGATGGCAATAAACTCAAATATAAAATTCATGCAACAGCCATTCGCTATATAGAAAAAGACAGTGTGTATCGTCTATCAAATTACAATTTGCGTTACGTTGGAAAAGATAATGATTCATTAATTTTTAAGCGACGTATTGATACCCTTCTAGGGTTTGATCTTCAAGATTTGACACCGCCAATGTATGTTGCAGAAACCTTAACTATAAATGAGCTTTCAGATTTTATTGAACGCGAGGAAGCCCGTGGGTCATCTAATATTAACAGATATAAAGTGGTGCAATACAAGAAGTGGAGCTTGCCCGTTGCAGTGTTTATTTTAACGATTATTGCCGTAGCGGTTTCTTCCATAAAGCGCAGAGGAGGTATGGGCGTCAATTTGGCTTTTGGAATAGTCATCGCTATGATTTATGTCTTTTTTGATAAAGTCTTTGGGGTCATGGCCGAGCAATCTGACTTTTCGCCATTAATTGCCGTATGGTTTCCAAATTTTATTTTTGGTATTCTAGCAATTTATCTGTTGTACAATGCCAAGCGTTAAACTCAAAAATCAACTGCACCTTCATTTTTTGGTGTTCATTGCAGGATTTACAGCAATTCTCGGAGAGCTCATTACATTAGAAGCCACTGCATTGGTGTGGTACAGAATGAGCATTGCTGGGGTGTTGATGTTTATTTATCTAAAACTAAAAAAAATCAACCTTCGTGTTCCACCAAAGGACCTCGTTAAGTTTTTCGTTGCCGGAGTTGTGATTGCGTTACATTGGATTACTTTTTTTGCTGCCATAAAAGTTTCAAATATTTCCATAACATTAGCCATGTTTTCTACGGGCGCTTTTTTTGCATCATTTATAGAGCCAATTTTTTACAAAAGAAAAATCATAGCCTATGAAATTGTATTTGGACTCGTTGTTATTGCTGGAGTATTTCTCATCATGCAAACTGAACTCAAATATTTTTTAGGTATTTGTTTGGGGATTTCATCGGCACTGTTTTCGACGCTTTTTGCTGTTTTGAATGGAAAGTTTGTAGCAAAATATAATGCTTCTGTAATCTCATTTTATGAGTTTGTAAGTGGTGTTTTTTTTATATCCGTTTTTTTATGGATTTCTCCAAAGGGTTTTCATAGCAATTTTTTCAACCTTTCTATTTCTGATTTTGGTTATCTTGCGCTATTGGCTTCAATTTGTACTGCATATGCCTTTATTGCTTCTGTTTATGTCATGAAATACATCACCCCCTATTCTGTTATTTTAACATACAATTTAGAGCCAATTTATGGAATTATTTTAGCATTAATCATTTTTCCCAAATCTGAAACAATGCGTCCATTATTTTATGTAGGAGCTGCACTTATCATCTGTACGGTACTTCTAAATGCGGTTTTTAAACACAAAAAAAAAGAGAAAAATTAAACCGTAATTGTATCCAAAAAGTATAAAGTTCATATATTTGTACACCCACTAACCAATTATTATCATTTATGGAATATTTAGAGTTTGAATTACCAATAAAGGAGCTAGAAGATCAGCTTCAAAAATGCCAAGTCATTGGTAAAGAAAGTGATGTGGATGTTTCTGAAACTTGTACACAGATTCAAAAAAAACTAGAAGACACCAAAAAGGATATATATAAAAACCTAACACCTTGGCAACGCGTTCAACTTTCGCGCCATCCCAACAGACCTTATACTCTCGATTATATCAATGCGCTTACCAAAGGAACATTTTTAGAGTTGCACGGCGATCGCGGGTATAAAGACGATAAAGCGATGATTGGTGGTTTAGGGAAAATTGGTCATCAAAGTTTTATGTTTATCGGTCAACAAAAAGGATATAATACCAAAACACGACAATATAGAAACTTTGGAATGGCCAATCCGGAGGGGTACAGAAAAGCATTGCGATTGATGAAATCAGCAGAGAAATTTGGAATTCCTGTAGTCACCCTTATTGACACACCAGGTGCCTACCCGGGTCTGGAGGCAGAAGAGCGTGGTCAAGGTGAAGCTATTGCTCGTAACATTCTAGAAATGACACGATTAAAAGTTCCAATCATTACAGTGATCATAGGCGAAGGTGCTTCTGGTGGTGCTTTGGGAATAGGGGTTGGCGATAGAGTTCTAATGCTCGAAAATACATGGTATTCTGTGATTTCTCCAGAATCCTGTTCTTCCATACTTTGGAGAAGTTGGGAATACAAAGAGCAAGCAGCAGAAGCATTAAAACTTACAGCAAAAGACATGAAGCGTATGAAGCTTGTTGATCAAATTGTGAAAGAACCTCTTGGGGGTGCACACAAAGATCGAGAAAAAACATATGCGGCTATAGAAACAGCAATTTTAAAGTCTTTTGATGAATTAAATGCACTCTCATCAAATGCATTAGTAGAGCAGCGCATGGATAAATATGCGCAAATGGGCGTTTATAAAGACTAATATTTTCTTGTGATAAAAATTCAAACCAAGCCCTGAGCTTTTTTTTGAACCATTATCAACATTTTTTTTTACTTATCAACATCTATTTTGTTAAGTCTTATTGTACATCTTTTTGATTAAGACATTCATTTTTTATGTACATTCGTTATTATGAAACAACCAGAAGCTTTTAAAGGATATCAACAAACCAATAGACCCAATGTCATTAGCTTAGAGCAAGGGAAAATTCCACCTCAAGCCATTGATTTGGAGGAAGTTGTTTTGGGTGCGATGATGATCGATAAAAAGGGTGTAGATGAAGTCATCGACATTCTCAGTATTGAATCCTTTTACAAAGAAGCGCATCAACATATTTTTGAAGCCATTCTTCAGCTTTTTGAAAGCAGTCAGCCCATAGATCTTTTGACAGTGTCATCCAAACTAAGAAAAAATCAAAAACTTGATATTGTCGGTGGCGATTTCTACTTAATCGGGCTTACTCAAAAAGTGTCATCGTCGGCCCATATTGAGTTTCATGCCCGAATTATATTACAAAAATTTATTCAACGGAGCTTGATTAAAATTTCAAACGAAATTATTGAAGATTCTTTTGATGAAACCAAAGATGTGTTCGATCTTTTAGATAAAGCAGAATCTAAGCTATATGATGTCACTCAAGGAAACATCAAAAAATCCACAGAAACGGCACAAGATTTAGTATTTCAGGCCAAAAAGAAAATTGAAGAAATTTCAAACAAAGAAGGACTTAGTGGCATTCCCTCTGGATTTGACAAAGTTGATCAACTCACATCGGGTTGGCAAGAAAGTGATTTGATTATTGTTGCAGCTCGTCCAGGGATGGGAAAAACAGCACTAACGCTTTCTATGGCACGCAATATTGCAGTCAATCAGAATATTCCAGTTGCATTCTTTTCTTTGGAAATGTCATCCGTACAGCTCATTACGCGTTTAATTTCTTCGGAAACAGGTTTAAGTTCAGAAAAATTGAGAACAGGAAAACTCGAAAAACACGAGTGGGAGCAGCTTAATGTAAAAGTAAAGTCACTAGAAAAAGCACCCCTTTATATCGATGACACACCCTCTTTGTCTATTTTTGATTTACGAGCAAAAGCCCGCCGATTGGCTTCACAAAATGGGATCAAACTCATTATTGTAGATTATTTGCAATTGATGACAGCAGGCGGTAGCCAAAAAACAGGAAATCGTGAGCAAGAAATTTCTATGATTTCCAGAAATCTGAAGGCTTTGGCAAAAGAACTGAGCGTACCTGTTATTGCTCTTTCACAGCTTTCTAGAGCTGTAGAAACAAGAGGAGGAAGCAAACGTCCGCTACTTTCCGATTTGAGAGAATCCGGAGCCATTGAGCAAGATGCAGATATTGTATCTTTTATTTATCGCCCAGAATATTACAAAATTGAAGAATGGGATGATGAAGAGCATACGCCGTGTGAAGGTCAAGCAGAATTTATAATTGCAAAACACAGAAATGGTGGTTTGGATAATATCCGTTTGAAATTTATTGGCCATTTAGGGAAATTTGATAATCTGGATAATTTTGACTCTCCCTTTGATTCAGAGTTTCACTCAAAAATGAATGCAGCGGCCAATGATGATACATTTTCAGATGATGTCGCTCCTCCACAAATTGATCCAAACGACGCCTTTGGTCCACCGGACGACGATACACCATACTAAAAGCCGTTTATGTTATTTGCGCCACGTCTTCACTCTTTTTATTTAATCCTTTTGTTGTGGATATCCATCAAGGCATCAGCGAGTTCTATTCTTATTCCTATGGATGCACAATCGCAATCCAACCACCTCAAAGCGTATGGGATCACATACTGGGTACTCAGTCAAAATCAAAATGTAAAATGGTTGTTGAATTATAGGGGAGGAGCATTTTTGATACCAAGTTCGGACCGTATCGAAAGAGAATGCCTTATTCGCGGGGTTTCTTTTGAACGCATTAGCGATTCCAAAACAGCTGAAATTCTAGAGGAAATCGGTAGCCCTAGTAAAAATATGGACGCTATTGTTTTAGAAAAAGCACCAAAAATTGCAGTTTATTCGCCAAGCGGAAAGCAACCTTGGGACGATGCTGTAACATTAGTTCTAACCTATGCCGAAATTCCATATGATGTTGTGTATGATACCGAAGTTTTGGGCGATGGATTATTGCTTTATGATTGGCTACACCTTCATCATGAAGATTTTACAGGACAATATGGAAAATTTTACAGATCCTATCGCAATGCGGCATGGTATATAGAACAACAACAAAGCGCAGAAACCCTTGCGCAAGAATTAGGGTTTTCTAAAGTGTCTGATGCAAAACTTGCTGTTGCACAAAAAATTAAGGACTATGTTTTGGGTGGTGGATTTATGTTTGCGATGTGCAGTGCCACCGATAGTTTTGATATTGCTCTCGCCGCAGAGGCGCTCGATATTTGCGAACCTATGTTTGATGGCGATGGTACAACACCAAATTATCAATCGCAACTCGATTTTTCAAATACATTTGCTTTTAAAGAATTTACTATTGAACGTGACCCCAATGTGTATGAGTTTTCTTCAATAGATCAAACTAGTGTACGACAAATTAAAAAAGAGGTTGACTATTTTGCATTGATGGAATATTCTGCAAAGTGGGATCCTATACCAACGATGCTCAATCAAAATCACACCGCCTTGGTCAAAGGGTTTATGGGACAAACAACGGCCTACACACGTTCGCAAATTAAATCTAATGTTTTGATTTTGGGTGAAAATAAAATCAACAGCGAAGCGCGATACATTCATGGCATCAAGGGGAAAGGTTTTTTTACATTTTACGGCGGCCACGACCCAGAAGATTATACGCATAGAGTAGGGGACCCCAAAACAGAACTAGAACTTCATCCCACCTCTCCAGGATATCGATTAATTCTTAACAATGTATTATTCCCTGCCGCAAAAAAGAAAAAACAAAAAACCTAGATTTGAATTAGAGTTCATATTTTTTTCTAATTTTGTATAAACATAAACCCCAAATTATTATGAAAACCATGACCTCTTTTCAAAAAAAAGTCAAACCCAAAATCCGAATTCTTCAAGCTAGTAAGCATTTCAAAGTTATTTTAGTAACACTTCAACCAGATGCAACTTTAGAAAGGCATAAAGCTCAAGAAAGAGTAAAAATTTTTGTTGTGAAAGGTACTATTGAATACCGCTCTCTTAGGCAAATTAAACAAATTCATCACCTAGAAGAGTATAACATTCCTACAGACGAAATGCATCAAATTATCGCAATAAATGTTGCAGAATTTTTAATTATTACTGGATAAAAAAGACATTATGCAAAAAGATATTTCTACTCCGAATGACATAAAAATACTTGTTGACACCTTCTATAACTCGGTCAAATCTGATGCTACTATTGGCTATATTTTTACTGATGTGGCCAAAGTAAATTGGGATGATCATTTACCAAGAATGTATAAATTTTGGGAATTTGCACTTTTAGGTACTGCAGTTTACAAAGGCAACCCAATGATGAAACATATCGCATTGAATGCCAAAGCATCACTGACCAAACAGCATTTTGAGCAATGGGTACAGTTGTGGGAAGCTACCGTAGATCGTTTTTTTGAGGGCGAAATAGCCAATCGCGCTAAAGAAAGAGGGCAATTGATGAAAACAGTGATGCACATAAAAATGGAACAGATAAACAAATAATAACAAACATGAAACAATTACTATATTTAGTTGTCGTTGTGTTTTTAAGCTCTTGTGCTGAGCTTCAACAGGTCGTAAATCAATTACCCCAGAGTAAAGAAAATAACACAGATATGATAGCCAGTGGACTTCGTGAAGCTCTGCACTTTGGTATTGATAGACAAGTTCAAAAACTTACGCAAAAAGACGGATTTTTTAAAAACGAGCTGGTCAAAATATTACTTCCAGAAGACCTCAGAAAAGTAGATAATGTCATGCGAGATATTGGATTGAGTAAAGTTGCAGACGAAGGTTTGAGAGTTTTGAATCGTGCGGCAGAAGACGCCGTTAAAGAAGCAACACCAATATTTATATCAGCTATAAAAAACATCACTTTTACAGATGTTAAATCTATTTTATTGGGAGGGAATAATGCCGCAACACACTATTTGAAACAACAGACGGAAGCCGCATTATATCAGAAATTTCAACCTGTTATTGAGCGTTCTTTTTCAAAGGTTGGCGCCGATAAAATTTGGAGTAATTTAATTCAAAACTACAATAGTTTACCATTTGCAAAAGAAATTACAACAGATTTGACAGCCTATGTTACAGGAGAAACACTAAAAGGTGTTTATAAAATGATTGAAATAGAGGAGGAGAATATTAGAACAAAACTACATACGAGGACTACAGATTTATTGAAACGTGTTTTTGCTCTTCAGGATTAAATCCATAAATTAAAAAAGCCCACTCTGCAGAGTGGGCTTCTTATAGCGAATAATTGGTTCTTAATCAGGCAGTTGCCCTATTTAATTTTATTTATAATAGCTTCAAAAGCTTTTGGGTCATTCATGGCTAAGTCGGCCAAAACCTTACGGTTGAGGTCAATATTATTAGCTTTGAGTTTCCCCATAAATTGTGAATAAGACATTCCGTGTAGTCTTGCCCCTGCGTTGATTCGCATGATCCATAACGCACGGAAAGTTCTTTTCTTGTTTCTACGGTCTCTGTAGGCATAAAGCATGGCTTTATCTACTGCATTTTTTGCAACAGTCCACACATTTTTACGTCGCCCAAAATAACCTTTGGCTTGTTTTAGGACTTTTTTTCTGCGGGCTCTTTTGGCCACTGAATTTACTGATCTTGGCATAATGTTTCTCTTTTTTGTAGTTGGCGTTCCAAATCTGTTTTAGAATCTTTTATTGGCCAAACTCCATGGTTAAAAATTAATGTTTACCTAAAATTACGCTTACTTTAAGCGTAATTGTTGTTTGATGTTGGCCTCGTCACTCTCGTGTACCAAAGTACTGTGTGTGAGGGCAAGCTTACGTTTTTTAGACTTCTTCGTTAGAATGTGGCTTTTAAACGCATGCTTTCTTTTGATTTTTCCAGAGCCAGTTAGCTTGAAGCGTTTTTTGGCACTAGATTTTGTTTTCATTTTTGGCATGTTCTGCTTTTTATTTAGTTATTCGCTTTTATTTTATTTTTTGATTGGTGCAATAAACATAATCATTCGTTTACCCTCCAATTTTGGCATTTGTTCTACTTTTCCAAGGGCTTCCAAGTCTTGTGCTAAACGCAACAATAAGATTTGTCCTTGCTCTTTAAAAATAATAGAACGTCCTTTAAAAAATACAAATGCTTTCAATTTTGCGCCTTCTTTCAAAAACTTTTCTGCGTGTTTTTTCTTGAAGTTGTAATCGTGGTCATCTGTATTTGGCCCAAAACGTATTTCCTTAACAACAACTTTTGCAGCTTTGGATTTCAACGCTTTTTCTCGTTTCTTTTGTTCGTAAAGAAACTTTTTATAGTCCATAACTTTACATACAGGAGGAACAGCTTTTGGAGAAATTTCTACAAGATCTAAACCTTGCTCATTTGCTATGGCAAGAGCTTGTGCGAGTGAATACACGCCAATTTCTACATTGTCTCCAACCAAGCGCAGCTCTTCAGCAGTAATCTTTCTGTTGATGCGGTGCTTGTCTTGTTTGATGACCCGCATTGGGCCTCTGCTTCTTCTTCTACGTATTGCTATGACTTTCTGTTTTAATTAAACTAAAATTGTTTTAAGGTCTTACTTATTTCATCCTCAATGATTTTTGAAAATTCAGTCACACTAAGGCTTCCTAAATCTTCACCGCCATGTTGGCGTACAGAGAGAGTTTCTGTGTTTTCCTCTTGCTCACCAACAATAATCATGAACGGTATTTTTTTCATTTCGGCATCCCGAATTTTCTTACCCATGGTTTCATTCCTATTATCAATGAGGGCGCGAATTTCGTTATTTTCTAACAAATTTAAAACTTTTTCGGCGTATTTCTCATATTTTTCACTGATTGTCAAGATTGAAACCTGCTCTGGCATCAGCCAAAGAGGGAAATTTCCTCCTGTATGTTCCAGTAAAATGGCCACAAATCGTTCCATACTTCCAAACGGTGCACGATGAATCATTATTGGTCTATGGAGTTCATTATCAGAACCTTTATAAGTTAGATCGAATCGATCAGGCAAATTATAATCGACTTGGATAGTCCCCAATTGCCAACTTCTACCAAGCGCATCTTTGACCATAAAATCTAATTTTGGACCATAAAAAGCAGCCTCTCCAGGTTCAATCACATAATCTAATCCTTTATCCTCTGCAGCATTAATAATGGCTTGTTCTGCTTTTTCCCAATTCTCAACCGAACCGATGTATTTTTCTGGCGTTTCCAAATCACGAACAGAAACTTGTGCTGTAAAATTCTCAAATCCAAGCGAACCAAAGACGTACAAAACAAGATCAATTACATTTTTGAATTCGTCATCTAACTGATCTGAGGTACAAAAAATATGGGCATCATCTTGCGTAAAACCACGAACTCTTGTTAATCCATGTAGTTCTCCACTTTGTTCATATCTATACACTGTACCAAATTCAGCATAACGCTTAGGTAATTCTTTATAACTAAAAGGTTTTGCATTATAGATCTCGCAATGATGAGGGCAATTCATCGGTTTTAACAAAAACTCTTCATCAGCTTTTGGTGTACGAATAGGTTGAAAACTGTCTTCTCCATATTTCTCATAATGCCCAGAAGTGACATACAGCTCTTTTTGACCTATATGTGGAGTTACTACCATTTCATAGCCTGCTTTAACCTGAGCTTTTTTCAAGAAATCTTCTAATCTCGAACGTAATGCAGCCCCATTGGGTAGCCACAAGGGAAGACCTTGACCTACTTTTTTCGAAAACGTAAATAATTCTAGTTGCTTACCTAATTTTCTATGGTCACGTTTTTTGGCTTCTTCTAAAAGTTCTAAATATTCTTTTAATTCTTTTTGCTTTGGAAAAGAAGTGCCATAAACACGAGTCAACTGTGTGTTGTTTTCATCCCCTCGCCAGTAGGCGCCAGCAACACTCAATATCTTTACTGCTTTAATAATTCCTGTGTTTGGGATGTGTCCACCACGACACAAATCTGTAAATGAAGAATGATCACAAAAAGTAATATCACCATCAGTTAGATTTTCAATCAACTCTACTTTATATTCGTTGCCTTCTTTCTTATATTTATGTAATGCATCGGCTTTAGAAACAGACTTCATTTTAAAATCGTGTTTCTCCCGAGCAATTTCAAGCATTTTATCTTCAATAGCTTTGAAGTCTTTATCAGAAATAGATCTATCACCTAAATCTACATCATAATAAAAACCATTTTCAATAGCAGGGCCAATGGATAATTTTACACCAGGATATAACTCTTCAAGAGCTTGTGCCAAAACGTGAGAACTAGAATGCCAAAACGCCTTTTTTCCATTGTCATCTCTCCAAGTATATAAGACAAGGGTTCCGTCAGATTCCAAAACAGTTGAAGTTTCAACCACTTGATCATTAAAAGACGCCGAAATCACATTTCGTGCAAATCCTTCACTAATGTCTTTAGCGACATCCAATACCGTCAAACTCTCATTGTAAGAGCGAATACTACCATCTGGTAAAGTAATATGTATCATAAAATTATTATATGAAGGGCAAATATAAGTTTATATCCATTCTAAAACAATAGTCAATCCCATAAGTTCTTTTTTAAATTAAATTATTTTTATCTCACAAAAATTGGCGTAAATAGCTCATTTTAAGTATTTTATGATTTTGAAAATGAATACAAAAAAAAACAATCATATTTTTTTTCAAAATTAATAGAAAAAGTATTGTGAGTATTAGAAAAGGGTTTTATATTTGCACCCGCTTTGCGTCT
>CANNCM010000009.1 GCA_947503105.1 uncultured Flavobacteriaceae bacterium | reverse complement strand
TAAATATCGCCTGTGCTTTCATCCACATAAATATCGCCATCTTTAGGGTCTTTTGGTTGGTCTGGATTGTTGGGATCATCTGGAGCTCCATTACCTCCTGAACCTCCGACATTTACCCATTTTGTACCATTGTGTGTGTAAAGATCACCATTGTCTTCATTCACATAAATATCGCCTGCTTCAGCTCCTGCTGGAACCGATGCAGTTGGCACTCCTTTTCCTGTAGCAACTTTACTTTTATTCGTCCATTGGTTATTAATGTAAGTGTAAATATCGCCTGTGCTTTCATCCACATAAATATCGCCATCTTTAGGGTCTTTTGGTTGGTCTGGATTTTTGGGATCATCTGGAGCTCCTTTACCTCCTGAACCTCCGACTTTATTCCATTTTGTACCATCGTGTGTGTAAAGATCACCATTGTCTTCATTCACATAAATATCGCCTGCTTTAGCTCCTGCTGGAACCGATGCTGTAGGCGCGCCTTTACTTGTTGTAACTCCAGAAACCACACTAGACCCCAGTGGTGTCCATTTGGCTCCATTCCAATAGTAGTACCCCTTTCCAGTAGCTGGAAAAATATTATATACGAGCAAACTCTCTTCAATATCCGCTGCATTTACGGGATCTGGTTTGCTAAGATCTTCAATTTTTAAGCGTGGTATCAAAATACCTCTATCAGATGCTTTAATATCTAACTGTGCAGATGCGTCTGGTGTGGCTGTACCGACACCTACTTGTGCATGACTTATTACTGAGAAACATAAACTCAGCGTAAAAAGTAATTTTTTCATATTCATGTGTTATTTAAATTAAAATGCCACCTCACACGCGTGAAGCGGCTGGGGCTTAATGATTGTGTTTATTGTGTTATTGTATATGTATTTTGATTGTGTTATCGTATATGTATTTTGATTAAACAGGGTTACACTGAAGGTGTTTCAGTAACAGGACATAACGAACCGCTTCCAAGCTTAGGCTTTTGAAACTAAGGTTAGTTTTAAAGTAATGCCTTTGCCCAGTTACGGTTCCTCTGTCCCTCCTCTCACCCCAAAGCTTTTGGTCTTGCCCCGACCCTCCAGCCACACAGTGTTTCGTGCTGGTAAGAGAAAGCCATATGCAACAGCAAGGTGCGATCCTCTCCTTAGTAAAGTAGCTCACATTAAAAATGCGTACCACAGAACCCCAAAAGGGAAGACCACAAAACCCCTGAATTTGCTGTTGCAATGAATCTTGAATAGCACTAATGCTACTATTATATATTGTAGTATATGTTATGTTTGGGGCCATGTCATATAATGTTAATGTCTAATGTTTAATTTTTTGAAACTACACAGCGTAGTTCCGTACAAGGCAAAGTAAAAGCACATCATTAACATAAACAATAGCCATGTAATATCGCAAGGGCTTGACGTAATATTCGGGCGTATTTACGTCATAAGTGGGAAAAAGAATCCATTTATTTTAGGTTTTTAGCAGTATTTTTGAATCAAAAAAAGACGAAAAAAGAGCGAAAAACGCTAGAAACAGTAGAAAAAGCGCAGAGAGCTTATGCTTTTTATAGATGCTGAAGAGACGCTGAACCATCTCTAACCTATCGCCAGCCCGCTATGGGTGTCGTGTTTGGCATCGGGCTGTACAAACACCAACTGACCATCATTGGCTTTGGCCATCAATATCATTCCTTGGCTTTCTACCCCACGCAAAACTCGTGGTTTAAGATTACACAACACGGTTACTTTTTGTCCTACAACAGCATCGGGGGTATAGTACTCCGCAATACCAGAGACAATGGTACGAACTTCCGAACCCGTATCGACCTGTAACACCAATAATTTTTTTGTTTTTGGCATTTTTTCGGCAGCAATAATTGTCCCTGTGCGCAAGTCCATTTTTGAAAAATCTTCAAAAGAAATAGTGGCTTTCTGAGGATCTACAGCGGTAGGTTCTGCATTTGCTGCTTTGCTGGCTTCTAACTTTTTGAGCTGTGCCTCAATTTGAGAATCTTCTATTTTGGTAAATAACAAAGACGCTGGTCCTATAGTATGACCCGCTGACAGAAGGGGTTGACCATCAGTGATGGCTTTCCAATTAGATTCTTTTACAGATGTTGAAACAAGTTCAGGGTGGATGTCGTTAACCCGTAGCATTTGCTGAAGTTTTTTGGCGGTAAACGGCAAAAAGGGTTCAGAAAGCACTGCAAGTCCTGAAGCAATCTGCAGGGCGGTATTCATAATTGTTTGTACACGCTCTGGATTGGTTTTGATAACTTTCCATGGTTCTTGATCGGCTAAATATTTATTTCCGGCGCGGGCTAAATTCATCAATACTTGACTGGCTTCACGAAAGCGAAAACGCTCCAAAGACTGTTCCAGAGCTTCTGGCGTATGCTGCAAAGTCTCTAAAACGTCTTTATCGGCATGCATCAATGTGGTAACTTCTGGCAAGAGCCCATTATAGTATTTATGCGTAAGCACCAAAACTCTATTAATAAAGTTACCATAAATAGCGACCAACTCGTTGTTGTTGCGTGCTTGAAAATCTTTCCATGTAAAATCATTGTCTTTGGTTTCTGGCGCTGTTGCCGTAAGTACATAACGCAGTACATCCTGTTGGTCTGGGAATTCTTTCAAATAATCGGGCAGCCATACGGCCCAGTTTTTGGAAGTCGATAATTTTTGCCCTTCTAAGTTCAAAAATTCGTTAGCAGGCACATTCTGTGGTAATATATAACTGCCTTCGGCCTTAAGCATGGCTGGAAATATGATGCAATGAAAAACAATGTTGTCTTTACCAATAAAGTGTAAAAGAGTGGTGTTTTTATCTTTCCAGTATGGTTCCCAGTCTTTTCCTTGAGTTTCGGCCCATTCTTTGGTTGATGAAATATATCCGATTGGGGCATCAAACCAGACATAAAGAACTTTGCCATCGGCACCCTCAGCAGGGACTGGAATCCCCCAATCGAGGTCACGCGTTACTGCACGAGGCCGCAACCCATCATTGATCCACGACATGCACTGCCCATAGACGTTGGATTTCCAATCGGCTTTATGGTCTTTGCCAATCCATTGTTTTAAAAAATCTTCATGTTTATCAAGGGGCAAGTACCAATGCTTGGTCGATTTCGATTCGGGTACATTTCCTGTAATCGCTGATTTTGGTTGAATTAAATCGGTGGCATTGTGGCTTGTACCGCAAGCCTCACATTGGTCGCCATAACTTTCAGTATGGCCACATTTTGGGCAGGTTCCAATCACAAAACGATCGGCCAAAAACTGCTGTGCTTTACTGTCGTAAAGCTGATCGGTAGTATCTTCTAAAAACGCTCCTTTTTGGTGTAAGGTTTTGAAAAAATCTGAAGCCGTTTCGTGATGGATTTCTGCAGAAGTGCGTGAATAATTGTCAAATGAAATACCAAATTCATTAAACGAATCTTTTATGATTTTATGGTAACGATCAACAACATCCTGCGGACTGACACCTTCTTTTTTAGCCTTAATAGTTATGGGCACACCATGCTCATCACTTCCACAGATAAAGGCCACATCGTGCCCTTTCAAGCGTAAGTATCGGGCATAAATATCTGCAGGCACATACACGCCGGCCAAATGGCCAATATGAATAGGTCCGTTGGTATAAGGTAATGCTGCTGTAAGGGTATAACGTTTTGCCATTTTTTCAGATTGTAACAACAAAAATACACAAATAAAGCAGCATTGTAAAACAGAACAACGCAGATTTTTATATCTTTACAAAAAGCCCTTAAAAATGTATTTTAAAACACTAATATGGTTTGTGCTTTTTGCCAGCTGCACACAAAGTAAAACCTCTACAATGAATGCTCAAACACCACCGCCTTCAACATCAGAAAAATACCGTTCTCCAGACTACTTAAAGGCAGGTGATACGGTGGCTATTGTAGCGCCATCAGGTATTTTGAAGGGTCGAAAACAAGCCATTGACAAGGCGCAACACCTCTTAAAAAACTGGGGATTGGTTCCTGTACTGGGAACTCATGTTTTTGCACAGAACCACCATTTTGCAGGCACAGACGCACAACGAAAATCGGACATGCAATGGGCTCTAGACCATCCCAATGTTAAAGCAATATGGTGTGCTCGTGGCGGGTATGGTAGTGTACGTGTTGTGGACGATTTGAGTTTTGAAATCTTTAAAAAACACCCCAAATGGTTGATTGGATATTCGGATATTACAGTACTTCATAATTCTATTCAAATGCTTGGTTTTGAGAGTATTCACGGCATGATGGCAGTGAATATGGAAGAGGATCTCAAAGCGATTTCAAATTCTATTGAAACACTAAAATTGAGTCTTTTTGGAGAACTTAAATCCTATCATTTTGAAGCCAAAGCAAATAACAGAAGTGGTACAGCGGAGGGGGTTTTGATTGGAGGCAATCTGACGTTATTGGCAGCACAACTAGGAAGTACATCGCAATTGGAAACTGGCGGGAAAATTTTGTTTATTGAAGAGATTGGCGAATACAAATACCACATTGATCGGATGCTGCAAAGCCTAAAACGTGCCGGCTATTTTGACCAATGTGCAGGAGTAATCGTAGGCGATATGACCAAAATCAAAACCAATACTACACGCTGGGGAACTAGCGTAGAGGAACTCATTTTGGAGGTTCTAGAACCTTATGACTTCCCTATTGCTTTTGGCGTGATGGCTGGCCATGAACTAGATAATCGCGCATTGATCTTTGGCCGATATATTTCTCTTAATGTATCAACAGATGAAACCCAAATCACTTTTTAAACCCACCTACACCCATGAGGACATCTTACGAACTTGGCCGTAAAGGCGAAGCTGAAGCCGCAGCGTTTTTGGCTCAAAAAAATTATCGAATATTAGAAAAAAATTATCGCTACAGAAAAGCCGAAGTGGATTTGATTATGCAAAAAGAAAACACTCTTGTAGCCGTGGAAATCAAAACACGATCGACTGCCTTTTTTGGCACTCCTGCGCTTTTTTTAAAACCCAAACAGCAACAACGCATTGTTGAAGCTATTGATTATTATGTTAAACAAAATAATTTAGACCTAGAAGTTCGCTTTGATGTGATTAGCATTGTCAAACATAAAGGAACTTTTGATATTCAGCATATCGAAAATGCATTTTATCACTTTTGAATAAATGGCTTTAGCTCTTCTAAACTTTGAGGCTTAGCGATGATGCTTTTTTCGGAATCTAACACCATGTAGTGGGGTGTAGCTGTAAGATTATAAAGTGAAACTATAGGATGTTTCCACTTGCCCAAAGCCAACACATGAGTAAAGGCAGACAAATCGTATTTCATGCTATTCCATTTGTAGGGTTCTTCTTCCAGGCCTATGGCCACAACAGCCAAATTTTTATTTTTCAGCTCTGAAACCCATTCATGAATGGCGGGCAACTCATTGAGACAATGCCCACAACTACTGCTCCAAAAAATAAGAATATATGTATTTTCTCCTTCCAAATCATACAAGGTTTTGGCTGTTGTGTTTGAGGCATCTTCATCAATACTAAAATTAGGGGCTTTAGACCCCAAAGCGGTGCGTTCAAAATCGCGCATAGCCTGAAGGCCATCATTATCATTTAAGGCTATGGCCAATGGTACAAGAATTTGTTTTGATATATTTAACGCGATGCGTTCATAATTTGCTTCCAGCATTTGGCTTCGCAATACTTTAAAAATATTGTAACGTGTTTCGGGTGCAGCCGCATCGAGAAGTATTTCATTTAAGGTATGAATATTTTCTTTGAGTCGCTCTGGTGTAAGCGCGGAGTTTCCCACCAATCCAAAAACATAATTAATGGCATGTTCACTGAAAAAATTTGATGCTATCAATAATGGGTTTCTAAAATCTACAGCATCAAAATAATGTGTTTTGACATTGCTATAGTATTGATCCAAAGTTTCAATGTTTTTGGGGACATAACGAGAATTGGCTTTGATAAATTCATGTACCATCAAATCTTTGGACTGTGCTTCAAATTTTAATTGCGTGGTTTTTTGGGTTTCAAAAAGCTGCTGTAACTCCAAAGGATCAAAGGGTTCTTTTTTGTAGACTAGTCCAATATTTTGGCTAATTTTAGCCATAGCGCTGTAATATTGATTTAGCAATTTATTTTCTTGAGAACTGACATACTCCAAACCTGTATCTTGATTAAAATTGAGCTCAATATCTTCTTTACCATTGTACAATATATCAAAATTATATACCTCTTGAGGCAAGGCATATACCAAGCGATACATACCACTACTTATGGTGCTGTCTAGAGCCATGGTCATGTGCCCTTCTGCATCAAATTTAGTATGTGTTGCGTAAGATAAATTGTGGGGATTAATTTTGTAAAGAATTGCAATTTCAAAATTTTCGGGGGGAGAGAATGTTGCGCGCAGTTCGTGTTGTGCCCAAACTAATGGCATACACAATATAAAAAGGCAAACAGTAGATTTTGTCATGGGTGTTTTTTTGGGTAAATAATCAAAAATCAAGCCACTATTTGCTGGAAAAACTGCAAGCCCTCTTGAACAGTATTCACCCTATTGAAGGTTAACAAAAGGCGTAATCCACCTCGGGTTTGTTTTTCTTTTAGGGTGCAGTGTTCTGGATGTTTTTGAACGAAACGTAAAATTTTTGAAAAATAAGGAGAATCAAAAAACTGACTGTTTTGATCGGGAATAAAATACCCAATCATTTTTTGCTGTTTCATCATTATTTTTTCTAACCCTAATTGCATCCCAATCCACTTCATTTTGACACTATCTAAAAGGTCCACAACTTCTGTTGGTAATGGCCCAAAACGGTCGATGACTTCGGTTTGAAATGTTGTGAGTTCGTGGTCTGTTTTTAAAGTATTGAGTGCTGTATATAGTCGAAGACGCTCTGAAATATTGTTTACATAATCGTCCGGAAAGAGCAATGAAAAATCCGTATCGATTGTTAATTCTTTGACATAATTTTTTGGAGTATTTTCGGTATTGAAAAGATGCTCAAATTCATTTTCTTTGAGTTCATCAATGGCTTCATTAAGAATTTTTTGATAGGTTTCAAATCCAATATCGTTTATAAATCCACTTTGTTCTCCTCCTAATAAATCTCCTGCTCCACGGATTTCGAGATCTTTCATGGCAATATTAAAACCACTACCCAAAGCGGTATATTGTTCCAATGCAGAGATGCGTTTGCGAGCATCATTCGTCATGGCATGGTAGTCTGGTGTAATGAAATAACAAAATGCTTTTTTGTTGCTACGCCCAACACGACCTCGCATTTGGTGCAGATCACTTAGTCCAAAATTATTGGCGTTATTAATAAAAATAGTATTGGCATTAGGCACATCCAGACCGCTTTCTACGATTGTTGTGCTCACCAAAACATCAAACATTCCATCCATAAAGTCGAGCATCAACTGCTCCAATTTTTTACCTTCTAACTGTCCATGACCTACGGCAACTCTGGCATCAGGCACAAGCCGTTGTATCAGGCCAGCAACTTCTTTTATATTGTCTATGCGATTATGAATAAAAAAGACTTGCCCTGCTCTTTGAATTTCATAACTGATCGCATCGCGAATAATGGACTCGCTTAGGCGAATAACTTGACTTTCTATAGGATAACGGTTGGGTGGTGGAGTGGTAATAACGGACAGATCGCGAGCCGCCATCAGACTAAATTGAAGTGTTCGTGGAATCGGAGTTGCCGTGAGTGTAAGCACGTCCACGTTTTCTTTTAATGTTTTTAGTTTTTCTTTCACTGCAACACCAAATTTTTGTTCTTCGTCGACAATTAAAAGTCCCAAATCCTTAAATTCTACAGCTTTATTGACCAACTGATGAGTTCCAATTATGATATCTATTTGACCGTCTGCCAGTTGTTCTAAAGTTTGACGCTTTTGTTTGGCTGTTTTAAAACGGTTCAAATAATCTATGGTTACCGGGAATTCTTTGAGGCGATTTTTAAATGTTTTGGCATGCTGGAAAGCCAATATTGTTGTAGGCACCAAAACCGCCACTTGCTTGCCATTATCTACCGCCTTGAATGCTGCTCGTATAGCGACTTCTGTTTTACCAAAACCTACATCACCACACACTAAACGATCCATTGGGCGCTCGCTTTCCATGTCTTTTTTGATATCGGCAGTAGCGGTGATTTGATCTGGAGTGTCTTCATACACAAAAGAAGATTCTAACTCTAGCTGCATAGCGCTATCAGCACGGTACTGATATCCTTTTTGAAGCTTTCGCTTTGCATACAACTGAATGAGGTTGAAGGCAATTTCTTTGACTCGAGATTTGGTTTTTTGTTTCAGCGCTTTCCAGGCTTTGCTCCCCAGCTTATAAATTTTTGGAGGCTTGCCATCCTTACCATTAAACTTGGTGATTTTATGCAAGGAATGAATGCTGAGATACAACACATCGCGTTCGCCATAAATTAATTTAATTGCCTCTTGCAGCTTCCCTTCTACATCAATTTTTTTTAGACCCCCAAAGCGCCCAATACCATGATCGATATGAGTTACATAATCACCAACCTCCAAGCTGTTCAGCTCGCGCAGAGTGATGGCTTGTTTTTTTGAAAATCCATTTTTGAGATGGAATTTGTGATAGCGCTCAAAGAGTTGATGATCGGTATAACATACAATTTTGTTATCGTGATCAATAAATCCTTGATGTAAGGACAATACAAGTGTTTTGTAATGAACGACGGTTTCATGCTCCTCAAAAATATCGTGAAAGCGTTGAGCTTGTTGTGTGTTTGCACAACAAATTATAGTTTGATACCCATCATTATGGTGTTGGTTCAAGTCTTGAATAAGCAAATTGAATTGCTTATTAAATGAAGGCTGTGGACTCGTTTCACAATTCAATACATTTGCAGCACTTTCATCAAATAATAAATCATTACCAAATTCGACAACCGAAAAATGAGATAATTGCTGTTTAAAATCAGTAGATGTACAAAACAAATCTGAGGGCTGACTGTGTTTTATAGCACTATCCAATGCATCAAAAGCCTTTATTGCTTTTTCAAACAACTGGTCTGTAGACCCCAACAGTGCTGGTAAATTAGAAGAAAAAATGTGTGTCTTTTTGGATACATACTCTAAAAACCCAACTCGATTTTCATCTTGATGTTTATGCTCTATATTGGGAATAATATGAAGCGTATTATGTGTATTTTGTGACAGCTGAGATGCAATATCAAAAGTACGAATGCTTTCGACTTCATCACCAAAAAACTCAATACGATAGGGTGTGTCATGGGCAAAAGAAAAAACATCTACAATGCCACCACGTACAGAAAATTCGCCAGGTTCTGTTACAAAATCAACACGTTTGAAATGGTATTCAAAAAGTAAATTATTGATAAATTCTATGCTCAGATTATCACCAGATGCGACCTTGAAAGTGTTGCGGTTGAGCTCTTTTTTGGACAGTACTTTTTCAAAAAGAGCCTCGTGATAGGTCACTAATAATGCTGGTTTTTTTCTGCTATTTATTCTATTAAGAACTTCGGCACGAAGTAAAACATTGGCATTATCTGTTTCTTCAATTTCATACGGCCTACGGTAACTTCCTGGATAAAACAGCACATCCTCTGCAGGTAAAATCAGCTCTAAATCGTTCAGGTGAAAGGCGGCTTTTTCTTTAGAATCAAAAACCACTAAAAATGGATTTTGCTGTTGTCGGAACGCTGCAGCAATTGTGAATGAAAGCGCAGAGCCCACCAGACCTTTGAGTTGTGTTTTTTGTTGAGTTACAGCCATGCGCTCGCACAGTTTTTGAAGTTTCAAAGACTGTGAGAATTTTTGAGAAAGCTCACTTTTGCTCAACTAAAAATAATTTTTGCAAATATAAAACATTAGAAGAACCCCACCACAAAAAAAGAGAACAGAATACAAGATGTATAGTATCATTTTTAAAAAAAATATGTAGGTTTGTAACTCATCTCAAAATTAAAATACATGATGTATTCTAAATTATTTGATAGCGGATTCAAAAAACGGAACCAAGATCATTTTGCTGCAATTGTACGCATTGCTATGGAGGACAATGTTATCACCGAAGAAGAAAAAGCATTCTTGGATCGGTTGGCCAGAAACTTAGAGATTTCTGAAGCGGTCTACAATACTATTTTGAAACATTACAAAACGCATCCTATCAATCCACCAGTGACATCGGAACGCCGCCTAGAGCGCTTATTCGATTTGGCAAGAATGGTATATGCCGATCAAATTAAAGATAAGCATGAGGTTCAAATTTTGACCAAAATAGCCATTGGTTTAGGTTATACTTCAGACCCTGAAACAGTAGTAAATAAAGCATTACACTTGGTTGGAGATACCTCCATTGATATTGAAACATTTATAGAAAAAATGAAGAAGTAATCTTTGAGTGTTACAACTTACGATCACTTAAAACACGCATCAAACCTTCTTGTGCAACAGAAGCAATCAATGCACCATTTTTATCAAAAATACTTCCTCTGGAAAACCCTCTAGAGTTGGAAGCGCTTGGACTATCTATAGAATATAACAACCAATCACTCAAGTCAAAATCGCGATGAAACCAAATAGCATGATCCAAACTGGTATAAAACACTTCTTTGGTGTTGAGCAATTCGCGGTGTGGCATAGATGCTGGACGAAGAATATTATAGTCAGAGGCATAGGCCAACAGTTGGTGTTGTAGAGGTTTATTATTTCCAATATCTTCTACAGTTTTGAACCATATATTGTCGTACGGTGGGCTGTTTTTTACCAATTTAGACAGCATATCATCCACAGGTTTGAATTGAAAAATTTGTGGCAAAGAAGCTTTGTATCGCTTGTAGGTCGTTGGTAAAATAGTTTTAAACTTCTCTATTTGCTCTTCGCTTTTAATGAGGTTTTGCGGCGGCAATACATTGGGCATTGCAATTTGATGATCTACGCCTTCTTGTACTTTTTGAAAAGACGCAGACATATTGAAAATTGCTTTTTCATTTTGAAAAGCCACGACACGACGCGTGGTAAAGCTCCCACCATCTCTTATAATATCGACCTCGTATTTTATAGGAATATCAAGGTCTCCACCCAATATAAAATAGGCGTGCATGGAATGTACAAAGCGGTCTTTAGGAACAGTCTGGTATGCGGCGTATAGAGATTGTGCCAATACCTGACCTCCAAAAACCCTGCCCCATGGTGCCTTGTAGTTTTTGCCAATAAAGGTGTTGCTGTTGATCTTTTTTAGAGTAATTAATTCGATAAGTTCTGAAAGGGCTTTCATTGCTATTATTTTTTTGCAAAAATACTAATTAAGTCTATTGATAAAGATGAAAATAAACCCAATAAAGTGTTAATTTTGTGTAACATTTTTTAGTATTAATCGTCTAGTAGTAAACAAAAATATGGAACTATTTCTGATTGTTATCGCTTTGATTTTGATGTTGCTTGGAATCCTAGGGAGTTTTTTACCTGTTCTTCCAGGACCCATTACTAGTTGGTTTGGATTTCTTTTGCTTTACTTTTCACCACTTGTAGAAGTCAGTAAGACATTTTTAAGCATTACACTTGTCATTGCAATTCTCATCTGGATCCTCGATTACTTTATCCCTGCCATGGGAACAAAAAAATTCGGCGGCTCAAGATCAGGGATGATTGGCACAACTGTTGGGCTTTTAGTGGGGTTGTTTTCTCCAATTCCAGGGGGCATAATTATTGGCCCTTTTTTGGGTGCACTTTTTGGAGAAATGCTCAACAAAGCCGATTCCAAAACAGCACTAAAAGCAGCATTCGGATCATTTCTTGGGTTTTTGACTTCAACTTTTATTAAGTTTGTTGTTGCCATTATCTACTTTGGCTTTTTTGTGTCAATTCTTTGGGAACACAAATCCATATTTTATAATGGCTAAATAAATTTATCAAAAAGATTTACGAACAATACAATTAATTAAACTATTTTCACACACATTATTATTTAAATAAATCATCTATGAACAAGTATTTTTATTTATTGACATGCAGCCTTATGTTGCTGTCTACATCCCTTTTTGCACAAGAAGAAGCTGCATCTGTATATGACTACAATGCCGCCTTTGGACATGGTTTTTACACCAAAAATGGAACCGCTACACGTTCTGCTAGTGGAAAACCAGGACACGCCTATTGGCAAAACAGTGCCGATTATAAAATCAACATCAGTCTCAACGAAGAAGCAAAGTTTTTCTCTGGATCTGAAACAATTACCTACACCAACAATAGCCCAGATGCATTAGACTTTTTATGGGTGCAAGTTGATCAAAACTTATTTAAAAAAGACTCTAAAGGTAATGCAATCATTCCCCTTAGTGGAAGTCGAAATGGTGCCAAAGGACAAGACTTTGATGGTGGTTATGACATAAGTAAAGTTTCTTTGGGGTACAACAACATCAAGAAACAAAAAGGGTCATCAAAGAATAAAAGAAAAAAAGAAAAAAATAGAATTTCAGAAGTAGATGCTAAATTTGAAATTCATGACACACGCATGAAAATCTTATTACCAAAGCCTTTGGCAGCAAATGGCGGAAAAATAGTGATCAATATTGATTTTTCATTTACTTCTCCTGATTATGGATCCGACAGAATGGGTGTTTTAGAAACCAAAAATGGCCGCATTTTCAACTTAGCACAATGGTATCCAAGAATGTGTGTTTATGATGATGTATCTGGCTGGAATACACTTCCCTATTTAGGAGCTGGAGAGTTCTATTTGGAATATGGAACCTTTGATGTACATATCAATGTGCCAAGCAATCATTTAGTTGTATGTTCTGGTGAATTATTAAACCCAAAAGAGGTCTATACTCAAACGCAACAAGACCGCTTGAAGACAGCAGCCGCTAGTGACGAGACGGTAATTATCCGCTCAGCAGAAGAAATAAACGACCCTAATTCTCGACCACAAAACAAAGAACGTTTAACGTGGAAATTTAGAATAGAAAATTCTAGAGATGTAGCATGGTCAACCTCCAAAGCATTTATCATGGATGCTGCACGTATCAATTTACCGAGCGGTAAAACCTCCATGGCAATGTCTGTTTATCCCGAAGAAAGCAACACTATGGATTCTTGGGCGCGTTCAACAGAATACACCAAAGCATCAATAGAACATTATTCTGAAAAATGGCTTGAATATCCCTACCCTGCAGCTATCAATGTGGCTGGTAATCAAGGTGGTATGGAATATCCTGGTATTGTATTTTGCAGCTGGAAAAGTAAAAATGAAAGACTTTGGGGCGTAACTGATCACGAATTTGGACATATTTGGTTTCCAATGATTGTTGGCTCAAATGAACGTCTTCATGCTTGGATGGATGAAGGATTCAACACGTTTATCAATTCTCTTAGTACTGAAGCCTTTAATAATGGTGAGTACAAAGAAGCTAAACAAAATATGCATCGTTTTTCTGGAATTTTGGTTAACGATAGAATGGAACCTGTTTTTACTGCTCCCGACAATTTAAAAGAACGAAATCTAGGGCTTTTGGCTTACTACAAACCTAGCGCAGGACTTGAAATGTTGCGTGAGCATGTTCTTGGAAAAGAACGCTTTGATGACGCCTTTACAGAATACATCAACCGCTGGGCTTACAAACACCCTACTCCAGATGACTTTTTTAGAACAATGGAAAATGTAAGTGGTGAGGATCTCAGTTGGTTTTGGCGCGGATGGTTTATCCACAACTGGAAACTAGATCAAGCCATTAAAAAAGTAAAATACGAAGATGGTGATCCATCGAAAGGCGCTATTGTAACCATAGAAAATCTTCAGCAAATGCCAATGCCTGTAACTTTGGAATTTACAACTGAAAGCGGCACAAAAACAAGACACACGCTTCCCGTAGAAATTTGGAAACGCAACAAAAAATGGACTTTCAAATACGACTCTACAGAGCCTCTAAAAAGTGTTATGATCGATCCTGATTATGTACTGCCAGATGTAAACTCTAGCAACAACCGCTGGACACCAGAAATTGCTGCAGAAAATGCAGAAGACCTATCAGTATATTTTGGCGATTACACCTCGCCAGCTTTTCCAATGGTGATCACTATTTCTGAGAAAAATGGCGAACTTGTAGCAACTGCAGAAGGACAACCTGCTTTACCTCTAACTAATGACGGTGACGGAAAATTCATCTCTGATGAAGCGGGGCTGGAAATGCAATTTAATAGCGAAAAAACCGGTTTTAAGTTGGATATTGGAGGTCAAGTTTTTGAATTCAATAAAAAATAAAAATTAAGTATTGAAATAAAAAAAAAGCGACCTCACGGTCGCTTTTTTTTATAAATCTATCTTAAAATCACATCGATAAATTACTGGTTTCGTTACTTTTATGCGACAAATGGATTTGTAGATTGAAAAGAAATAAAATTAATATTGTATGGTTGAAACGTGATTTGCGCACCCAAGATCACGAACCTTTCTATTTTGCCGAAAAAGCAAAAATTCCTTACATCATTATTTATATTTATGATACCAACCTACTGCAACACCCCGATGCTGGAGTACGACATTTGCAGTTTATTTACCACTCTATTGAAGCCCTCAATAAGACCTTAGAAATTTCAAATAAATCGGTCTCTATATGTTATGGGAATTCCTTAGACATATTTGAATATTTATACACAAAATTTGATATTGATACCGTTTTTAGTCATAATGAAAGCGGCACAGTCTCCTCATGGAATCGAGATAAAGACATTTCAAAATTCTGTATTCGATACAATATTTCGTGGCAACAATCGCAGAAAAATGGAGTTGTTCGTGGATTGAAAAACAGAACCGATTGGGCAAAACTATGGAACAACTATATGAGCAGCCCTGTGATAAAGAATACTTTCAAAAAAGCTGAAACCATTGAATTTTCACATCCTTTTTCACTTCCCGAAAAGCTGCAAAAACAACTGCAACACTACCCAAAGTCATTTCAGCCCGCTGGAGAAAATATGGCGTGGCGTTACTTGAATTCTTTTCTCAAAGAAAGAGGATTTAATTATCAAAAGCACATTTCGAAACCTACAGAAAGTAGAATCAGTTGCAGCAGAATCTCACCATTTTTGAGTTGGGGAAATTTGAGTGTACGACAGGTGTTTCAATATGTAAATATGCATCCTAATGCTCAGAAAAGAAAACGCACTTTTTCGGCCATGCTGACACGATTGCATTGGCATTGTCATTTTGTGCAAAAATTTGAAATGGAATGCAGCTACGAAACACAATGCATCAACGCTGGTTATGAGTTGTTGGAACGAAACTCTAATATTTCATACCTAAAAGCATGGAAAATGGGCACTACTGGATATCCTCTCATAGATGCCTGTATGCGTGCCTTAGAGCAAACGGGCTGGATTAATTTTAGAATGCGTGCACTTTTGGTGTCTTTCCTAACCCTAAATTTAGATCAAGATTGGCGAGATGGCGTGTACCATTTGGCTCGCTTATTTTTGGACTATGACCCCGGTATTCATTACCCTCAATTTCAAATGCAAGCTGGAACAACTGGAATCAATACCATACGATTATACAATCCTGTAAAAAACTCAATGGAGCAAGATCCCAAAGGAGTGTTTATAAAAAAATGGGTTTCAGAGCTCAAAAATGTTCCTGTTGAGTACATCCATGAACCTTGGAAAATGAGTGCTATGGAACAAGAATTCTGTGGCGTTGTTATTGGGGAAAATTATCCTTTGCCCATTGTGAATTTAGAAGAAAGTGCACGTGCAGCCCGAACAAAAGTGTGGGGCCATCGAAAACACCCTCTGGTTCAACAAGAAAATAAAAGGATTTTGCAAAAACATGTAAAAAAACGGTAACGCTAAAAAATAAAAAAAGCCCTCCGTTTTACAGGAAAGCTTCTCACTGGTTTTGTCAAACCACGGGTAATCCTTTGGATTACCTCAACACAACATTTTTTAATACTTTTTGTGTTTTGCTAAAAGTATTTTGCGGTCTGGACGGGACTCGAACCCGCGACCCCCTGCGTGACAGGCAGGTATTCTAACCAACTGAACTACCAAACCGTTGCTTAAAGCGATTGCAAATATACATTGCATTTTTAATACGGCAAATGTTTTTTATTTATTTTTTTACAAAAATTTATGGCGCTTTTCAAAGAATGTCATCATAATTTTATCAAAGCCCTCACGCACATCGGCTGGCACATAATTTATTTTATATTGATCGCATTTTAGCTTCAATTCATTGAAATAATTGGCCAATGCTTTGGTGTAACTTTCTTGAACAGATTTTGGAAAAACATCAACAGAAGCCCCTGTTTCTACATCGACAAAACGTTTTGGTGTGTTGCTGAAGTCAAAATCGTATTCTGTTTTTTTATCAAAAACATGAAAAAGAATCAATTCATGCTTGTTATATTTCAAATGACGCAATGCTTCAAACAACTGTTTTGATTCCATTTCCGATTGAAACATATCTGTAAATAATATAAGCATAGAACGCCGATGCATTTGCTCTGCAATTTGATGTAAAACCTCGTAAGTTTTTGTTGTAGATTGTTTTGGAATAGTCGTTGTTGTGGCTTGTAGTTTACTAAACAACATATGAAAATGACGTTCATTTCCTTTTTCGGGGGCATAAAATTGATAATCCTTTGCATATAAACTCAATCCAGCAGCATCACGCTGTTTTTTTAAAATTTGAAGCAATGCCGCCGATGCCAATGCAGAAAATTCCACTTTGTTGTATTCCAAATCTAAATGCTCTTTCCGACATGGATAATACATAGAAGAACTAAGGTCTAAAATGATATGACAACGCATATTCGTTTCTTCATCAAAGCGCTTCGTGTAGAGTTTATCCGTTTTTGCAAAAAGTTTCCAATCGATATGTCGGGTACTGTCGCCGTTGTTATACATTTTATGCTCGGCAAACTCTGCAGAAAATCCATGAAAAGGACTTTTGTGCATACCAGAAATAAACCCCTCAACAATAGACTGTGCGAGAAGATCAAAATTGGAGAATTTTGTATTCTTTTGATTTTCGTTTTGAAAACTCATGATGCTCTAAACTAAAAAAGGTTCGCCACATGGGCAAACCTTTTCATATTTAATATTTAAAAGTACAATTTACAACAAGGCGTCAATCGCTTCTGTGTAACTTGCTTTTGGTGCAACACCAACTTGACGTCCAACAACTTCTCCGTTTTGAAATACCAATACTGTAGGGATGTTTCGGACACCATATTTTGCTGCAAATTCTTGATTTGCATCAACGTCAACTTTGCCAACTACAGCTTTATCGGCATACTCGGTACTGATTTCATCTATAATAGGACCAACCATGCGGCAAGGCCCACACCAAGCTGCCCAAAAATCAACCAATACGGGTTTGCTGCTTTTTAGTACTGTTTCTTCAAAGTTTGCATCTGTTATTTCTAATGCCATAAGATTTAGTTTTAATGTATATACAAATTTAATTAAAAAAATGAGTTCTCAAGCGTATGTTCAATTTGTTTTTCTTATGATGAAATTGACAACGTTGATATGTCTAATTGAGTTTATAAAAAATATCTTGATTTTGAAGTTCGTTCAAAAGTTCTTGAGAAATCTGTACTTTTTGTTTTCTACTTTTGAGTTCTACTTTCAATTGCTCGTCGTCGTCATAAACTACAAAATTGAGGTTGTGTTTTCCATTGTGCATTTTCAACAAATCTTGAAGCTTTGCTATTTTTTGTTCATTTAATCCCTTGATATTCAATTGAATCGATAGTTTTTTAGCATAAGCATCCATCACATCATGTAACAATTGGAAATTATTGAACTGTAAACGCGGCTCGCCTTTTTTACCTGTTTCTCTATTGGTCCAGCCTTCGCGAACAAAAGCACGAACATACACAAAGTTGTTGAGCATCAGAAAATGTCTAAACTTGAGATATTCTTCACCAAAAATTCTAAACTCATGGCTATTTGTATAGTCTTCAATGGTGAAACTGGCCCAACCTTTGCCCTGTCTGCTCACACGGTGCTGAACATCAGTAACGACCCCACCAAAAGTAATTTCTTTGTTGATTAGCGGAGTCATATTTTGAAAATAAGCTACAGTTCCGTTACAGAAATTCTGCATTTCTATTCGAAAATCATCCAACGGATGTCCAGAAATATAAATCCCTACAACTTCTTTTTCACGAGCCAATTTTTCCATTGTTCCCCAATTTTCACAGGCTGGGAGTTCGGGCTCTGGGAATTGAACTTCACTGGCTTCTCCAAATAAACTCACTTGAGCCGAATTTTTGTTTTCTTGAAACTTGTTGGCAAATTTTATCGTTTTTTCCAAAAACGTCACCCCATCGCCTTCATCGTAAAAATATTGTGCCCTATGTGTGTTGGCAAAACAATCAAACCCGCCCGCATTAGCTAAATTTTCAAACGCTTTTTTGTTGGCCGAACGCAAATCTATACGCTTAGCTAAATCGAAAATAGAACGGTATCCGCCATCTTTTTTTCGTTCTTCAACAATTGTTTTTACAGCACCATGCCCTACCCCCTTGATGGCTCCCATACCAAAGCGGATGGCATTGTCTTTATTTACAGAAAATTTATAATAACTTTCATTGACATCGGGACCCAAAACATTGAGTTTCATGCGCTTAGCTTCTTCCATAAAAAAGGTCACCTGCTTAATATCGTTCATATTATTGGACAATACGGCTGCCATATATTCTGCGGGATAGTGCGCTTTTAGATAGGCTGTTTGATAGGCAATCCAAGCGTAACATGTCGAATGTGACTTATTGAAAGCATAACTTGCAAATTTCTCCCAATCAGTCCATATTTTTTCTAATTTTTCAGGATCCAAGCCCTTGGAACTCGCCTGTTGGATGAACTTTGGTTTCATTTTATCAAGTACTGCCTTTTGCTTTTTCCCCATAGCTTTCCGCAAAACATCGGCTTCGCCTTTTGTGAAATCTGCGAGTTTTTGTGACAGTAGCATTACTTGCTCTTGATATACTGTAATTCCATAAGTTTCTTTCAGATAGTCTTCCATTTCTGGAAGGTCATAAGTGATTTCTTCATCACCATGTTTTCTACGAATAAAACTTGGAATATATTCCAATGGTCCAGGGCGATACAGTGCATTCATGGCAATTAAATCGGCAAAAACAGTAGGCTTCAAATCCCGCATATGTTTTTGCATTCCTGGTGATTCATATTGAAATATTCCAACTGTTTCTCCACGCTGAAACAATTCGTAAGTGGCTTCGTCATCTAAAGGAAAATTTTCGGGATCTAAGGCGATATTATGCTTGGCTTTGACAATTTTTACTGTGTCTTTTATGAGTGTTAATGTTTTTAACCCCAAAAAATCCATTTTCAACAAACCTGCATCTTCAACCACCGAGTTGTCAAATTGAGTCACATATAAATCTGAATCCTTTGCAGTAGCGATAGGCACATAATTGGTGATATCACCTGGAGTAATGATCACCCCACAAGCGTGAATTCCTGTATTTCTTAGTGAACCTTCCAAGACTTTCGCTTGATTGACAGTTTCTGCTTCCAAATCATCCCCCTCAGAAATATTGAGCAATTGATTAATAAGCTCCATATCCTCTGCACGAAATTTTTGTTTGAGTACTTTTTCGTCAACACCAAAAATTTTGTTGAGTTTAGACATATTGGGCACCAATTTCGCAATGCGGTCTGCATCACCTAGCGGTAAATCCAAGACACGAGCAGTATCTCTAATTGAGGATTTGGCTGCCATGGTTCCATAAGTTATAATTTGTGCTACTTGATTTGAACCATATTTATTAATAACATAATCCATCACACGACTACGCCCTTCGTCGTCAAAATCGATATCGATATCAGGCATACTGACACGATCTGGATTGAGAAAGCGCTCAAAAAGTAAATCGTACTTGATGGGGTCTATATTGGTGATCCAAAGGCAGTAGGCCACAACCGACCCTGCTGCAGAACCCCGGCCTGGCCCCACAGAAACATCCATATTTCGCGCTTCGCGAATAAAGTCTTCCACAATCAAAAAATACCCTGGATATCCTGTTTTTTCAATGGTTTGAAGTTCAAAATCTAAACGTTCTTTGATTTCGTCTGTTAGTGTTCCATAGCGTTTTTTGGCGCCTTCATATGTCAAATGTCTCAGGTAGGCGTTTTCACCATGATTGGTGCCTTCCAAGGCATCCGATTCATGTATAAATTCTTTTGGAATTTCAAATTTTGGAAGCAATACATCTCTAGCCAATTCAAAAGGCTCAATTTTATCAATAACTTCTTGAATGTTTAGGATGGCCTCTGGTACATCTTTAAACAATTCTTTCATCTCTGTTGAAGATTTGAAAAAATACTCTTGATTTGTAAGACCATATCTATACCCACGTCCACGGCCTATAGGGGTGGCTTGTTTTTCACCATCTTTGACACACAACAAAATATCGTGGGCATTGGCTTCAGTTTGATCAACATAATAGGTGTTATTGGTCGCCACTAATTTGACTCTGTTCTGTTGCGCAAATTGAATCAGTACAGGATTGACACGGTCTTCATCCTCTTGACCGTGACGCATCAACTCTATGTATAAATCCTCTTGAAACTGTGTTTTCCACCATAACAATGCCTCTTCGGCTTGTTTTTCACCAACATTTAATATTTTTGAAGGCACTTCACCATAAAGATTTCCTGTAAGCACAATTAAATCTTCTTTATATTGTTCTACAATCTTACGATCAATTCTAGGAACATAATAAAATCCATCTGTAAACGCAATGGAAGACATTTTTACCAGATTTTCATAGCCTTTTTTGGATTTAGCCAAAAAGACAATTTGATACCCATTATCTTTTTGTGACTTATTGGTATGATCTTCACAAACAAAAAATTCGCAACCCACAATGGCTTTTATCGGAGTTGCTTCAAAAGGTTCTCCTTTTGTTTCGGCATCCAATTTTTGTTGTTGTAATCCTTTATTGTAGTTCCCTATTTCTTTAACAAAATGAAAAGCACCCATCATGTTCCCATGGTCGGTAAGCGCAACGGCAGGCATTTGGTGTTTTGCGGTGGCAGCCACTAATTTTTTTATGCTGATTGTCGACTGCAAAATTGAAAATTGAGAATGGTTGTGCAAATGTGCCATGGTGGCATCACTCAACTCCTCAGGAATGCCAGCAGTGTATTGGGTCGCTTGAGTTGATTGAGTTTCTTTTTGGGCTTTCGCAGCGATAAGTGCGGTGGCCTCTTTTAGGTTGATATGCTTGAGACCAATAGGCGCAATTGGAGTAGGATGTTGCGCTTTGAACTCTTGAATGTATTCTGGTGAAGACTGCAATTCATCCGGGGTAAAAACCCCTTTTCTAAGCAGTTCAAAAAAACAACGTGTAGTTGCCTCTACATCGGCAGTGGCATTGTGGGCTTCTGCAAATGGTGTTTGGAATAAGAACTGATGCAACTCCGTAAGCGTGGGTAATTTGAATTTACCGCCACGTCCTCCTGGCAACTGACAAAGACGCGCCGTGGTTTCGGTACAGGTATCTAAAACAGGCATACTGTTGAGCGGTGTTTCAACTGCCAAACGGTGGTATTCGCAGCCCATAATATTTAGATCGAAACCAACATTCTGACCCACAACAAATTTGGCTTTGGAAAGTGCTGTATTAAATGCGTCGAGAACAACTTGCAATTCTTCGCCTTGCTCTGTGGCTAGCGCTGTAGAAATACCATGAATTTTTTCGGCATCGTAAGGAATATTGAAACCCTCGGGGCGGATAAGAAAATCTTGATGCTCGATGCAATGGCCCATGTCGTCATGCAATTGCCATGCAATTTGGATACAACGTGGCCAATTGTCGGTGTCCGTTATAGGAGCATTCCAACGTTTGGGAAGGCCTGTGGTTTCGGTATCAAAGATTAAATACATGGCTACAATTTGTGCTTAAAATAGAACTCTAAATATAGAATTATTTTAAGATTATAGCTCGGCTTTTTTTAAGGATTTATGAACAATAAAAACACTGCTTTTTTTTTTAAAAAGTGATTTTTTAGGATTTTATGTGTTTAAATACCTCCGCTACTGCAAGATTCATGTTTATAGACACTGAAACAAGTTCAGTGTGACCAACAATAGTTGTTTTTTTGATGAATGTTACGAGAAATATGTTTCAGCATCTGAGAAAGGGTAAATAATAAGTAAGTCTCTTTACTCCTCAGTCCTATAGCTCAAATTATAAAAGATGCCTTCAGAAAAGTTCAAGTATTTTGTACCCGTGCTATCGTAAGAATTGAAGTAAAATGCACCTTTCAACATTTTGGTTTCGGCATTTATTTCTTCAATTTCAACTCTACCGTCACTTAAGTAAACAGGGTATTCTTCACCGTTGTTTTGAGTAGAGTAAATGGTATTTTCTTCAATAAATGTGATTGTGGGAGCTTTATCTTTACCTAAAATATAGGTCCCAATGGTTAATTCTGGCAACATAATTGTCATGGTTCCATATCCGTCGGTTCCAGTTATAGTGAGTTGTCCTAATGCATCAACCGTAGCCGAGCGGGAAGTCGATCGCCATCTAAAGTCACCATGCTGCAAACCTTGCAGAGTTGGGTTACTGGTTTGAATATCGTCTTGACAACCAAAAAAAGAAAAGGTGAACAGCAAAGCAAGCGCAAAATACTTCATAGTTTATTTGATTTATGAGATGGGTATTTCATATTAATAATAGCTCAAAAATATAAAAAATAAATGAATGTTTTTGTATTGAAAATTTATAGTATATTTGCCGCTCATTAATAACAGAGGTCGAGAACCTCACAAATTAATTTTTATGCCTGTAAAACTAAGATTACAAAGACACGGAAAAAAAGGAAAACCATTCTATTGGATTGTTGCTGCGGATTCGCGCTCAAAAAGAGATGGACGTTTTCTCGAAAAATTAGGAACATACAATCCTAACACCAACCCAGCACAAATTGACCTTAATGTTGATAGTGCAGTAAAATGGTTAGAAAATGGTGCTCAACCCACAGACACAACGCGTACGCTTTTGTCTCATGAAGGCGTTTTATTAAAAAAACACCTTGCTGGTGGCGTGAAAAAAGGCGCTTTAACTGAAGAACAAGCGGAGGAAAAATTCCAAGCTTGGGTTGCAGAAAAGCAAGCCAAAGTTGACGCAAAAAAATCAGACCTCCAGAAAGCTAAAGAAGCTGAGGAAGCTAAAGCATTTGCTGCCGAAAAAGCAGCCAATGAAGCTCGAATTGCTGCCGCTGCACCTGCAGTAGAAGAAGTTGTTGAAGAAGTTGTTGAAGACGAAGTTGCCGCTGAAAGTGCTGCAGAATCTTCAAACGAAGAAGAATAAAACATTTATTTTTTATACCTTTAAACCTGACTTTACAGTCAGGTTTTTTTTTGATATTTTATGGAAAAAAAAGAGTGTTTTTATCTTGGTAAGATTGTGAAAAAGTACAGTTTCAAAGGTGAACTTTTGGCGAAACTTGACACCGATCAACCAGATTTATATGAACATCTAGACGCTTTGTTTATAGAAATCAACAATAGCTTGATTCCTTATTTTGTCGAAAAATCCCAACTGCATAAATCGGATTTACTCCGACTTAAACTCGAGGATGTTTCTAATGAAAATGAGGCAGATCAACTCCTAAAAAAAGACTTATACCTACCGCTCGAACTTTTACCAAAACTTGAGGGCAACACCTTTTATTATCACGAAATTATAGGATTTCAAGTGATTGATGAAAATTTTGGCCTTGTTGGACAAATTACAGCTGTAAATGACACAACAAGTCAAGCCTTGTTCGAAATTAATCATAATGGAAAAGAAATTTTAATTCCCATCAACGATGAAATTATTACTCATCTAGACCGCAAAGCCAAAATTATATCGGTAAAAACACCTCCTGGTCTTATTGAATTATATCTCGACTAATGCCTTTGGAAGCCTTTAAGTTTAAACAATTTAGTGTTGCACACGATCGTTGTGCAATGAAAATTGGCACCGATGCAGTTTTACTTGGGGCCTGGGCAGCCGTTGACCACTCCCCCAATTCCATTTTGGATATTGGTTCCGGATCGGGTATTTTGGCGCTTATGCTTGCACAACGCAGTGTAGCAGAATTGATTGATGCCATCGAAATTGACAGCGAAGCATATGAGCAATGTGTGCTCAATTTTGAACAATCGCCATGGAGAGATCGTTTGTTTTGCTATCATGCGAGTCTCAAAGAATTTACAGAAGAAATAGAAGAAAAATACGATCTTATTGTTTCCAATCCTCCTTTCTATACCGATCATTTTGACACCAAAAACAAAGCCCGAAATTTGGCTCGATTTGAAAACGCTTTGCCGTTTGATCATCTTATCACATCGGCAAAAATGTTATTGTCTGATCATGGTCGTTTTTGCGTTATTGTTCCCTACGGCGAAGAAGATATCTTTTGCGCATTGGCTAAGGAAAATCAACTTTTTTGCAACAAAAAATTGAGGGTTCGTGGACAAAAAAATAGCGAAATTAAACGCAGTTTGATGGTTTTTTCGTTTGAAGAGCAATCTCCTAAAATAGAAGCCATATATTTAGAAGACGGGCGGCACAATTATAGCAATGCTTATAGAGAAATGACAAAAGAATTTTATTTAAAATTCTAAACTCAACAATTTTATAAGTAAATTTGTTGATAGTAAAATGAATTAATAGTTGATTTTTCTACAAAATCTAAGCTTAAAAAACTTTTCGTATGAAACCAGACCTCTTTGAAGCACCAGACTATTACAACTTAGATGATTTATTTAGCGAAGAACACAAACTTGTTCGTGATGCCGCACGAGAATGGGTCAAAAGAGACGTATCGCCCATTATTGAATCTTATGCACAAAAAGCAGAATTTCCAGATCAAATCATTAGCGGATTGGCAGAAATTGGGGCCTTTGGTCCTTATATTCC
Source organism: uncultured Flavobacteriaceae bacterium (assembly GCA_947503105.1). Taxonomy (GTDB): domain Bacteria; phylum Bacteroidota; class Bacteroidia; order Flavobacteriales; family Flavobacteriaceae; genus UBA3537. The sequence continues at coordinate 24,636 of CANNCM010000009.1, read as the reverse complement.
CGAAACATATGGCGGTGCAGGACTGGATCAAATCTCATATGGGCTAATCATGCAAGAAATTGAGCGTGGAGACTCTGGTGTAAGAAGTACAGCTTCTGTTCAGTCATCTCTTGTCATGTATCCTATTTGGCAATATGGGAATGAAGAACAACGTCAAAAATATTTGCCAAAGCTCGCTACAGGGGAGTTTATGGGGGCCTTTGGTCTTACAGAACCCAACCACGGCAGTAACCCCGGCGGTATGACAACAAATTTTAAAGATAAGGGCGATCATTATCTTTTGAATGGAGCAAAACTATGGATTTCAAATGCTCCTTTTTGTGATATTGCTGTCGTCTGGGCAAAAAATGAAGAAGGTCGAATTCATGGTCTGATTGTAGAGCGTGGCATGGAAGGGTTTTCTACTCCAGAAACCCACAACAAATGGTCTTTGAGAGCCAGTGCTACTGGTGAGCTAATATTCCAAGATGTGAAAATCCCTAAAGAAAATATTTTACCGAACAAATCTGGACTGGGTGCTCCGCTAGGATGCTTAGATTCAGCACGTTACGGAATTGCATGGGGTGCTATTGGTGCCGCGATGGATTGTTACGACACCGCTTTACGTTACGCTAAAGAAAGGGTTCAATTTGGAAAACCCATTGCTAGTTTCCAGTTGCAACAAAAAAAATTGGCCGAAATGATTACTGAAATCACAAAGGCGCAACTGCTTGCTTTTAGATTAGGGCAGCTCAAAAATGAAAACAAAGCCACTACTGCTCAAATTTCTATGGCCAAAAGAAATAATGTTGAAATGGCCTTGAAAGTTGCTCGTGAAGCACGTCAAATTTTAGGCGGAATGGGAATCACCGGAGAATACAGCATTATGCGACATATGATGAACCTAGAAAGTGTGGTTACCTACGAAGGTACACATGATATCCACTTGCTCATTACTGGGCTAGACATTACTGGTTTGAATGCGTTTAAATAATCGATATTTTATTTTTTTAATAGGCGTTTTCTTTTTGAATACGTCATTATTAAGTTGTAATAAAAAAGCAGATGTTCCCTATGTTGCTTCTTACACAGGTGATCAAAATGATGATGATGATGATGGTGGCGATAATGGAGGAAATAATGAAACACCTCCACAAAACTTTAAACTTTTGAGTCTTGGCGATAGCTATACCATTGGTCAAAGTGTTTGCGAAATCTGTCGTTTTCCAGAACAATTGAAAGACAGCTTGATTGCAAATTTCAATGAACAAGATACATTTTCTCTTGATGTCATTGCGCAATCTGGATGGACAACAACAAACTTAAAGTCTGCTATTGCTAGTACCAATTTAACCTCAGATTTTGATTTGGTGACTTTACTAATCGGAGTAAATAATCAATATCAAGGGAAACCCTTTTCGCTGTATGAAACGGAATTTGTAGAACTAACAAATACTGCCATTGCATTGGCAGAAAATGATGCTGCAAAACTCATTGTAGTTTCAATTCCAGATTATGCATATACGCCATTTGGTCAAAATGGCAATCCTGAAACCATTTCAGAAGAACTTGAAAATTATAATAATTTTGCTCAAAATTATTGTGAAACAAATGGGTTGACCTATGTTTATATTACTGACATCACACAACAAGGTCTTGAAAATCCAGCATTGGTTGCTTCTGATAATTTGCATCCCTCTGCTTTGGCTTATACATTATTCGTAGAACGAATTTTACCCTTGGCGATCGAAAAAATTGATTGAGTTTACTCCTCTGGTGCTAATCGCACTTCAAGCCCTTCTAATTTGGGAGTGATTTGAATTTGACACCCCAATCGACTGTTGGGTTTTACATGAAATGCTTCGCTTAGCATGGCCTCTTCATCGTCTGATTGTTCTGATAACTCATGCGTACTTTCGATATAACACTGGCAGGATGCACACATGGCCATACCTCCACAAATACCAATTGTTCCTTCTGGAGCAAGTTCATACATGCGCATAACCTCCATAAGATTGAGTGCCATATCCGTTGGAGCTTCAATTTGATGTGTAACCCCCAATCGGTCAGTTATTTTTATGTTGATATCGAAAGACATTAATCAATAGATTTTACCACACTTTTGGGCGCTTCTTTTCGAGTTCCATCAAATCCATCAATTCCACTTACGGTGGTATATTTAAGAACAAAGCGTTTACCAGGATTGATAATTTTGTATGCTGCCTGACACATGAGGGTTGCTTCATGGAACCCACATAAAATTAATTTTAATTTTCCAGGGTAAGTATTTACATCACCAATGGCAAAGATGCCTGGAATATTGGTTTGATAGTCTAGTGCGTTATTAACTTTAATAGCATTTTTTTCAATTTCGAGACCCCAGTTGGCAATAGGACCAAGTTTTGGCGATAATCCAAACAAAGGGATAAAAGCGTCAGTTTCAATGCGTTGCGCTACTTGTCCTGTTTGAGTAACTTCTATTGCTTCAAGGTGATCATTTCCAAAAAGCGCAGTAACTTCCGCAGGAGTAATCAAATTAATTTTCCCTTTGTTCTTTAATTCTTGCACCTTTTCTACAGAATCTAAAGCCCCTCTAAATTCTGTTCTCCGATGAATAAGAGTAACTTCACTTGCTACATCACTAAGAAAAATAGACCAGTCCAATGCAGAATCTCCACCGCCTGCAATAACAACACGTTTGTTGCGATACACTTCAGGATCTTTTATCATATAGGCAATACCTTTGTCTTCAAAATCTGAGAGTTGATCAAGGGCAGGTTTTCGGGGTTCAAAACTCCCCAAACCTCCAGCAATAGCCACCACTGGGGCGTGATGTTTGCTGCCTTTGTTTGTTGTTACAATAAAAGAACCGTCGACTTGCTTTTCAATGGTTTCAGCACGTTCACCAAGTGTAAAACCGGGTTTAAATTGTTTGGATTGTTCTAATAATTTTTTGGTTAAATCACCCGCTAATATTTCAGGATAGGCAGGAATGTCATAAATGGGTTTTTTGGGATAGATTTCTGAGCACTGCCCTCCCGGTTGCGGCAATGCATCAATAAGATGACATTTGAGCTTAAGAAGACCGGCTTCAAAAACCGTAAAAAGACCTGTTGGCCCTGCACCAATGATAAGGATATCTGTTGTAATCATTTTAAGCTTCAATATTTATGACCGATTGAATTTGAGGTGCGTATTTTTTTATGGTCATTTCCACTCCCGATTTAAGTGTCATTTGATTCACACTGCACGATGAACAAGCGCCTATTAATTGCACCTTTACAATGGCATCATTTTCAATAGAAATTAAGTTGATATTACCGCCATCATTTTGTAAAAACGGACGAATTTCATTTAAAGCTTTTTCAACATTATCTCTGAGTTCTTTTGAATTCATAGCTCTATAAACTTATTTTTTTACAGCACTACAGCCAGCCATTGTTGTTATTTTAATGGCCTCGGTTGGTGGTAAATTTTTATTTCGTTTTACGACTTCTTGCACCACTTCTTGTGTGATGGTATTAAAAGCCGCTTCAATTGAAGTTTCTGTTTGCATGGCTGCTGGACGACCAAAATCTCCTGCTTCTCTAATGCTCTGAACAATTGGAATTTCTCCCAAAAAAGGAACATTTAAGTCTTCCGCTAGGTGCTTAGCGCCTTCTTGACCAAAAATATAATACTTATGATCTGGCAATTCTTTTGGCGAAAAATAGGCCATGTTTTCTATGATCCCAAGCACTGGAACATCAATGCTTTCTTGCTGAAACATAGCCACACCTTTTTTGGCATCGGCCAAGGCCACATTTTGCGGTGTACTAACAACCACAGCGCCTGTAAGCGGTAGAGACTGCATAATACTTAAATGAATATCTCCTGTTCCTGGTGGCAAATCAATCAATAAAAAATCCAACTCTCCCCAAGCTGCATCAAAAATCATTTGATTGAGTGCTTTTGCTGCCATTGGCCCTCGCCATACGACTGCCTGATCTGCTTTGGTAAAAAATCCAATAGATAATATTTTTACCCCATAATTCTCGATGGGTTTCATTTTAGAACTACCATCAACTTGAACTGCAAGTGGTTTTTCATGTGCCACATCAAACATGATAGGCACAGAAGGACCATAAATATCGGCATCGAGCACCCCGACTTTGAAGCCCATTTTTGAGAGCGTTACTGCAATATTTGAGGTGACTGTTGACTTCCCAACACCACCTTTTCCTGATGCTACTGCTACGATATTTTGGATTCCAGGAATTGACTTCCCTTTAATTTGATTTTTTGGATTTGATGGCGCATTAACTTTTACATTCACTTGAACTTTGGCCTTAGGATAAACCAACTCATGAATTGCTTTCATGATATTGACTTCTGTGCGTTTTTTGGCTTGTAAACTTGGGTTTGTTATTGTCAAATCGACAACAACCTCATCATCGAAAACAACAATATTTGATACTGCTTTGCTTTCTATCATATTTTTCCCTCCACCAGGTACAGTGATGGTTTTTAAGGCGTCTTCAATAGCTTGTTTTGTGAATTTCAAGGCGTGTAATTTAGATTTATTCTAAGGTACAAATATACGCTTGATTTGTTAAAAAAACTAAAGTTCTTTTGCAGGATCCCAAAAAACAGATTCAAAGTTCTGAATTTGATTGTCTTTCACTTGAATTCCTTCATTTTCTAGAAGTTGCTGCATAAGGTTTATGCCTTGAAAATGATGTTTTCCAGTGAGTAATCCTTTTCTGTTGACCACCCTGTGAGCGGGAACGTCTTTTCCGTGCGAGGCCGTCATAGCATAGCCAACTGCTCTGGCGCTTCTTGGTACAGCCAAATAGCTTGCAATGGCGCCATAGCTTGTAACACGACCAAATGGAATTTGACGAGCAACTTCATAACATTGATCAAAAAAATTAGAGGAATTAGACATGATTAGTTTAATCGTATTAAATTAATCAGTGTGAAAATTGCAACAACTAGTGTTATAATTGCAATGGTGTAGTTCATGTTTTTTGGAGTCACAAATTGGGTATTTTTAAGAGTGTCAAAAAACAAAATATAACCATATAGTGCCATAAATGTTCCCATTACAGCACCGGACACATAGGTTCCTATACTTGTGGGGTCCAAGCTGAGCCACCTAAAAGAAACCAATGTTGTTACCATATAGGCTTGAAATGGAATAGGAAAGATATTGAGTGCAGACATGAACATGCCTTGAAAAATTCGGCTTTGTTTACTCTTTAGAGAAGATTCTACTTGCAAATTTGATGGTTTTGATTTTGCTGTAATAAAAAAATAAAGTGCTACTAACAAGAAAATAACAAAAGCAACGCGCTTTAAAATTATTGTCACTTCGGGATGAAGGTTGAGGTATTTGGCAAAAACAGTTGCAATATAGACCTGAAAAGCAACAACAATACAGACCCCAATTGAAAACATAAAACCCCTATTATGGCCCTCTTTCAAACTTATTTTTGCTGCCGATACATTTAATAACCCAGGTGGGATCACACCAATAAACGATATGGCTAGACTTATGAAAAAGATGTATGTATTATTCAATTTTTAATTGATTTTGAATCTAATATACGTAATTGCTTTGTCTTTTGCCAGATAGGTCTCTTCATAAAAAGTTTGTATTTCTGTGACTTCTTCTGGACTTCCCTCTTGTCGATACACATCGTGGTTGGCATACTGAATCTCGTGCCCAAGCCCATGCAACAGCCCAATGGTATAGCCATGCATAAATTCACTATCGGTTTTTAGATGAACAACGCCTGTGGTGTTTAAAACAGTCTTGTAGCGTTTCAAAAATGCAGCATTAGTCAACCGATGTTTTGTTCTTTTATATTTGATTTGAGGATCAGGAAAAGTAATCCAAATTTCATCTACCTCATTTTTTGCAAAAATATATTCTATAAGCTCTATTTGAGTTCGAATAAAAGCCACATTAGACATTTGGTCTTCTATCGCTGTTTTGGCACCTCGCCAAAAACGCGCTCCTTTGATATCGATTCCAATAAAGTTTTTGTTAGGATATCGCTTTGCCAGACCAACGGTGTATTCTCCCTTACCACAACCCAATTCCAAAACTAAAGGATTATTATTTTTAAAGAAATCTGTTCGCCATTTTCCTTTCAGCAAAAACTCAGCATCAACCAAGGCTTCACGTGTCGGTTGAATCACATTATGAAAGGTTTCGTTTTCCCTAAATCTTTTCAGTTTATTTTTGCTCCCCACAGCTTTAGATTTTTAGCAAAAATAGGGAAATTAGGACGGATTTATAATTGTTTTTGAAGTGTAAATGAGAATTCACTTCCTATTCCATATTTACTTTCAATATGAATTTTTTCGTTGTGTGCTTCTAATATATGTTTGACAATGGCAAGTCCAAGCCCTGATCCACCTTCACTGCGAGCACCGCTTTTATCCACTCTATAGAAACGCTCAAAAAGTCGAGGAATATGCTCTTCTTCTATACCTTCACCATTGTCGGTAACTCTAACCACAACTTTTTCTGGGTTTATAGATTCTACGCTTATTTCGGTGGTACCGTTGCTATGGCCATATTTTATAGAATTGACCACAAGATTGGTAAGCACTTGCTGAATACGTTCCATATCTGCATAAACAAGAATAGATGGCTCTGTAAGTTCATCTAAAGAAAGTAGAATATTTTTCTTTTTGGCTTTCATCTCCAATTCCTCAAAAACATTTTTGATGAGCTCTACAATATCAAAATTCAATTTTTCCAATTTTGCATCACCAAATTCTATTTTTGTGATCATATCCAAATCTTGAACAATATAAATCAGACGATCAACACCTTTATCTGCTCTTTTTAAATATTTTTTCAAAATATCTTTATCGGTCATGGCACCATCAAGTAGCGTAGAAATATAGCCTTGGACTGTAAATAATGGTGTTTTTAGCTCGTGGGCTACATTTCCAATAAATTCTTTTCTAAATTCTTCTCTTGCTTTGAAAGATTCTAACTCTGTTTTTTTAAGCTTTGTGTATTGGCTTAGTGCTTTGGTAAGAAAATCTAAATCTGTTGAAGTTGGCACAGTTTTTACTGGTCCTGTCTCAGATTCTAAAAAAATAACATCATTGTATATTTTTTCTATTTTTCTAAAAATATAGCGTTCAATACGAAATTGTATAATCACGAAGCTCAATACAAAACAAAAAAGAGAAGAAAAAACTAAAAGCTTCACATTGAGATCACCGCTAAAAAACAAAAAAACACTCAAAGAGAGTGCTAGGAAAAACGATAAAAGTAGTGCCGTTACTGCCGCAAATTTATAGGTTTTTTTTAGGTTCATTTATTTACAAACTTATACCCCACCCCTTTTATCGTTTTAAAGCGTTTGTCTCCTAATTTTTCGCGGAGTTTTCGAATATGAACATCAATGGTTCTTCCACCAACAACGACTTCGTTACCCCAAATTTTATCGAGAATATCCTCGCGTTTAAAAACTTTACCAGGTTTGGATGCTAGCAAATATAACAATTCAAATTCTTTTCGTGGCAATACTATATCCTCACCTTTGAAAATAATTTTATACGCTTCCCTGTCAATCGTTAGCTGTTCTAATTCAATCAAGTCATTGGATTGGCCATTGGATTGAGACCCCAAACGCCTAAGTAAAGATTTAATTTTACTCACCAAAACTTTTGGTTTTATGGGTTTTGTAATATAATCATCAGCTCCAGCTTCAAAACCTGCAACCTGCGAATAATCTTCTCCTCTAGCGGTCAAAAATGTGATGATTGTATCTTGAAGGTCTGGTATTTTTCTGATTTGCTCACAAGCTTCAATACCGTCCATTTCGGGCATCATAACATCTAAAATTATTAAATGTGGTTTTTCTTTTTTAGCTTTTTTTACTGCTTGAGCACCATTGCTTGCTGTTGTCACATTGTAACCTTGAGCCGAAAGATTGTAATTGATGATTTCCAAAATGTCCGGTTCGTCATCAACAAGAAGAATTTTTATGCTAGAATTATTCATTTTTGTGGTTATGATTTAGTTGTAAATATATTGAAAATGAAATGAATAAAAAAAAATGAGACTAGTGTTAATGTTAGTTTAAAACTGTCGTAACATTTCCTTGATTTAATCTGTTTCTTTTGATCCAAAAAATAAAAAATATTGTTTGATAGCTGTTTCTGTTATTTGGAACATTTTTTGATGTATATTTTATATCCAAATTTTTGAAACATGAAAAAAAACGACATTATTCCATTTGTTATGGCTTTCTGTTTGTTGTCTTTTGGACAAACAAAAGTTTTTATGAACGAGATACACTATGACAATGCTAAAACAGATCTTGGTGAAGGCGTCGAGATTGCTGGGCCTTCTGGCAGTAATTTGAGTAGCTACAAATTAACGCTCTACAATGGTGGCAACAACAGTACCTATGGCAGTGTAATCAAACTATCAGGAGTTATTCCAAATCAGTCTAATGGGTTTGGCGCTTTGTTTTTTCCAATTCGTGGTCTTCAAAATGGCTCCCCAGATGGCATGGCATTGGATAATAATGGAACACTAATTCAGTTTTTAAGTTATGAAGGCACTATCACTGCCGCTAATGGCGTGGCTGTTGGTAACACCTCAACGGATATTGGAGTCTCAGAAAGTGGTACTACATCTGTTGGCCATTCATTACAACTCAAAGGCACAGGAACAACCTACGAAGATTTTTCTTGGAGCTCTCCAGCAGCAAGTACCTATAATGCGTTGAACACCAACCAAACGTTCTCTACATCAGCTGCAATAAAGGACGCTAAACGCTCACAAATACAACTGTTTCCCAATCCGTGTAGTGATGGAATAATCTATTTAAAATCATCGATTAAAAGCCCTATCACTTTACAGCTATACAATGCTTTAGGTAAAAATCTTCTTACCAAAGAAATAACAAATGACCAACGTTTGAATGTCCAAAACTTACCAACGGGAATTTATATGGTTCGACTCACACAAAATAACAAGGTTTCCACAAAAAAATTGGTGATTAGATAATACGCCTCATCCTTTTTTGTTAATCTGTTAATTTATTGCAAATTAAAATATAAATTTAGGTTAATTGATTAATTCTCAATTAAATTATATGGATTGTACTTCAAAATTAGTTATTTTTGAGGGAATTAATCAAAAATTTAACTAATGAAACACTTTTACTTTTTACTATTTACTTTTTTTGCTTTTAACTTGTCTTTTGGGCAAGTCACTGAATTGTACTTCAGCAAATACGGAGAGGGTTCTTCCAACAATAAATTCATAGAAATTTATAATGGAACAGATCAAACTATTGACCTTTCCAACTATGCATTTCCAAGCGTAAGTAATGCGCCAACAACGCCTGGTGAATACGAATTTTGGAATACTTTTACTGCAGGTGCTACTATTGCTGCTGGTGATGTTTACGTCATTGCGCATCCATCGGCTGATGCCACCATTCTTGCTGCTGCCGATCAAACTCATCAATATTTATCTAATGGAGATGATGGATATGCTTTAGTCTCTGGAACTGAAGCGAGTTATACCGTCATTGACTGGTTGGGAGACTGGAACGCAGATCCAGGAAGTGGCTGGGCAGTTGCTGGAATTTCCAACGCAACTCAAGATAACACATTAACAAGAAAATCTACAGTTTGCGGCCCCAATAACGATTGGACTGCCTCTGCCGGTACAACTACAGAAGACTCTGAATGGATTGTTGGAGTAATTGACTCGGGATGGGATACACTAGGCTCGTATTCTGGATGTGTTTCAGGCCCTACACTCACCATAACTTCTCCTTCCAATAACCAAGAATTTGCTTCTGGAACTACAACTGTTACACTTTCTGTTAGTGTCGCCAATTTTGTAGTCGATCAAACACCTGCAAACGGGGGTAGTGGAGATGGTCATATCCACTGGACTTTGGACGGAAACAGCCAACCAATGAAATATGATACTTTAGATGAAACAATAAACGTTGCTGATGGGGGTTCACACACTGTTGAAATGTTTTTAGTGGACAATAATCATCAGGCCATAAGTCCAGCAGTTAGTCAAACGGTTAGTTTTTCAGTCGCTTACCCATGTGATTTACAAATTGGCACAATTACTGAAACTTGTGATGCGATAACAAGTGGTACTTCAGATACCTATACTGCTACTATTCCATTTACTGGTGGTGGTACAACAACATATACTATAGACACTCAAGGTGTTGGAACCATTGGAGGAGATAACCCTTCATCAGTCACAGATGGAACCATCACAATAACAGGAATAATTGAAGATACTGATTTTGTGGTCACTTTTACAGGAGATTCATCTAACAGTTCTTGTGATTTTACCAGAAGTATTGACAGTCCAAATTGTAATCCTCCAATCATTTTACCTCACAACGAGGATTTTAGCTACGCTAATGGGCCTTTGATTTCTTCTCCAAGCTGGAGTAATTTTTCTGGAACAGAAGGAGATTTATTAGTAGTCGATGGAAAAGCACTCGTACAACATGGTACTCCAAGTGAAGATGCAAGTATGTCTTTTACATCCGCAACTGGGTCTATCTATTACGCTTTTGATTTTTCAGTAAATGATCCTGGTCAGCCAATCAGTGGAGGTGATTATGAGTATTTTGCAGTATTTAAAGATGATGGTTTTAATTACAGAGCGCGCTTGGATATTGTAGAAGCAAATACCGCAGGAAATGACTATACTTTAGGAATATCAACGACTGGTTCCACTGCAGACGCTATTTGGGCTTCTGACTTAACCTTTGGCACAACATACAGAGTAACGGTTAAGTTTGACCAAGCTGCAAATATTGCTCAATTATGGCTTGATGCTAGTGCTGAAACGGACCCATCAATTTTCGGAACAGACCAAGCTGATCCCGGTACAACAATCACACAATTTGGTTTAAGACAGTCTTACTCTTCTCAAAATGAGGGTATCCTATTAGATAATTTAACTATTGCTCAATCTTTTAACGAAACTTTATCTAACTCAAATTACGAAGTAAATCATAATTTATTAAGTCTTTATCCCAACCCAACCAAAACTGGATTTGTAACCATCAAATCCAATCAAATGGGTGTGGTGCAAGCACAAGTTTTTGATCTTCTTGGAAAAGAAGTCATTAACACTGCGGTCAATAATGAACGTTTGGATGTATCAAACTTAAATGCAGGTGTTTATGTGGTAAAACTTACGCAAAACAAAAACACAAGTACAAAAAAATTAATAATCCAATAATTCATTTTTTAAACCTTTTTTAAAAAGAGCGTTGCCATGGCAACGCTCTTTTTATTTTCTCTATTTTTGTGATGCATTTAAACAATAATGGACTACAGGTCAATTTTCGATATCAATTCCGAAACGGCTTTTACCAAAAAAGCACTTGAACTCTTCAAATTTCAATTTGAAGAAAATCCAGTATACCGTTCTTTTTGTGACCTCTTGTACAGACACCCTAGCGATGTTCAAAAATTAGAAGATATTCCTTTTTTACCTATTGAATTTTTTAAAACCCATAAGGTTGTATCTTCCACAAAAGATATCCAACAAACGTTTACCAGTAGTGGCACCACAGGCAGTGTAGTAAGCCAACACCACGTGGCTGATCTCAATCTTTACGAACCAAGTTTTCAAAAAGGGTTTGCGCACTTTTATGGGAATATAGAAGACTACACCGTTTTGGCCCTTCTCCCCTCCTATTTGGAACGCGAAGGATCTTCTTTGATTTATATGGTAAATGATATGATTCAACAATCTAAGCACCCCAAAAGTGGATTTTATTTGGATGATTTAGACGCATTAAAACAAACGCTTCTGGAGCTTGAAGCATCAGAGCAAAAAACACTTCTTATTGGTGTGTCTTATGCGCTTTTGGACTTGGTAGAATTTCATCAATTTGAGTTAAAACATACCATAATCATGGAAACTGGCGGCATGAAAGGGCGTCGAAAAGAAATGATTAAATCTGAATTACATAGCATTTTAAAAAAAGGATTTGGGGTTGATACAATTCATAGCGAATATGGAATGACCGAATTGTTATCTCAGGCCTATTCCAAAGGCAATGGCATATTTAGCACTCCGCCATGGATGAAAGTTTTGATTCGAGATCCTGAAGATGCACTAACAATTCTAGGTGAAAAAAAATCTGGCGGCATCAATATTATCGATTTGGCTAATGTATATTCCTGTGCGTTTATTGCCACGAAAGATTTAGGAAAAATTCATAACAATGGCACCTTTGAAGTGCTTGGTCGTTTTGATCAATCTGATATTAGAGGATGTAATTTGATGGTGCTTTAAACCGCTCGAATAATAAAAGTGCTGCGTTTTCCTCGATTCAAAATGATATAGGTGTCATTAATTAAATCTGCCGCACTCAATGTATATTGCTCATTGACTTTCTCTTTATTCACAGCAATTGAATTTTCTTTCAGCGCACGACGTGCTTCGCCATTTGAAGCCAAAAAGCCCGTCTCGGCAGAAAGTGCTGCTATCATATCCAATCCTTCTTGAAGTTTAGTTTTGGATACATCGGCTTGTGGCACGCCTTCAAAAACATCAAGAAAAGTCGCCTCGTCCAATGTTTGAATATCGTCTTTGAATGCTTTGCTGTATAAAATCTGTGATGCTTTTTCTGCATTTTCACAATCCAATGCACTATGCACCATGGTGGTGATTTCTTGTGCCAATCGTTTTTGTAATTGACGCAAATGGGGGTGCTCTTTATGCGATTCTATCAAGGCATTGATATCATCCTGCTCTAGAAACGTAAAAATTTTGATGTATTTTTCTGCATCTTCATCGCTAGAATTTAACCAATATTGATAGAATTTATACGGCGACGTTCTTTTGGGATCTAGCCACACATTTCCACCTTCACTTTTTCCAAATTTGGAACCGTCAGATTTCGTGATCAAAGGACATGTGATGGCAAAACCTTTGCCATGACCCACACGACGAATGAGTTCTGTACCAGTAGTAATATTTCCCCACTGATCGCTACCCCCCATCTGAATGGTACACTTATGCGCTTGAAATAAATGCAAAAAATCGTAACCCTGAACCAGCTGATATGTGAATTCTGTGAAGCTCATGCCTTCATTGCTATCCGATGAAATTCTGTTTTTTACAGAATCTTTAGCCATCATATAATTGACGGTAATATGTTTGCCCACATCACGAATAAAATCTAGGAATGAAAAATCTTTCATCCAGTCGTAATTATTAACCATAAGAGCAGCATTGGGGAGATGGCTTTCAAAATCTAGAAAGTGTGCCAACTGCTTTTTGATGGCCTCTTGATTGTGGCGCAGTGTCGCTTCGTCCAATAAATTTCGCTCTGCAGATTTGCCCGAGGGATCGCCAATCATACCTGTTGCACCACCCACCAAAGCTACGGGTTTGTGCCCGCAACGCTGATAATGTGCCAACAACATGATAGGTACCAAATTTCCGATATGTAACGAATCGGCTGTTGGATCAAAACCTACATACGCAGCTCTCATTTGCTCCAAAAGATGTTCCTCTGCACCCGGCATAACATCATGAATCATTCCTCTCCACTTTAGTACCTCTATAAAATTATTGGCCATTATTTCAATTTTGTTGAACAAAGATAAAAGATTCAGTCATGCTGAGAAAAGAAAAATCAGTAATTTCGCATCATGGTTTTAGTTACAGGCGGTACCGGACTTGTGGGTAGTCATCTACTTGTTAAATTGGCGCAACAAGGCGAAAAAATTCGAGCCACTTACAGAAAAGGGTCTGATCTGGAGCATGTAAGAACTATTTTTTCTTACTATTCTGAGACCTCGTCCGATCTTTTTGACACCATAGAATGGCAAGAAGCCAACCTCAACGATATTCCAAAACTTACAGTTGCTTTCGAAAATATCAGTCATGTTTACCACTGTGCTGCATACATCTCTTTTGACCCCTCAGATTACAAAAAACTACGGAATACAAATATTAAAGGAACTGCAAATATTGTCAATTTATGCATAGAACATAAAATTAAAAAACTCTGCTATGTGAGTTCCATTGCCACCCTTGGACATCATTCTGACCGTATTGACGAAGACACTTTTTGGGGTGGAAATCAAGATCAAAGTGTGTATGCCATTTCCAAATATGGTGCAGAAATGGAGGTTTGGCGTGGGATTCAAGAAGGCGTTTCTACTGTTATTGTAAATCCTGGTGTCATCATCGGTCCAGGGTTTTGGAACTCTGGCAGTGGATTATTATTTAAGTTGGCCTACAAAGGCAATCCTTATATTACGGAAGGTATTACGGCCTATGTTGATGTAAATGATGTTGTTGTGGCAATGCTGAAATTGATGCGTTCGTCTATTGAAAACCAAAGGTATATTTTGGCTGGTGCAAACATCTCTTATGAAGAAATCATGACAATGATTTGTAAAGCGCTGCATGTAAAAGCACCTAGAAAAGTAGCTTCAAAATTTTTACTTTCTGTAGGATGGCGAGCAGATTGGTTGTTGTCTAAAATTATTGGAAGAAAAAGAAAATTGACGAAACAATTGGCCAAAACTTTAATTAAAAAATCTATCTATAGCTCAGACAAAATTTTAAGTGATTTAGAAGGGTTTAAATTTACTCCTATTACAGATTCCGTTTCTGCAAGGTGTCGCGAATTTCTGGAAGACGTCGGTTCTTAAGACTTTTTTCTTTTCTATTGAATTCAAAAATAGTATCCTTTTCTTTTCTTTTTGATTTTTTGATAGAATCATTTTTCTTTTTTTCTGCTTCAACCAACAACTCCATTGCTTTTTTATCTGATTCTAGTTTTTGCTTTAAGCGCTCGTAAATTGAAGCATAAACTTCGTTATTGTTGGCATAATAGGTGTTACTCTGTGCAAATTGTAAACTGTCAATATTAAATTTATCAAAAATATATTGCGCTGGATCTTGAATATGTTGTTCCAAAACTTTCTTGTTGATACCTTTGGCCGCATTCATCAACATATGCTCGTATAAAACATCTACCATTTGTTCTTCAGAAATTAAATTCTCAGGTGCTTTGTATTTGTCTCTTTGGCAAGAGATGAGCAGAAATACCGATAATACAAAGCAGACTATTTTCATCGATCAAAAGTTAAACGCATTGCGGCATTGTGGTTAGAAAATTCAGCATTATGATACACCAAAGAACCGTTCAAAATAGTATGTGTAATTCTGGATTTGAAAGTTGTTCCCTCAAAAGGCGACCAACCACATTTGTATAGAATATTGTCTTTGGTGACCGTCCAAGGGTTGTGTGGGTCTACCAAAATCAAATCGGCGTAGTATCCCTTTTTTATAAATCCTCTTTTTTCTACTTGAAATAAAATAGCAGGATTATGAGCCATTTTTTCTACCATTTTTTCAATAGAAATTTGCTCTCGGTGATAGGCTTCCATAAGCGCAACAACAGCATGCTGAACCAAAGGGCCACCAGAGGGTGCTTTGGTGTAGGGGTTGTCTTTTTCGTCTTTTGTATGTGGCGCATGATCTGTTGCAATGACGTCTATCCGATCGTCCAGAAGGGCTTTCCAAAGCGCTTCGCGATCGGCACTAGACTTCACGGCAGGATTCCACTTGATTAGGGTGCCTTTTTTATCATAATCTTCATCTGAAAACCAAAGGTGGTGAATACAAACCTCTGCTGTTATTTTTTTATCTTTTAGAGGAACTTTATTGGAAAATAATTTCATTTCTTTTGCCGTAGACAAATGAAATACATGCAATCGTGCGCCTGTTTTTTTGGCCAATGCAATTGCTTTTGACGAGGACAAATAACAGGCCTCTTCACTTCTTATTGTAGGATGAAAGTTGACTGGAATATCATCGCCGTATTCGGCTACAAATTTCTTAGTGTTTTCGCGTATGGTTTGTTCATCTTCGCAATGCACAGAAATGATCATATCTGTACTAGAAAAAATCTTTTCCAAAACCTCCGGGTTATCCACGAGCATATTGCCAGTCGAAGATCCTAAAAATAATTTCAATCCTGCCACATTTTTGGAATCTACTTTTAGAATTTCTTCCAAATTGTCATTTGTTCCACCAAACATAAAGGAATAGTTAGCAAAAGAGGTTTCTTTAGCAATATTAAACTTTTCCTCTAGCTTTTCGATGGTTGTTGCTTGAGGCACCGTATTTGGCATTTCTATAAAAGAAGTGATACCACCTGCAATTGCAGCTTTGGATTCTGATGCTATATTTGCTTTGTGAGTTAGGCCAGGTTCTCTAAAATGCACCTGATCATCTATCATTCCAGGAAGTAAAAATTTGTTCTCAGCATCAATGATTTGAGTCTCACCATTTTTTGCACTTATCGACTCCGAAATTTCGGTTATAAATTGATTTTCGATGAGCACGTCGCCATCAAAGATTTTGCCTTCATTTACAATTCGGGCATTTTTTATTAATATAGATTTTTCTTGCATTTATAATCTTCCTAAAAGTTGTTGAGCGCGCATTTGAATAACTCCCAAAACGGCCTCGGAAATAATGCCTTTTGTGAGCTTTGATACGCCTCTAATTCGGTCGGTAAAGATAATAGGTATTTCTTTGATTTTAAACTTTTTATTCATGGCTTTGAATTTCATTTCTATTTGAAATGCATAACCAACAAATTGTATATCATCCAAACAAATCGCTTCCAAAACACTGCGTTTATAACACACAAATCCTGCTGTAGGATCTTTGATAGGCATTCCTGTAATAAAACGCACATAAAAAGAAGCCAAATATGAGAGTAAAATTCGAGAAAATGGCCAATTCACAACATTGATCCCTTTTACATATCGAGAGCCAACAGCCATGTCTGTATCAGGACCAAGACAGGCCTTATGCAATACTTTCAAATCTTTTGGATTGTGAGAAAAATCAGAATCCATTTCAAAAATATAGCGATAAGAATGTTGAAGTGCCCACTTGAATCCATCGATGTAGGCACGGCCAAGACCTGTTTTTTGTGGACGAACCAAAAGATGTAAAACAGAGGGATATTCGTGTTGTAATTCTTTTACTTTTTGACTTGTTTGATCTGGAGAATTATCATCAACCACCAAAACATGAACTTCTTCATACAAGGAAAAAATAGTATGAACCATCAATTCGATGTTTTCAATTTCGTTGTAGGTGGGTATAATAATTAGTGTATCTTTCAAATTTCAATTTATTAGGGCAAAAATACGCTATTTTAGCGGATCTATTTCACAAATTTTCTTCTTAGATTTGTATATGCTTAGAGACGTCGTTTCAAATGATTGGTATGTTATATTTTGCCTCGCTAGTTTGGTCATTGTTGTTTTGGCAAAAACAATTCATCCTCAGCGGTTTTCGGCCTTTTTAAAACTTTTTGGCAATACCAATTATCTACGCATATACTTAAGAGAACATTCGTTTTTTGACCGTTTTGATTCTCTACTTTTTATCAACTTTTGTGTCAATTTGATTGTTTTTGGATGGATGGGCTATCAGCACATTTTTGAACCTCTCGATATGAGTTTGTTGTTATTTTCTCAGCTGTTTGCCTTTGTTGCCTTAGGGTTTTTACTTAAAATTGGTCTAGAGCTATTTCTTGGCTACGTTTTAGATTTGAGTAAACTATTTAATATTTTAACCTTTCAACAAATAAGCAGCTACAATTTCATTGGCTTGATACTTTTACCACTCAATGCGTTTAATGTTTTTGGGGTAAACAGTGCTCCTTTTTTTTCGGTACTAACATCAATTTTTATTCTGCTCATTCTGCTTGCCGGGATGACAAAAACTATTCGATCAAATCTTAACATGCTTTTGAACAATTTCTTTTATTTTATTTTATATCTTTGCACTCTCGAAATTGGACCTTTTTATGTTTTATTTAAGGTTTTAAACAGAGATTAACTGTCTTAAAAAGATTAATCAATTTATGAAAGTAAAAACAATTTTAGTCTCACAACCAGAGCCAAAAGCTGAAAATTCTCCATATTTTGATCTTCAGCAAGAGCAAAAAGTAAAAATTGATTTTCGCCCATTCATCCATGTTGAAGACGTAACGACTAAAGAAATACGCCTTCAAAAAGTTGATTTTTCAAAATTTACAGCCATTATCTTAACAAGTAGGAATGCTGTTGATCATTTTTTTCGAGTTGCAGAAAAAATGCGTTTTAAGGTTCCAGATAGCATGAAATATTTTTGTCAGTCTGAAGCCGTTGCCTATTATCTTCAAAAATATGTAGTGTATAGAAAACGAAAAATTTACGTTGGTACTCGAACATTTCCAGAACTTATTTCCTTGATCAGCAAGTACAAAGATGAGACTTTTTTGTTGCCATCATCAGACAAACTAAAACCCTCTGTCCCCAAAGCTTTAGACGAGCTGGGTGTGAAATGGAAACAAGCGGTTTTTTACAAAACAGTGATCAGCGACTTGTCTGACCTTGCCGATGTGTATTACGATATTTTGGTGTTTTTTAGCCCTTCGGGTATAGAGTCCCTCTTCCATAATTTCCCGGATTTTAAACAAAACGACACGCGTATCGCCGTTTTTGGCAATACAACTATTAAAGCTGTAGAAAGCAAAGGCCTTCGTGTAGATATTGCAGCGCCAACAAAAGAAACTCCTTCTATGAGTATGGCACTCCAGCAATATATCAAAGAAATGAACAAGAGATAATTTATTTAAAATTATATAATAAAATGCTTGTCTATTCTGATGAGCATTTTTTTTTGGTCTTAATTATTTTGTACCTTTAAACTCTACTTTTATAAAAAATGAAGAAAATAATTTATCTTCTTGCAGGATGTCTTTTCATTCTAAGCTGCAATGATGAAGCCTATGACGACACTAATGAAGACCCTAACAATTCAACGCCTAATTTTTTACCAAGTGGTAGTAGTGACTATTGGATTTACGATGTAGAAAATAGTAGTGAGGACGTTTCAGAAATGAATTTTACAGCTACCGATTCTATCTATGTTGATTCTGGCGATGAGACTTCTTTCATGTTGGGCGCGAATAATAATGGTATTGCCAGCGGCACCATGAATATATTGCTTACCAATGGAACAATCAGCAAAACACCAACGACTTTAGTTTTTGACGGTAATATTGATGTCCCTCAAAATTTATTGGATTTGGGGTTCACGCAAGATCTTTCTATAGAAAATATGACTCTACTGGATTTAAACGCCTCGAACAATCAAGAACTGTTTGTTCAAGAGGCAAATTTCTCTGAGTCTATTGATATTATGGAGACCACCGTACCTGTTGAGGTGACCACTAAAATTTCTACAAAAAAAGTTAATTTTTACAGCAGTCAAACTGTCAATGGTATAAATTATGATGATGTATTTGAAGCAGAATTTGTATTAAATATTGGCATAAATGGGATATTTAGTGTGGCTGGATTCACACAAACAGTAGCGATTTTGGAAGCCCAAGACGTTATGAATATCACTTATTTTTATGTTAATACGATAGGGCTTGTCCGCGCCGAAACAGTTCAAAGGATTAATATTTCCTCTCAACTGACAGCATTACTGGATTTTTTAAATATGCCCCTCGATTTTCCAACTAATATTTCTATTGAAGGTGTTGAAGAATTGAGAGATTATGCTACCGAATAGAGCATTTATATAAAAACCAACAGTATAAATACAGAATAAAGCAGCACTAATAAAAATCCTTCTTTGAATTGTAATTTATGGCGTTTGGGGATAAGGACTAGCGGTAATATGACCGCTGCAAAAATAAGCATCCATAGGACATCTCTGGATAAAATTTGAACATCCTCTATGGGGATAGTTTTTATGATTGATGTCAGCCCTAACACCGATCCAATATTAAAAATATTTGAACCGATAAGATTTCCCAGCGATATTGCTTTTTCTTTTTTAATAACCGCAATAATAGAAGCTGCAAGTTCTGGAATGCTGGTGCCAACAGCAACTAAGGACACTGAAATAACGGCTTCACTAACACCCATTTTTTGAGCCACAACAACAGCACCGTTTACAAGCCAATCGGCGCCAAAATATAAAGCTAATCCGCCAATAGTAAGCCAAATCAATATTTTAAAATAGGAGACTTTAGAGAGCGCATCTATTGTTGTATCGGGGTTTTTATCTGAAGTGGCTCTTGATTTTTTTAAAAGCAAAAAGATGAATACTAATAATGCTAAACATAAAATCCAGCCCTCAAATGCCGTTAACTGCTGATCGTTTTGAAGAAAATAGTAAAGGAGTAGTGAAAAAATAATAAGTGCAGGCCAGTTGAATTGATAAAATGATTTATCGACTTCAATGGTGGTGCAAATAGCTGTAATCCCCAAAACGAGTCCAATGTTGGCAATATTAGAACCAATCACATTGTTTATTGCAATAGCGGGAGATCCTTGTAAGGCAGCATTCAAACTTACTAATAACTCTGGAACTGAGGTGGCAAAGGAAACAACCGTAAGTCCAATTACCATTTTGGAAATATTGAGTTTGAAAGAAAGACCAACTGAAGCTCGCACCAAGTATTCCCCACCGACAACAAGAAGTACAAAACCCAAAAGCATCAAAACAATATCCATTGCACGTATTTTTGACAAATATAGGTTATGAGAGGAAAATAGCTTGATTTATCACAAAGAAATTCTATTTTTGAAACATGTAACCCTCAGAGAGGAATTTTTAGAGCTAAGCTAGTCGCCTACACAAAAAAATTTGAATAAAACGATAATCATTAAAGTTAAAGGCAATTTTTTAATCTTAGTTAAAGCTTTAAAAATCAAATGTTTAACTTAAATTTATTCGCATGAAACTAGTGTTTAAAACCTTAGCTTATCTCAATAAACTCCTTCTACCTAGTTTGACCAAGCGCAGAGTGGATTTGAGTAAAGCCAATAAATTTCAGATGATACTTTTGGGGTGGCGCACTTTTGTAACCAAAAGAGCACTAGACTAAAATATATGGATAAAAAAAACGCTCAAGCAAGCTTGGCGTTTTTTCTTAGTTGTACTATTAATTCGTGACCAAAACTTTTGAAAGTTCGAACTTTATAATTGGAATATCAATGATATAAACACCAAAAATTTTAAGCTAAGTTTATACACCATAACCTAATTGTTTTTTGATAATTTATCTTCATATTCAGATGGGGTATAACCAGTAATATTCTTAAAAATCTTATAAAAATTGGATGGAGAGTTGAAACCACTTTTTTTTGCGATATAATCTAATTTTAGACGATCTTCAGATTCTAAATACTTGATAGCCTCTTGAACTCTAATTTCATTTTTCAATTTCATAAAACTTAATCCATTATACTTTAAATATAACCTAATGTGATATTTATTCTCGTTAATTTCATTAGCAAAAACATCAAAATTGGTGTCAGGATCTATTAATAAATCACTATTCTTCTTCATGTTATCGATTTTTGCTTCAATATTCATATAAGTGCTTTCAGGGATTAAATTTTTATTAACTTCTCTTAAGTAAAAAGGAGAATTTTGAATATAAGAACTCTTAAATTTTTTATTACTAAATAACAGCTCAGGATATTTAATAATCTCAAAAATTAGTCCTACAAATAGAATTACATCTAAATAAATAATTACATTAATGAATGTAGTTTTGTATTCACCACCAACAAGTATTACAATAATGTGAATAAAGTAAACAACAGTTAGTGAGATGAATATTGTTGTAATTTTTTTTAATGAAATTAATTGAACTTTATTGTGAAGAGGCGTGGTCTTAATTCTTAATTGTATAAGTCTTAAACTTATTATGCAATAAGAAATAAAATGAAGCATTCGGAAAATGTAATTAAACTTAGGAGTGAAAAATAGGTTTATATTGAGGGACTCTTGAACTTTGGGGTTTATATATATTTGTTCTACTAAATTAACTTTTTCTGTCCAAGGCATAAAGAAATAGGGAATGATGGATATTAGATGGATCAAAAATGGTATGAAGTGTAAAAGATCAACCCTCCTTAATTTTTTTATTATCTTTAATTTAATTAAAATAAATAGATAGAAGAAGGGGCCTATCATTAAATATAAAGGAGTGAAATGATTGAACAAAATCGCAGCTAAAAAGCTTGAATCTTCTGAATTCGTAAAGTAGTGAGCAATCACATAAATGGACAGCCCGAGAATTGTAACATTAAATAACGTCACAGCCTGATTTTTTCTGTTTTTTATTAATAGAAATAAACTAAACAAAAAAGGGAATGTAATTATTAGATCCATAACACAAAATAAGTCCTTTTTTTTGAAATATTACTCCTTTTTTTTAAAAATATAACCTTTTACAACCCTTAAATTAATGCTTGATAAAGTTGTGAAGTAATTTTGAAAAAAATTAAACAATTTACAATGCAAAAAATTACAATTCTTCTAGTATTATTTGGTGCTTTTAGCTTTGCTCAAGTACCTCAAATTAATAATTTTTCTCCTACATTCGGGGTGGTCGGTGATCAAATTACCATCACTGGTAATAATTTCAGTACAATCTCTTCGAATAATTCTGTATTCTTTGGTAGTGCAAAAGCAACAGTGGTTAGCGCCTCGCCGACTCAAATTGTTGTAGAAGTTCCTAATAGTGCAACACATGATTTCATTTCAGTAAGTACAAGTGGTCTCAGCGCACAAACTAAAGTTGCTTTCAAAGTAGTAAACCCCTTAATTTCAAACAACAATATTACTGGAAACAATTTTGGAAATAATATTGTTATTCCGTCCGTTGGGAGCCAATCATCTGCCAAAGATATGACTATAGCTGTTGGCGATTTAGATCTTGATGGAAAAGTCGATGTTGTTGTTAACTCTAATGGTTTAGTTCGTGTTCACAGAAATCTAATGAACTCTGCAGGTACAATTTCAAATACGAGTTTTGATACGGGAATCGATTTTACAATCAATGGCAATCCCCATTCTGTTGTTGTAAAAGACCTTAATTCAGATGGCAAGTTAGATATATTAACAGGGGGATCCACAATGTCAGTACTTATAAATAATTCAACTGGTCCAGGTATAATTTCTTTTGAGAACAAAGTCGACATTAGTTCCGGAGGTGATGTTGTAAGAATGGCTGATGTAAATAATGATGGTCTAATTGACATTTTAACAACAACATCATCTTCCTTAAATATTTTCTTAAATAATTCAACAGGTGGTGTACTTTCATTTGATTCTGTACAAAGTGTTTCTTTATCCTCATCTGGGTTTGTTGGTTTGGGATATGGAGATTTAAATAATGATGGATGGATAGATGTAGTTGTATCCAAATCTGGAACTGTGGAAGTTCTATATAACAACTATGAAGCTAGCTCAACATTTACTTCGGCTGGAACTTTAAGTGGAGGCGGGAATTCGTCCATTATTGGTGACTTTGATAATGATGGCGATAATGATATCTATAGTATTGGAAGCATTTTTGAGAATACATTTTCTTCAGGTGTTTTAGCATCAACAGACTTTACAGAATTCACAAACTCATATGAAGAAGGTGCCTCTTCACTATCACTTAGTGATATTGATGGAGATAACAAATTAGAGATCATTGGAGGCACAAATTGGGATAAAGCTTGGGTTATGATCATTAGTAATTTACCATTGTCAGACACTTCAATAGAAAGTAGATGGTATCCTAGACAAGATCAGTATTGTGGATCATGTGGGCCTACTCTTGCTGTTGATGTTGACGGGGATAATAAGGTAGATGTAATATCTTCTGTTCGATCCGGGGCTCAATTCAATGTGACACAAAACTTAATGCAACCCTCACCATCCATAACATATACTGAATCTTTTACTAGCTTTGAAAGCTGCTCCGGAAATGCCTCCGACGCGCAGAGCTCTGTTGTTTCAGGAGAATATTTAACAGCAGACATAAGCATAAATGCCCCTTCAGGATATGAAGTATCGACAGATAATTCAACCTTTAGCTCTTCAATAACATTGTCACAATCCTCTGGAACAGTTGCTGAAACAACTATTCATGTGCGTTTAACTGGAGCTACTACTGGTGACTTTAACTCAAATATTTCGGTAACAAGCCAAGATGCTACAAGTGTTGATATAGCCTTAACAGGAACTGTTTATGAATCTCCTGTAATTAGTGGAAATAGTTCTATTGAATACAATACTACAGCAACATTTACAGCGACAACTACACCAAGTGCACCAGCGCCATGGTCTTCATCAAATACATCTGTTGGTACCATTACAGATTCTGGTGAGTTTTCTGCCTTGACTTTGGGCACTACAACCATTAGTTTTGAAAACTCAAATGGATGTATTGACACATTAGAAATTAACGTCGTGGATACAACCGCTCCAGTTATTACACTAACAGGTGATGCTACTGTAACGCTTGAAGTTGGGGCTACATACAACGAGCAAGGCGCTACAGCAACTGATAACTACGATACTACTGTAAATGTTGTTATTAGTGGCGATACGGTGGATACAAACACTGTCGGTACATACACTGTAACTTACAACGCTACTGATGCGGCTGGAAATAATGCTACTGAAGTTACAAGAACTGTTAACGTCGTGGATACAACCGCTCCAGTTATTACACTAACAGGTGATGCTACTGTAACGCTTGAAGTTGGGGCTACATACAACGAGCAAGGCGCTAC
>CANNCM010000008.1 GCA_947503105.1 uncultured Flavobacteriaceae bacterium | reverse complement strand
CATATAAAACTATAAATCGCTGACGAAAGCCCTGGATCTACCTCTACTGAATCTATTCCTCCACTAGATGTGTCCGAGCAAATAACATAATTGTCCTCCAAATTCACAACCGGCAATGCATCAACCACCAGTTGTGTTGTGCTTACAGCATAACAGCCCGTTAAGCTGTTCTCCAAACGAATATAAATCGTTTGTACGTCGGGCTCCGTAGTGGTAATACTATTACCTAATGCGTTAATACTATCTTCGGCATCCTGCTGTGTAGCATGATAACTCACGACCATGTCCGCCTGTGTCCCAACCACCTGAGAGGCTACTCCACTCATGTCAAAAGTCTGTAATCCATCCGTATCATCATCACACTGAGAAGGAATAATTACGGGCTCTGGTATTGGCAAAGGACTGACCGTTACTGTAACTGTAAAGGTTGCCCCTGTACAATTGTCCGAAGATACTGGTACAAAACTATACACAACATCTAATGCTGTCGTCGTAGCATTGGTCCAGACATCCAAGGCAATGGCATCTGATGCTAAAGTTGTTCCTACGGTGGCGTTCGCAGCATCGGCCACTAAGCCCGAAGCGGGTGTAATGGCGGTAAGCTCATAACTCGCTACAGACGGACCGTCTGCATCATCTCCTAAGATGAGATCTACAGTAGAGGTACTACAAATCGTTGTGTTTTGATCTGCTACCTCTGGATTTGGATTGACCGTTACTGTAACTGTAAAGGTTGCCCCTGTACAATTGTCCGAAGATACTGGTACAAAACTATATACAACATCTTGTGGTGTCGTCGTGGTGTTGGTCCAGACATCCAAGGCAATGGCATCTGATGCTAAAGTCGTTCCTACGGTGGCGTTCGCAGCATCGGCCACTAAGCCCGAAGCGGGTGTAATGGCAGTAAGCTCATAACTCGCTACAAACGGACCGTCTGTATCATCCCCTAAGGTGAGATCTACAGCGGATGCACTACAAATCGTTGTGTTTTGATCTGCTACCTCTGGCTCTGGATTAACTGTCACTGTAACTGTAAAGGTTGCCCCTGTACAATTGTCCGAAGATACTGGCACAAAACTATACACAACATCAAGTGCTGTCGTCGTGGTGTTGGTCCACACATCCAAAGCAATGGCATCTGATGCTAAAGTTGTTCCTACGGTGGCATTCGCGGCATCGGCCACTAAGCCCGAAGCGGGTGTAATGGCGGTAAGCTCATAACTCGCTACCGATGGGCCGTCTGCATCATCCCCTAAGGTGAGATCTACAGCGGATGCACTACAAATCGTTGTGTTTTGATCTGCTACCTCTGGCTCTGGACTGACCGTTACAGTAACTGTAAAGACTGCACCTGTACAACCAATAGCATCATATGGAATAAAACTATACACAACATCTAATGGTGTGGTCGTAGCATTGGTCCATACATCCAAGGCAATGGCATCTGATGCTAAAGTCGTTCCTACGGTGGCGTTCGCAGCATCGGCCACTAAGCCCGAAGCGGGTGTAATGGCAGTAAGCTCATAACTCGCTACCGATGGGCCGTCTGCATCATCCCCTAAGGTGAGATCTACAGCGGATGCACTACAAATCGTTGTGTTTTGATCTGCTACCTCTGGATTTGGATTGACCGTTACTGTAACTGTAAAGGTTGCCCCTGTACAATTGTCCGAAGATACTGGTACAAAACTATATACAACATCTTGTGGTGTCGTAGCGGTGTTGGTCCATACATCCAAGGCAATGGCATCTGATGCTAAAGTTGTTCCCACGGTGGCATTCGCGGCATCGGCCACTAAGCCCGAAGCGGGTGTAATGGCAGTAAGCTCATAACTCGCTACCGATGGGCCGTCTGCATCATCCCCTAAGATGAGATCTACAGTAGAGGTACTGCAAATCGTTGTGTTTTGATCTGCTACCTCTGGATTTGGATTGACCGTTACAGTAACTGTAAAGACTGCACCTGTACAACCAATAGCATCATATGGAATAAAACTATACACAACATCTAATGCTGTGGTCGTAGTGTTGGTCCAGACATCCAAGGCAATGGCATCTGATGCTAAAGTTGTTCCTACGGTGGCATTCGCGGCATCGGCCACTAAGCCCGAAGCGGGTGTAATGGCGGTAAGCTCATAACTCGCTACCGATGGGCCGTCTGCATCATCCCCTAAGGTGAGATCTACAGCGGATGCACTACAAATCGTTGTGTTTTGATCTGCTACCTCTGGCTCTGGACTGACCGTTACAGTAACTGTAAAGACTGCACCTGTACAACCAATAGCATCATATGGAATAAAACTATATACAACATCTAATGGTGTCGTTGTGGCATTGGTCCAGACATCCAAGGCAATGGCATCTGATGCTAAAGTTGTTCCTACGGTGGCATTCGCAGCATCGGCCACTAAGCCAGAAGCGGGTGTAATGGCGGTAAGCTCATAACTCGCTACCGATGGGCCGTCTGCATCATCCCCTAAGATGAGATCTACAGTAGAGGTACTGCAAATCGTTGTGTTTTGATCTGCTACCTCTGGATTTGGATTGACCGTTACTGTAACTGTAAAGGTTGCCCCTGTACAATTGTCCGAAGATACTGGTACAAAACTATATACAACATCTTGTGGTGTCGTAGCGGTGTTGGTCCATACATCCAAGGCAATGGCATCTGATGCTAAAGTCGTTCCTACGGTGGCATTCGCAGCATCGGCCACTAAGCCCGAAGCGGGTGTAATGGCAGTAAGCTCATAACTCGCTACAAACGGACCGTCTGTATCATCCCCTAAGGTGAGATCTACAGCGGATGCACTACAAATCGTTGTGTTTTGATCTGCTACCTCTGGCTCTGGATTAACTGTCACTGTAACTGTAAAGGTTGCCCCTGTACAATTGTCCGAAGATACTGGCACAAAACTATACACAACATCAAGTGCTGTCGTCGTGGTGTTGGTCCAGACATCCAAAGCAATGGCATCTGATGCTAAAGTCGTTCCTACGGTGGCATTCGCAGCATCGGCCACTAAGCCCGAAGCGGGTGTAATGGCAGTAAGCTCATAACTCGCTACCGATGGGCCGTCTGCATCATCCCCTAAGATGAGATCTACAGCGGATGCACTACAAATCGTTGTGTTTTGATCTGCTACCTCTGGCTCTGGACTGACCGTTACAGTAACTGTAAAGACTGCACCTGTACAACCAATAGCATCATATGGAATAAAACTATACACAACATCTAATGGTGTCGTTGTGGCATTGGTCCATACATCCAAGGCAATGGCATCTGATGCTAAAGTTGTTCCTACGGTGGCATTCGCAGCATCGGCCACTAAGCCCGAAGCGGGTGTAATGGCGGTAAGCTCATAACTCGCTACCGATGGGCCGTCTGCATCATCTCCTAAGATGAGATCTACAGTAGAGGTACTGCAAATCGTTGTGTTTTGATCTGCTACCTCTGGATTTGGATTGACGGTGATTTCGAACTGTGTTGTTTCATAGCAATCTGGCAATCCATCTTCTTCTACACGAACATAAATTGTTCGAGTCGTTGTCGTCAGTGGACTGCTTAAAGGGTTGGCGCCAGAATTTGCTTCTTCCGGTGTAGCATGATAAGTAACCGTAAAAGTTGTAGGATCCTGAGTTCCTAAAATGGTAGCTGTCTGTTGGTCTAAATCAAATGTGGACTCCAGTGCAGCTGTACCACTAGCATCACAATCCGATAGATCTGATGGCGCTGTGGCAGTCGCTTTGTTGTTGACGATTAAATTGAATAAAGGATCGGGGGAAACTATAAAACAGCCACCTCCTCCGGCGCTTTCTACTCGGACATAAATTTCTTGATCGTTTGAAGTACTCAAATATGGACTTGCTAAATTATCTGTTCCCGCTTCAGCGGTTGCAAAATCTGAATGATAGGTAACAACATAATCGGTTGGTAATTGTGTTCCTAAAATATCTAGTGTTTGTTGTTCTAAATCAAATTCCTCTACACCATCATTGTTTAAATCATCACATAAAATTAAGTCATCTGCAGGAAATATTTGAGGTAAATCTATGAGTTTGAGAAGGAATGATTCTATTTCAAAACAATTTGAATCCAAATATTCGAATCTAACAAAAATCTCCTCTTGATCAACTCCATCATAATTAACGATATCATCGATAGCATTAGCATCATTTTCTGCATCTTCCAAAGAATTATGAAATGTAACTACATAATCATCAGGTGTTGGAGTTGGCACAAGCATGAGTTGTTCGTTTTGGGATAAATCAAAAATATATGGTGGTGCCGGTTGATCGCAAATGAAAAGATCTGTTGGTGTATCATAAATAATTTCAGGAAGGACATCGACACAAACTTCATAAGAATACTCACAATCAAAATTATCAACAGCAGTGTAAGTATAACAAAATTGACCATCAGTGTCAGGCGCAATTGTAATCGTATCGCCGTTGGTATCAGTAATTGTTGGATCATCGTCCCAATACCCTGATACAATTTCAGGGGTAAAAGAAAGATTTGGAGGTTGTATGGTAGGATCAAAACTTAAGCTCCAAGAAAAAATATAACCATTATCTGCACCGATATTATCTGTTATTCTAATGGTCCAACTTCCATTTAAGGACGATCCTATTAGTCCGTCAAGCGACTCATCAGAAGAATAGGTTCCTGCAGGTACGAAAGAATCTGTATATTCACCAGGACCATCTCCAGACGGAAAACTACCACCTGATTCTATCCCATCTACCAAGGTAGGATAAGAATCATCTGGAACAAAGCAATACAAAGAACCTTCCCCAGGGGTTGTGTTAGTAGATTCTCCATCTACTGTAGATGTAGCCCATGGAATACCAAGGTTAGCAGAACCACCGCCTTGATTTTGTAAAACAACTATTTGACCAGTTGGTGAGATAATTTCAATATCTAAATCCCCTAAGTAAGAATGCTCTAATTCCAAACAAATCTCGACTAATTGACTGATGTCATCTAGTGTTTGGTCAGATTCAAAGCAATCTACAATTATTGAAGTTTCGTATGAAACACCACTGCCATCGGGTAAAAAAGTTACTTCACTTTCTGGTGGTGTACATTCATTGAAATAAGGCGTTGGGGTCACTACAGGCGTTATGGTTGTTGTATCGCCATAACAAAGTGGATTTACTGCTGGCCTAGTTCCTGTAAAGTCAGGGGTGGTACTGACTTTTATAATTTGATTAATGAGATTTGTATTTCTACAACCTTCTGGAAAAATACTAGTATTAGTATCCCAAACATTTAAATTAGCGACATAGACACCTGGTTCATCAAATGAAAACGTTGCGGTTTGACCATCAATAACAGTACCGTCACCTGTTTCCCACTGGTATGTGGCACCATCTCCGCCTCCGGGCTCTGAAAAAGTACCACTTCCTGTTAAGGTGATTTCTTCTCCAGGACACACTAGAATAAAACCTTCTTCATTTGGCTGTGGAGATGCTGTATCCAATTGTGATAAAATAGTTTGACATTCTGCAGGAGGATCTTGACAAGAAATATTGGCTTGCCATCCTGAAAAGCTTGCACCTGGACTACTTGTGAATACAATTGTCAAACATCCAGTTGGATTTGTACCAGTAGCAATAATTGTTCCTGGGCTATCGTCAGTGTTGAAGCCCGAAAAATCTCCTATAAGTGTAGCTGGATCTGTTGCATCACTAGCGTTGTAAATGCTTAAGATATCCGCATTTGTTTGTGTTTCAAAAGAGGTAAAGTCAAGTTGTATGACTTGACCATCGGTGTCAGGGCAAATGGTAAAAGTGTAATTTTCATTGTCTGAATAATTTCCTGTAGCACCGCCAGAATCATAAAAAAGTCCGTTACACGTATCTATCGAGCCGTCGGTCATTGTATATACTGGAGTTTCGACACATACTGGAATTGTATTTGGTTTAAATTGGGCTTCTAATCCTGCCACATAAGCATCTACAACATCGGTTTGTCCCTCAGAAAACATATACAAGCAAGCATCATTCCCATAATCCATATAACTCATGGTAAGTGCAAATTCGCCATCAACACATCCATCAATGGTACCAGGATTTGGACAGCCATAATTGGGATCAATTATGTTTGGTGTATCAGCAATACCATCATCTGTTGCACAGGAGCCCGAAAATGGATGTTGTAAGTTAAAAAAATGTCCTAATTCGTGGGTGACCGTACGCCCTAAATCATATGGCGCACCTGGAACAATGCCAGAGTCGGGGCACCCTGCTCCAGAACCAAAGGCACCGAGATTCATTGTTACTGCCTGACCAGCGGCAATGTTTCCACCCAATGGGGAAAATCCTAATAGCCCACCACCAATATCTTTTATAAGAAAATTCATGTATCCTCCCCAAGCAGGATCTGTTTCATTCCCTCCACCAAAGTCATAACCTATTGTAACTGCTGGACCACCCTCAACTAAGTCATCATCTGTATTGTCGGGATGATTTGAAGTAGCAATACAAAATTTTATATTGGCAACGCCATGATTTACACCAGGATAGAAAGCACTTGCAACGTTCCAAAGATTAGCATCTGCATTTGTTGCTGTGTAATCGCCGTTTAGGATATCAATTTGATTTTGTGCTAGTGCTTCCAAACATGCACGATCTGTTTCTTGTGCTTCTGGAAAATGAACAGCAACAGGTATGACAATTTCATCCATGATGGATCTTTGCTGAATGTTTTGTCTTCGCAACAATTCAGCATTAAACTTTTTTTGATTTTCGGCCCATTGTCTAGCAAAAACAGGGTCTTTCATCAGCTCCTCCATATGCTCTTCCATGCCGCATGTACGTTGCTGTGCAAAAACATTTAGCACAGAAAAAGTAATTAAAAGTATCGTTAATATATTTTTTTTCATGGCTAATTATTGTAATGTTGTGGCTTGATCAAAATGAAGTAGTTGGTTTGATCTACACGATACATTTGATATCCTCTACGGAGAAATGGGAAATTGTATTTTAAAGGATTGAAAGTGTTTGGATCAAAAAATTGGTCTCTTTTTAAATTAGAAACAAAGGCATCAAAAAGTGGAATTTCTGATAGCAGTGGACATGGCTTTTGTTGATTAGGATTAGAAATCTCCTCTATTGAAACTCTATTTCTAAGAATTTCTTTAATCCCTAAAACACGATTTGGACGATCTAAAATTTCTGTGGAAAGCGCAGCACCATAAACTTCTTGAAGTTTACTGAGTTCGTTGCTGGAAAATGGAGTTTGAGTGTTGGTGTTGAATTTTATAACACCAAGAGTATTCTTTTTTGCATTATCATTTTGCCCGAAACAGGAAAATGACAACAATGCACAAAAGACAATATTGAAAAATAATGCTCTCATAAAAGTTAAATTGGCACACAAAAGCATGAGTCATATAGAAAGTTTCCATATGCTATACCTAAGTGGTAAAATTGGTTTAATTTGTGCTAAAGTATTAAAAATCAGCAGTTATAAAAATAAATAATTATTTTTAATTATCTCTAAAAAACTGTTAATAATAATAAATTAGACTTTCAAAGAGAGAAAATAACTATCTTTGCAATTACAATTATTTAATCAAATCAATGGGAATACAAATAAACTCTAGTGAAACGGACAACCTTGGTGATAATCATATTGGAACAGCTTCCAATACACCAGTTCGCGACGATGCTTTTGTACTGAACAATCAAGAAAAAATTGAACTTATAAAAGACGATGTCAAGCACATAATGGAAACTCTAGGGTTGGATCTTACAGACGATAGCCTTAGTGGTACTCCAAACAGAGTTGCAAAAATGTTTGTCAATGAAATTTTTGGTGGTCTCGATCCGCAAAAAAAGCCCAAAGCTTCTACATTTCAAAACAAATATAATTATGGTGAAATGCTTGTAGAGAAAAATATCACACTCTACTCTACTTGTGAGCACCACTTACTCCCCATTGTTGGAAGAGCGCATGTTGCATACATCTCTAATGGCACTGTTGTTGGACTGTCCAAAATGAACAGGATTGTTGATTATTATGCCAAAAGACCACAAGTACAAGAACGTCTCACAATTCAAATTGTAAAAGAATTACAAAACGTCTTAAACACTCAAGATGTTGCCTGTGTAATTGACGCCAAACACCTCTGTGTAAATTCCAGAGGCATAAAAGACATTGAAAGCAGCACAATAACAAGTGAATTTGGTGGAAAATTCAAAAATAAAGAAACGAAAAGAGAGTTTTTGGATTACATTCAACTAGACACCAAATTCTAAATACACTGGCCATCAAATGAAATTATTTGAGGAACACCAAATTGAAATTTATAATTCCATAAGTGGAAAAAAAGAACATTTTACTCCAATAAACGAGGGACACATTGGGCTTTATGTTTGTGGGCCCACAGTATATAGCAACGTCCATTTAGGTAATGTTAGAACTTTCATGTCATTTGATATGATATTTCGTTATTTCAAGCATCTGGGCTACAAAGTTCGTTATGTAAGAAACATTACAGATGCCGGACACTTGGAAAATGATGCAGACCAGGGTGAAGATCGCATTGCAAAAAAAGCAAGAATAGAACAACTAGAGCCCATGGAAGTGGTTCAAATGTACACTGTAGATTTTCACAACACCCTAAATGCTTTCAACTTTCTACCGCCGAGTATAGAACCCACCGCTACGGGGCATATTGTAGAACAAATTGAAATCATAAAAGAAATTATTGATAACGGTTTTGCTTATGAAGCCAATGGATCTATATATTTTGATGTTTTAAAATATAATGAATCCAATAATTATGGCATTTTGAGTGGTCGTAAAATAGAAGATTTGATGCACAACACGCGAACGCTTGACGGTCAATCTGATAAGAAAAACCCACAAGATTTTGCCCTTTGGAAAAAAGCCGAACCAGAGCACATTATGCGTTGGCCATCACCATGGGGAATTGGTTTTCCTGGTTGGCACTTGGAGTGTACTGCAATGAGTACTAAGTATTTAGGAGAACAATTTGATATTCATGGAGGAGGTTTAGATTTGAAATTTCCACATCACGAATGTGAAATTGCACAAGCAAAAGCCTGGCACAACCACAATCCTGTCAAGTATTGGATGCATGCCAATATGCTGACATTAAATGGTCAAAAAATGGCCAAATCTACAGGAAATAATATTTTACCAGCAGAAATTATTAGTGGTGACACTGATAAACTTTCGAAAGGGTTTTCGCCCTCTGTTGTTCGGTTTTTTATGATGCAGGCACATTACCGAAGCATATTAGACTTTAGTAACGATGCGCTTCTAGCTTCAGAAAAAGGATTTCAAAAACTGATGGACGCACTCAATATACTGCCATCATTGACGGCATCTAAAGCTTCATCCGATTTTGATGTTTCAGCTTGGAAACAACGCTGTTACAACGCTATGAATGATGATTTTAATACACCCATTTTAATCGCAGAACTTTTTAGTGCGGTAAAATACATCAATCAAATAAAAGACGGAACAAACAATATTGACGCAGAAGATCTCGAAACATTCCAGCAAACGCTAGATGCTTTTGTTTTTGACATATTGGGACTAAAAAATATTTCAACCGATTCTTCCAGCGACAAACTTTCGGATACTGTTCAACTTCTTATTTCGATGCGAAATGAAGCGAGAACACAAAAAAACTTTGCTCTTTCTGACCAAATACGCGATCAATTGGCCGAAATTGGAATCCAACTGAAAGACGGAAAAGACGGCACAACTTTCTCTATAGAATAAGTTCATGACTTTGCTAAAAAGAGGATTTATCGCAGCAATTAGAGGATATCGAAAATGGATTTCTCCACTATTACCGGCACGTTGTAGATTTCAACCAACGTGCTCTCAATACTGCATAGAAGCTCTTGAAGAACATCATTTTTTGAAAGGGCTTTTTTTAGGAACTAAACGTGTTTTCAGATGCCATCCATGGGGTGGCTCAGGGTATGATCCTGTCCCAAAAAATAAAGATTAGTTAAAATCAATGCAGCTTTTGTTCCTTTTCATTTCTTTATATTTACAATCAAAATAATATACTATGACTTTTTTACAAATTGTATGGGAACCAGCGTCTGACGGGATTAGACTTTTTGGTGACTTTAAAATCCACTACTACAGCATAATGTGGATGATTGCTTTCATTTTTGGACTGCAAATCATGAAAAAAATCTACAAAAATGAAGGAGAATCGGAAAGTAAAATGGACAGCTTGTTTATGTATTCTGTTTTGGGCATCATGATTGGAGCGCGATTGGGTCATGTCATTTTTTATCAAGCAGAATTGTTTCGAGAAGACTTTTTGAGTGTGTTCTTACCGTTCAAATTTAGCGGAGGTTTTGAATTTACAGGGTTTAGAGGTTTGGCTAGTCATGGAGCAGCAATTGGGATGATTATTTCCATGTATATTTACAATAAAAAAATCCTTAAACGTTCTGTTTTGTGGATTTTAGATCGTGTTGTAATTCCTTGTGCATTGGGGGCAATTTTTATCAGAGTTGGTAATTTTTTTAATTCTGAAATGATTGGAAAGCCCGCAAGTGAAGGCCTACCATGGGCTATTATTTTTAAGGACATGGACTCTATTCCTCGTCATCCAGGGCAATTGTATGAAGCGTTTGGATATGTATTTGTGTTTTTGATTTTATTTCTTTTGTATTGGAAAACCAAAAAAAGGCAACAAGAAGGATTTCTTTTCGGATTATTTTTACTTCTACTTATGGCCGTTAGAGTTTTTGTAGAACAATTTAAAATTGCGCAAGTTGATGGCCGAGAAGACTGGATTTTAGGGCTAAATACTGGACAAGTTCTTAGTATTCCTTTTATACTTATTGGGCTTTATTTTATGTTTTTTCACAAAACAAAAACATCATAATACAATTTTTACAATAAAAAAAGCCACTCAATTGAGTGGCTTTTTTTGTACGGTATAAAACTTTTATTTAGATTTTTTATCTAAACGCTTTAGTGTATCATGCATAATCGGTGTTGCAATAAAGACCGAAGAATATGTTCCAACAAGCACCCCTACAATTAATGCGAAGAGCAACCCTCTAAGCGAATCTGCTCCAAAAACAAACATTGCTAAAAGTACAACTAAAGTTGTGAGAGAGGTGTTTAATGTTCTGCTTAAAGTACTGTTCAAAGCACTGTTTACAATTTTTCCAAAATCCCAGCTGGAGTGTTCATTGATATATTCTCGAATTCTATCAAAAACAACAACGGTATCGTTTAGGGAATATCCGATTACTGTAAGGATTGCCGCAATAAACGCTTGATCGATTTCCATACTGAATGGTAAAAACTTCCAAGCAATAGAGAAAATCCCCAATACAATCAAAACATCATGGAATACAGCAGCTACTGCACCCAATGAAAATTGCCATTTTTTGAATCGTAATAAAATGTATAGGAATACTACAATAAGTGATCCTAATATGGCCCACACAGAGGAATTCTTGATGTCATCGGCAATGGTTGGGCTTACTTTTCCAGAGTACATTTTTCCAATATTGTTTTCTGCATCAATAAACTGCTTGTATGTTGTTCCGTCTGGCAAAAATGGTACTAGCGCCGCATATAATTTTTCTTGAACCTCAGCATCAACTTCGGCAGAGTTTTCATTGACTTTATATTTTGTGGAAATTTTCAATTGATTGGCACTACCAATAGTTTTAACTTCTGCGCTATTAAACACATCATTAACCGCAGTTTTGACCTCTTCAGTATTCATATCTTGAGCAAATCGAACCGTATAAGTTCGCCCTCCAACAAAATCGATTCCTTGATCGAGCCCAGTGGTAAAAAGTGACGCCAATCCAGCAGTGATAATTACTCCTGAAATAACATAAGCTAGTTTACGTTTTTTGAGGAAATCTAGATTAATAGATCGGAACAACCCTTTTGTCATCCCTGTTGAAAACTCGAGTTTTCCTCCGCGATTCAAATACCAGTCAATTAATAATCTTGAGATAAAAATAGCAGTAAATAATGACGTTAAAATACCGATTAATAATGTTGTAGCAAATCCTTTGATTGGACCTGTTCCAAATGTATATAAAATCAAAGCGGTAAGACCAGTCGTAATGTTCGCATCTAAAATTGAGGATAATGCATTTGAAAAACCGTCTTGAACAGATTCTTTTTGGCCTTTTCCTTTATACAATTCTTCTCTAATGCGCTCATAAATCAGTACATTGGCATCTACAGCAATACCTATTGTAAGTACAATACCTGCAATACCAGGAAGTGTCAGAACTGCTCCAAGTCCAGATAAAATTCCAAAGATTAAAAGTATATTGAGTATTAAAGCTACGTTAGAAAACAACCCTGATTTGCCATAGTAAAAAATCATCCAAAGTAATACAAATGCCAAAGCAATAAGGAAAGATTTCATACCACTATCAATGGCTTCTTGTCCTAGTGATGGCCCAACTTCTTCTGCTTGAACAATATCTGCAGAGGCAGGTAACTTCCCTGCGCGTAATACGTTGGCTAAATCCACAGCTTCATTAAGTGTGAAGGATCCAGAAATTTCAGAATTTCCTCCTGCAATAGGTCCAGAGGTTACTCCGGGTGCAGAATATACGATATCATCCAAAACAATAGCGATTTGACCTCCAGTATTAAAAGCGTTGCCAGTCATTTCTTCCCAAATTTTCGCCCCTTTTAGGTTCATTTGCATAGAAACACTTGGATTCCCATTTTGTTGATATGACTGACGCGCATCTGTAATTACAGCACCACTCAATTGTGGTTTATTTTCTCTGTTCCCTTTGAGCGCATATAACTCTACTAGCTCTATACTTTGCGTGTCTTCTGCATTAGTTTGTTGGATTTGAGGAATGCCCCATACAAATTTTACATAACGCTGCTCTGGTGCGAGTAATGCTCTAACCTTAGGATTATTTAAATAGTCTGAGACTTTTTGCTGATCTTTAGATTCGAAAGAAGCTAAAACTGGACCTCCAGAATAACCTGGTGCACGAATCAAATCAATCAATGGATTAGCTGTTCCATCTTCTCCAGTTTCGGCATCTGTATCTCCGATGATATCAGAGATAGCGTCCTCCTCCGTTTCTGTTGTTGTTTCTTCTTCAGTTGACGTTTGTACAACCTCTTTCAAAACTTCATTGGCTTGAAATAAGAAAGTTCCAAATTCGTCACCTTTATAAGCATCCCAAAATTCGAGTTGGGCTGTACTTTGCAGTAATCCTTTTACACGTTCTACTTCTTTTGCTCCTGGTAATTCTACCAAAATTCGCCCTGAAGTTCCGATACGTTGGATGTTTGGTTGAGTCACGCCAAACTTATCAATACGTTTTCTGAGAACTTCAAAAGCAGAGATAATAGATTCATCAATTTTTGCTGATAATATTGGTTTAACCTCATCATTACTCATGTTAAAAGTAATTTCATCGCTTAGGGTTCTGTTGGCAAAAATATCTGGTGATGCTAATTTTCCATTGGCATCAAGCGCTTCAAATGCTACAAAAAAGTCTTCTAAATAGGTGTTTTGACTGTCCTTTTGAAGTTCTTCGGCATCGCTAAGTGCTTTTCTAAAATTTGGGTCTTTACTTTCATTAGCCAGACCAACAAGAATATCTTTTACAGAAATTTGAAGAATGACATTAATTCCACCTTTTAAGTCAAGACCAAGGTTCATAGCTTTTTCTTTAACTTCGTCGTAGTTATAAGTCGCTATTCCTAAGTTAAATACGTCTTGAGTTTTTAGTGAATCTAAATAATTCAATCGTTCTATAGAGCGCTTTGAATCATAATCTGTTTCTGTTTCTGCAATTTTATTGATGGCATATTGTTTTGCCTCATCTTCAATTTGGTTTGCCTTAAATGTGAATGATAATTGATATATACTTACCAATCCAAACAACAGGGCAAATAACTTTACTAATCCTTTATTTTGCATTTTGAATTATTTTATTCTGCTTTAATTTTGTAAACGAGCAAATATATGATTTACGAAGTGATTTGCCAATAGATTTTTTATTTTAATAATAAAAGCACCACAAAATTGTAGTGCTCTTTATATTTTATCATTTTTTAATCTTAAAGACTTACAAGTTCAGAAGTCCGTTGGTCTTTTTTACACCCTCAGCACTTTTTTGAAGATGCTCCTTTTCGGCCGTACTGAGTTCAATTTCTACAATATTTTCTATGCCATTTGCACCAAGAACAACAGGTACACCAATACATAAATCACTTAATTCATACTCTCCGTCAAGCAACGTTGAGCATGGAAATATTTTTTTCTGATCACAAGCAATAGCTTGTACCAACCCACTGACTGCAGCTCCTGGAGCATACCATGCCGAAGTTCCCAATAATTTAGTTAGAGTAGCACCTCCAACTTTTGTGTCTTCTTTTACTTGCTCTAGGCGTTCTTGAGATATAAATTCTGAAACCTTTATACTGTTTCTTGTGGCATGAGAAATGAGAGGTACCATACCAACATCGCTATGCCCACCAATAACCATTCCGTCAACATCACTAATTGGTGCTTCTAGGGCTTCTGCCAATCTGTATTTAAATCGAGCAGAGTCTAAAGCACCGCCCATTCCAATAATTTTATGTTTTGGTAATCCTGTAACTTTGTGGGCCAAATAGGTCATTGTATCCATTGGGTTACTAACCACAATTAAGACGGTATCTGGTGAATGCTTAACTAAGTTTTCAGAAACTGTTTTTACAATCCCAGCATTTATTCCAATCAATTCTTCTCTTGTCATTCCTGGTTTTCTAGGAATTCCAGATGTGATTACACAAATATGACTTCCAGCAGTTTTGG
The DNA here is from genome assembly GCA_947503105.1 of uncultured Flavobacteriaceae bacterium. Lineage (GTDB taxonomy): Bacteria > Bacteroidota > Bacteroidia > Flavobacteriales > Flavobacteriaceae > UBA3537. The sequence continues at coordinate 35,236 of CANNCM010000008.1, read as the reverse complement.
TATAATCGTTTGTAGATCCTGTTATTTTTGTATCAAAACCATTTAAAGAAGCGCATTGCATCAAATCCATTGCTTTTCCTTCTGCATATCCTTCTTTTATGTCTAGCAACACAACTTCGGCTGCAAAATTTTTGATCGCAATATATTCGGCACAACTTGCACCAACGGCCCCTGCGCCTACAACAGTTATTTTCATTTTTCTCGTATTTATGTTATAAAATTAAATTACTACAAATGTAACAATTAATCAGATGAAACTACAACTCGCAGCATGCATTTATTGAATCAAAATATATAATTTAAAACCCAATATTTATCCCTACAGATGCAGTGTTGAAATCTGCAAAGGTGTAGTCGGCATTGATTCCAAAAAACCCAAGTTTTAAATTAGCGCCTAGAGTTGTACGCATTCCTGAAATTTTATTTTTGATCGAAATTGGATTTACAATCTCATCAGAGCTGACACCCCCATTTACAATTCTGTATGTTCCCAATAAATTTGTCGTTGTCGATCCGCTTACATAGCCAAGAGCACCATAGAAATTGATGATTTTAAGTTTTGTTCCGACGACCAATTGATATAGCATGGACTTGGCATCCAGCGTCATTTGTTGGTTGTTGCCTTTTACAACATCCGTTGTATTAAAATCATATTCGCTTTTTAAATTTGTGTAAGCAACAACTCCAGAAACAGCAACAGGCAATACTTTATTTCCGGGTAACCACGACAAAAGGTTTTGTTGAACGCCAATACCAAAAGCATTCAAACGCGCATCATTAAAATTAAGTTTTGGGATAAATCGTGCTTTGATTTGTGTTCCTTTTAGAGGAGAGAAACTTGCTTGCAAAAAAGCTGTTGGAATAAAACTCGACGCTGAAGATCCAATACCACCTGGAAGTGAAACTTCTATTTCTTGATTACCAAAAACAGGGTCGTCGTAGGTCAGAATTACTTTTTGTGTGTTTGAGTTCCCAAAAACTGTCGCTACATTTTTTGTAGGGCTGTTATCTTCAAACCTGATATTTTCGTAGTCCGAAGCATTCATCTTAAAAGAAGCTTTATCATCATCAACAAAACTTGCATTTCCAACAACAGAGATTTCAAAACCAAGTCTTCGAAGAGATTTGGCATTATTGAACCATCCGTTTGAAATGGCATAAATTAAACCATCAGATGCTGGTGCAATATAACTTTCTGCAAAGCGCTGGGTGTCTGCTTTTCCTGCCGCCAAAAGTTCATTGATATTGTCTTGAGCATGAGCTCCAAAACAAGTAAATAAAAAAAGGTAAGTGTACGTTTTGAGGATTTTCATAGTGTAGGTTTTAAAATTATAGAAATTAAATATAATAAAAAAACCTTCATATCAAAATTTTATATTTGATCATGAAGGTTTTAAAGAAGTGTAAGTTTCAACTCTTATGCATCAATATTGGCATAAATTGCATTTTTCTCGATAAATTCTCGACGTGGCGGGACGTCGTCTCCCATGAGCATAGAAAAAATACGGTCGGCTTCTGTTCCATTATCTATTTGCACTTGACGCAAGGTTCTAAATTCTGGATTCATTGTTGTATCCCACAATTGACTTGCATTCATTTCTCCCAAACCTTTATATCTCTGGACGCTTACACTTCCGCCAAATTGTTCTGCAATAGCATCACGCTCTTGATCGTTCCAAGCGTATTGTTTTTTCTGTCCTTTTTTGACCAAATAAAGTGGCGGTGTAGCAATGTACACGTGACCACTTTCTATGAGTTCTTTCATGTATCTAAAGAAGAACGTCAAAATTAGAGTTGCAATATGGCTTCCATCAATATCGGCATCACACATGATGACAATTTTATGATAGCGCAACTTTGAAAGGTTCAATGCTTTGCTATCTTCTTCTGTTCCAATTGTCACACCAAGGGCAGTGAAAATATTTTTTATTTCTTCGTTTTCAAAAACCTTGTGTTGCATGGCTTTTTCTACATTTAGAATTTTTCCACGCAATGGCAAAATCGCTTGAAATGCACGATCTCTTCCTTGCTTTGCTGTTCCACCTGCGGAGTCTCCCTCTACAAGAAAAACTTCACATTTTGCAGGATCTTGTTCGGAACAGTCGCTTAGTTTTCCTGGAAGACCTCCAATACTCATCACTGTTTTTCGTTGCACCATTTCACGTGCTTTTTGAGCAGCATGTCGTGCCTGTGCAGCAAGAATAACTTTCTGAACAATGGTTTTGGCATCGTCTGGATGTTCTTCTAAATAATCTGTCAACATTTCAGATACGGCCTGACTTACAGATGACGACACTTCTCTATTTCCGAGTTTCGTTTTTGTTTGTCCTTCAAATTGTGGCTCGGCAACTTTTACTGAGATTATAGCTGTAAGACCTTCTCTAAAGTCATCCCCAGCAATGTCAAATTTGAGCTTATCCAGCATTCCAGATTCATCTGCATATTTTTTGAGGGTGTGCGTCAAACCACGTCTGAAGCCTGTCAAATGTGTTCCTCCTTCGTGCGTGTTGATGTTGTTGACATAAGAATGTAAATTCTCGGCATAGGATGTATTATAGATCATAGCCACTTCTACTGGAATACCATTTTTTTCACCTTCAAAAGCAATTACAGATTTCATGATGGGCTCTCTGGTTTCATCCAAGTATTGGATGAATTCTGACAACCCTTCTTCAGAATAAAATGTTTCAGAAATAAACGCTCCTTTATCGTCTTTTTCTCTTTTATCAATTATTATGACTGTAATGCCTTTGTTTAGATAGGCCAACTCTCGCATACGACTCGAGAGGGTTTCGTAGTTGTACTCAAGGGTTTGAGTGAAAATCTGAGGGTCTGGCTTAAACGTTACAATAGTTCCACGTTTGTCTGTTGTTCCAGTTGATTTTACAGGATACATTGCCTTTCCACGTTCATATTCTTGTTCCCAAACCTTTCCTTCTCTGTGTACAGTAGCTTTTAGATTTGATGACAATGCATTTACACAACTTACCCCAACACCATGCAAACCACCTGATACTTTGTAAGAATCTTTATCAAATTTTCCTCCTGCACCAATTTTGGTCATAACAACTTCTAAGGCAGAAACCCCCTCTTTTTTGTGGAGTCCTACTGGTATCCCACGACCATTATCCTCTGTGGTGATAGAATTATCCTCATTAATTGTTACTGTGATTTTGTCGCAGTGTCCTGCCAAAGCTTCATCAATAGAATTATCGATAACCTCATATACAAGGTGATGCAATCCACGAACGCCGACATCCCCTATATACATTGATGGACGCATACGCACGTGCTCCATACCTTCTAGGGCCTGAATACTATCTGCAGAATATTGATTTTTGTTTATATCTTCACTCATTTTTTAATTTTTTTCTGTTTGTTTCACACCATTATCAAGTGTCTAACAAATATAAATATTAGAAAAACGAATTTAAAGTTGATTTTCGGGAATTTACCTCAAATTATTAACAATTCGTAGCTTTTAAAAAAAGGGCTTAAAACGCATAAAAAAGCCCTTAAATTCAATTTTCGATTTTCAAGAAAAACATTTGAGATCAAAAATTAAAAATAAAGGCTTAGATTCTTTTAAATGAAGTCTAAATTTTAGGAATAGGCCTTGTCATGGACTTTCGCGACTGCTCTTCCGCTAGGATCGTTTAAGTTTTTGAACGCCTCATCCCACTCCAAAGCTATTTTGGTGCTGCACGCCACGCTTGGCTCTTGTGGTACACAAAGCGCTGCTGCCTCGCTTGGAAAATGAGATTCAAAAATTGTTCTGTAATAAAACTCTTCTTTGTTTAATGGCGTTTGAACAGGAAATCGGAAATGTGCATTTTTCATTTGCTCATCAGAAACCTCTTTGTTTACAATCTCTTTCAAGGTGTCTATCCAACTGTAGCCTACACCATCGCTAAATTGTTCTTTTTGACGCCATGCAACGCTATTGGGCAGCATGTCTTCAAATGCTTTTCTAACCACCCATTTTTCCATGCGTTCTCCATTGATCATTTTATCTTGTGGATTGATACGCATCGCTACATCCATAAATTCTTTATCCAAAAATGGCACACGCCCCTCTATACCCCATGCCGCCAAACTTTTATTGGCACGCAAACAATCGTACATATGAAGCTTATCTAGTTTCCGAACGGTTTCTTGATGAAATTCTTTAGCATTGGGCGCTTTATGAAAATACAAATACCCTCCAAAAAGTTCATCGGCACCTTCTCCAGAAAGTACCATTTTTATCCCCATAGATTTTATAACTCTTGCCATCAAGTACATTGGTGTGCTTGCCCGAATGGTGGTCGTGTCGTACGTTTCGAGGTTGTAGATAACGTCTTTAATAGCATCCAACCCTTCTTGAATTGTAAATTTAATTTCGTGGTGTACTGTGCCAATATGGTCTGCAACTTTTTGTGCTGCTGCCAAATCGGGTGAGCCCTCTAGCCCAACAGAAAATGAATGCAATTGCGGCCACCACGCATCGGCAGTATCGCCAGATTCCACTCTTTTTTGAGCATATTTTTTTGCAATTGCCGAAGTAACTGAAGAGTCTAAACCACCTGAAAGTAATACACCATATGGCACGTCACTCATTAGTTGTCTGTGCACAGCGGCTTCCAACGCTTCTTTGATATCTTGAATGCTTGTTGCATTGTCTTTTACAGCATCATATTCACTCCAATCTCTTTTGTACCATTGTACAAACTCACCTTCTTTGCTATGAAAATAATGCCCAGGAGGAAACAATTCAATTTTTGTGCACACAGATTCTAATGCCTTTAATTCTGAGGCCACATAAAAAGTTCCGTTTTGATCCCAACCTATATACAACGGAATGATCCCCATGTGATCACGGGCAATAAAATAGGCCTCTTCTTCAACGTCATAAATTGCGAAACCAAAGATTCCATTGAGATCGTCAACAAAATCGACACCTTTTTCTTTATAGAGTGCTAGAATGATTTCACAATCACTTTGTGTCTGAAAATCATAAGATTCTTCAAATTGTTTTCTTAGTTCTCTGTGGTTATAAATTTCTCCATTGGCAGCCAAAATTAGTTGTTTATCTGGGCTGAATAAAGGCTGTTTTCCAGATGCAGGATCAACAATTGCCAGACGTTCATGCGCCATGATTGCTTTTTCGTTATCAAAAATCCCGCTCCAATCTGGACCACGATGTCTGATTCTTTTGGACATTTCCAATATTTGAGGCCTTAAATCCTCACTTTTTTGTTTCAAATCGAATGCACATACGATGCCACACATGATAATTTATTTTAAATTTATATGCAAATATGACTTTAATGTTTCATATTGTAAATATAAAAAGTAAAATTGATAATGATTTATAACTAAAATTAATTAAAACAATATTTATTTATAAAAAAATTAAAATAAAAAAGTAAATTATGTTTAAATGTGTAAGTAAATTATAATAAAAACCTATGGAATGTTTAAATACTTGTGTGTTTGAAGAGAAATCTTCCATTTCGGATGATTCATCACGTATTCTACGATAAAAGGTGTTACTTTTTCTCGAACACTCCATTCGGGTTGAAGATAAAGAATACAATCTTTAGATACTTTTGCAGCCTGTTCTTCTGCAAATTTAAAGTCGTCTTTATTATACACGATCACTTTTAGCTCGTTGGCCTTAGTATATACTTCGGGCGTTGGAAGCATACGCTTTTTTGGTGAGAGACATATCCAATCCCAATGCCCGGATAATGGATACGCACCAGAAGTTTCAATATGTATTTTGAGTTTTTTTTGCTTTAATAAATGAGTCAATGGATTCATATCCCACATCAAAGGTTCGCCACCAGTAACCACGATAGTATTGCTAAATTTTGCGGCTTGGTCGGCAATCGCTTGAATAGAAGTTGGTGGATGAGTTTTGGCATTCCAACTTTCTTTGACATCGCACCAATGACAACCTACATCACAACCCCCTACACGAATAAAATAGGATGCTGTTCCTTTGTGGTAGCCCTCTCCTTGTATGGTATAAAATGCTTCCATAAGGGGAAGCATTTCTCCGGCATCAACTTGTTTTTGAATTTCAGGTTTTAGCATAGAACGCAAAAATAGTTTACAGATTTTTGTTAAAGTAAGAAAACTTCATTTATTTTTACCAAAACCTACTTTGTTATGACTTCAAAAAACGCTTTTTTCAATCATATTGCTAATGGCTATACTTTTAAAGGTGAATCTATCACTTTGGGAGCTGCTACACTCCACAACGAAACACTTACAAATTGTTTTGTAAAAATCCCTTTAAAAACCATGAATAGACATGGGCTTATTGCTGGTGCAACAGGGACAGGAAAAACAAAAACCCTGCAGGTATTGGCAGAAAATTTAAGTGAAAAAGGAGTCCCCGTTTTGCTGATGGATGTGAAAGGCGATTTGAGTGGCTTGGCAAAACCAAGCCCTGGGCATCCAAAAATTGATGAGCGCCAAAAGGCCATTGGACTTCCTTTCAGCCCAACATCTTATCCCGTTGAAATTCTGTCGTTATCGGATCAAAAAGGGGTGCGACTTAGGGCTACTGTCAGTGAATTTGGCCCTGTTTTAATTTCAAGAATTTTGAACCTTACAGACACACAGTCTGGCATTGTGGCCGTCGTTTTTAAATACTGCGATGACAAGCAAATGCCTCTATTAGATTTAAAAGATTTTAAAAGCGTCTTAAATTATGCTACTAATGAAGGTAAAGATGAGTTTCAAAAAGAATATGGCAGAATCTCAAAAGCATCAACTGGAGCAATTTTACGAAAGATTATTGAGCTTGAGCAGCAAGGTGCAGAGTTGTTTTTTGGAGAAAAAAGTTTTGAGGTCAATGATCTTATTCGAACGCGTAAAAACGGTAACGGCTATATCAATATTATTCGATTAGATGACATTCAAGATCGGCCAAAATTATTTTCTACTTTTATGTTGAGTTTATTGGCAGAATTGTACGAAACTTTAGCAGAAGAAGGCGATCTTGACCACCCAAAACTGGTTCTTTTTATTGATGAAGCCCATTTGATTTTCAATGAAGCTTCAAAGACATTATTACATCAAATTGAACACACCATTAAACTCATCCGAAGTAAAGGCGTTGGTGTATATTTTGTCACTCAAAATCCTACAGATATTCCAAATAATGTACTGGGGCAATTGGGTTTGAAAATACAACATTCGCTCAGGGCATTTACAGCCAAAGACCGAAAAGCCATCAAACTGACCGCACAAAACTACCCAGAAACTTCGTTTTTTGATATTGAAAATGCTCTCACTTCCATGGGTATTGGAGAGGCACTTGTGACGGCATTAGATGAAAAAGGACGGCCTACACCGCTATCAACTACACTATTGCAAGCACCAAAAAGCCGTATGGACATTCTCACTAAAACCGAACTATCATCTCTAATAAAAAACTCTCAATTGGCGATAAAGTACAACAAATCAATAGATAGAAATAGCGCTTATGAGATGTTGAATTTTAAAATAAAAACTATTAATGCCCTTAAAAAAGATACTTCCAAAAGAAAGTCATCTAAATCGAGATCGCAACGTCAAAATCCTCTTATTAAAGTTCTAACAAGTGCTACATTTATAAGAGCTGTATTTGGAATTCTAAAAAAAGTCGTTTAGTATTGTACTCAATTTAAATTAGCCATGAAAAATTTACTGATTCCCTTTTTTGCAATTGCACTTTTTTTAACGTCTTGCAACACCGCTTCAGATCCTTTTTTAGTCACCAAACACTCTGTTGGAAAACTAAATGACTCTACAAAAGTTAAAGACCTCAAACGAGTTTTCGAAACGGACTCTTTAAGTCAATTTATAGATGGTGATGAATTTACTGGAAATACCAATATTATCAAGGTTTTTGAAAAAGGAACCCAAAAATTATTATTAGAACTTACACCAAAAGAAGCATTGGATTCTTTATCGACAATACAAAATGTTCGAATAATTGACAATCGATATAAAACAAAAAAAAGTCTTGATAAACTCTGCGATTTTAGTTGTCTTACAGGGAATTACAATATTTCAGGCGTTCAAAATACACTTAGAAATTTAATTGTTTCAGTTGATGAAATTAATGCATATTTTACAATAGATAAAAGCGAATTGCCAGAGGACTTACGCTACGATATGAGCAAAAAAATTGAAGTGCTTTCGATTCCGCCAACGGCAAAAATCAAAGATTTTTTCATACAATGGTATTAAAATCATTGTTATTTTTTGACTAGAGATAGCACCTATTCAAATTTTGACATCAACAGAAAACAAATTCATTTTATGAATTCATTCATTCCAAAAATGGTAGGCAAAAGTTTAAACTTTATGAGTTTACTCCATCCCGCTTTGGCCTCAAAATGGGCCCTTGATTTGTTTTCTAAACCTCTTAAAGGACGCTTAAAAACACCTCATCCAACGCTTGAAAAAGCAAAAAAAGAGGTGCTATATGATCATGATAATATTCCGATTCAAACCTATCATTGGAGTGGTGCAAAACAAACGGTGCTTCTTGTACATGGCTGGGAAAGCAACTCTGGCCGATGGAAAAATATGATACAGCGGTTGCAACACGAAGATTATAATATTGTGGCGCTTGACGCCCCTGCACATGGTGCTTCTGGAAGTTCTAGTTTCAATGCGATTTTGTATTCTAAATTTATAGCTGTTGTTGCTAAAAAATTTAACCCAAAAATCTTAATTGGGCATTCTGTTGGCGGTATGGCTATTTCATTTTTTATAAAAAATAGCAGCTATACAAAGAGTGAAAAAATTGTGTTTTTGGGCGTTCCCTCTGGTTTTCCTGGGATTTTAAAAAATTATACCGATTTGATGGGATATAATGAAAGAATCTCTAAGGGGCTTGAACGCTATATTCAGAAAAAATTCAATCAACCATCATCGCATTTTAATACTTCACATTTTATAAATCACATCAACGCAAAAGGATTGATTATTCATGATGAAAATGATCCTGTCATCCCTTTTTCTGATGCCCTTGAAATCCAATCTGCATTCAAAAACAGTAAATTGATCACGACCAAAGGCCTTGGTCATGGCCTTAAAGGAAAGCAAGTTATAGAAAATATCATTAGCTTTCTAAAGGGTTAAATTTGTACCTTTACCATATGGAAACGACCTTGAAAAGACTTAACAAATACCTTAGCGAAGCAGGATATTGCTCGCGTAGAGCCGCCGATAAGCTCATTGAGGAAGGTCGTGTAACCATCAATGGGAATGTTCCTGAAATGGGAACTAAAGTCACTTCGAGCGACGTTGTGAAAGTTGATGGAAAACAAATTTTTAACAATAAAATCAAACACACCTATATTGCATTTAACAAACCTGTTGGCATTGTGTGTACAACTGATACTCGAGTAGAAAAAGATAATATTATTGATTTTATAAACTACCCTACTCGTATTTTTCCCATTGGGAGACTTGACAAAGATAGCGAAGGGTTGATTCTATTGACGGATGATGGTGATATTGTCAATAAAATTTTAAGAGCGAGCAATAACCACGAAAAGGAATATATAGTTTCTGTCGATAAGCCAATTTCTCAAACATTTATAGAACGCATGTCCAATGGTGTACCAATTTTAGATACGATCACAAAACAATGTAAGGTTAAGAAATTAAGTCAAAAAACGTTTAAAATTATATTAACTCAAGGGCTAAATCGACAAATCCGCCGTATGTGTGAATACCTTGGTTACGAAGTAGAAACACTTCAAAGAACACGGATCATGAATATACACCTAAAAAGCCCAGTTGGTCGCTACAGAGAATTATCCGAAGAAGAGCTAAAAACCCTCAATGCTTCACTAAAAGATTCTAAAAAAACATGGTAAACCCTTCATATATAAGCCCTTTTCATCTTGCTATTCCTGTTTGGAATTTAGAAGAATGCAGAGTATTTTACAACACAGTTTTGGAATGTCAAGAAGGAAGAAGTAGCTCCCATTGGGTTGATTTCAATTTGTTTGGCCACCAATTGGTACTGCATTATAAGCCAAAAAATAATGATCAAAATCACCACAACGAAGTCGATGGGAAACACGTTCCTGTTCCTCACTTTGGTGTGGTATTACCTTGGCAAACTTTTCATGATTTTTCAGAAAAACTAAAGAATAAAGGAGTAGATTTTGTTATTGAACCCTACCTTCGATTTGAAGGAGAAGTTGGGGAACAAGCCACTTTATTTTTCTTAGATCCTTCTGGAAATGCTTTGGAATTTAAGGCCTTTAAAAACCCCGATCAGCTTTTTGCAAAGTAAAGTATTAGTCTGCTTCTGCTCTTTGACGCGCAAGTAATGTGTTTTTCAAAAGCATTGCAATGGTCATTGGCCCTACTCCACCTGGAACTGGCGTTATATAACTCGCTTTTTTTGAAACACTCTCAAAATGAACATCTCCAGCAATTCTGTAGCCGCGTTTTTTAGAATCATCAGACACTCTTGTAATTCCAACATCAATAACCGCAGCGTCTTCTTTGATCATATCTGCAGTTAAAAATTCTGGAATTCCTAAAGCGGCGACAACAATATCTGCCGTTTTGGTAAGTGCTGCTAAATTTGCAGTTCGGCTATGCGCTACGGTCACTGTTGCATTTCCTGCTGGTCTTTTTTGACTCATCAATATACTCATTGGACGACCTACAATATGACTTCTACCAATAACCACTACGTGTTTGCCTGAAGTTGGTATCTCATAACGCTCCAAAAGTTCCATTATCCCATAGGGCGTTGCCGAAATAAATGTAGGTAAATCTAGTGTTAATCTTCCTACATTCATGGGGTGAAAACCATCGACATCCTTATCTGGATGTATTGCCATAAGCACTTTTTGGTCGTCTATATGTTTTGGTAAAGGTAATTGAACAATAAACCCGTCAATATTCAAATCATCGTTTAATGCTTTAATTTGAGTTAGCAACTCATCTTCTGAAGTTTCTTCTGGCAATTCGATAAGCGTCGATTCAAATCCAACTAATTCACAGGCCTTAACTTTTGCACCAACATAGGTCATACTAGCGCCATTTGTTCCCACAAGTACAGCCGCCAAATGCGGTACTTTGATGTTGTTGTTTTGCATTTCGGAGACTGCTGATGCAATTTCTTCTTTAATTTGGGCACTGGTTTGTTTTCCGTCTAGTAGTATCATAATATCCTATAAGTGTTGCGCTCTATCTTGGCATATTTTTCATCATCTGCATCATTGCTCTTCCTTTTCCACCTTGCATCATTTTCATCATTTTGCTCATTTGATTGAATTGTTTCATCAATTTATTAACTTCTTGTACAGAAGTCCCTGAGCCGGCACCAATACGCTTTTTACGACTGGCGTTAATCAAAGAGGGATTTGAGCGCTCTTTTGGAGTCATGGAATGGATGATCGCTTCAATATGTTTGAAAGCATCATCATCAATATCAACATCTTTCATCATTTTTCCCATTCCTGGAATCATTCCCATGAGGTCTTTCATGTTCCCCATTTTTTTGATTTGTTGAATTTGAGAGAGAAAATCATCAAAACCAAATTGATTTTTGGCAATTTTTTTCTGAATCTTTCGAGCTTCTTGTTCATCAAATTGCTCTTGAGCTCGCTCTACAAGAGAAACAACATCTCCCATTCCCAAGATCCGATCGGCCATTCGTGCTGGATAGAAAACATCTATAGCTTCCATTTTTTCTCCAGTACCAATAAATTTGATGGGTTTATTAACAACTGATTTGATAGAAATCGCAGCCCCACCACGAGTATCGCCATCTAGTTTTGTCAAGATAACACCGTCAAAATTTAAAATATCATTGAATGCTTTGGCCGTATTTACAGCATCTTGCCCTGTCATGGAATCGACCACAAATAGGGTTTCTTGAGGCGTGATCGCTTTGTGGATGTTGGCAATTTCGGTCATCATCTCTTCATCTACAGCCAAACGACCAGCCGTATCTATGATGACTACATTGCACCCTTTTGCTTTTGCTTCTGCTATACCAGCTTTGGCAATGGCCACTGGATCGGTATTCCCAGGGTCACTATAGACCTCTGCTCCAACTTGTTCTCCAACAATGTGCAACTGATCTACAGCCGCAGGACGATAGACGTCACAAGCGACAAGCATTGGAGTTTTGGCCTTTTTTGTTTTAAGAAATTTTGCAAGCTTTCCAGAAAATGTTGTTTTACCAGAACCTTGTAGTCCAGACATTAAAATAACAGAGGGATTACCAGAAAGATTGATGCCCTCTGCATCACCTCCCATAAGTTCTGTGAGCTCATCTTTTACAATTTTGACCATCAACTGACCTGGTTGTAAAGTGGTCAAAACATTTTGCCCAAGTGCTTTTGCTTTTACAGAATTAGTAAATTCTTTTGCAATTTTATAATTGACATCGGCATCAAGCAAGGCACGTCGCACCTCTTTTAACGTCTCTGCAACGTTAATTTCTGTGATGCTGCCATGGCCTTTAAGAACGTGGAGCGCTTTATCTAATTTTTCACTTAAATTATTGAACATTGGGAATGAAATTTTGAGTCACAAAAATAGCGAATTATTTTATTTTATTGGAGTTAATAAGACGTTAAACCTTGGCATTTATTAGGGTGTAGAACTTGAAACTTGAAGAAGTTTCCCATTATAGAATTGTTGTCCATTTTGGGAAAACTCAAAAATATAAGTTGCCATTTCTAGAGGGGTTGTAGGGGCTTTGTACCCTGGAAATGCTTCGGCTAACATTTCTGTTTGAACAGCGCCTAAAGCTAGCACATTAAAAGAAGGTCCTGTTTCTTTGTATTCTTCGGCCAATAATTCGGTGAGGGTAATCACAGCGCCTTTGCTAGAACTATAAGCCGAAAGGCCTGCGAATTTCATGGACCCTTGAACACCGCCCATCGAACTCACAGTCACCACATGACCCTTGGGTGAAATAAAAGGAAGAACACGTCTTGTAAGCTCTGCAACACCAAAGACATTTGTGGCATAAACCTCTTTAAATTCATCTATTGTTGTTTTAGAAAAAGGTTTATTGACGATGGCTCCGGCATTGTTGATAAGAATATCGACATGTGTCCATTCTTTTTGTATAAACTCCTCCACACGACCATAATCATCGGGGTTGTTCAAGTCGAAGGACAGTGCAGTGATATTTTCGTAGTTCAAATTTGAAACTGGTTTTGCATTTCGTGATAGGGCCAATACTGCATAACCTGCATTGTGAAAAAGATGTGTCAGCTCAAAGCCAATGCCACGACTTGTTCCTGTAATGATGACTGTTTTTGTGGGTTTCATGGTATAATTTTATAGAATACAACGAAGATACTAAAGTCAAATTAAATAGAAGGTTTTAAAATTTGTCGCAAACGAATTTTTGAAAGATAAAACAAGACGATCAAAAGAATAATCATAAACACCTCAAACCAAAGCACATAATACGGCCACTGCCCAATAACTAAAGGATTTTCTACCTGAGGTGGTTCGGCCAAGTACATATAATTACCGCCTACATAAAAATTAAAAGGCATGATGATCGCTAACAAAATATTAAGGGTAACAAACGTCTTGAACATCGATTTTCTAGAAAGCTCCATCCCATAATTCTGCAATAAATAAATCGGCATCACTAAAATAATAGAGTGGCGAATATAATATTCTATATATGCAAATTGACTGCCATCGTAACTGTTCATTTGCGGCGTGAGCATCGACATGATTCCCCCAATAATTCCAGTGTAAAACACAAAATCGAAAAGCGCTTGTTTGCGTTTTAAAAAAGGAAGTATGGCACATATAATTCCTGAAATACCACAAAGATGAAGTGGCAAGTCTGTAGCTGTATTCCAATTGCCCAAAAGATAGGATCTCAAAGGGCTGTAAATGGAAGAAAACAATAAAATAAGCCCCATGAGGTAGAGCACAATTGTATTTTGCTTTCTGTTTAAAAAACGACCAACAAATAGCACTAACAAAATCGCAGCCAAAGCAACAGCATTGTTGCGTTGCCACTCCTCCGTCATAAACTCAATAATATAATTGGGATATGTGTTATTTAGAACGTTATTCAATTGAAGTTGGTTTTGGTTAATTTTTTATATTCGCCAATTAAATTTTTAATACAAGCGAATAGTCCAAAGATATTATTATTTTTGTAAATCTAATAATGGGTCATTAACTCAGTTGGTTCAGAGTGTTACCTTGACAGGGTAGAAGTCACTGGTTCGAATCCAGTATGACCCACAAAAATCTGCAGCTTATCGGTTGCAGATTTTTTTTATAACACCTTCGTAAGCTGTTCCATCGCCATACCCCTAGACCCCTTCACAAGAACAGAAGCATCTTTGATTGGCATATCTTGAATATGTTTTTTGATCCCCTCCAAGGTTTCAAAAAAGAGTGCAAATGGAAATTCATTTTGATACTCAAAAAAGTGAGTTCCAACAAAATATGCTGTTGTAAAATCAAGGTTTTTTACCATTGAAATGATGGCCTGATGCTCTGAAGAACTTTCAGATCCTAATTCAAACATATCACCTAAAATCACTACTTTTTTTTCACCTTCCATAATTTTAAAATTCTGCAGCGCTGCTTCAACACTTGTTGGATTGGCATTATATGCATCCATTATGATGGTGTTAGAGTTTTGTTTAATGATTTGAGATCTGTTATTTTTTGGAACATAAGATTCAATTCCTTTTTTTATCAAGTCTAGTTCCAGGTTGAAATATAAACCTATAGAAATTGCGGCCGCAATATTTGTAAAATTATAACGCCCTAGCAACTGAGTTTGCATAAGTACCCCATCTGTCTTAATACTCAAAAAAGGCGTTTCATGCTCTTGAATAATATTGAAATGTGAAGCATCGTTCTTCGAAAATGTTATTATGTTTTGATAACTTCCCACTTGTTTGACCTGCTTTTTGTCATCAGAATTGAGAAAAATAGTTCCCTTATTTTTTTTCAAATAGTCATACAACTCACTCTTGGCTTTTATCACGCCTTTGACCCCTCCAAAACCTTCTAAGTGTGCTTTACCGAAATTGGTGATATACCCGTAGTTTGGAGCTGCAATTTTGCAAAGTTGAGCAATTTCGCCAGCGTGATTTGCGCCCATTTCAACAATCCCAATTTCTGTGTTTTTATGCATTTGAAGCAAGGTCAAAGGAACGCCAATGTGGTTGTTGTAATTTCCTTCTGTGGCGTGTGTATTAAACTGCTGACGTACTACTGAATTTATAAGTTCTTTGGTGGTTGTTTTCCCATTACTTCCCGTGAGCGCTACAATTGGGATATCTAAGAATTTTCGATGAAAATGGGCTAACTTTTGAAGGGTTTTTAACACATCATCAACCAGAATAAAGCGTTCATTCATTGGCGTTTGAACCTCATCAATAATACAATAATTCACACCAGAATCTAGAGCGTTTTGTGCAAAATTATTGGCGTTAAAATTATCTCCTTTCAATGCAAAAAAAAGCGTAGCTGGTGTTAGCGATCGCGTGTCTGTACTGACCCCTTTAGACTTTAAAAATAATTGATGCAGCTTTTCAATTTTCATATTTTAAAAGTACAAAAAAAGTCCCAACACAATGTTTAGGACTTTATTTGAATCATCTGATTAAAAAATTAATTCTTTTTCTTATTTGTTTTAGATTTGGAACCTACTCTAGACATAGCACATCTGAAACCAATAAAGTCCGTGGCCATATCTTCTGGATAAAAACGCCTTTGGGCAGGGTCTAACCAATATTCTCTATCTTTCCAAGAACCGCCTTTGTAGACGCGAACTTTGTCATTTATTAGAGAAGTTCTGGTATTGGATTTATCGTATTCTCTACTTAATTTTCCATCTTCATTGGACTCCACTAAATGTTTTGGAGAATCATACATTTTTCGTGTTGTATCATCTGCCGATAGTTCTTCGCCTTCTTCAAAATCATCATAATATCGCGAGGACTGTTTGTCACCATCTCTAAAATTTCTATTGTCGCTAGTGTCAAAGTTTGTTCTCAAATACGTTTCATTTTCATCTACTGGAACTTGCGCTAATTGCCCAGGTAGGGTTTTTGCAATAACTTTTCCATTAGAAAGGGTGTCAAATTCAATATCATCAACACCAACAACCTTTACGCTTCCGTCCTCAGCAATTGCATTTTTAGTGTATACATTACCTCTATAATATGCAAAATCGCTAAACTCATCATCTACAATCGGACGATAGACATCAGCCACCCATTCGGCTACATTTCCTGCCATATCATAGATGCCAAAATCATTAGGATCATAAGACATAACCTCATTTGTAATATCTGCACCGTCATCGGACCATCCTGCAATTCCGCCATAATCTCCTTTGCCTTGCTTGAAGTTGGCGAGTTGATCACCTTTTATTTTACGCTCTCCTGCTCTAGTGTATTGACCATCCCATGGATATTTTTTTCGCCCACGGTATATGTTGTATTCTCTAAGTTCTGTTAGGCCTAGTGCAGCATATTCCCACTCGGCTTCTGTTGGGAGTCTATATTTGATTTGAATAGCTCCTGTTTCGCGAGTGGCATAACTCACCACAGAATCGTTGCCTCTTTTACCCCTTCCACCAAGGTGAACTCCTAAACTGTCTTTATAAGTTTCTTTTGGCGTATTGACATAAGTGTCAATATTAAAGTTGCTTGTTGCAGTCACTAATTCGCCAGGAATATGAGATCCTTTTTCAAGATATCCTTCTTTTTGAAGTCCCATTTCTGCAACACGATCCGAACGCCATTTTGCATATTCATTTGCTTGCAACCAACTCACGCCCACAACTGGAAAATTTCCGTATGCAGGGTGGCGTAGATAATTTTCTACTAAAATCTCACTATATCCAAGGCGGTTTCTCCATACCAATGTATCGGGCAAAGCTCCGTTGTAAATTGCTTTAAATTTAGGATCACTTGGTGGATAAACACGCTTGATCCAATCCAAATATTCTAAGTACATTACATTGGTAACTTCAGTTTCATCCATATAAAAAGACTGAACATGCTGCTGATTTGGACTATTGTTCCAATCGTGCATCACATCGTCCTGAACTTTACCCATAGTAAAAGTTCCCCCTTCTACAAATACTAAACCAGGTGCAGTCTCTTGCTCCTTAAATTTTGTGTTGTACTGAAATCCTCCTTCTTTGTCGTTGATTTTCCAACCTGTTCCTCGAGAAGAATTGCTATAGTTTGAAGATTTATTACATGCTGTAAGCGATACTGAAACAGCAACCAATAAAAATAATCTTGATAGTTTAATATATTTCATATTCAATTTAAATTAAATAAGGGGTACTTAAAATTTTGGTTTTGCAATATAATAATTATGAATTGGTTTACAATGATTTTTTTAAGTCGTTTTTTTTGATTTTTTTTGAACAAGTGCCCTAGGTTTTTTTTTAGATAACGCCTTTTTTAATTGTTTATTATTGTAATTTTGAAAAATAGGGTTGAATTATTTATACTATTTGGCAAGTTCGACCGTTTGGGGTGTATGAGAAAAAAAATGTTGTGGTTGATGCTGTTTTTTGGGGTTTTGCTCTGCAATGCTCAAACTCAACAGTTCGAAATCAACTGGAAAAAATCAAAACTATTTTCCACTCAAACTTCATCTATCGAACTTCCGCATTTCGATGCACATCATTTTAATTATAGCGAAGATAAAGGTATTTTCTATACAGCACAATGGAATGCAGGTTTTGAAATTAACTCCAATAATTCAAAAATTTTATCACTAGAAAGTGAAACCATTCCTCTTTCTGAACTTAAAGACCTGAAAACATCAACTATACCAAACACTTTTCAGTTCAACATTTACAATTCTATATCGCGAGGGGTAACATCCAATACCATAGAAGCCAGTGCTCTATACAAGGATAATGGCGTTGTAAAAAAAGTAAAACGATTTACAATTTCATATACACGAAATGCACTTCAAAGGGTTATGAACAGTAGCGTCCAACTCCAAAATTCTGTTTTAAAATCTGGCCAATGGTATCGCTTTTCAGTAGATACAACAGGAGTGTTTAAACTTAACAAAACCTTTTTTAGAGCTTTAGGCATCAATGCAGAAACTGTCAATCCTAAACAAATTAAAATATTTGGCCACGGAGGAAGATCTCTTCCTTTGGTAAACAACCAAACCATAGCTTATGACTTGATTGAAAATGCCGTCAAATTTGTGGGTGAAGAAGACAATGTTTTTAATGATGAAGATTATTTACTTTTTTATGCCATTGGCCCAAAATACTACAATGAAGAAAATAACTCCCACATCAATCCCTACAGTAATTCTGCCTATTATTATGTGCAAATTGGCCCCGAAAATGGCCTGAGAATGACTGCTGCAAACCCGCCTGTAGGAAATACGGATGCAACATTTACAACATTTCATGATTATAAATTTGTTGAAACAGACGACTACAACATAGGTCAAATGGGAAGACGATGGTTTGGTCATCGTTTCTATTTCGAAAATGCAAGGTCGTTCTCTTTCGAGTTTCCAAATCTTGTTACTCAAAGTCCATTGAAACTCAAAATTTATACTGCAGCCGCAGCAGAATCCAACACTTCTATGGAGGTAAACGCTAATGGAAACCTACTAAATACGCTCTCATTTGGCGCTATTGATTATGGTATTTTGGGCACCGAAGCTGTTTTTAATGGAGACTTCAATAGCAGCTCCAGCTCGGTCACTATCGATCTCAATTACAACAATAATGGGAATCCATCGGCAAAAGCTTATTTGGATTATATTTCTATTGAAGCCGAATGCGAACTCACTTCTTTGGGGCAACAATTTCAATTCAAACACAATGCCATGTCTACAATGAGTGGTATTGGCGAATTTATAGTTTCAAATGCTTCAAATATTTCTGAAGTTTGGGATGTTACAAATCCTTATAATCCTGTGTTTTATCAAAATGCAAATAATGATTCAGAATTCAGTTTTAAAACTACTTTAGGTTCAGAAAAGACATTTCAAACGGTAGATATTTCTGATGCTTACACACCAACGCTACTTGCAGCCAGAGTGGTACAAAATCAAGATTTAAAGGGGACCATTTTTCTAAACGCTCAAGGGCAGTTTCAAGATATAGATTACCTTATTATAACCCCTCGTTTTTTACAAAATCAAGCAGAGCAACTGGCCAGAATAAACAGCACAAAAAACAATCTCAATGTAAAAGTGGTGACTCTAGAATCCATTTATTTAGAATTCAGTTCTGGCATGCAAGATATAGCAGGAATCAGAAATTTTGTGAAATATGTATATGACAACGCCAGCAACTCAAACCATCGTCTAAAGTATCTTTGTATGTTTGGTGATGCGTCTTTTGATTATAAAAACAGAATTTCTAACAATACCAATGCAGCTCCTTCTTGGCTTTCAACAAACAGTTTTAGCTTGACAAACTCTTTCATATCAGACGATTTTTTTGGTATGATGGACGATAGTGAAGGTGCGATGCTTAATGCAGATAAACTCGATATTGCCGTTGGTAGAATCTTGGCAGAAACCCCTCAACGCGCACAAGAAATGGTAAATAAAATTGAATCTTATTACAATAAAAATGCATACGGAAGTTGGCGAAATAATTTTCTCTTAATTTCCGATGATGTTGATAAGCTTTCGGACAAGTCTATACAAGAGACCACCGATCTTATTGCAGAAGATGTCAAGGCCTCAAAACCATTTTTAAATATAAAGAAAATTCATGCCGATGCTTTCCAACAAGAAACGTCTTCTGGAGGTGCACGATACCCACAAGTCAATGACGCTATTTTTGACGCTTTGGAAGTTGGTGCAGTGGCCGTAACATATTTTGGTCATGGTGGAGAAGATGGGCTTGCTCAAGAACGTGTTTTTGATAAAATTAACGCCCAAGAACTCAACAACCCAAACAAACTGAACTGTTTTGTTACTGTGACATGCGAGTTTACAAAATTTGACAACCCACTACGGCCAACAGCTGGAGAATACCTTTATTGGAACAAAATTGGAGGTGCCATTAGTTTGATTACCACTACAAGACAAATATTTATTAGTGTAGGAATTCAATTTAGCACCACGCTTAGTCAATATTTATTTGACTACAACAACACCCAAAACATCAGCATGGCAGAGGCATTGCGCTTAACAAAAAATGACCCCAATGTAACCAATAATACGCAACGCCGATTGGTATTCTACATTGGAGATCCTGCGCTAAAATTACCTCTTGCCAAACCAGAAATAGTTGTAACAAAAATTAATGATGAAGATGTTGCAACAACCAATCAAGAATTACAAGCCCTCAGTGCTGCAAAAATTGAAGGTTATGTTGCAGATGAACAAGGAACAATTTTGAGTAATTATTCTGGAACATTGACTGCAACAATTTTTGATAAAAACATTCAGCGCAGCACATTAGGCAACGATGGAACTACAGAAAATGGACAGCTCATTGTTATGGACTATGAGGCTATGGGTGAAGTCATTTTTAGAGGGCAAGCATCTGTAGAAAATGGAACTTTTGAAATCAATTTTATTGTCCCAAGAGATATTATTGTCCCTGTAGGAAATGGAAAAATAAGCCTATATTCAAAAACTGAAAATCCACTAACCGACCAGCGTGGACATAATTTTGACATCAAAATTGGGGGTGTAAATTTGAACGCAGCAGAAGATAATATTGGCCCCACCATCGAACTTTTTATGAACGATGAAAGTTTTGTTTCTGGAGGAATAACCAACGAAAATCCAACGCTATTGGCCAATCTATACGACGAAAATGGTATAAATACAGCAAGTGGCATTGGCCACGATATTGTGGCTATTCTAGATGGCGATGAAACAAATCCTTTTATTTTGAACGCTTATTATGTTGCTGATGTTGATAGCTACCAAAGCGGAAGCTTGAGCTATCCATTCAGAAATTTGAACCCTGGTTTACACACAATTTCTTTAAAAGCTTGGGATGTTTACAACAACGCTTCAACAAAAGAAATTCAATTTATTGTTTTCGATGAAGACCAAAGTTTAGAGCTTACAAATGTGTTAAATTATCCAAATCCATTTATAAACTATACAGAATTTTGGTTCAACCACAATAGTTCTGGGCTTTTAAACGTTTCAATACAAATATTCACCGTTTCAGGAAAATTAGTAAAAACGATAAATACTCAAACCAATACAGGAAATGGCGGTGGTGCTTTATCTCGAGATATTAGTTGGGATGGAACAGATGATTTTGGCAATAAAATTGGAAAAGGTGTATATATTTATAAATTAAGCGTAAAATCCCCATCAACAGGACTCGCAACTGAAAAAATTGAAAAACTTGTAATCCTTTAATAAAAACTTATATTTGTTACAAATCCAAAAGTTAGACATGCTAGAATTTTCAAATACAACCCACCAAAATTTACGAAATATTATTGCAGTATTTGTTTTAATACTTTCTAATGCCCTTTTTGGTCAAACCACAATAATCCCCAACCAAGACTCAAGAGTGATCACAACAGGCGTTCCATTTCTATTAATTGCTTCCGATGCTCGTGCCGCAGCACTTGGAGATATGGGAGTAGCTACTTCTGTAGATGCCTACTCACAACAATGGAACCCTTCAAAGTATGCATTTTCTGAAGCAAAATCTGGAATAGCAATAAGTTACACACCATACCTTAGCAAATTGGTCAATGATATTTTTCTAGGAAATGTAACGTATTTCAATAGAATTAATGAACGCAGCGCTTTTGCGGCAAGTTTCAAGTACTTTTCGCTTGGTGAAATTGAATTGCGTGCAGATGAATTTTCAGAAGCACTAATAGAAAAACCAAACGAACTCACGCTAGATGCGTCTTATTCATTGCGACTATCCGACCAATTTTCTATGGCGGTAGCGCTTCGTTATTTACGTTCCGACTTGAAAATTCAGGCCTTAGATGCTAATGCGAAATCTGCAAGTTCTTTTGGTGTAGACATTGCAGGGTACTACCAAAGCGAAGAGCAAGCATACAATGATTTTAATGGCCGCTGGCGCGCTGGTTTTGCCATTCAAAACTTAGGCCCAAAACTCAAATATGATGATGCAGGACGAGAAAATTTTCTGCCAACAAATTTAAGATTGGGCGGAGGTTTCGATTTTATTTTTGATTCCTACAATAAAGTTAGCGTCACTGCTGAAGTCACTAAACTACTTGTACCAACTCCACCAATTTACGGTACAGAATACAACTATACTGACAAAAATGGAAACGGCGTTTATGATCCAGAAAATGGGACAACACCAGCAGATACAGACACTCGTGGTTCTGTGGTCAATAGCAATGTAATCATAGAAGGTCAAGATCCAAACGTGAGTTTTGTAAAAGGTGTTTTTCAATCTTTTGGCGATGCCCCAGGAGGGTTTAGCGAAGAATTAGACGAATTTACTTGGGCCTTGAGTGCAGAATATTTATACCAAGATTCATTTGCTTTGCGCGCAGGATTTTTTAATGAAAATGAATTAAAAGGCGCACGAAAGTTTTTCTCATTAGGCGCTGGATTCAAATACTCCACCATCGATATTGATTTGTCGTATTTATTTTCGGCAGCCAATGTACAAAGTCCGCTAGAAAACACCCTTCGTTTTTCTTTGGCGTTCAACTTTGGAGATGGCGAATATGTTGAATATTAAAATTAGCCAAACATAACCGCTAATTTTTAACCCATTTATCAATTAAAAATGAAAAAATTAAAGATTGAGTGTCACATCAATGCGTTTGAATCTTTAGATGAATTACCAAAAAATATTCAAGAACTGATGCACAATGCCCATGTGGCGCGATTGAAAGCACACGCTCCATATTCCAATTTTTTAGTTGGTGCCGCTTTGGAACTTAGTAATGGTGAAATCATATCTGGAAATAATCAGGAAAATGCTGCATATCCGTCGGGGTTGTGCGCCGAAAGAACAGCTGTTTTTTATGCGCATTCCAAGTATCCAAACGAAACTATTTTAAGAATGGCCATTAGTGCAGGTTCCACTTATAAAAAAACCAGTACCCCCATTCCACCCTGTGGAGGATGCAGACAAGCCCTTATGGAATATGAAACACTACAAGACACCCCAATTGAACTTTATTTTATGGGTACAGAAGGACCAATTGCACACTCTGCTTCAATTGAAAATATTCTCCCTCTGATTTTTGATAAATCGGTACTTTAATTTTAACCGTCATAAGAATTAAATGCTTGACACAGCAAAAACTACAACGATTTCGATAAAAAATTAACTCTTACTCTTTTTAGGTTATCAATCAAAGTATTACTTTTGCAATTAGGATACTAACATCATGTAAAATCATGCAAGAAATTACCAAAGAAACTTACCTAGACTGGTACGAAAATATGTTCTTCTGGCGAAAGTTTGAAGATAAGCTCGCTGCAGTCTATATTCAACAAAAAGTGAGAGGTTTTTTACACCTTTATAATGGTCAAGAAGCCGTATTGGCGGGCGCACTTCATGCAATGGATCTTTCAAAAGATAAAATGATTACTGCCTACAGAAATCACGTTCAACCCATTGGCATGGGGGTCGATCCTCGTCGTGTCATGGCAGAATTGTATGGAAAGGCAACTGGAACCTCTCAGGGTCTAGGTGGTTCAATGCATATCTTTTCTAAAGAACATGGATTTTATGGAGGCCATGGAATAGTTGGTGGTCAAATTCCATTAGGAGCAGGAATGGCCTTTGGAGATAAATACAATGAAACTGGTGGTGTAACTCTTTGTTATTTTGGTGATGGTGCAGCTCGACAAGGGTCTCTACACGAAACATTTAATATGGCCATGAATTGGAAACTCCCGGTAGTTTTTGTTTGTGAAAATAATGGTTATGCCATGGGAACTTCTGTAGAACGCACTGCAAATCACACCGATATTTGGAAATTAGGATTAGGTTATGAAATGCCATGTGGTCCTGTAGATGGCATGAACCCTGTAAAGGTGGCTGAAGCTTTTGACGAAGCCATACAACGTGCTAGACGTGGAGATGGGCCCACATTTCTAGAAATGAAAACCTACCGTTATAGAGGGCACTCTATGAGTGATGCACAACATTATAGAACAAAAGACGAAGTGAAAGAGTATCAAAAAATTGATCCTATCACACAAGTAAAAAATACTATTTTAGAAAAAAATTACGCTACGGAAGAAGAGATTAAAGAAATTGACAAACGTGTAAAAGGTCTTGTTTCAGAATGTGAGAAATTTGCAGAAGAATCGCCTTTCCCAGAAAAAAGTCTCATGTACGACGTAGTGTACGAACAAGAAAATTACCCATTTTTAGAACATAAAGTATAAATTATGGCAATAGTAGTAAACATGCCACGCCTTAGCGATACCATGGAAGAAGGTACCGTTGCAAGCTGGCTGAAAAATGTAGGGGACCGAATTGAAGAAGGTGACATCCTAGCTGAAATCGAAACTGATAAAGCGACCATGGAGTTTGAGTCTTTCAATGAGGGTACACTGCTGCATATTGGTGTCCAAGAAGGCGAAACGACCAAAGTTGACGCACTGTTGGCTATTATTGGTGAAGAAGGAGAAGACATTTCTGGACTGCTAGATGGAGGAACATCTGCAACCACCTCTGTTGAAAATGAGTCAATAGAAACAGAAAAAGTTAGCGAAAAAGAAAATCAAACAGAAAATAGCTCCCCAACTGAACTCCCCGACGGAGTCGTTGTCGTCACAATGCCACGCTTAAGTGACACCATGGAAGAAGGAACAGTCGCAAGCTGGCTCAAAAATATTGGAGATTTTGTTGAAGAGGGAGATATTCTTGCCGAAATAGAAACAGACAAAGCAACCATGGAGTTTGAATCTTTCAACGAAGGCACCTTACTTTATACAGGTCTGGCCGTTGGTGATACTGCTAAAGTAGATGATCTTCTTGCCATTATTGGTCCAGAAGGAACAGACGTCAGCGCAGTAGCAAACAATTTTACAGCTAGTCCTCCAGCGACAGAAACTATTGCAGAAGCTGCTCCTGTAGCATCTGTTGTAGAAACGCCAAAACCGGCTCCTGCTAAGAAAGAATTCGCTTCAAAACCTACAGTAGAAACTCCAATAGTCAATTCAAATAATGGCAGAATATTTATTTCGCCATTGGCCAAGAGAATTGCTGAAGAAAAAGGAATACCATTGCATCAAGTTCAAGGAAGTGGAGAAAATGGCCGCATCATCAAAAGAGATGTTGAGAATTTTACTCCTGCAAGTTCTGTTGCTACAACCCCTGTTGCGAAATTTGTTGCGAGTGGCCAAGAAGACTTTGATGAAATTAAGCACTCTCAAATGCGCAAGGTTATCGCTAAGCGCTTGGGTGAATCCAAATTTTCGGCACCTCATTATTATCTAGCTGTAGAGTTTGATATGGACAATGCAATTGCGTTCCGTCAGCAATTCAACTCTATCCCCGATACAAAAATATCTTTTAATGATATTGTAGTGAAGGCCTGTGCTTTGGCACTGCGACAGCATCCACAAGTCAATTCACAATGGTTTGACGACCGAATGAAACTCAATAATCATGTCCATATTGGTGTTGCTGTTGCTGTAGAAGATGGACTTGTTGTTCCTGTTGTAAAATTTGCTAACGAACAATCACTACCACAAATTGGTGCGGCAGTTCGAGATTTTGCAGGGCGAGCGCGAAACAAAAAACTCACTCCACAAGAAATGGAAGGCAGTACGTTTACAATTTCCAATCTTGGAATGTTTGGTATAGAAAGTTTTACTTCTATCATCAATCAGCCCAACTCAGCAATACTTTCGGTTGGTTCAATTGTGCAAAAGCCAGTAGTTAAAAACGGACAAATTGCAGTTGGAAATACCATGAAACTTACATTAGCATGTGACCACAGAACTGTCGATGGCGCAACTGGAGCAGCTTTTCTACAAACCTTAAAAGGTTTTATTGAAAACCCAGTTACGATGTTGGTTTAAGATTTATACATTAAAAAAAAGCCTGCTTTATATAAGCGGGCTTTTTTTTTGCTATTTTAGAAAAATAAATTTAAACCATCATGACCAAAGGACTGCTTATCTTTATTATTGTAATTCTTACCATTGCTATAATTCACTTTTGTTCACTCCGTATGATGCGAGTTTCTGAAGAAAAAAAATGGAAATACAAAAAAGTATTTTGGTATATATATGGTTTTCTTTTTGCAACTAGTGGATGTGTAAATACCTTTCCTTTTGAAGAGTTTAAACCATTTGCATCAATTGAATTATTATTTGGTGTCGGTATAATTATTTTAACCTTTTTAGGCAAAATTGAAACAAAAAACCCCACTTAGAAAGTGAGGTTTTTTTTGTGGGCGCGAAGGGATTCGAACCCCTGACCCCCTGGGTGTAAACCAGGTGCTCTGAACCAACTGAGCTACGCGCCCTATCAATTGGTTTGCAAATATAGACTAGTTTTTCTTTTCACAAAAGAATTTTTAGTAAAATTTATAGCACTTCTGCCACAACAAAAGTACTGCCTCCAACAAAAATTATATCCTCTAATGATGCAGCTTGTTTTGCGGCAACAAGTGCCTCATTCACAGAAGAATACCTTTGACCAAAATACCCTTTGGAAATAAAAATTTGTGCTAATTCTTCAGTATCTAACCCCCTTGGAATATCTGGCTTACAAAAGTAATAGGTAGCGTTTGTAGGAAATAAGCTCAGCAAACGTTCAACAGATTTATCTCGTACCATTCCTAGGACAATATGCAAAGATTTATAGGACTGATTTTGAAGTTGATTTAAAACCAAACTCAACCCCTCTTTGTTATGAGCTGTATCACATATTATTTTAGGAGTTTCCGATAGCACTTCCCAACGCCCTCGTAAACCTGTATTTTTTTGTACATTCAACAAACCCTTTTGAATATGTTCTTCGCTGATCTTGTAGCCTCTTCCTTGTAAAAGCTTTAAAGTTTGAAGTGTCGTTTTGATATTTTTTTGCTGATAACTCCCTTGAAGACTACTAGCACATGTTCTATGTACAGACACATCAGCAAAATAAATTTCAGCATTCAAAGTATTTGCTTTTTGCCTAAAAATAGATTGTATTTCTTCTTGAGTTTCTCCAATGACAATGGGTGTATTTTTTTTTATGATACCAGCTTTTTCTTTAGCAATCTCCTGCAAAGTATCTCCCAAAAATTGGGTGTGATCTAAGCCAATATTAGTAATGACAGACACTTCTGGTGCAATAATATTTGTAGAATCTAAACGCCCTCCAAGACCAACTTCAACTACAGCAATATCAACTTTTTCTTTTTCAAAATATGAAAAAGCCATGCCTACGGTCATTTCAAAAAATGAAAGTTGATATTGTTCCAAAAACGATTTATGATGGGCTATAAATTCTACAACAAATTGCTCTGAGACTAATGCTCCATTAACTCTGATACGCTCGCGAAAATCTTTCAAATGTGGCGAAGTATAAAGACCAACTTTATATCCTGATTCTTGAAGAACAGCTGCAATCATATGTGCAGTAGATCCTTTGCCGTTTGTTCCGCCTACGTGCACAGCTTTAAATTTCCGCTCAGGATGATTCAATTGAGCGGCCAACTTTAGAGTTCGACTCAAATCTTTTTTATAAGCTGCTCCGCCTTGCTGTTGATACATTGGAAGTCTAGAAAACATCCAAGATGTTGTTGCTTTATAATTCATTTATTGGCGTACACTAAATTCTACAATCACAAATCCTATTTGTTTTATTGGGGCTTTGAAGTCTGCAGGCCATTTATGAGTGAGTGCTGTTTTTTTGGCTGCTTCGTACAAACAAAGATCGCCAGTGGTTCCTCTTTTACCAGGAATTGCTCTTGTAACTTCTCCACTTTGATTGACATGAATTTCTACCACTACTCGCCCTTC
Source organism: uncultured Flavobacteriaceae bacterium (assembly GCA_947503105.1). Taxonomy (GTDB): domain Bacteria; phylum Bacteroidota; class Bacteroidia; order Flavobacteriales; family Flavobacteriaceae; genus UBA3537. Next base: position 7,297 of record CANNCM010000008.1, on the reverse strand, counting down.
TTCGTCACAATCAGGTATAACTTTAGATTTTGATGGAGTTCCTCGACCATTTAAGCCATATCCCACACCGCCATTACCACGACCAGAATTTCCAAAATAGCTTGGAGCATAAGGATCGCCATTAAGCTGACCTTTATCGCCAACTTTTTCATCATTCCCCTCTGAACCCGACGCAGTGCCGGCATCGGCACCAATGCCTCCCATAAGGGCATCTAACGCTTTTTTCTTGCGTTCTTTTGCTTCATTTTCTTTGCGAATACGATCGGCTTCGGCTTTTGTTTTTGCCTGTTCTTCGGCCTTTATTTTGGCCGCCTCTTGTGCTGCTTTTTTTATTGCCATTGCGGCATCGTCATCGTTGGTTAATACCTCTTCTGAGTTTGATGTTGATGGTTTAGAAATGGCAGGCACTTCAGCTGCTGTAGGTTCGGGTGTTTTTTTTGTGTTATTTGTGGTTGGTGTTTTGGGCTGATTTGTGCTGCTCCCAAAGTCAGTTGTTCCAAAATTTACAGCAACTCCATATTCTTCTGGGGGATCCATATAAGGGGGGCCTACAACAAAAAGCAATAGAATTAAAAGAATAGCAATCAGCGCCGTAAGTCGTGCCGAGTTGCGTTCCTGTTTGGTTCTAAAATATTTCATCTTAATTGGGTTTGACCGCCAAAATGACTTTAAATTTATTGCGGTTGGCAATATCCATGACCTTTACTACATTTTCTACTGGAACTGATTTCTCAGCACGCAAAACAATTGTTGGCGATTTATCTTCTTGTAAAATCTTGATGAGCTCTGCTTCTAATTGGTTGATTTTTACTTGATTTTGATCAATAAAATAGGTCAAATCTTTTTTGATGCTTACGGCAATAGATTTTTTATTTTCAGTTTTTCCACTCGCCTTTGGCAATAAAATATCAATGGCATTTGTAGTGACCAATGTTGATGCCAACATAAAGAAAATCAGTAAAAGAAAAACAATGTCTGTCATAGATGACATATTGAATTCAGGGGTTACTTTGTTTCTTCCACGAATATTCATTAGTGTGCAGGTTCGTTGAGTAAATCTAAAAATTCGACAGAATTAGCTTCCATTTTGTACACCACTTTATTGGTGCGACTCACCAAATGATTGAATGCAATGTAGGCAACAATTCCTACAATAAGCCCAGCAACGGTAGTCGTCATTGCAGTGTATAGGCCGTCGGCAAGGAGTTTGATATCAATTTGTCCACCAGAATTGGCAATTTCAAAAATAGAAAGAATCATTCCAATTACTGTTCCTAGAAAACCAATCATTGGCGCAGCGCCAGAAATAGTAGCCAAAATACTAACATTCTTTTCGAGATTATAAACCTCCAATTTTCCTGAGTTTTCAATGGCGGAATTGATATCGGCCAAAGGACGACCAATACGAGAAATACCTTTCTGAATCAGTCGAGAAACAGGAGAATTCTCTTGTGCACATAAAATTTTGGCGGCTTCAATTTTTCCACTACTGACGTGATCTTTTATTTCGTTCATAAAATTTGGGTCAACTTTAGATGCAGATTTGATAGTAAAAAGGCGTTCAAAATAGATATATAAAGCTACAACTAAAAGTACAAAAAGGAGGATAATGATCAGTTGTCCTGCCGTACCACCACTTTTAATCAATTCAATAATGGATAATGTTTTTTCTACAGATTCTGGTTCTGCCAAAGGGACAGCTTGTGTTTGAAGCATACTCAAATTCATAACTATTTGTATGTTAATGTATTATGTTAAACGTTATTCGTTAAGAAAACGTATATTTTAGAATAAAGTTCTTGTAAATAAAAAGACAAGTGCACCAGCAATAAAGCCTACAAAAGCAAGCCATGAGATTTTTTTCAAATACCAGAAAAAGTTGATTTTTTCCATACCCATTGCTACGACACCCGCTGCGGAACCTATGATAAGCATACTTCCTCCTGTTCCGGCAGAATATGCAATAAAATGCCATAAAATATTATCTGCAGGTTCAGAAAACATGCCTAAAGATGCGGCTACTAGAGGGACATTATCTATGACCGCAGAGCCCACTCCAAGAAGTAAGACTACCAAATCTGAAACTTGAGTGCCAGCGACTTCTGTTCCTATATGTGGGGTTGCGACTTTTAGCCAATCGGCGAAGCCAAATAAAATCCCAAGAGATTCTAGGGCGGCTACGGCCATTAAAATTCCTAAAAAGAATAGAATACTTGGCAACTCAATTTTGGTTAACGAATAGTGTACTGGGCTAGAATGTCCATCCTTATCTAATGCTTCTAAACTAAATTTTGAGGAACTATAAATTTCCGCAAATACCGCTATAACTCCCAAAGAAAGCATCATTCCAACATATGGAGGCAAATGCGTTACCATTTTAAAAATAGGCACGAAAACAATTGCTGCAAGCCCTAGATACAACATTGTCCCGCTAAAGCGTCCGACAACTTGATCGTCGTTGTCATCATCGACTTCTAAACTTCCTTTAAAAACAGATAGTCTTGATGCCAAAAATGTAGGCACGAGCATACATGCCAAAGAGGGTAAAAGTAAATATCCAAACAAATAAGGTGTGGAAACTTTGTTGGCAATCCAAAGCATTGTAGTAGTGACATCTCCGATTGGAGAAAATGCTCCACCTGCATTGGCTGCGATGATAATAAGACCTGCAAACCACAACCGAATATCTCGATCTTTGACTAGTTTTTGTAATAAAGAAATCAGAACGATTGTTGCGGTAAGGTTGTCAATTATGGCCGATAAAACAAAGGCAAGAATACAGAAAATCCAGAGGAGTTGTGTTTTCTTTTTTGTTTTAATAAAATTTTTGATCGTTGCAAAACCATTAAAATAGGCGATGATTTCTACGATCGTCATTGCTCCAAGCAAGAAGACTAAAATCTCTGCAGTTTTCCCTAAGTGGTGAAGTAGGGTCTCCTCCATCAGGTGCATTTTATCATCGTGACCAAGTGTTTCAAAATTGTTGAGTAGTGCATGTTTTGATGAATCAAACCAGGTCTTAAAATCATCGATACCGAATGAGATAAATGCCCAACTTACAGCCATCATAATGAGGGCTGGAATAAGTTTATCAATTTTTAAACTATGCTCTAAAGTTATAGCTAAATAACCAACAACAAATACGGCAATAATAATAGTCTCCATAAGATTGAATTAGGTGAGTGTTACAAATTTAAAGTAATGGGTCATTATTGATGATATCAACAAATATAATAAAACATTTTAGGCATTTACTAGATCGCGTTAAAATAAATTTCACCACTACTATGGTCGTGCTTTGCTCCTGTTACACTTTGTAAACAATTGACTTCATTTCGAAGTTTTAAAACGCCCAAAAAAGCAAAAACAACTGCTTCTTTGTAATGAATTATAGAGGTGTCTGCCATAGGAATATTATGCCCCAAAAGAGCAGCAATTCGATTCATCAAAAAAGAATTGAGTACACCACCGCCTGTATAAAGACCATGTTTTAAATTGTATTGCTTTAATACAAGTACAATTTGCTGAGCAGTATGCTCTACAAATGTTCTCAACAAAGATTCTGTAGCTAATGGGAAGCGTTCTACCAGCGGAAAAACTTCATTTTGAACCCATTCTAATCCAAGGGATTTTGGAGGTGACTTATGATAAAAACTTAAGGTATTTAAAGCCTCTAAGAGGGGTAAGTGTAATGCTCCTTGGGCGGCATACGTTCCATCTTTATCAAAAGATAACCCTAAACTTTGAACAAAATGATTTAATATAATATTTGCAGGGCAAATGTCAAAAGCTATACGTTGGTTGTTGTGCTGAAAAGAAATATTGGCAAAGCCTCCAAGATTTAAACAATAATCATACTGAGAAAATAAAAGTGCATCGCCGATAGGTACCAAAGGCGCGCCTTGACCTCCAAGAGCAACGTCTTGCACACGAAAATCACAAACCACCATTTGTTGAATATAATCTGCCAATTTAGGCAGGTTACCAATTTGCAAAGTCAACCCTTTTTCGGGTTGATGCAAAACAGTGTGTCCGTGGCTGCACACAGCATCTAAATTTAAAATACTGTGTTTTTGAATAAACGCATTGACCCCATGACCCAAATATTTTGTGTAATCTTGATTTAATTGATTTAATTCATTGGAATTTAGTGAAATTGCCGCACTCAATTGTGTTTTCATAGCTGTAGAATATGACACTGTTTCCGCCGCTAAAATCTTAAAACTCCAATGTTTGTTTTTGGAGAATTCTACCCAACAATAATCAACCCCATCCAAGGATGTTCCCGACATTACCCCAACAACATTATATTTATTTTTTATCATATTATTAAAAATAACGTATGGCATTGATAATATTCTAATATTGAACTATATTTGTAGAACATCTTTACGAATACTTTAATTCTTTTTTAAATGCACTTTAATCTATCTGAAGAACAAATCATGGTGCGCGATGCGGCACGCGAATTTGCCCAAACCGAACTATTACCTGGCGTTATTGAGCGTGATGAACTTCAACAATTTTCTGACAATTTAGTAAAAAAAATGGGAGCCTTAGGTTTTATGGGCATTATGGTTGATCCAAAGTATGGTGGCAGTGGTATGGATACTATGTCTTATGTGCTAATTATGGAAGAACTTTCCAAAGTAGATGCTTCTGCTAGTGTGATGGTTTCTGTAAATAATTCGTTGGTGTGCTATGGTTTGGAGCAGTACGGCACAGAAGAACAAAAAGAAAAATATTTACCAAAATTAGCAAGTGGCGAGTGGATTGGTGCCTTTTGTTTGAGTGAGCCCGAAGCCGGAAGCGATGCGACCTCACAAAGTACCACAGCTATTGATAAAGGGGATCATTATATTATAAACGGCACGAAAAATTGGATTACCAACGGAGGCCGATCGCAAGTCTATTTAGTCATTGCACAAACTGATAGAGACAAAGGCCACAAAGGCATCAACGCATTTATAGTTGAACGTGGAACTTCTGGTTTTGAAATAGGACCAAAAGAAAACAAACTTGGAATTCGCGGGAGCGACACGCATACATTACAATTTAATGACGTCAAAATACCTAAAGAAAATCGTATTGGCGAAGATGGTTTTGGATTTAAATTCGCCATGAAAACCTTATCTGGTGGACGTATTGGCATTGCGGCACAAGCCCTTGGAATAGCCGCAGGAGCCTACGAGCTTTCACTGAAGTATTCTAAAGAAAGAAAGGCCTTCGGAAAAGAAATAAACAAACATCAAGCCATTGCCTTTAAGTTGGCCGAAATGGCAACAGATATAGAAGCCGCACGTCTGTTGGTTTACAAGGCCGCTTTGGATAAAGACCTTGGAAATAACTATGACACGTCTAGCGCAATGGCCAAATTATATGCTTCTAAAGTTGCCATGCAGCACTCTGTTGAAGCCGTACAAATCCATGGCGGAAATGGTTTTGTAAAAGACTACCACGTCGAACGCTTTATGCGTGATGCCAAAATCACACAAATTTATGAAGGTACTTCTGAAATTCAGAAAATTGTAATTTCAAGAGCAGTCCTCAAGGACTAATTCTTACATAAATTTGCCCTACTTTTGTTTGCATAAAATTATTTTTGATGCATACATCTCCTTTAGATTTTGGTTTAATTTCTCTTGTAATACCACTGTACAATGAAGAGCAAAATGTACGTGCATTAGCCTCCAGTGTAATTGATGCCCTTGAAGGTTACAACTATGAAATTATTTTGGTTAATGATGGGTCTTCTGATGATACTCAACTCCAATTAGAAGAATTAAAACATTCAGGTTTAATGAGTATAGAATTAGAAAAAAACTATGGTCAAAGTATCGCGCTGGCAGCAGGAATTGACCACGCAAAAGGGGATTTCATTGTCACTCTTGATGGTGATTTACAAAACGACCCAAACGATATTCCTATGATGTTAGAAAAAGCCAAAAATGAAGATTGGGATTTAGTAGCTGGTATTCGCGACAATAGAAAAGATTCATTATTGAAAATCATACCTTCAAAAATTGCAAATTATATAATTAGAAAAAGTACAAAACTGGAGATGAAAGATTATGGCTGTGCCTTAAAAGTGTTCACAAAAACAACAGCGAAAGCATTGAATTTATACGACGGTATGCACCGCTTTATCAACTTACTTGCCCACTTTAACGGTGCCCGAATTACACAGGTAACGGTACAGCACAACCCTAGGCAATTAGGAGTTTCCAAATACGGATTGGATCGAACATTTAAAGTCATCAAAGACTTAGTTATATTATTAATGCTCCAAAATTCCAAAAAGAAATCCTTATCTTTTTTTGGTCGATGGCTTTTAGATAAGCACCACAACTATCAAAACAAAGAACTGTATAGAATCAAGACTATTTCTTTAGAATAGTGAGGGTTACTTGTGTGTAATGAAATGGTTTCAATTTGAAAAAAGATGTTAACGAAAGTGAGCGTTGTACTCATTAACAATCTTAAGTACTGCCAATATTCGGTAGCCTTTAGCTTTACTTTTTACCTTTTTGGCTAGAGCAGGATAATCACTAATGTATTTACTCATAACATTTTTGAAGCTAAATAAAAACTTTGGCGTCGAAAATTTCAGATACTCTTTTCGGTCTTTCAGTGCCAAAACTTCAGTTTCAATTTTTGTACCATCAAAGTCTAAAATAATTTCTTTATTACCCTCTTTTTTTAATGTAAGCTCTCTGCCTTGGTTGTCTTCAACTCGAATATAATACTCAAATAACTCAATTTTTCCTTCGACAGATTTTAATAAAAAAACTTTTGTTTTGCTCTTGAGGCCTTCATACGGATGTGACTCATACACGTCTTCGGCTATACCATAACCCTTTAAATCTTTTGGGCCATAAACAACAGGTTTTGTGTCTAAAGTCTTAAAGAACTTTACTTTACGTTGACTTTTAATTTTTAGAAATCTTTTGAGATAACCCTCTATTTTTTCACCTGAATTAGTAATAATATAGCCTGGTAGTTTCTCTGAAACACTTTCCCAATTGTCATCAAAATCTTGAGCATTAGAAATGATAGAAAGTCCCAAAGCGAAGAGTAAAAATAATTGTTTCATTTTTTTATTTATGGTTTTATGATATCCGTTTTATTTTTTTTAAACACAAATATTCCTTAAATATAATACTAATAATCAATAATACTTTATCCTCTTTGCGGTGGAAAATTTCCAACGCAAAATATAACCCCACTAACGCTCGCATCTTGCTCACTCTTAAAAACAAATCCACAAAAAAAGCCCTCACAAAATTGTGAGGGCTTT
>CANNCM010000007.1 GCA_947503105.1 uncultured Flavobacteriaceae bacterium | reverse complement strand
AATGGAGTGACTGGAACATGGTTGCCAGCTTTTGATCCGAATAACACAACGACTTATACGTTTACACCCGATGCAGGGCAGTGTGCAACAAATGCGAATATAGAGGTTGGAATTATTTCAAAAAAAGTATTATCGATTTCAGCAAAAATCACTACCGAAACTTTTGCCAAATCACCTGAAATCAAAGTAACTTTAAAAGAAAGAAAAGGGCAATATGAATATCAGTTAAACAACGAAAATTGGCAAGAAAGTCCAATATTCAGCGGTATTGTAGGATGTAAAAAACACACCATCCGGGTTCGAGAATTGGGCGGTTGTAGTCGTCCTGGAATGACAAGCATTACTGTTATGGATTTTCCTAAGTTTTTTACACCCAATGGTGATGGGTACAATGATAATTGGACGATTAATTGCTTAAAAAATAAAATCACATCAATATCTATATTTGATCGATATGGGAAACTAATAAAACAACTTAGTGCGGGAGATATTGGTTGGGATGGCACATATCAAGGGGTTCGGTTGCCAAGTAGTGACTATTGGTTTATTATAGCCTACAAGGAAGATGGTGTGGAAAAACAATTTAAATCACATTTTAGTTTAAAACGCTAAAGTGTTACTGTTTAAGCTTGCTGAAAATGGAGTTGATGAAGACATAATTTTGCTTAACTTTGATACATAATATCTAGTTTAAAACTATTAAAGTTATCCATTGAAAAAAAAGATTGAAAATTTTCAGGGAATAAAGGAGCAAAAAGGAGTTTCTAATCAAAAAATGACCAATCAAAGTGCTGTAAAAAAACTAAAGCAAAAACGTCGAAATAAACGAACTGTTGATGAACTTTATTTTGGAATAGTACAAGGGAATATCACTGCATTAAGTCAAGGCATCACACTTATTGAAAGTGCAAAAAAAGAAGACCGTGCGTTAGCAAATATATTAATAGACAAATGTCTAAATCATCCTCTTGCCTCACCAACAATTCGCATTGGAATCACTGGCGTTCCTGGGGTTGGTAAAAGTACATTTATTGAAGCCCTTGGCAACGTGCTAGTTAGTCAAAATCATAAAATTGCAGTGTTGGCAGTAGATCCTAGCAGTAGTAAAAGTAAAGGAAGTATTTTGGGTGATAAAACGCGGATGATAGAATTGGTACGAGAAGAAAACGTGTTTATTCGCCCCACAGCTTCAGGAACAACTTTGGGTGGTGTAGGACAATACACCAGAGAAGCTATTATTTTGTGTGAAGCAGCTGGATATGATAGAATTTTGGTTGAAACCGTTGGTGTTGGTCAAGGAGAAACGGCGGTTTATGAAATGGTTGACTTTTTTCTCTTACTAAAATTGGCGGGAGCTGGTGATGAACTTCAGGGGATAAAACGGGGCATTATTGAGATGGCCGATGCAGTGCTTATCAACAAAGCAGACGGAACAAACCTAGATGCAGCAAAACTGGCCATGAGTGCCTTTAGGAGTGCACTACACCTATATGCTATAAATTCATCGCAATGGAATCCAAAAGTTATGTTATCTAGCGCTTTAGAAAACAAAGGTATTGTCGAGACATGGAAGATGATTGAATCGTATGTCGAGTTGACCAAATCTAACGGCTATTTCTCCGAAAAAAGAGAGGAGCAGAATGTATTTTGGATGATGCAAACTATTGAAAATCAGCTTAAAATTGATTTCTTTCAACACAAAAACACCAAAAAATATCTTGAAAAGCAAATTCAACTTGTGAAAGCCAATAAAATCTCTCCCTTTGGAGCAGCTTTAGCAGTTTTAAACCACCACAAATCTACGCTCTAAGTACTTAAAAAGAGTATAAAACAAAGTTCCTGAAAGCACACCAAAAGACCAACCAACCAACACATCAAGTGGGTAGTGTACGCCTAGATAAATACGGCTGTATCCAACAAGAATACTCCATGGCAACATGAGATAAATGAACTTTGTTTTTGGGGATTTCAACATTAAAATTGTAAAAATAGCGGCAGCCATTGAATTTGAGGAATGTCCAGAAAAAAAGCCATATCCCCAACACTCACTTTGACGGATAAACTCTACAACCCCTTCTTGTGCGCATGGTCTCAAGCGCTCGAAACCAAATTTGAAAAGATTGGTGACTTGATCGGTAAATGTAACCATTGCTGCGAGAGTTAAAACTAAAAACAAAATCGCTTTTTGACTCAAATTTTTACACATCAAATAAAATAACAAAATATAAAGTGGAATAAACGTCAGTTTGTTTGTTACCATCAACCAAAAAGAGTCCCATGCTGGACGCCCCAAATTATTGAGATAAAGAAGTAAATCGCGGTCTAATTCTAAAATCTGATCCATAATTTGTATTATTCATTTTCATATTTTGCAACCTCAGAATCGTAAAAAGAAGTGGCTTGATGTATCGCATTCTCTGCTTCAGATTGCAATTCTTTTTCGTCTTGTTGATCAAAATCTTCTAGCCACTCTAATTCGTCATTTTCCAAATTAATAATAAAACGTGGAAATTCGGTATGAATTACAAATATAGCTTCTGGAAATTCAGAGTTGTCTCCAAGAATGAACTTTGGTAATGTCATGATTTTGTTTGTTTAAGAATATATTTTTTTGAAAGATAATTAAATCTGATATATAAAAAAACTGACGATGCAGTTAGTCCAGCCAAAAGACCAATCCAAATGCCTATACTGCCATAAAGAGTTGCGCTACCGAGATAATAACTTACTGGAAATCCAATAACCCAATAGGCAATAAATGTTATGAGCGTGGGTATTTTCACATCTTGTAATCCCCGTAAAGCACCCAAAAATACAACTTGAGTACTGTCGCTAATTTGAAACAATGCAGCGATTATGAGCAAAGTAGAGGCAATTTGAACGACATTTTGATTGTCTGAGAAATGTTCTAAATCGTTTAAATCTAAGTAAAACGTTGGTAAAATCTGATTAAAAACGAGGAAAATAACAGCAAATATTGTGGCCAGAACAAAACCCATCAAAAAAATAGATTTAGCAATTCTTCGGAGTTCATCAGGTCGTTTTAGTCCTTTTTGATGGCCAACTCTAATGGTTGCTGTTACACTCAATCCTACTGCAATCATGTAGGTCATTGATGACAAATTGAGCGCTATTTGATTGGCGGCTTGAGCATTTTTACCCAATGTTCCACTTAACCAAATGGCAGCAGTAAACACACCAATTTCAAAAAACATTTGTAAGGCACTAGGAAGTCCTAAACTGATGATTTTTTTTATCATAAAATGTTCCAGAACAAACAGTTTTAATCCTTTTAAATATGCTTTTGTTTTTTTCAATTGAACTAAGAAATACCACATCAGTAGTACCATGACAAATCGCGATATAAGGGTTCCAATACCTGCGCCAATAACACCCATTTTTGGAAATCCCCATAGCCCAAAAATCAATACATAATTAAAGAAAATATTAATCACGTTGGCAATAATAGTGGCATACATTGGATATCTTGTTAGTGACATTCCATCGCTAAACTGTTTCAGTGCTTGAAAAATAATCAAAGGAATCAAAGACACCGCAATCATATCTAAATAAGGCAAGGCGAGAACGACTACTTCTTCTGGTTGATCCATCATATGCATAAGTGGTTTGGCCAAAAGCATCATAACAAACAACACTATAGCAATGGCAGAGCACAGTACCAATCCATGCTTGAGTGCCGATTTGCCACGAGTAAAATTTTGTTCTGAATCTGCCTCGGCTACCAATGGCGTAATCGCTGTAGAAAACCCTATTCCGAGTGACATGGCCACAAAGAAAAAACTATTGCCCAAAGAAACCGCAGCCAGTTCTGCTGCACCAAGCTGACCAACCATAAGATTATCAACCAAACCCACAAAAGTATGACCCAACATCCCCATAATGACAGGTGCTGCGAGATGCCAATTGTATCTGAATTCTTTTGTGTATGCAGAAAACATAATTGTGGGTTTGAAATAAAGAAGATTATTCTTCTTCGTCCTTAGAAATTTCTTGCGCTGTTGAGCCAAAAGCGCCTACGGATTGTAGTAAGTTGTACCAACGCAATAACTTTTTGATATCACTTGGATATACACGATCCTCATCATAATTGGGTAGAACTGAAAACAAATATTCTTCTAAGTCGTCTTTTGAAGTATTTGGGGAAATTGAAGTTTGCTTACCGTTTTCTTTTTTATAGATTTTATCAAAAATGTCCGATAAAGAAACTTCTCCTTCCAAAGTGTACATTGAAATATCACTCAGCAAACTTTGTGATTTATCTATTTTAATAAACGTCCGTTTTTTATCCAGTAAAGATTCTACAATATAGCCACTACGACTAGGATTTATGAGTTTGTAAAGTCCTGGTTTACTGTTGATAGCGAGAATTTTATCTAATGTCATTACAATATATATTTAAAATCTTTTTTTAGAAATTTGTGGAAAACGCATCCGGTAATCTACATTTATTTTTCCTTTAGAGATGGACGTTAGTTTACTTTTCAAAAGACGTTTTTTGAGTGAAGATACTTTATCGGTAAACAAAACCCCTTCTATATGGTCATACTCATGCTGGATTACTCGTGCAATTAGGCCATCAAATTCTTCTGTATAGGTTTCAAAATTTTCATCTTGATAACGAATTTTTATATGGGGTTTCCTGAGAACATCTTCGCGAACATTAGGGATACTCAAACAGCCCTCATTAAAAGCCCACTCCTCGCCTGTTTCTTCTAAAATTTCAGGATTGATAAATGTTTTCTTGAATAATTTTAGTGCATTTCTTTCTGACTTGGAATAGGATTCATCTTCAGAAAATGGTGCTGTATCCACCAAAAAGAGTCGGATAGAACGCCCAATTTGTGGAGCGGCCAAACCAACACCGTGAGCCCCATACATGGTTTCATACATGTCTTCTATAAGTGATTTTAAATCTGAATATTCTGGTGTAATTTCGGTAGCTCTCTTCTTTAGAACTGGATCTCCGTAAGCAACAATTGGCAATATCATTCTTCAACTATTTTGGGTCAAAAATACAACTCTCAAATCGTATAAAACAAATGAAAAAGAATTATTTACGATTCAAATAGGATTGAAGGATCAGTGTGGCACTAATTTCATCAACAATAGCTTTATTTTGGCGCTGCTTTTTTGTCATACCACTATCAATCATAGATTGAAAGGCCATTTTGGAGGTAAAGCGTTCGTCTTCTCTTTCAACAGAAATATTGGGAAATGCCTTTTTTAGGGTTTTAATAAAAGGCTGAATAAGCACTTCACTTTCTGAGGGTTGGTTGTTCATTTGTTTGGGCAAACCTACAACAAAAACGTCCACTACTTCTCTAGAACAATAATCGTTTAAAAAAGGGATGAGTTGTTTTGTTTCAACTGTTGTGAGACCAGAGGCAATAAGTTGAAGTGGATCTGTAACTGCAACGCCAGTACGTTTTTTTCCAAAATCTAATGCAAGAATTCTTCCCATTTGAACAAAAATACAATTTCACTTCTAGAATAAAGTTGAAAAAAGATATATTTTAAAAAACTAGTGAAATTTTTAAACTGCTTTTTTTTGAATATACTTTATATTTGCGCTTTAATAAAAACCAAATGAATACATTACAACACACTATTGAAGCCGCTTGGGATCATCGTGAATTACTCAGCGAAAAAAACACTCAAGATGCCATACGAGAAATTGTAGCATTGCTCGATGAAGGCACATTACGTGTTGCAGAGCCAACAGAAAATGGATGGCAAGTGAATGAATGGGTTAAAAAAGCGGTGGTGATGTATTTCCCAATTCAAACTATGGAAACTATAGAGGTTGGACCTTTTGAGTTTCATGATAAAATTCCACTAAAAAAAGACTATAAAGCCAAAGGTATTCGTGTGGTACCACATGCGGTAGCGCGCCACGGCGCTTATATTTCTAAAGGAACAATTTTGATGCCTAGCTATGTTAATATTGGTGCTTATGTTGACGAAGGCACTATGGTTGATACTTGGGCTACTGTAGGGAGTTGTGCTCAAATTGGTAAAAACGTACACCTTTCTGGTGGCGTTGGTATTGGTGGTGTTTTAGAGCCGCTACAAGCAGCACCAGTCATTATTGAGGATGATGCCTTTATTGGCTCTCGTTGTATTGTTGTGGAGGGTGTTCGTGTGGAAAAAGAAGCGGTTTTGGGCGCCAATGTAGTCCTTACGGGCTCTACAAAAATTATAGACGTCACAGGAGAAAAACCTGTAGAATTAAAAGGCGTTGTGCCCTCTCGATCTGTTGTGATCCCTGGCAGCTATACCAAAACATTTCCTGCTGGTGATTTTAATGTGCCTTGTGCATTAATTATTGGAAAACGCAAAGAAAGCACCAACAAAAAAACCTCTCTGAATGATGCGCTAAGAACACATAATGTGGCGGTTTAAACTTTTTTGAACTGTAATTTCTGCCGGCGTTTGCGCAATTTTTTTGAGTTTACTTTTTTTTGAAAATCACGGCTGTGCTTAAGCATAATAGCGTGTGTGTCTTCAAATGATTTTCCAACGAGACTGGCATAGGTTTTTGCCATAATTTTCACCATATACTTTGAAGGCCATAAACGTCTAATGTTGTGCATTCGCTGATTAAAATTTAACGTTTCGAATCGCATTCGGTTTAAATCAATTAAATAAAACTCATATTGATTTTCTTTGGCTTTTACAATGAGAGTATTGCCTGGTGAATGATCCAAAAAATTGATCCCTGCTTCATGTAATGAAAATGTAAAAATTGTAAATTGTTTTAATATTTCATCGCGATTTGGGTAATTCAAATCATGGATTAAAACCCTAAAATCAAGATCATAATCGATTTGAAGACTGATGTAGTAACTTTCTTTTAAACCAAAAAAATTAGTCGCTTCAAAATAGGCAACTGGAGTTGGTGTTTGTATGGATTTTTGAAGCAATACATTGGCATATTCATAAGAGCGCTTTGCTTTTGAAGGTCGAATATATTTATAAATAAATCCATTAAAAAGGTGTGGCGTTTTGAATTTTTTAAAATTCAAATTCAAACCTTCAACTTCCATAGATTTGATACTGTTTCGATCTGATTTTAGAAGGTTTCCATGATCTGTTTCAAAACTCATTATAGCGTTTTCGATGGCTGCTTTTTTGTCTTGAAAATCAGAATGTATGATAAGATTCTTCATGGATACTTTTACAACTTTGAAAAAAGTAATATCTTGCTAAGATAGGCGATTGATTTTTATGAAAAAAATACTAGTGATTCAAAATAAACGTATTGGTGATGTCCTTATTGCATCCCTCATTGCAACAAATATAAAAACCGTTTACCCCAACTCTGAAATCCACTATTTTGTTTATGACTACACTTCTGGTGTTATTGAAAATCATCCATGTATTGATAAAATTATTCGAGTACAGGAAAAGCAACTTAAAAAAATTCCAAATCTCATCAAAACAACTTGGAATTTGAGCAAAGAAAAATATGATATTGTTTTTGACCCCTACGCCAAGTTTCAAAGCCGATTTATCTGTTTGTTTTCTGGAGCTCATATTCGGATAGGTTTCAAAAAAAGACTAAAAGATCCATTACTGCCATTTTATACTCACAATATTAATTTTTTAAAAGAAAAAACACACATTTGTGGAAAATCTATTGAAGACCGAGTGCATTTGGTCCATAGTGTTTTTCCTTTGAAAACACCCACCTACAACCCCAAAATTTATTTGACCGAAAATGAAAAAAAATATAATAAACTGAACCCCTACAAAAAGCCCGTAATTATGTTTGGGGTTTTGGGAAGTACACCACAAAAATCGATGCCAAGTGCCTATGTTATTGAACTCATCGATCATTTGACATCAAATTATGATATCACTATTTTGTTTAATTATGCGCCACATCAAAAAAGTGAAGCACAAAAAATATATAATGGTTGCAAAAATAAAAATGCTATCATATTTGATATTTATGAAGATAGCATCAGAGGTTTTACAGCACTGATGAGTGCATGTCATCTTTTGGTCTCCAATGAAGGGGGTGCAGTACATATTGCCAAAGCTCTTAACAAACCAACATTTACTATTTTTTCTCCTTATGTTTTAAAATCGAGTTGGGCGAGTTTTGAGGATGGGGTGTTCCATCGCTCTATACACTTGCTTGATGAAAAGCCAGAATTATTTTCTACAAACAGAAATAATCTGAAAAAAATTGAAGAAAATCCTCGATATTTATACAATAAACTCACCCCATCTTTGATACTTGACAAATTAAATCCGTTTTTAATTCACCATCTGTCCAATGAAAAAACTAAGCTTTCTTGAACGTCTAAAAAATTGGAAGAGAAAACTTCGGTGGGATCGACAATATAAAAGCGGACGTTGGGATTATTTATTTGATAAAGAAGAAGAACCACGATATACAGGAATCATTAGTGCTATAAATAGATACACCAAGAATCCAAAGATACTAGATTTAGGTGCTGGAGAGGGCGTTTTGAGGTTCAAATTAAAAACAACTAAGGCAGTTGTGGAGTATTATTGCGGGGTGGATTTTTCAAAAGTATCCATAAGAAAAGCCAAAAAATTTAACTTTGAAAAGTCAAAATTTATCGTTGCAGACTTGCACTACTACACTCCAGATCAAAACTATGATATTATTGTTTTTAATGAAGCTTTTTATTACATAAATCACAAACTAAAATCAGAAGTCTTAGAACGTATTCTTTCAAAATTAAATGATAATGGGATCCTTATTGTTTCCATTTTCAAAGAAGGAGAAGGCTGTTGGGCGTTTTTTAATCATGAAAGATTAGAAAAACTAGAATTTTATAACATTGAATCATCAAAAGAAAACCGATATTGGAAATTGGGTGTGTATAGAAAAAAGAGTTGATCTACAAAAACTAAGCTTTTGCGGCTTTGACAATTCCAGATGCTGTCCAGACTCTTTTTTCAGATTTTACGTTCCGACGAATTTCTAGATTTCTATCTATAGATGCTTTCGTTTTGTAGCCCCTAGGATGGTCTAAATGTACACAAATAGCACTGTAACGCAGTTGTTTGCTTTTTATGCCATAATTGAAAAGACGTTCACCAAGTTCTCGATCTTGACCACCATATTGCATGCGTTCGTCAAAGCCATTTACAGACACAATATCTTTTTTCCAGCCCGAAGCATTATGACCATTCCAACTGGCATTTGTGGGTGTAAATGTGTTTAAAACCCACGATAAAAAACCTGTGGCAGTCAGTTTAAAATTTTTAAATGTACGTTTCAGTCCCTGGTGTTTCAACCATTTTAAATCAAAACAACGACCAGTTTTTATATCTTCATTTGAAATCAATTTTGAAATTGACATAGGAAGCATAAAATAGCCGCCAGAAAGAAAAAAACCTTCTTCTCTATGCTTGACATGACAAGCCACAAAGTCCTGTCTTGGAATGCAATCGCCATCGGACATAATAATGTATGGCGTGCTGCATTTTTGAATGGCTTTGTTTAAAATTTGTGATTTTTGAAAGCCATTATCCTCATGCCAAACATGAACAATTGGGTAAAAAACTTTAGATTTAATAGATGCTATAAGATCGAGAGTTTCTTGACCAGAACCATCATCGGCAATAACGATTTCAAAAAATTGATAGGATTGATGGTTATATCCAATCAACACCTTTTCTAACCATTTTGGAGAATTATAGGTGCTTATAATTATGGAAGTGTCGATTGTGTTCATCTGAGTGCGAAGATAAATATTTTTTATAAATTTGCTTTAAAATCTGCAATGCCAAAACTATCGGTTATTATCCCGACTTACAACGAAGACCAATATCTAAAAGGCGCGCTTCATTCTGTTCAATTTGCAGATGAAATTATTGTTGTTGATTCCTTGAGTACAGACAAAACCGTTGAAATTGCAGAGCAGCAGGGATGCAAAGTAGTCTCACGAGCTTTTGATAATTTTTCGAACCAAAAAAATTATGCTTTAGAATTTGCCCGCTGCGAATGGGTTTTGTTTTTGGATGCCGATGAACGAATTCCGTATCAACTTCAAGTTGAAATCAAAAAAGCGATACATCAATCTGAAATAAAAGGATTCAAACTAAAATTTCCACATTTTTTTATGAACCGCTTTTTATTTCATCAAGGCAGTTCAGTTGTACGCCTAGTAAAGCGTGAAAACTGTAAATTTGAAGGCAGTGTTCACGAAAAACTTATCATTCCTGGAAAGCTTGGGCAGCTCAAAACTTCTGTTTTACATTATACCTACAAAGGCTTCGATCACTATCTTAAAAAAAAGGATTCTTATGCTTGGTTTCAAGCGGAACAAATGCTAAAAAAAGGTAAAAAAGCAACTTATTTTCATTTGGCTTTTAAGCCATTTTATCGCTTTTTCCACAGTTATATTATCAAAGGAGGTTTTAAAGATGGCCTACCCGCACTAGCTGTTGCTGCTGCAAATGCTTATGGCGTATTTTCCAGATATGCCAAACTTTTATTATTGCAAAAACATCTAAAATAATACTTTTCCAAACTTCACCTTAAACCTAAAGGCAGACAAACTCATATCCCCTTTAATATCCAAACGATTGAGTTCGTATTTAGTTTTTAATGGGAGTCGATTTATTCGATTTCCAATGCGAAGTCCAAACGCAATTTTATGTGCCATTAATTGATTAAAAAAACGCGCTTTTTCAGAAGTTTCTCTAGGAAATTTTCCGTAGGGATAAGCCAAAATATTTTTGATGTCTAGATTATGATTTTGTATAAAATCTTGACATTCTTGAAAATCGAGTTCAACCGCTTTAGAAGTCAAACCATCATAAGGATGATGCTTAAACGAGTGGAGTCCCAACTCTATAACACTACTATCCATAGATTTCAACTGCTCTACAGTCATGATTTTTTCTATTCCATCATTCCAATCATCATAACCCCCAACATAAGCAAATGGCACAAAAAAACTAGCTTTTAAATTGTACTTTTGAAGTAAAGGATAGGCATATTTCAATTGATTTACATAGACATCATCGAATGTAATGATGATCGGTTTTTTGGGCGGAGGGCTATTATTGAATTCCATTTCTGAGAAAAAAATACTGGTGAAGCCTTTCGAAACCAAGTACTGAAATTGTTCTTCCAATTTTTCAATAGAAATCGTAAGTCCCCTACTCTCTGCATTGTCTGCACAAACGTTATGGTACATCAAAATTGGAAGCTTTGCCATGAAATATAACCTTTTGTCGTGGTAAAATTATTACTTTTGTGCAGTACTACACAATAAATCGTACAGTTTTTAAATTTATGATCAGTGCTGTTGTAATTTCTTTTAATGATGAAGCTTATTTAGAAGCGTGCTTGAAACACTTAACTTTTGTGCATCAAATTATTGTGATTGGTAGTCTTGATTTTGAAGTTGAACAAAAATTAAAAAAACAATTTGATTTTCATTTTATTAAAAATGAAAAGGATGATTTATCGCTGCTTTTTGAAATTGCTACGCCACATTGCCAACACGACTGGATTTTAGGAATAGAAGCCAATATGGTCATTTCTACAGATTTAAAAAATGAAATTCTTTCAAAGATTAATCCTCAAAAAAAACCCAAAATATATAAGGCCAAAATACAATTTGACTTTATGGGTAAGCCTTTGAAATTTTCTGGTTACAGAAGAAAATGGACCGCTATTCTGTGGCCAAAAAATTCGAGGAATATTAGTCTGGCGCAACTCAACTCAAAGCTAAAGACTTCATATTTGGGTTTTGACATATTTTCTGAACGCACAACTCAAATTGCCAAAAGAAAAGCTTTGAAATTATACACCAAAAATATCAAACCAAATATGATTGACTTTATTTGGAAACCCTTTTGGATACTTAAAAAAGAGTGTATTTTTAAACTATGCCTCTTGGATGGTAAACAAGGTTTTGTTTTGGCCTATTTAAGAGCTTTTACGCAACTAAAAACCTATCTTTTTCTTTGGTTAAAGTATCGAAATCTTGAATAAAAAATGATAAAACTTTCGGCCGTCATCATCACTTATAATGAGGAAGAACATTTGGAAAAATGTCTTTCATCTTTGCAAAATATTGCCGATGAAATTGTGGTGGTAGACTCCTACTCTACTGATCATACCAAACAGATATGTGAACGCTTCGGTGTTCGTTTTATAGAACAGTCATTTCTGGGCTATAAAGAACAAAAGAACTTTGCTTTGATTCAAGCAAAATATGATTATATTCTGTCTTTGGATGGTGATGAAGCGCTATCAGAACCATTAAAAAAATCGATACTCGAAGTTAAAAATAATTGGGATAAAGACGGCTATTATTGCAATCGTTTAAACAATTATTGCGGCCAATGGATCAAACATTCTGACTGGTACCCAGACCGAAAATTGCGACTGTTCAAAAAAAATAGTGGAACATGGAAAGGCATCAATCCGCATGATTGTTTTACACTAAAAGTTGGTAAAAAAAGTGGCAAACTCAAGGGCGATTTATTGCACTGGATTTATAGAGATTACGAAGAACACAACCAAAAAATTGAGCGTTTCTCGAGCATTGCTGCTCAGGCCTATTTTGATTTAGGCATTAAAGCCTCTTTTTTTAAAATTTTGTGGCGACCAAGTTGGGCTTTTTTTAAGGCCTATTTTTTAAGACGTGGATTTTTGGACGGATTCAACGGTTGGGTGATTTGTGTTCAAACTTATAATGTGACTTTTTTGAAGTACATTAAACTTCGGGAGTTGTGGCGAGAGAAAAAACAATAGCATGAAAAAAAAAGTATTCCTAGAAGCACATAATATTAAAAATCCATATTTTGGATTTGGTCAATTTAATGATCATCTGATAAGAGGTCTTTACAACGCCAATATTGATGATTTTAAAATAGTTCTTCATGCCAAAGATATAGCCAAATTGAAAGCAGAATTTGGGGATTATTTTGAATATAAAAAATATTATAGCTTTAGGCGATACCCTATTTTTGGCATCAGAAAAAAATATGATGTTTGGCATTCTTTGAATCAGAATATCAAAATAGAGCCGCAATCAAAAAATTCCTATGTCTTAACTGTGCATGATATAAATTTTATAGAAGAAGTTTCCAATGATCTACATCATCCTCGAAACCTTAGATTTCAAGAAAAACTGAATCGAAGTGCTGCGATTACCTATATTTCAGAATATGCAAAGCGCTCAACGCATCAACATTTTAAAGTTCCTAAGGTTCCAGAGTTTGTGATTTACAATGGAAATCCTATTAAATCCACAGAACTAGATGCCGATTTTGTACCAAAACACACGACAAAACGTCCATTTTTATTCACAATTGGTGAGTGTACACCTCGTAAAAATTTTCATACGCTTGTGAATATGCTGAAAGAACTTCCTGATTATGATCTTATAATTTCTGGAAATCAAAATACAGATTATACAAAGCAAAAATTAGCGGAATGCATCAAGTCAAATCACTTAGAAACACGTGTGATTTTGACAGGTAAAATTGATGATACAGAAAAACAATATTATTTAAAAAATTGTGCAGCATTTGTATTTCCAAGTTTACGCGAGGGATTTGGAATCCCGCCCATTGAGGCCATGCGTTTTGGCAAACCTGTATTTTTATCTAACGTTACTTCATTGCCAGAAATTGGAGGAAAACACGCTTTTTATTGGGATCATTATGAGCCAAAATATATGGCAGAGATTTTCATAAAAGGAATGACAACTTATCTCGACAAAAAAGATTGGTTTTCGAAGCACTATATCGAACGCGCAAAGCACTTTGATTGGAACAAAGCTGCAAAACAATACATTGAAGTTTACAGAGCACTACTCTAGCTCAAAAACTTTTTTTACCCAATTATCGATTCGGTATGGAGCTAAAATATGATCGGGTACATCTTCATATGGCGACTCTACAAAAGACTTTGGAATTTCTATGTTGTTTGGATCTAAAACCAAAATATTTTGAGGATTATAAAAATCATAGTTGACGATATCTATATTTGTGGTGATGAGTTTTTTTCTATAGCCCAAGGCCTCAAAAACGCGAAAAGAAAGACCTATTTGATCATCGCGCTGAACATCTATCATGATTTTACATGCTTTAATTGTTTCAATAACCGTATAAACAGGAATGGGATCTGAAATAATATTTAGGTAATCTGATTTTAAATTTGGTGTATTGTACTGAAAAATGGATTTGGACCAGTTATTATGAGCGATATATTTTGCCAATTTTTCTATTAAAGAAAACCGATAATCGTAAGTACTGATATTAAAAAATAAAAATTTATATTCTTTTGAAACGCTTTCATCAAAAATATAATTGGTTAAAAATTCAAAGTTATATTTTTCAACGTCTAATTTATCGTAACTATAAATCTTATCAAAAAGAGGTAATAATTTCAATTTTTTTTTAAATCTTCGAGTGCTGTCGTAAAATAACGTTATAAAATTATCCGTAGATTTTCGTAAGATTTTAAGTGTTTTTCTGTTCAGATAATCTGGTCTGATAATAAAAATAACATCTGAAAATCCTATTTCTTTTAATTGTTTAACTACTAATTTATCGCCATATTCTTTTTTCAAATTTCGATTTAAAAACGTTTTGTAGATAAAATTTTGAACGCGATGAAGTGTGTTCTTGTATTGAAAATTAGCGTGATTTGTGTAAATCATAGCGCAATCCACTGCGCTAAATTTAGAAACAGATTTGAAAATGTAGGACGAATAACCATAGGCCACAGGGGCCACGATTAATATTTTTTTTTGGGGCATATTAATCAAAATATTTTGGTAAATTTAATAAAAAATTCCTTGAAAAATATTTCTATAATTTTAATAAATTATAATACCGCTAAATTCACTTTAGATTGTATCTCTTCTATATTCGAAAAAACCGCAAAATCTATCGTTTTTGAAATCATCGTTGTGGACAATAATTCTGAAGATGAAGACTTCGAGATCTTATGTGAAGGACTAAAAAAAAGACCCGAAGTTGTGTTGCATAGCAGCCCTATCAATACAGGTTTTGGAGGCGGTAATATGCTTGGCGTACACCACGCAAAAGGCCAATACTTATTGTTTATAAATAATGATGTAATTTTAAAAAACGATGTCCTTTCTGTGGCCTATAATTTCATGGAATCCCATACAAATGTTGGGGTTTGTACAGCACAAAATTTTGATGAACACAACACTTTTGTTGCTTCTTTTGACCATGATAAAGGGTTGCGGAAATTAATTTTCGGCAGAAGCTTTTTAGAAACCGTAAATCCCGCAAAATACCCAAAACGAAAAAAACAGCATCAAACACCACAGGACGTTAATTTTGTAAACGGCGCTTTTATGTTTTTTAGAAAAGACTATTTTCTAGAAGTTGAGGGTTTTGATCCAAATATTTTTCTGTATTTTGAAGAAATGGATATTTGTTATAGGATTAGAAAAAATGGCTACAAATGTGTGCTATTGCCTCAAGCTGAAATTATTCATTTTCAAGGGGCCAGTACAGGCAAATCAAAAGCACTTGAAAAAGAAGGCTTTATATCGTATTTGTATGTTTTGAAAAAGAATTATTCTACGCTAAAATATACAGCTATCGTTTTATATTTGACACTTACATTTTTGATAAAACCAAAAAAATGGGATTTACTGCCCATAGCCATTAAAGGAGGTGATTTGGCCAGTTCATTAAAAAATAAACAAATCAAAAGAAATCCGGTTCGCTAATTTTACCTGTTTCGTTGACGCGAAATTCTGTAGCTTTGATATAAATATGCCGTTGTAAGTTTCCACTTTGGAGTACGTTTTTTTAAATTTTTTGCATAATTTATATACTGCTCAATTGTCTTATCAATATTGAAATGTGTCAAAGCATAATCTCTCATCAATGGGCCGTCATCCATATTATAGGATTTAAATGCCTCCAAAAGTTTTTGCTCAGAAAATTTATAATTAAAGTATCGACCAGAGCAATTATTGGCAACACATTTCGATATTAAATCTGTTGTCATATACCCATCTGCTCTAGAAGAATTGTAATCGCGTTCATCATAAACCACGACAGGCCTTCCGCAAGCCATAGCTTCATATGCAGAACGGCCAAGGCCAACCACTACATCGGCTTCATTGATTAAGTCTTCAACATTCCAAATTGGGTTTATGTGTTTGTTCAATTTTGAAAATTTCACGCCCATGGTTTTACAGACCGATTCAATTTTTGCATTGGCAGCTTTGGACTGACTCAAACTTAATACATTTTTTAAGTTTTTTTGAATGGGTTTTTTAGTATTGTAGCGCTTGCAATTAATTCCATTTAATATTAAAATTGATGGATATCCTTTTTTTAATATATGAGATTGAATTTCTTCTGAAATACTTACAAAACCGTCTGCATATGGCGATGGCTTTTCTAATTTCGGGAAAATGCCATGACAGGTTTGAATGATAGGTCCTTTTCGACTCAAAAATCGAACACAGGTATAATGATTGGCTAAAATTAAATCGTAATGTGTCAACGACATGAACTGGATGCCTAAGTTCTGTTCTATTTTATCAGAAGTTATTCCCTTATAAAAGGTGAAATACTCTACAAAATAGCCTTTATTTTTTAGAGCTTCAACAAGTGCATATGTGAACGTTTCTGAACCTCCAACAGCATCTAGCCTATGGTTTGCGACTAAAACGCGCTTAAAAGACATAAAGTTAATTTGGTTAATTAAATAAAGTTAACAAAATTAAATCAATTAGGCTATTTTTGTGATGACTATTCTAGCTATCGATTTATGAATGATGACTTAAAAAATTCCATATCTACCTTAAAAAAAGGCGGGCTTTTGGTTTACCCTACAGACACTGTTTGGGGCATCGGTTGTGATGCCACCAACTATGAAGCGGTTCAAAAAATATTCGAATTAAAAAAAAGAGAGGATTCAAAAACAATGATTTGTTTGGTAAATTCTATTCAAATGCTGAATCAATACATTGAAGACATCCCCGAAACAGCATATACTATTTTAAAATATGCGAACACCCCAACCACCATTATTTATGACCGTCCACTTCGTGTAGCAGAAAACTTAATTGCTCAAGACAACACTTTAGCTATTAGACTGGTACAAACAGGATTTTGTAGCGAATTGCTCAAACGTTTCAAAAAACCAATCGTATCAACTTCTGCAAATAGCTCTGGCCAACCCACTCCAAAAGTGTTTCAAGAAATTGAAAATGAGATTTTAAAAGGTGTAGACTATGTTGTAACTTTGGAGCGCGACAAAAAACCTTCAAATCCATCCTCGATTATCAAATTGAGTACGAATGGAGAAGTGAAGATTATTCGTTAAAAAAATTGCACTAATACAAAAGGTCTATGAATCTTGAACACGCTTTGAAAGATCCCATTTTCAAGATCATCTCAAAATCTGCAGATGAGCTTGACATGGAATGTTATGTTGTTGGCGGCTTTGTTCGTGATTTTTTATTAGATCGCAATACAGCACAAGATATAGACATTGTAGCCATCGGAAGTGGCATTGAACTCGCCAAGCAAGTTGCTAAAAATTTACCAAATCAATCTAAAGTTAGTATTTTTAAAACCTATGGTACGGCCATGCTTCGCCACGGAACTATTGCACTAGAATTTGTTGGAGCGAGAAAAGAATCATACCGCAAAGAAAGTCGAAATCCAGAGGTGGAGGATGGTAATTTAGACGACGATCAAAAGCGTAGGGATTTCACCATCAACGCCTTGGCAATTGGATTAAATGCTTCAAATTTTGGGACACTTCTGGATCCTTTTAATGGCATCAAAGATTTAGAAAACAAACGCATTGTTACCCCATTAGACCCCAATATCACATTTAGTGATGATCCTCTGAGAATGCTTCGTGCGGTACGATTTGCAACGCAATTGGAATTTGAAATCGATCCAAAATCTTTAGGAGCCATTAAAGATAATTTTCAGAGAATCAACATCATCACCAAAGAACGTATTGTTGTCGAATTGCATAAAATTTTGGAGAGCCCTAAGCCATCTATTGGGTTTTTATTACTTGAAAAAACAGGGCTTTTAGATGTTATTCTTCCTGAAATTACAGCATTGAAAGGAATCGATGACGTTGAGGGCCAGCGTCATAAAGATAATTTTTATCACACTTTGGAAGTTGTTGATAATATTGCCAAACATACCGATAATGTTTGGTTACGGTGGACAGCGCTTTTACATGATATTGGAAAAGCTCCAACAAAAAAATTCAGTAAAAAAGTAGGATGGACTTTTCATGGTCACGAACTGAAAGGATCCAAAATGGTTTATCATTTGTTTAAACGTCTAAAAATGCCGTTGAACGACAAAATGAAATATGTTCAAAAACTAGTGTTTATGAGCTCTCGTCCCATTGCTTTATCAAACGAGAATATCACTGACGCTGCAGTACGTCGGTTGGTTTTTGATGCTGGTGAATATATTGATGATTTGATGACGCTTTGCGAAGCCGATATCACCACCAAAAACCCTCGAAAATTCAAAAAATACCACAACAATTTCAAACTTGTTCGACAGAAAATGATTGAAGTTGAAGAACGTGATCGCATCAGAGATTTTCAACCTCCTGTAACTGGAGAAGAAATTATGAAAGCCTTTGAATTAAAACCATGTCGCGAAATTGGAATCATTAAAGAATTCATCAAAGAAGCCATTTTGGAAGGACATATTCCTAACGAATACCAAGCTGCTTATGATTTGATGCTAGAAAAAGGAACACAACTTGGACTAACGACTGCCTCATGAAAAACTTTAGAACTTTATCAAAAATAGCGCTTGTGCTTATCTATTTAGTCATCATAGCTGGAGCCATTGTTAGAATGACTGGATCTGGAATGGGTTGTCCCGACTGGCCAAAATGTTTTGGATATTATATTCCACCTACTCAGGAATCTGAACTGCTTTTTCAGCCCAATCACAGCTATGAAAAAGGCATGATGATCCTAATCGATAGTGAACAATTCATGGTCGCCAAAAAAGATTTTACAAGTGCCGAAACCTACAACAGCAGCAACTGGGAACTCTACAGCACTCACGATTATGCGATTTATAACCCTGTACACACATGGGTGGAGTACATTAACAGGTTGATTGGTGCATTCTCGGGGCTACCCATTCTTGTTTTAGGAATATGGTCACTATGGTTTTTTAAGAAAAATAAGTGGATTACAAGCATTGCATGGCTCACACTTTTTGGCATGGGATTCCAGGCATGGCTAGGAAAAACTGTTGTAGATTCTAATTTAGCCCCATATAAAATCACCGTTCATATGGTTATGGCATTGCTTATCGTTGCCTTTATTTTGTATTTGATCTTTGCGACCAAAACAACTTTTAAAATTCAACGTTACCACTCCCTTTTTCATAAGCTCCTTTTTGTAGGTATCATACTCACATTGATTCAAATTGTACTTGGAACACAAGTACGTCAATTTGTAGATGAACAAACTAAAATGATAGGTTACGAAAAATCACTTTGGCTGGCACAACCAGAACTTGATTTTTACATACACCGATCGACATCAATATTGGTGCTTTTCATCAATGGGTATTTGTGGTATAGCAATAGAACATTTAATTTAGGATACAACAAAATAAAGCTCGTTTTGGGGTGTATTATTTTGGAGGTTTTTACTGGGATTTTGATGTATTATTTTGATTTTCCATTTTTGAGTCAACCCCTGCATTTGGTGATTGCCTCTATTTTATTCGGAATACAAATGTATATTTTACTAGAAGTATTATACCAAAAAAGAACCATTAACAAAGCCATTGCTTACTAATAAAAAATTATGATTTACAGATTTAGAGCGATATTAGATCACGACAGCAAAGAAGATATTTTTCGAGATATAGAAATCCGAAAAACGGACACTTTTGAAGACCTATT
Organism: uncultured Flavobacteriaceae bacterium; assembly: GCA_947503105.1. Taxonomy (GTDB): domain Bacteria; phylum Bacteroidota; class Bacteroidia; order Flavobacteriales; family Flavobacteriaceae; genus UBA3537. The sequence goes on along the minus strand of CANNCM010000007.1, from coordinate 30,683 downwards.
TAACGTACTTACTCAATCCTTTGGTTTTGATGGAAGTGAAATGGCTTCTTTTTATGTCAGTAATGATGAATGGCATCAAGGCCAAGAAATTGCTTTGTTTGATATGGGCGAAAACGAAGATATTCGATTGATGAACGAAACCACTATTGAAGATGTTGTTGATGAAGATCAAACCAAACTTATTTTTATTTACGACTTTTTAAATATGTGGACGTTTTTGGTTGAATTGGGAGAGATTGCTGAAGAAGCACAAGGCACAGATTACCCCAATCTTATGTTTGTTTGTGGCCAAGTACCATCTCAGGTGCCCGAAAAACAGTTTGAAGCCGACCAATCTTTTGATCATGATAATGACAATTATCGGTTGGATGATTACGATGAACTCAATTTTGATGAACATTGGAATTAAAAAAATTGTAACATATTTATATTTTTATCGTCTAGTTTACAAACACCAACCTATTGGAATCCATTCTTAGCTTAAAACATATCACCAAAAAATTTGGCTATCTCACCGCCGTCAGTGACCTCACTTTTTCTATAGAAAAAGGCAATATTTATGGAATTCTAGGTCCCAATGGCAGTGGAAAATCTACAACTTTGGGGATGCTCCTAAACGTTGTCAATAAAACCTCTGGCAGTTACAGTTGGTTTGGCGGCACAATGGATACGCATAATGCTTTAAAAAAAGTAGGCGCTATTATTGAACGTCCAAACTTTTACCCTTATATGTCTGCTTATCAAAATTTAAAATTGGTTTGTAAAATTAAAGGGGTTCCTTTATCGGCCATAGAAAAGGTCTTGGAAACAGTCGGATTATTGGATCGCAAAGACAGTTCTTTTAGTACTTTTTCATTAGGAATGAAACAGCGCCTTGCCATTGCTTCTGCTCTACTCAATGATCCTGAAGTTTTAATTTTGGACGAACCCACAAACGGCTTAGATCCACAAGGCATTCATCAAATACGAGAAATCATAAAAGGTATTGCTCAAAAAGGAACAACCATACTTTTGGCTTCACACTTGCTTGATGAAGTAGAAAAAGTATGCACCCACGTTGTTGTCCTCAGAAAAGGAGTAAAATTATATGCGGGTCGCGTCGATGAAATGATTTCTAGTCATGGTTTTTTTGAAATGAAAAGTAATCAAGAAAAAGCTCTTTTGGAAGTGATTGAAAAACATTCAAAAATTGCCAATCATAAACAAGAAAATGGAATGATTACTGCATTTCTTGCAGAACCTTTAGAAGCGGAAGAATTTGTTCAAATGTTATATGAGCACAACATAATTTTGACGCATTTTGTAAAACGAAAGGAAAGTTTGGAAGAACAATTCTTACAACTCACAGATCAATAATGATACGGCTTCTACAACTCGAACTTCAAAAACTACTTCTCAATCGAACGAGTAAAATACTGATATTTATATCATTTATTTTGCCGCTTTGTGTTATTGTTTTGTCTTCAATTAAAATTAACTTTTTTGGATTTTTTACCTTAGAACTTGGAGAACTTGGAATTTTTAATTTTCCATTAGTTTGGCATGTAACCACCTTTTTTTCTGCCTTATTCAAATTCTTTTTCGCCATTGTGGTGGTGTCTATGATTGGAAACGAATACAGCAACAAAACCTTGAAACAAAACCTAATTGATGGTTTGAGCAAAAAAGAATTTATCCTTTCAAAATTTTATGCCATTTTATTTTTCTCACTTGTATCGACAGTTATCATTTTTGTGATTTCTTTGATCCTTGGCCTTATATATTCGAGCTATAATGAGTTTAGTATTATCATTAGAGAAATAGAATATTTACCTGCCTATTTTTTAAAGCTTGTTGGGTTCTTTTCATTCTGTTTATTTCTAGGTGTTCTTGCAAAACGTTCGGCTTTTGCATTGGCCTTTCTTTTTGTAGAATTTATTTTTGAGTGGATTGTTTTTGGGTTAATTGCTTGGAAATCGAATATGGAATTAGCTACAAAAATTCAAAATTTCTTTCCATTGACTTCAATGTCGAATTTAATAAAACAACCTTTTCAGCGCATAGCAATGTCAAAATTTCCTGAAAAAAATAGTTTGGACTATGACTATGCAGTACATTTTGAAACCCTTCTTATTGTTGGAATTTGGACCTTGATATTTATTTATTTTTCTTACAAATTACTTCAAAAAAGAGACTTATAGTACTTTTCAAACTACTTCTAAGAGGCCTGTAATTTTATGTAAATAATTAGCAGAGAAAGTCATAATGTTTTAAATTTGAAAGCACAAATTCAATCGATGAGAATTAAATTATTTGTTAGTCTCATGCTAATGAGCACAATTGGATTTGCCCAAGCTGAAGCCTCCCACTGGTATTTTGGCAGTGGCGCAGGTCTTATTTTTGATGTTGATACTGGAACCGTTTCAAATACTACAGATGCAGCAATAACCATTAGTACCAATGAAGGATGTTCTTCTATCTCTGACTTTAATGGGAATTTATTATTTTATACAGACGGTAGAAATGTTTGGGATAAAAATCACAACATCATGCCCAATGCAAATTATAATTCAAATCCTAATTTAGGGTTGATGGGCGATCCCTCGAGTACTTCATCTGGTCTTATTGTTCCAAAACCAGGTGATCCTAATCAATATTATATTTTTACAGTAGATGAACCTCATCATCAAAATGCTTTTGCGTTTCCAAATCAAGGACCAGCAGATGAATTTGGTAACCCCTTGACTGATTATGACAGCAATGGAGGTGTGCCAGATGCAGACGACGGCTTCAATAATGGTTTTGCATATTCATTAGTTGATTTAACACTCAACAGTGGTAATGGCGACGTCGTTTCCGCTGAAAAAAATGTGCAACTTGTAACCTATAATCCCAACGAACAAGATGAAGAAAGTTATAAATGTTCAGAGAAAATTACGGCTGTAGAACATAGCGATAAACAATCCTATTGGGTGCTGACACATTTTATAGATAACTTTTACGCTTTTCGGGTCGATGCATCTGGAGTAAACACAACGCCTGTGGTTACAAATATTACCCCATTAATCGCGTTTGAGGGCTACAGAAGAAACAGTATTGGATATATGAAGGCCTCTCCCGACGGTTCTAAAATTGCTGTATGTCATCGTCAAAACGGTAATCAACCAGGTGGATTTTCCAACAATTCAGGTGGAGTTTGGTTGTATGATTTTGATAATAGTTCGGGAACATTATCAAACCCTGTAAACTTATTACCAAATTCGGGGCCTTATGGCGTTGAATTTTCGCCAGACTCTTCAAAATTATACGTTTCTGGAAGTAATTCTGTCTTTCAATTTGACTTAAATGCAACAGATCCTGCATCAACAAATTTTATGGTTTTTAATGGTTTTAACTTTATTGGAGCATTACAACTAGGCCCTGACGGAAAAATTTATGTTGCAAATACAGAAGATTCGCAATCTTTAGACGTTATTAATGATCCCGACTCCGCTGGAGTTGACTCAAATTATGTCCCATATCAGATGCAACTTGCTCCTGGTACATTTTCAAATATTGGTCTTCCACCATTTATACAATCGTTTTTCTTGGCCTCCATACAACTCGAAAATTCGTGTGTCGGTCAAGAAACAGAATTCAATGTCAATAGCACTCAAACTTTTGATAGTATCGCTTGGAATTTTGGTGATGGCATAGGAACATCAAACGACAATAGCCCGACTTATACGTTTTCAAACCCTGGCACTTACACTGTTTCTGCAGAAATTACCGCAGGCACAGAGGTTGTTACTTTTACGGAAGATATTATTATCAGTTTAAGCCCAACCGCGTTCCCTACAGACGATCTTTTTATTTGTGATGTCAATAATGATGGAATTTCATCCTTTACATTTCAAGAATCTCTAGACGACATATTCAATGGACAGGATCCCACAGTTTTTTCAATCTCTTTTCATTCTAATCTTGACGATGCAGAAGCCCATATAAATGAAATCACGCTACCCTATCAAAATACAAATCCTACAGAAGAAATTTTTGTTCGTATTGAAAATAATAATAACACCAATTGTTTCGATATAACATCTTTTACAATCAATGTTTTTGACACTCCAACAGCCAATGCAGTTTCGACCGTTGAAGAATGCGATAATCTAGAGGATGGAAATGCGGCCAATGGCCAACGCGAATTGACCCTTTCAGACTATAATTCAGATGTTTTAGGGGTACAAGATGCTGCGCTTTTTAGTGTTTCCTACCACCTAAGCCAAGTTGATGCAAATAACAAACAGAATCCCATTACTTCACCCTATTACAATACAACACCATTTTCATATGTAGTCTTTGCTCGAATTGAAAACAATCTCAACACAGATTGTTATGATACTACAGAATTTACAGTAAACATCAGTGCAACTCCTACTGCAAATACTGCTGATGATCTATTTGAATGTGATGATAATAATGATGGTGTATGGCTTTTTGATTTTATTGAAACTCAAACACAAGTCCTTGACAATCAAAATCCTAGTGATTTTACGATTAGTTTCCACCACTTGCTAGAAGATGCAGAGAATAACACAAATGCAATTGCCTTACCCTATCAAAATACAGATCGAACAGAAGAAATTTTTGTTCGTATTGAAAATAATGAAAACAGCAATTGTTTTGAGACCACCTCTTTTAATATCAATGTCTATGATACTCCAATACCACCTCCAGCTGGAATTGAATACATTCAGTGTGACTACACAAATGCAGGAGATCTGACAGAAGTATTTAATTTGCAAAGTCTAAATGCTGAAATCGCAAATGGCCAAAATGTGACCATTACTCACCATACGAGTTTGGAAGATGCACAGGACGGAATCAACCCAATTACAGACCCTTATTCAAACACAAGTCAAAATCAAACGATATACGCGTTATTGACGAACAATGTGTACTCAGGTTGTACATCTATCGGGACATACAATATAATTGTTAACCCTTTACCGAACTTAATTACAAATGTGCCGCTTGTACAATGTGATATTGACAATATTCAAGATGGAATAAGTATATACAATCTAGAGGAAGCTGCCGAAAATATTATTGTTGGCGATGATCCTACAAATTATACGCTCAGTTTTCATCTCACACAAGAAGATTTGGAGGGTAATATAAATGCAATACCAGACCCAACAAACTTTGTAAACACTTCGCCTTTACAAACTATTTATACTAGAGTCGAAAATATAGCAACGACTTGCTATTCCACCTCTTATTTTTATTTAGAAACCATTTTTAATCCTATTCCTGAAGATGCAAGGCTCATCGTTTGTGATAATAGCGAGATGAATGGCAACGATTATGATGGTTTGGGGCTCTTTACATTAAGTGATGCTAACGCTTATATTCTTTCGCTCATTGTTGCAAATCCAGATAATGATATTTCCGATGCTAATCAATTAGATATTGCTTATTATGTTTCTGAAAATGATGCTTTGTTGGAAACCAATCAATTGCCAAACGAATACATAAGCGAAGTTCCAAATCTGCAAACTGTATTTCTTAGAATTGAACGGGGTAATGATTGTTTTGGGATCAATACCATGCTTCTAGAAGTCGTCCCAGTTCCAGAATTCAATGACGTTCCCGACGATATTTTATGTACAGACACGCCAGGTATTGCCGAAGTAGTTTTGACCGATTACGACCCCTTTGTTCTAGGGTCACAAGCCGCGAGTGATATCATCATTAGTTATCATGCCACACAAGAAGATGCAGATTTGGGCCTCAACCCATTGACGAGTCCACACACAGTAAACAATGAACAAACAATTTTCGTGCGTGAAGAAATTCAAAATAACGACCCCGATGTTACAGCGTGTTATATTACCAATGTAAATTTCACACTAACGGTAGAACAAAATCCAGAAATCAATATTCCAAACCCTGTGTATGTCTGTGATGATGACGCTGATGGTTTACAAACTTTTGATTTAACAGGTTTAGATGTAGAAATAATTGGAACTCAAACAGACATGATTGTGAGTTATTATACCAATCAAAATGATGCTGAAAATGCTTCAAATGCTATTGGAAATTTGTTTGTCAATACGATACCAAATACGCAAACTCTCATTTTTCGTATTGAAAGCTTGATCACAGGGTGCTATTCTACAGGAAATGTAGAATTAATTGTCAATCCACTACCAATTATACCTCCTCTAGAGGATTTTATACGCTGTGATGATAATGTTGAAAATGACAACAATACAGCCAATGATAGCGTAGAATTTGACTTACAAACTCAAAATTCATCAATCCTTAATGGATTAGATTCTGCAATTTTTGAAGTGCGTTATTATGCATCTGAAAGTGACGCACAACAAGGGATAAACCCATTACCGTTACAATTTGTCAATACTACAAACCCACAAATAATTTATACACGATTAGAAAACACAACAACAGATTGTTTTTCTATAGCGCCTTTAGTTTTAAAAATTGATCCATTACCTTCTATTACTCTGGACGAAGAGTATCTTTTGTGTGTGAACACCAACGGCACTGAAATAATAGACCCCCTAATAATTTACAGTAATTTACAAACAACAGATTATACTTTTGTGTGGTCAAATAGTAATGGGGAAGTTCTAGAAACAGGCCCAAACTTTGAACCTATTCAAGGCGGCATCTACACCCTAGAAGTTTTTGATACTTTACTCCCAACGCAGTGCGGTTCTCCAGCAGAAATATTTACCGTAATTGAAAGTTCACCTCCAGAAGTAACAGCAGAAGTCATTTCTGAGCCTTTTGCCAGCACACACATTATTGAAAGTACTGCCACAGGACAAGGCAACTATGAATATAGTCTTGATAATGGGCCTTGGAGTAATTCTGGTTTATTTGTTGGAGTAACACCTGGAGAGCATATTATCAATGTCCGTGATGCAAATGGATGTGGAACTCAAAATATTCCTGTTTTTGTATTTGACTATCCCAAATTTTTTACACCAAATCAAGACGGATACAATGACACTTGGAATATTATTGCTTTTGCAAACCAACCCAACGCAAAAATTCATATCTTTGATAGATACGGTAAATTACTTAAGCAAATTTCACCTGCAGGAAGAGGTTGGGATGGAATCTACAATGGAGAACCTATGCCTTCAACAGATTATTGGTTTACATTTGAATATACCGACGTCATCTCAGGAAACAAAAAGGAATTAGCTGGTCATTTTACACTAAAACGCTAAACATGAAACCTTTAGAACGACTATTTATGTGTTGCTTTATTTTATTAGCATCAAATGGATTTAGTCAACCTATTTCAATGTATCAGCAGCACAATGGCCGATATGACTACACCGCTATTGGAAACACTCTAAATACTTCAGAAAATGGTGCATTTACAAATTGTTCTATACTAACAGGCTCCTCGGCAAACTTAAATATCAACTCAAATCAAACTGTAATTGCCGCTTATTTGTATTGGGCTGGATCCGGTGATGGCGATTTTGAAATCAATTTAAATAATAACCCTATAACTCCAGATCGTACGTTCTCTTATGAATTAGATGAAAATCGTAAATTTTTTGCTGCATTTACTGACATTTCCCAAATTGTTCAAGATCACGGTAGTGGCACTTATACATTAACAGATTTGGACAATATCAATATCTCTCAAAATTATTGTTCAACAGGTACCAATTTTGCGGGATGGTCTATAGTTGTTGTCTATGAAGATGAAAACTTACCTCTTAATCAAATCAATATTTATGACGGTTTAGAAGCTGTTCCTGAAGCGATTACCATACAACTCGACAATTTGAACGTTTTGGATGTAGATGGCGCAAAAATTGGCTTTATTGCATGGGAGGGTGATTCTAGTTTGGCCGTTAACGAATCCTTACGAATGAATGGCTATTTATTAAGCAACCCCCCATTAAACCCACAAACCAATGCCTTTAATGGTACCAATAGTTTTACTGGGCAATCTAATCTTTATAATATGGATATCGACGTTTATGATATTCAAAATACCATAAATATTGGTGATACTTCAGCCACTATCGAGCTGACTTCTGGGCAAGATTTAGTAATGGTAAACAATATCATCACAGTACTCAACAGTCAGTTGCCAGATGCCACAATTGTAGTTTCCGATCAAGTTGAAAGCTCCTGCTTTTCAAGAACTATTACCTTGAATTACAGCGTATTAAATTTGAACTCAACAGCAGAAATACCCGCAGGAACACCCATCGCTTTTTATCGTGATGGCGTTTTAATTGCACAAGCAGAAACTGAACAAACAATTGCCATAGGTGAAACCATTGAGAGTTCGATAAGTATAGATATAAATCCCGATGTTCCCGAAGACTTTGAACTTACTGCCGCCGTTGATGACGATGGCACAGGAAATGGTATGATTAATGAAATTAATGAAGACAACAATACTGATATCATTGCGGTTGAACTTTCAAATGAAGGCTGTCCTATTGTTGTGCCTCAAGGATTTTCCCCCAATGGCGATGGCCTTAATGATTGGTTTAATATTCAAGGCCTGTATGATGTGTTTTTAAATCATAAATTACTGATTTACAACCGTTATGGAACGTTGATTTTTGAAGGTAACAACGATTTAAAATGGGACGGCACATCCAATCGTGGAGCAAATTCAAACTCTAAAAAAAACCCAGTAGGCACCTACTTTTATGTCTTATATTTAAATGAAACTGGGTATGCCCCACTGACAGGTTGGGTGTACTTAAATTATTGATTTGTTGAGATTTAGGCAAAAGAATTTAAGACAGCATTGCACCGCAATAAGGATTACCGTAGTTTTGCATTATGCGATTTAAACTGTTATCAGAATTTAACCCTACAGGCGATCAACCAAAAGCCATCACAGAATTGGTGCAAGGCATAGAGGCCCGTGAAAAATACCAAACCTTGTTGGGGGTTACAGGTTCTGGAAAAACGTTTACTGTAGCCAATGTCATTCAGGAAGTGCAACGCCCCACCCTAGTCTTAGCGCATAACAAAACCCTTGCGGCTCAATTATACTCAGAATTCAAGCAATTTTTTCCAGAAAATGCGGTAGAGTATTTTGTATCTTACTATGATTATTATCAGCCAGAAGCCTATATTCCTGTAACAGGAACTTACATTGAAAAAGATTTATCCATAAACGAAGAAATTGAAAAACTACGGCTAAGCACAACGTCTTCCCTCCTTTCTGGACGCCGTGATGTAATTGTTGTCGCATCTGTTTCGTGTTTATATGGTATTGGAAATCCAATAGAGTTTCAAAAAAATGTAATTACACTCAAATCAAATCAAATCATTTCTCGCACCGCTTTATTGCATCAATTGGTGCAAAGTTTGTATGCTCGTACAGAGGGTGAATTCAATCATGGAAATTTTAGAATTAAAGGAGATACTGTCGATGTTTTTCCAAGTTATGCTGATTATGGATTTCGCATTCACTTTTTTGGGGATGAAATCGAAGCTATTGAAGCCTTTAATGTTAATGATAATTCGATTATTGAAGTCTATGAAACCGTCAATATCTACCCTGCCAATATGTTTGTAACTTCACCAGATGTGTTACAAAATGCCATCAAAGATATTCAAGACGATTTGGTAAAACAACACGATTATTTTAAAGACATTGGCAAACATTTGGAAGCCAAACGCTTGAAAGAACGCACAGAATTTGATCTAGAAATGATACGAGAATTGGGCTATTGTTCGGGGATAGAAAACTATTCGCGCTATCTAGATGGTCGTGCGCCAGGCACTCGCCCTTTTTGTCTATTAGATTATTTTCCAGATGATTATTTGATGGTTGTAGATGAAAGTCATGTGACGATTTCTCAAGTACATGCCATGTATGGTGGCGACAGAAGTCGAAAAGAAAATCTAGTCGAATATGGCTTTCGATTACCCGCAGCGATGGATAATCGCCCTCTGAAATTTGAAGAATTTGAAGCATTACAAAATCAAGTGCTTTATGTAAGTGCCACACCTGCCGACTATGAACTGACAAAAACCGATGGTGTATTTGTAGAACAAATCATTCGTCCAACAGGGTTGCTGGATCCTATTATCCAAGTTCGTCCTAGTTTAAATCAAATTGATGATTTGATTGAAGAAATTCAACAACGTGTTGAAAAAGACGAACGAACATTAGTGACGACACTCACCAAGCGTATGGCCGAAGAATTAACCAAATACCTAACCCGAATACAAGTACGATGCCGTTATATTCACAGTGATGTCGATACTTTGGAACGCGTAGAAATCATGCAAGATTTACGCAAAGGATTGTTTGATGTGTTGGTCGGAGTTAATTTATTACGTGAGGGGCTTGATTTACCAGAAGTTTCTTTAGTGGCCATTTTAGATGCGGATAAAGAAGGGTTTTTGCGTTCCAATCGTTCATTGACGCAGACCGTTGGCCGAGCGGCGCGAAATCTAAACGGAAAGGCTATTATGTATGCCGATAAAATCACAAAAAGCATGCAACAAACTATCGATCAAACCACTTACAGAAGAGAAAAACAAATTGCCTACAATACAGAGCATAACATTACCCCTAAAGCCCTCAACAAAAGCTTAGATAATGCTTTGACCAAAAACTCTGTGAGCAGTTATTATTATGAGCAAGAAGCCCTTAAAGCTGCCGAGCCAGAAAGTGACTATTTAAGTAAACCAGAACTCGAACAAAAAGTACGCGACACTCGAAAACTTATGGAAGCCGCAGCAAAAGAATTAGATTTTATGATGGCGGCTAAGTTTAGAGATCAAATTAAAGACTTCCAAAAGAAATTAGAAGCGTTGAAAACTTGAGGTTTTTTTTAAATTTTATATGAATTAAAAAAAAATCCAGCACTCTAGTACTGGATTTAATACTTTTAATATATTGACAATCAAGAAAGTACAGCTTGCACTTTATCGGCAGCTTCTTGAAATTGTACTGCACTTTGGACATCCAATCCTGAATTATCTATTAGTTCTTTGGCAATATCGGCGTTTGTTCCTTGCAGTCTTACAATAATCGGAACGTTTATAGCATCACCCATATTTTTGTAAGCATCCACAACGCCTTGAGCCACACGATCACAACGTACAATTCCACCAAAAATATTGATGAGAATAGCTTTTACATTTGGATCTTTTAAAATAATTCTAAACGCGGCCTCCACACGTGCGGCATCAGCTGTACCACCAACATCTAGAAAATTGGCAGGATCTCCACCAGCTTGTTTGATCAAATCCATAGTAGCCATGGCCAGTCCAGCGCCATTCACCATACAACCTACATTGCCATCTAAATCTACATAATTAAGACCTAGTTCTCCTGCTTCAACTTCAATTGGATTTTCTTCACGTGTGTCACGTAATTCTAAATAATCTTTGTGTCTAAACAGAGCATTATCGTCGATTGTAACTTTTGCATCTACGGCCATTATTTTATCATCAGAGGTTTTCAAAACTGGATTGATTTCAAATAATGAAGCATCTGATTTCATGTATGCTGTGTAGAGTGCTGAGACAAATTTGGTCATGTCTTTAAACGCTGCTCCAGAAAGTCCTAAATTAAAGGCTACACGACGGGCCTGAAACGGTAAAAGTCCAGTTGCAGGATCAATTTCTTCAGTAAAAATTAAATGTGGCGTTTCTTCGGCAACCGTTTCGATGTCCATTCCACCCTCAGTAGAGTACATAATCATGTTTCGCCCCGTAGCTCTATTGAGCAAAACTGACATGTAAAATTCACTTGTTTCTGATGGCCCAGGATAATAAACATCTTCTGCAATCAAAACTTGATGAACGGTTTTACCTTCGGCAGAAGTTTGAGGTGTAATCAATTGCATGCCAAGAATTTGACTTGAAATGTCACGAACATCATCGATAGATTTAGCCAATTTTACACCACCACCTTTTCCGCGACCTCCGGCATGAACTTGTGCTTTGATAACGTGCCAGCTTGTTCCAGTCTCTTCTGTCAATTGCTGAGCCGCTGCAACCGCTTCATCTGGAGTTGTAGCTACTAAACCACGTTGAATTTTAACCCCAAATGAGTTCAAAATGTTTTTGCCTTGATATTCGTGTAGATTCATCTTTTAATTCAATTTATGTTTTCTAGTTCTAGAAATCTGTGAAAAATTTGTGCCACAAAAGTAATTAACCTGATGCGTTTTACCAATATTTTTTAGGGCTGATTTTAAACAACTTATCAGCATTAAAATCCTTACCCTTTCAACCCTTTTATCACTGAAAACGCTTTATCAACCAAGTGATCTTCCACCAAAACTGTAAATTCATTTGTAGTTGAAATGACTTCATAAAGCGGTACATTTTCCCATGCCAAGCGTTTAAAAATTTGATAATATAAGCCAACGATTTTGGAATTTCCTTTAGGTAAATTAATACTTATGGCCGAAAGGTGATCTTGCGCAGCAATTTGGGTTTCTTTCTTGAAAATGTTTAGAATTGAGGTCTTTTTTATGCTAGAAATAATGATATTACTTTCAAAAATCCCTCTAGTAAATGCATAAAACACTTGACGATCTGTATCTATTTCTGATAATATTTTTGAATGGTTGTGTATCAATGTTTTTGAATTTTGAAAGGTGAAATCTGTTAAGTTTGATCGTACAGTGATGTCACCCATATTTTTAAAAACTTGCTCAAGTTGAAGTTCACTTTTTTTTCCAACAGGGGGTTTGTATCGTCTTAACGCCATCATTATTGCACCATCTTTTACGGGTTTACGTAGCATTTCTGAAATGGTCGGATTCAAATCTTTTGCTAATGCAGAAAAGTTGATGATATCCCTAGACAATGCTTCTTCCAAAAAAGGACGAGACACCAAAATTTCTTGAACACAAGTCGCAATAGTTTTCAATTTGTTTATTATTTAACAATTTGTGTAAAATTAATAATAATATTTTTATTTTTATGGTTTAAAAGGCATGAAATATTATTTTTGCACAAAATTTTTATTAAACCATAATGGAACAAAAGACCCTATTACAAATTGCAGAAGAATTTGGAAGTCCAATTTATGTGTATGATGCGCATAAAATTGAAGCTCAATATAAACGCTTAACCACAGCATTTGGAGGTGTTCAAAAGTTGAAAATCCATTATGCAGCCAAGGCACTAACTAATATTTCTGTGCTCAAATTTGTATCCAAACTTGGTGCTGCTCTAGACACCGTTTCAATTCAGGAAGTACAACTAGGTTTAAAAGCGGGTTTTGCGCCAGAGAATATTATTTATACTCCAAATGGTGTATCCTTAGAAGAAATTGAAACCGTTGCAGAACTAGGGGTTCAAATTAATATAGACAGTTTAGATTTGCTTGAGCAATTTGGCACTAAACACCCCCAAACTCCAGTATGTATTCGCATCAACCCTCATGTAATGGCGGGAGGAAATACGAATATTTCTGTAGGACATATAGATTCAAAATTTGGAATTTCTATTCATCAAATCCCATTATTGCTTCGAATTGTAGAAAATACAGGAATGCATATCAATGGTATTCATATGCATACAGGAAGTGATATTTTGGATATTGATGTCTTTTTATATGCCAGTGAGATTTTGTTTGAAACGGCCAAAAAGTTCAAAAAGTTGACGTTTATTGATTTTGGATCTGGTTTTAAAGTGCCTTACAAGGCCAATGATATTGAAACTAATATTGAAGAATTGGGCGAAAAACTTGCAGACCGTTTCAATACGTTTTGCGAAAATTATGGTCAAGAACTCACTTTGGCCTTTGAACCTGGGAAATTTTTGGTGAGCCAATCTGGATATTTTTTGACGAAAGTTAATGCCATCAAACAAACCACATCTACTGTTTTTGCACAAGTGGATTCTGGGTTTAATCACTTGATCCGTCCGATGCTGTATGGCGCGCAACATCATATAGAAAACATTTCTAATCCCAGTGGAAAAGAGCGTTTTTACTCTGTTGTGGGGTATATTTGTGAAACAGATACTTTTGCAAATAATCGTCGTATCAGAGAAATTACAGAGGGCGATATTTTAGCGTTTTACAATGCAGGAGCATATTGTTTTATGATGTCGAGCAATTACAATTCGCGCTACAGACCAGCCGAAGTGCTTTGGTATAACGGTGAAGCACGCTTAATTCGAAAGCGAGAAACTCTCGATGATTTGCTAAAAAATCAGGTGGAATTGGAATTCTAATTATTTTATTTATTAATTAATTAACAAAATATATAGGTTATTTCGGTTATATAACCCTACCTTTGCAGTCTAAAATTAAAATTATAACAGTGAAAAACGGTACAGTAAAATTCTTCAACGCATCCAAAGGTTTTGGATTCATTACAGAAGAAGGTTCAGACACAGAACATTTTGTTCACGTTACTGGATTGATTGATGAAATCAACGAAGGTGACGCAGTGGAATTTGAATTAAAAGAAGGTAGAAAAGGCATGAATGCAGTAAATGTTAGAGTACTCTAATATTTAATAAAACATTATTTTTTTACAAAAACCTTTCCATTTGGGAAGGTTTTTTTTGGTTTAAACTTTACCATTTACATAATCTTGTAGATAGGCAAATGCTGGGGTTAGTTTACCATTTTCAGTCATTTTTGAGCGGGAGAGAATACCATCTTTGTCATTATTAAAAAATGCTGGGATGATTTTTTCAATAAATGTTGTTCCAAATCCTTCACTAGCATCACGAGGCAATTCGCAGGGTAAATTATCCACTGCCATTACAGCGATGGCGTTTGACTTTTTGAAATCAACCTCGACTTCCGCGTGAGGATCGTAACCATAAATAGGATGCTCTATTGTCGAAGGGCGAATGGTACAAGCTACAGGACCATCAATATCACAACTAATATCGGCCACAACTTTGAGATTAAAATCATCGGTTTTCGCCTCATCCCTTGTAAAAAAGTAAGGAGACCCTTTGCCATAAAAATGCCCCGCAATAAAAACATCTGCAATTTTGGTATATCTTAAAAATGTAGATTTATAATGCGTTGGATTTGAAAAAAAATCAGATTTACTTGACGCACTTCCATCTTTTCTAGCGACATAATCCAATACATCCAACTGGACATAAACAGGTTCCTGAAAAATTTGAGTTAAAAATGCTTTTACGCTCACCTGTTTGATTTTCATAAAATCGAGCACCTCTTTGGCTCCCTGTCCTACCCGACCAGTTCCGGTTAGTACAATTTTTAGATTCGGAAATGAGATACTTTTCAGGGCCGCATCAAGCTCTGTACGCCCTTTTAGATGAGATGCTTTTGGAAGTTGAAAACAATCCATTTTTTTTCCAATGGTTCGAATACCATTATAAGCCCCCACAACTCCAGCATAATAGCCAAATCCAATAAGACGGTTGTGGTTTTCATCAACTAAAGTTTCATGATCGTAAAGGGTGATATTTTTATCTAAAATCGCTTGTAAAAGTTTACGGTTGTAAGGCTGTTTTTTGATGGTATGACTGAAAAAAAAGTAGCTCTTATTGGGTATAAGTGCATCTAGAGGTACTTCTTTGACACCGATCATCACATCAGCATTAGAAATAGCATTGGAAACTTCCAATCCAAGATCAGTATATGCCTTGTTGGAGAATGCTCTAAGGTCAGAAGACTCCACAATAATTTGTGCTTCTGGGTGATTATTAAGAAGATTTTGGCACGATTGTGGTGTGAGCACTACACGTCTATCTGGAGGTGATTTTCGTTCTTTGATGACCGCAAATTTCATAGGCAAAGTAGAATATATTTACGAAAGTAATAGGATTTGAAAGGGTACACAAGTTTTTTTGTAACTTTGCCTTCCTCTTTTGAGGGATTACAATAATGGGGGTCGACTGGTATTGACAGCAGGATCTACGGAATTGTAAGCACGTCGTGTAGTGGTATTGAAACACGTTAAAGGCTATACCAACATTTAAACGGCGAGAATAACTACGCTTTAGCTGCTTAGTCTGAATTATAGTAGGACAAGCCTCGGCACACAAGGTGTGCAAGCTTTATGTCTCCTGAAAGCCTTGATTCATGGCGTTCAATTTTGAGACATCGTAAAAGTGAATCTAGAACCTCTGAGGCTTCGGCAGAGTTTCAAAATTAAAGAAGCTAAGATTTAAATGGGCCGTTTTTAGTCAGTTTATGTCCGACAATTAATTAAAAACTAAACGTGTAGAAAGCACTTTTTTAGCTTGTTTGGACCCGAGTTCGATTCTCGGCGACTCCACTAGACGGGACAAACTCAATTTTTTTGAGATTTGTCCCTTTTTATTTTCATCTAACTCCTTGTCAATCAACAATATATATCTCAACACATCATTGATTCTTGTAGTTCGACATTTTTTTCCGTCAAATTCTATTTTTTCTGGAAAAATCGAACTTATCAACTTCTTTTTATGCGCAATAGCGCTGTTGGTATAGGTTTGCTTGAAATTTTCTAAATGTAGAAATGCGTTTTCAATAAGACCCTTATATTCCGAATCTGAGGTATTGAGCCCATTCAAATTAGACGTGATTTGATCGCGCTGCTTTGTATATCGATTTAATGTTTGCCCATAGACTTTTGGAGAAATAGTTCCGTCTACCAATAAATCTTGTAGATTTTCAATCCGTTGGTTTGCGGAAGCTAACTCCTTCTCTAACTTTTTTCTTTTCCTTGCTCTGTCTTTTTGATTAACTCCAGATAAAGACTTTAAAATCTCTTTGTAAAGAACTTTTGATTGTTTGGTAAATTGAAAATCATCTAAAATAGATTCAAAAACCGTATTGACTTTCGTTGCTGAGAATCGCTCTTTTTTACAATGATTGCAGTGATAATAAAAATACTTTTTACCCGTACAGCTCTTTGAAGGACTACCAGTCATTTTCGATTGGCATTTGGAGCATTGTAAAATTCCTCTTAATGGAAGCTCTTCGCGAAGTGTATTATAAATAGGTCGATTTCTTTTCTTTTGGCGTTCAGACAATTTTTCTTGAACTTGATAGAATAACTTCTCCGAGACTATCCCTTGATGAACACCCTCAATCCACTGCTCCTGCTCCTCACCTTCTTTTGGAACGACAATTTTACCCATATACACAGGGTTTTTTAATAAAAGAGATAAATTATTTCTACTAACTTTAAATCCTTTACTACTTAACTCCTCACGAATCGCTGCTTGGGTTTTCCCTTTTATGATTCCCTTATATGCAAATTGAATAAATTTAGCCTTTGGACTGGGCTGAATAATGGGTCTATTATTTGCATCCCTCCTATTTACATAACCTACAGGTGCCATTCTACACCAACGACCTGCTTTTAAGGACCCTCTAATACCGCCTCTTATTTTAATGGATCTTCGGTCGTTATCTATTTCTGGGAAAACTAAATTAATGGCGAGCATTGCTTTACTCTCAGGAATACTAAAATCAATAGGTTGTTCAATAGCTTGAACTTCTATTCCCATTTTTTTTAATTGACGAATCATTAAAAATGAATCTGTTACATTCCTGGAAAAGCGGTCCCAAGTGGTTACTAATAAATAATCAATAGTGTTTTTATTTTTCTTGGCAAATCTCAAAAAGTTTTGAAACTCTGGTCGGTTGAAGTTTTTAGCGGAGTGGTCTTCTTTGTAATGCGCAACAACCTCAATATCCTTGCGTTTACAATAGTTTGTTAGCTGCTCAAATTGAACACCCAAACTAAACCCTTTGGCTTGTTCGTCACTACTGACTCTTGACATGATTACAGCTCTTTTCATTGCTTAGGATTTTGAAAAGCTTCTAATTGAGCATTGGCAATGAGCTCAAAGAAAACTTTGATTTGTTGTACTTGTTGGTCTGTTAGTTTTTCTTTTCTGTTTTTATTTAAAATGATTTTGCATTCATAATCTGATAACATGATTTTGATGTATGTACAATTCCTTTGCTTGTTACAATAGGATTGTGAAGTATCAATTGATCTGAGGTATTCAGTATCATAATTTATATTTCTTTGTGTTTTCAAAATTAACTACACTCCCGTCAACCGTTTGAATAACTATGGTTGAATAGTCTCTTTTTTGAATGTGCTCCATAATTCGACTTTCGACTGAAACTTTTTTATTTGTTTTAATTTCTAAATGCGTTGGCTTAGCTTCTTTAAAACGAATTGTAATTGATTTTAACTCATTGTAATTCCTTCTTATCATACGAAGCGTTTTACTCTCCTCGTTAGATAAAATTGAAATAGATTTAGTTTTAAAAGCGTCTATCTCATTAGATAAGAAGGGTTCAAATATTTTATAAAAAGAAAAGCTAAAATGGTCTTTATTGAATTTTTCTCTAAGTTTATCTTCTTCATTAAATTCAATAAACATATCAAAAAGACTATCATCAAAAACAAAATAATCTTCAGGTGCATCTTTGTAAAAAAAGAATTTAAAATTGTATTTGTTTGCAATAGTCGAGAAAACATACCTTTCAAATTCAGTAACGTAAAATTCCTGGTAGTTATCTGACGTTTGTAACGATTTATTTTGAGCAATCTTTTGGTTGGAGCTAAAGGAATAGTGTAATTTCTTACTTAATTTTTTTCTTATCGCTTTAACATCATTATAAGAAAAACCATACTTAATCAATGCTTCAACCATCTTTATCCAAACGTACTGTACAAAGCTTATCGCTGTTTTTTTATAATCTGTTTTTATAGTACCTAAACCAAGGTCAATATCAAGTAAATCATGATTTTCCCAGTTTAAAAAATCAAAATACAGTACATCTATTTTTGTTCTTAAGAAGATAGGTGCGTAGATATAATTAACCAGACTATTTGGATCTGATAGCTCACCAAAATAAGGATCTAAAACAAATTTATTTTTCATAAATCAAAGAAACAAAAAAAATATTAATTTTAATACTTTTATCAATTATTTTCAATAACTTGCTTTTAATAAATGAACTCATTGTAGAAAAACAATGAGAAATTATTGGAGGAAATAATTTTTATTTTTTGAAACAATCACGAAAAGTGAGTAAAAATAAAGACTGTGAGATGTCCTTGAGTAAACACCAAGCCAACAGGCTGTAGATTAATAACTTAAATACAATGAAAACAATGGAAAACAACATGCATTATAGAAACGTAACCCTAAGCACAAGGGTATCTGCAGCTCAAAAAGCTGAATATGTAAGACTCGCAGCAAAATATAACGTGAGTGTATCTGAATGGGCACTAACACTTATAGAACATCATAAAAATGATTATGGTACAATTGGCGAACCCACACCAAAAGAAGTGAAATTAGAAAGAGCTTTAGAGTTAAAAAATAAAGAAATTCAAAAGTTAAAAGCGCAGCGGGACACTACTGATGAATACGCTTCCAATATGCAACAACGTTCTAACAAAGCCATTCACGACCGAGATGAATCTAATTACGCCTTAAAACAGGCATTGGTAGAAGTTGAGAAATATAAAAGCCGACTAAAAATTGTGGAGTCATTAATTGGGTCAGGAAGACCAAAAGAAACCAATAAAAAATCTTTAATAAACCCTATATCTGTTGGTATGACTACTATTTTAGCAATTGTGCTATTTGGCAGAAGATTCAGTTAAAAAGTAATCGAAAAATGAGATGTTTTTAGTTATATTGTGCCTACTATTTTAGTAACTATGAACCGTATCAAAGAAGTACTTAAACAGAAAGGTATTAAGCAAATTTGGCTAGCCGATAAGCTTGGTAAGAGCTATAATATGGTAAATGGGTATGTGCAGAACAGAAAACAACCTAGACTAGGAATACTTATGAGTATTGCCGAAATCTTGCAAATAGACGTGAAAGAATTGATAATATCTAATAAAGAGACAAAATAATAATGGCAAAACAAGTAAAAGTAAAGTCAATAGAAGAAACGCTATGGAACTCGTGCGACAAACTAAGAGGTTCTATTGAACCAGGCGAATATAAACACGTGGTATTAGGTCTAATCTTCTTAAAGTTTGCCAGCGACAAATTTGAAGAGCGCAAAAAAGAACTTATAGAGGAAGGAAAAGAAAAGTATGTAGAAATGAAAGACTTCTACAATATGAAAAACGTCTTTTTCTTAAACGAAACTTCTCGTTGGAGCTACATAAAAGCCAATGCCAAACAAGCCGATTTAGCATTAAAAATAGATACTGCTTTACACGATATTGAAAAAAATAACCCTGCTTTAAAAGGAGCTTTACCCGATAATTATTATTCCCGACTAGGTTTAGATAAAACTAAATTAGCTTCTTTAACTGATGAGATAAGTAAAATAAACACCATTGACGATAAAGAATTGGATATTGTTGGTCGTGTATATGAATATTTCTTGAAGAAATTCTCAATTAAGGAAAAAGATATGAAAGGGGAATTTTATACCCCAAAAAGTATTGTAAACTTGATTGCAGAAATGATTGAACCTTACAAAGGTATTATCTATGACCCTGCGTGTGGTACTGCCTTAAATGGTCAACAATTTGATTTAAATGCAATTGCAGATCAAGGTTGGGAGTTTAAAGAATGGTCAGGTGATATTTTTAGCACAGAAAATCCTCTAAAAATCACAGTTACATCAGACTTGAACATAAAAGCAGTTTTTACCCAAGAAAGTCTGTCAGTAAATGATGAAACTTTAAATAATAGTTTTGTTGTGTATCCAAATCCAAGTACTAAAGGAGTTTTTACAATTAAGAATCATACTAAAGAAATTTGGGAAGTATACAATTTGAACGGAGCTAAAGTACTTTCAGGAAAGGAAGAAATAATTGATGTTTCTAAATTTTCTAAGGGAATATATATTCTAAAACATAACAATTCTTATAAAAAGTTATTGTACAATTAAAAAACATAAAAAGTATAGCAATATTAAAATGAAGAGAATATCTCAAATATCAATTATCTGTTTTTTAACATTGGCATTGTTCAATTGTAGCTCATCAAAAGAGCAAAAAAAGGAGAGTAATAATAAAAAACCAAATATTGTATTCATATTTGCAGATGATTTAGGTTGGACAGATATAAGCACAGGAAATACAAATGGAAATAACGGTTCTAAAATTTATGAAACACCCGTAATCGATAAATTGGCATCACAAGGGATGTCTTTTACAAATGCCTATACCAACCAAAATTGTGCACCATCAAGAGCAGCTTTAATTAGTGGGCAATATGCAACAGGAGTAGATAATCAGGTATATAATGTGGGTTCTTTAAAAAGACAAGACAAAAGAACCAAAGGATTTCCAAATGTACTTATTGAGCCTTTCAAGCAAAAAAAAGTAATTGCAGAAGATGGTATCAATATGTTTGATGTTTTAAAAACAAAAGGCTATCAAACAGCATTAGTGGGTAAAAGCCACGGAACTCCACATCCTTTAAAAGGTGATTATGGTATAGATTTACCAGCAGATATTCATCACATTATAGCGGCTCCTATTAAAGGGAAAAGAACAAAATCTTTCTATTTAGCACTAAATTCCGATAAAAAAGGATGGACGTTTAATTCAGAATTTGTAGATAAATATGCCAAACCTTATGATAATGAATACCTTAATACTATTTTAAAACCTTATAAATCAAGAGCAGATGTGTCTCTTTTAAAAGGAACTCCAAAACATCTTACAGATGCAATTGGAGATTTCTCTGTAGATTATATCAAAGAAAAAGCAAATGACGAAAATCCGTTCTTTTTATACATTCCTTTTCATGCAGTTCATTCTGATGTTACTGGCAGAAAAGATTTAACAGAAAAGTATTTGAACCGCGGCTTAAAACCAAGAATTGCAGAATATGCTTCTATGATTGAATTGTTAGACCAAAATGTGGGGAAAATAAATAATGCTTTGAAAGATCCAAATGGAGATGGAAATAATGAAGATGACATCACAGAAAACACCATTTTTATATTTTATTCTGATAATGGAGGATTATTTAAAAATACGCCATTGAAAGGTAAAAAAGGAAATTTAACAGAAGGTGGTCTTAGAGTTCCATTAATTTTCAGATATCCAAATCTGATACAAGAAAATTCGATAACCAATCAAGCAGTACATTGTATCGATTTCCTACCCACTTTTGCAGAATTAGTTGGAGTTGATTTAGCTACATTAAAAAAGAAAGATGGAAGCAAGCCTAAATATGATGGAGCTTCTTTTGCCAAAGTTTTAACAGGAGAGGCAAAAAGAATTTCAAGAGAAAATTTGTTTTGGCATCTTCCAGGATATATGGATGAACGTTTTTCTCCATCAACTTTAATTCAAACAAGAGTAGGAGAAGAATATTTTAAGTTGTTTTATTTTTATGAAACAGATGTGTTTGAAATGTATAACATTACCAAAGACATTTCAGAAAAAAGAAATATTTTAAACAATCCTACATCCAAAGAAATGGAAATCGCATTGCAAATGAATGCAGATATGTTAGCTTGGTTAGCAACCAATAATGCACCAACAGGAACTTGGGTTAAAAACAAAGAAAAAGTGCTTTACCCTAAAGTAGAAGGTGTAAAAAAGTATCAATAATAGAATTTAAGAAATGAATAAAAAGTCTTTGATTTTACCTTTTTTGGTAGTGATAAGTATAGCATTTACCGAATGTTTGAGTAATAAAAAACAATCTAAAAATACTAAAGTTGAAGCAAATGAGAATGAAAAACCCAACATCATATTTTATTTAGCAGACGATCAAGATGTGTACGATTATGGTTGTTATGGTAATGAAAAAGTAAATACAACAGCAGTAGATAGGTTGGCAAAAGAAGGAATGTTATTTACCAATGCATTTACAGCTCAAGCCATTTGTGCACCAAGTAGATCTCAAGTTTTTACAGGGAATTATCCTGTTAAAAATGGATGTTTTGCAAATCATACAGCAACAAGACCCCATATAGAAAGTGTAACTTCTAGAATGAAAAAGTTGGGTTATCAAGTTGTTTTGGCAGGGAAAAGCCACGTAAAACCAGCAAGTGTTTACCAGTGGGACAAAGAATGGGAACCAGTTCCTAAAAAAGATGTACCAAGAGATTATATTCCTCTAGACAGTATTGAGAGTTATTTAAAAACTGCCAAAAAACCATTTTGTATGTTCATCACCTCAAAATATCCTCATGGAAAATATTTTGATGTTAAAAACCCAGATGTAAATAACCTAAAGTTTTATCCTTTTAATGCAGATAAAAAGAATAATGAAGCATACATAAAAAGTAAATCAGGTTATTACAGAAGTATTGAAGAAGATAATACTCAGATAGAAAAAGTTTTAGCATTAGTAGATACATATTTAAATGAAAATACTTTATTTATTTATAGTGCAGACCATGGAGTTTCTGGAAAGTTTACAGTAAAAGACATTGGTTTAAAAGTACCTTTTGTAATTCGTTGGCCAAAAGTAATTAAAGCTGGAACAATTTCAAATCAGTTGACACATTATACAGATGTGTTGCCAACTTTTATGGATATTGCAGGAGGAAAAGTTCCTGAAAATATAGACGGGAAGAGTTTCTTATCAATCTTAAAAGGAAATGATGTTGCTGTCAATAAATATGTTTATGGAGTTAGAACCAATCAGAACATTCTAAATTCAGAGATTTTTCCATCAAGAATGATTCGTGATAAACGTTACAAATACATCAGAAATTTTAATTCATTAGAAGTTGTTGAACAAAATTTAACAGGAAAACCAAATGTAGATTATTTTATAAAAAGAGGAGCAAACAAATTTAAAAACGAACCTTTTGAAGAATTGTACGATTTAGAAAATGATCCTTTTGAACAAAACAACTTAGCAAATAACCCAGAATTTAAGTTGATGAAAAAGCAATTATCAACAGATATGTTTACTTGGATGAAAGCTCAAGGCGATATTTTAGATGAAACGATTGGGAATATGCAAATCATTACGCCCAAAGGTAAAAAAGGATTCAAGTTAGACCAAGACACACCTCGAAGAAAAATTCCAGATTCAATAAAAAATTCACTCTCAAAAGACGATTATATCGTTATAAAACATTGGTAATATTATGATAAAAAAAAACCTTTTTACTTATATATTATTCGCTTTATTCATTCTTTTAGTTTCCTGTAAATCCTCAAAAGAGAAAACTGAAGCTACTCAAAATCAAAAACCAATGAATGTTTTGTTCATTGCTATAGATGATTTACGTCCAGAGTTAAATATTTATGGGGCAAAACATATAAAATCTCCAAATTTAGATAAACTAGCTAGTGAAAGTTTGGTTTTTAATAGAGCCTATTGCAATGTACCTGTTTGTGGTGCTTCAAGAGCCAGTTTACTAACCAGTATTCTACCAACAAAAAAACGTTTTATAGATTATAGAGCAAAAGCACAAGAAGATGTTCCAAATGCAAAAACATTACCAGGTCTTTTTAAAGAAGCTGGTTATACAAGTATTTCTAATGGAAAAATTTTTCATTATAATAAAGATGTTCAAGAAGCAAGTTGGAGCGAAAACCCTTGGATGCCACAAGGTGGACATAGAGTAAGTTATGACCCTAAAACTAACGACGTGATTATGAAATCTGGAAATGGACGTGTGTATGAAGCTCCAGAAGTTGATGATAGTGCTTATCCAGATTATAAAATCGCACAAAAAACGATCAAAGATTTACGCCGTTTTAAAGAATCAGGAGAATCATTTTTTATGGCTTGCGGATTTTTTAGACCTCATATGCCTTTTTATGCACCTAAAAAATATTGGGATTTATATGATAGAGATTCAATAGAGATTGCAGATAATCGTCATTTGCCTGAAAATGCTCCAAAATCTTTAAGAGGTAGTGGAGAATTTAAAAGCTATAGCTTTGGTGATTATAAACCCAATACAGAAGAATTTCATAAAATGATGCGTCATGGATATTATGCTTGCGTTAGTTATGTAGATCAGTTAGTTGGTGAAGTTTTAAATGAGCTTGAAACACTTGGATTGGCAAAAAACACAATTGTAGTAGTTTGGGGAGATCATGGTTGGCATTTGGGAGAGCATGAGTTTTGGGGTAAACACAATACTTTACATAACGCTTTACAGGTACCTTTAGTGGTAAAAGTTCCAGGAAAATCAACAGGAAAACATACTGAAGCATTGGTAGAAAGTGTAGATATTTATCCAACTCTCTGCGATTTGGCAAACATACCTGTACCAAATTATATTATGGGAAAAAGTTTTAAAGCTAGTTTAGATAATCCTGAGAAGTCTTTTAGAGCATATACTTATGCTCGTTTTAAAAAAGCAGATGCTATAGTAACCGATGATTTTACTTATTCTCTGTTTGAAAATGGAGAAGAGATGTTATATAATCGTAAACATGATCCAGCAGAAAATAAGAATATGGTTGCAGATGTTAAATATAAAGAGGTGCTTAAAGAAATGCGAAATGCATTAAAAAGAAAACAAGAAAAGGCAAATAAATACAAATAATAGAACTTGCAGTTGAACTCAGAGAAAAATGGGGAAAAGACTTTTTAATTAAATAATAATAAATTACAATGAGAACTTTTGTTACGTTAGCTATTGCAGTAGTATTGTTAACCAATTGCAGTCAACTAAAACGAGTAAAAAAAATAGAAAAAGAACAACCTATAGTTATTCAATTTATTATAGATGGATTAATGAAAGACGCTGTAGAAACAGCAATTAAAGCAGGTGCAGAAAATTTAAAATATTTTAGAAATAACGGCGTTGTTGTAGAAGCTGCATATTCAAATAGCCCTGTTGGAAGAGTTAAATTACCAGATGGTAGTGAGCCTTGGAGAGGGGCATCTCCACCAAATATTGGCATGCATACAGGAACTCATGTTTTTGAGTCACAAAATTTAGATGATATATTTTTATCAGCAAGAAGAAAAGGAATCAAATCTGTTTATGTTGGTGGGCATACTTTATACGATGTGTTTGTATAACGTCAGCAAAAAGTGAACTAGTTATCACTTTTTGCTGACGTTATACACCATAACTCAAAAACAAATAAGGCTTTTTATAAAACAAAATACCTAGAAGCTGCTAAAGATTTGTACCCGAAATTTTTCAATGAAGACTACTTAATCAACTATTTTAAATTATAATTACGCAATTGGTGGAGTATTGTTATTCGGCATAGCAGATGCACTGTGGAGACCTCGTATTTTACATCAGGGAAAAAAACTATTTCTAATTAATAGTATCATTATTTAGTATGTTGATTTAATACAATATATTTTCTTTTCCGAAGATATTATTTGAATTTTAATGACTCTACATCCTCACCAAATTAGTTCGATTTTACGCGCTTCGCCTCCACTTTTTATTCCCAAGAATAATTTTTTATACTTGGGAATATTTTTTAAAAAATAGTCATATCCGCATGAAAATAGTTCGATTTTACGCCCTTTGGATCCACTTTTATTCCCAAGAATAATTTTTTATCCTTGGGAATAATTTTTTCTAAAAATAGCTAAATCCTCCCCAAAACAGTTCGCCTTCACTCCTCTTGACTCCACTTTTTTTTATTCAAAAAAATAATATTTTTATTACAAATATCCTCAATGAATACTGATAAAAAACTTCAAATTGAATTATTAATATCATAATTTAGTATTGTTCACCTATAAAAAAACACCACTCAATATTGAATGGTGTTTGAATAATTTTACTAGGATTTCTTTTAAAAAGTACGAACTGCACGTACAGCTTTTGAAGAATTAGTTGAGTGGTTTGCTCCAGAGCTATTTGAAGAAGTTCCAAAGCCATTTGCCATGTTAATAAAATATGCGTTAGAAGAATTGGGTCGTGTTGAGCTCCAATAATCATTACCGCCCCACATTGGAGAAATATTTGCTTTAGCTAAATAAATTAATTCTAACTCTCTTATAGTGGGTAAGCGCCAGTCCATAAATTTAGCGCCATTAGCGTCGTGTTTTATAGCATCATTTAAAATATTATCAATTGAAAACCATGTAGAGACATCTTGATCTTGCATAGCCACTACCAATCCGTGTTTTCCACCATCTCTAACTTCAATCACAAAACCTCCTAACTCTGCATAAAAAGTGTCAACGTTATAAATAGAATCTGAACCACTAGAGGGAGTTGACCAAGAAAGTGTTCCAGAACCATCTGTTGCTAAAACCTGTCCGCTTGTACCGTCTGTATTTGGAATTGTAATCGCTCCAGCAGTTATTGAACCAGCTGTTTCAACGTTTGTAACATTACTATTTCCTAGTTTTATCTTGTTTGAAGCATTAACTGTTGCGTTTGCACCAATAGCAGTTGCATTAGTGAGGTTATTAGAACTTAAATCAGCATTATAACCAATCAACGTATTGTTTGTTCCAGTTGTGTTTGTATCTCCTGCACTAGCCCCAATTCCAGTGTTATTGGAACCTGTTGTGTTATTTTCAAGAACTCTTTTTCCAAAAGCTGAATTTTGAGAACCTGTTGTATTTCTAAATATAACATGAGACCCCATAGCAGTATTTAGACTTCCTGAAGTTGTCTGACCTAGAGCCTGGTGACCCATAGCAACATTTTCATCGCCAGAAGTAATACTTTCTAAAACTCGTTTTCCAACTCCAGTACTATAACTTGCACCTGCAGAAATACTTGGTGTAGTACCAATCATTAATGTATTGTATTGATTACTGTGTATTGCATCTGACAACTCGTCTATACTAGATGCTCCACCTGAAATAGTCGTCCATGTAGGAACTCCTGTTCCCGAGGATGTTAATACCTGACCAGATGAACCTGCATTATTATTTGGCATAAGTGCACCATTGAATTTAATATTGCCTGCAACATCTAACTTTTCGGTTGGTGAATCAGTTCCTATTCCAACTTTACCATCATTCTTTATTATCATTTTAGTGTCTGATAATCCATAATCATTGGCGTTAGTATAGCTATTTAGTATAAAACGTAAATCCGTTCTACCCCAATTACTAATTCCTGATGCAACAATAGCTGTTTTATTAATACCTCCTGATCTTAACACAAGGTGAGCCTCATCACCCTCACCATTTGCATTAATTAAAACTTTTGCGTCACCTGTAGAAGCCTTTACATGTAACAGTTGTGCAGGACTAACTGTCCCAATACCAACATTTGTACCATCATCATAAATCGAGCTATTTCCTAGTACTGTTGAAGACCCAACGAATTTAGCAATCATATTAGCAGTTCCTGAACCGCTAACTCCTGCTGAAGAAGTTGTCCACGAAAGCGTTCCAGAACCATCTGTTGCCAAAACCTGTCCGCTTGTACCGTCTGTATTTGGAATTGTTATCGCTCCAGCGGTTATTGTTCCACTTGTATTTACATTCGTAACACTTGTATTACCCAATTGAACTGTATTATCACCAGAGCCAGTAGCTCCTTTTCCTATTACAGTTTCATTATTTGCATTTGGTGAACTCACATCTGCATTAAGTCCTAAAAGCGTATTGTTTGAACCAGTAGTAATAGACTGCCCTGCTCTTTGTCCTAAACCAGTGTTATTACTTCCTGTTGAAACGTTAAGCATTGTTTGATTTCCTATTGATGTATTTGCAGTTCCTGTAGTTAATGAAAACATATTTTCAGCACCTAAAGCTGTATTTCCGCTACCTGTTGATAATGCTCTCATATTATAGTAACCTACTGCAGTATTGTTATCAAACCCAGTTCCCGAATAAGATTCGAGAGCTCTTGATCCTATTGCAGTATTACGCTTTCCTGTTCCTGAACCCATCGAAGATCCTACAGCTAAGTTGTTATCACCATCACCAGACCCTGTACCAAAATATAAGCCATCAACAGTAAGACTAGTAGTTATTGTTGTGTTATCAGGTAATCCAACGGTAGTCGTAGAATCAGATGTGGAAACTTCAATTTCATTTGCTGTTCCATTCACTGTTTCTACCGAAGAAGTTGTCCAAGAAAGTGTTCCGGAACCATCTGTTGTTAAAACTTGATTTGCATTACCAGTCGTATTCGGGTAGGTGTTTCCACTAACAATTAGTGCTGGAGTGGTTACCGTTCCTGTAAAAGTTGGTGAAGCAATATTAGCTTTTAAATCTATTGCCGTATTTTGGGCGGTTTGCTCGGCGGTAATCGCAGACAAAGAACTTGATGTAGTACCACTCACAGCACGAATAGCACGAACAGCACTTAAAGAGTGTTTAGCGTTATCATTGACTTGACCTCCATTATTGAAGTTTTGTTTCCATGCGCGATTATTAGCAACTTCCGAAGAGGTCCAGTATACGGAAGCTGAAAATGGTGTAAATCCAGAGATTGCATCTAACGTTGATTTATTTATATACATCTCATTTAATTCATCTTTTGAAGGAAAAAACCAGTCCGTATAACCTCCACCATTATATGCACTTGCTAAACCTGCAGCATAACTAGTTTCCGTTTCACCTTGGGCGTTTATAATAGCCGTTGTATTGACTGCTCCAGTTCCTATTGCGGTACCTGTTGCTCCAGTTGTGATGTGAGTGCCATTGAACCATCGAATACCTGTACTTTGGTCTTCTACAGCACTAACTAAACCCTTAGTGTTATCAGTTGGGTCTATCCAAAATACATATCCGCCTCCTACAAAATCACCAATAGATAATGACTGAGCTACTTGACCATTATTAATAATATCTGACAGAGCAGCAATTTCACTTGTATCTGCATCTGCACCTGCCGGGCCGATTGGACCCTGAGCACCATCTTCTCCATCAGCACCTACTAATGAAGCCAAAAATTCAGACTCTGTTCCTGTATTACCTGCTGCGGTCCATATTTCATAAGCTGAAGATCCATTTGTTCCATTTGTTCCATCTGAACCGGCTGGACCTTGAGGACCAGTGGCACCTTGTACTCCTTGGTCACCCTGTGGGCCTTGAACACCTGCTGGACCAGTATTTCCTGTTGGACCTATTGGACCTTGAGCACCAGTATCGCCTTGTATTCCTTGGTCACCTTGTGGGCCTTGAACACCTGCTGGACCAATATTTCCTGTTGGACCTATTGGACCTTGTGGACCTGTATTTCCTATTGGACCCTGAGCACCATCTTCACCATCTGCACCTGCTGGACCTTGTGGTCCTGCAGCACCTGTAGCACCAGTTTCTCCTTGTATTCCTTGTAAACCTTGGTCACCTTGTGGACCGGCTGGTCCTTGTGGTCCTGCAGCACCTGTAGCACCAGTTTCTCCTTGTATTCCTTGTGAACCCTGAGCACCATCTTCGCCATCTGCACCTGCTGGACCTTGTGGTCCTGCAGCACCTGTAGCACCAGTTTCTCCTTGTATTCCTTGTAAACCTTGGTCACCTTGTGGACCTGCTGGACCTGCTGGACCCTGAGCTCCATCTTCGCCATCTGTTCCGGGTAATCCTTGAGGGCCCGGTTGACCTGTTGGCCCTGGCTCCCCTTGTATTCCTTGTGGACCTTGTGGTCCAGACATCCCAACACTTGTCCATTGTGTTCCATTATAAAAATAAAACCCAAAATCTTGATCCGTTTGATAAATCATTAGACCTATTGCTGGGGAGCTTATAGCATCCCGTTGTGTTTCTGTTAATCTTGGAATGAGAATTCCTCCTGTATTGGATTCAATATCTAATGCTGATGATGCATCTGGTGTGTTGGTATTAATACCAACTTGAGCATAGCTTAATACCGAAAAGAGGATAAAGGTGAGTAGAGTAATTTTTTTCATCTTATTTTT
>CANNCM010000006.1 GCA_947503105.1 uncultured Flavobacteriaceae bacterium | reverse complement strand
GGTTGTGGGACTACAGTTATGCCTTTTTCAATTGTAGATTACCCAAGATATTTTACTCCAAATAATGATGGTTATCACGACACGTGGAATATTAATAGTTTAAACTCGCAAGCTAACGCAAAAATTTATATATTTGACAGATATGGTAAATTGCTCAAAGAGTTAAGTCCAGCTGGAGACGGTTGGAATGGAACTTTCAACGGACGCCCAATGCCAACAAATGATTATTGGTTCTTGGTAGAATATCAAAGTCCTAGAACGAACGAAGTAAAAACATTAAGAGCATTTTTTACCTTGAAAAGATAATATTTAAATGAAATTAATTAAAAAATTTGTATTTCTGATCATATTCCCCTTTTGTTATTATGGTCTAGAAGCACAGGAAGGTTTGCCAATATATTCTGATTATTTAACGGATAATTATTACTTAATTCACCCATCAATGGCGGGTGTTGCCAGTTGTAATAAAGTACGATTGACAGGAAGACAACAATGGTTTGGTCAGGAAAATGCACCGAGTTTACAAACCTTTAGTATCAATGGCAGAATTGGGGAGTCTCAATCGGGAGTAGGGGCTATTTTTTTTAATGATCAAAATGGGTATCATTCTCAAACAGGGGCCTATTTGACCTATGCTCACCACTTGATGTTTTCAAGAAATACAATTGACTTAAATATGTTGTCTTTTGGATTGAGCGCTGGAATGATTCAGTACAAATTAGATGAAACTGCTTTTGTAGAATTTGATCCGATTATTGCTGGAATTGAACAAAGTGCCACCGACTTCAATGTTGATTTTGGATTCTCTTATCATTTGATCAATTTTTACGCTCACGCGACCATTAAAAATCTTCTCAAAAATGAAGGTGTCAACATTAATGAGCAAGGAGTGAGTTATGATAATCTCACAACTTATCTTTTTTCTGTGGGAAATGTCTTTTCTAAATTTGGAAGTGATTGGAGCTTTGAGCCATCACTTTTATATTCCTATAAAGATGCTACTGAAGAATCATTTATTGATCTCAACTTTAAGGCCTATAGAGACTTCGAGTTTGGAAATGTATATGCTGGAATCTCATACAGAAGAAGTTTTGATGGAGCACAATTTACAGACGGAACTACTGTTAGCAGCCAAAAATTACAATACTTTACACCTTTAGTAGGAGTTGAATACAAGAATTTTATGTTTGCTTATACCTATTCCTATCAAGCCAATTCTGTTGTTCTTGACAATGGAGGATACCATCAACTTACTCTAGGATTCAATTTTGGATGCCGAAAAGAAAAGTACGATTGTGAGTGCCCTAGCGTAAATTAATTAGGATTTATTTCAATTTATTTATAGCAGATTTATCACAGTTTATCAAACTAGAGATAATTTCCTTTGAGCCATTTGTGTAAAATGAATGTTGACTCCTAAACCCGCTTTTGTTTAATAAGTTCTGTTCGTGAAGCACAGCTTTTGTTTGCCTGGCCACCGCTGGCCCCGATTCTATTATAGTTACATTTTTTGGCAATATCTTTTTTAAAATAGGAGTCAAAAAATGATAGTGTGTGCAGCCCAAAACCAAACAATCCATATTAGCGTCAAGCATAGGGGATAGATAGTTTTCTAGCAATTTCTCCATTTCTGTTGAAAATAATGCTCCATCTTCAATGAGCTCAACAATACCATTTCCTTCTTGCTCGATAACATTTAAATTTTTTGTGTACCGTTGTGAAGTTTCATGAAACAATGCGCTACTTAGTGTCCCTCTTGTCGCCAAAATTCCAATACAATTTGTCTTTGTATTGAGTGCTGCAGGTTTTATCGCAGGTTCTATACCAATAAAAGGAACATCATAGTTTTCTCTTAGGATTGAAATAGCATTTGTTGTAGCGGTATTACAAGCTACAACTACAATCTTTGCGCCTTTGTTGAGTAGAGTTTCGGTGTTGATGATTGAGCGTTTCAAAATAGCGTCTTTGCCTTTTGTTCCATAGGGGGCGTATTTTGAATCTGAAATATATATCGTGGATTCCTCTGGGAGTTGTGCTTTGATTTCTTTCCATACAGAAAGGCCTCCAGCGCCAGAATCAAATATACCAATGGGTTTTGTACTCATATACTTACAAAAATAAAAAAGCTGCTCATAAAGAGCAGCTTTTTAAAAACTATTTTAGTCATCTTTAGAATCCTAACTCAGACTTTACATCTGATAAAAGATCTTTTCCATTGGCCATAATTACGCCTTGACCTGGAGAAGAATCTAAGATATAATCAAACCCTTGAGCATTACCAACCTTTAGAATTGCATCTTTGGCCTTTTCTGTGATTGGTCTTAAAAGGTCTAATTCTTTTTTCTGCAAATCTTGTTGCGCTTGTGCTTGATATTGACGAATACTTTGCTCCATGCTTTGAACTTCTTGCAAACGTTTTGCGTTTTCCTCATCTGTTTTTGTTGAAGATTCAGCATCGTATTGCTTGATTTTATTTTGAAGCTCAGTAGCCATAGCTTGAATATCCGTCTCGTATGTTTTTGCTAACTTTTCAAGTTCAGACTTTGCGCTTTTCATTTCTGGCATAGAGTCTACCAATTCTTGAGTATTGATATGTGCAACTTTTGATTGTGCCTGAGCGCTAAAGCTACATGCTAGAATGATTGCTGTTGTTAAAAGTAGATTTTTTAAGTGTTTCATTTTCTAATTATAATTAAAATTTATTTTCTATTGTTTTTTATACTATCGCGTTTTCGTTTTTGCGCTTCTAGCTTTGATTTTCGCTCCGCTAAAATACGTTTTTTCTTTTCTTCTAAAGCTTTTTTTCTTGCTTCTCTCGAACTTGTTGCCGTGTTTGTTTTTTTATCAGTATCAACTTTGTCTTTTCCATCAGAGTTTTCTTCTTCTTTTTCTTCTCCTTGTTTTGTATTTTCCTCTTTTTTTCTCTTCGCTTTTTCTAATTTTTCCGCACGCGCTTGTTCTCTAGCTTCTTTTGCTTTTTGCTTTTTTTCTTCGATTTCTTTTTTTCGAGCTTCACGCTTGGCTTCCAATTCTTCTTTGCGTTTGGCAAGTACCTCTGCACGCTTTGCATTGCGTTCGTCAATTAGTTTTTGACGCTCATCTTTATCAGAATCAACCTCTACAATATTGTCTTCTTCCTCTGCGGCTTTTCGCTCTTTTTTGCTTTTTACTTGCTCGCGTTTTGCAGTTCTATTGATAGTCCTAAGGACTTGCTCGCTAATATCATAACGATCGGCAGAATATAACATGATAACATCTGCAGATTTATCAAAAATGAAATCAAATTTTTTGGTTGTTGCAATTTCTTGAACCGCAGCAAATATTTGATCTTGAATCGGTTGAATCAATTGTTTTTTTTGAATCATTAAATCTCCATTTGGGCCAAATCGTTTTTGTTGATAATCTAGAATCTCATTTTCTATGATTTGCAAATCTTCTTCGCGCTCTTGTATCAGTTCATTTGTGAGTAAAACACGCTCGTTGTTTAATTGTGTTTTTTGTGTCTCTAGTTCTGCAAGGCGTTGTTCAACTTCAGTTTTCCATTGCTGTACTTTTGCTTCAAGTTGATTTTGAGCATTTTGATATTCAGTATTATTCTCTAAAATATATTCCGTATCGATATAACCAATTCTTACTCCTCTTTGCGCATGAACATTATTGCTGTTTATAAACACGAGTAAAAACAGCAAGATAATGACCTTAAAGTCATTTTTGATGAAGTTATTTTTGATCAAAGAATTCATACAATTATAATTTCTGTTTTGGGACTGCTATTCAAATTAACGAAATTAATTTTAATTCTCACACACTAATGAAATTACCGTGCCAAAAATTAAAACTGTTGCCCAAGAATGAAATGTGTTTCCAGCCCATTCTTTCTTGTCTCACCAGGTATTGGATCAAAACCATAGCCAAAATCTATGCCCAACAATCCAAATGCAGGCATAAACAGTCGAACGCCGACGCCGGCAGAACGATTGATGTTAAACGGATTAAAGTCTTTAAAATCGTTATATGAAGCACCACCTTCCATAAAGGCCAATGCAAAAATCTTTGTTTGTCCCTTTAGTGTAATGGGATGTCTAAGTTCCAGAGAAAATTTATTATAAATACTACCCCCGTCATTATCAGATAGCGTTTGATTTGGATATCCACGTAGTGCTATTGCTTCACGGCCATCGAGCCTGTAAGTAACCATACCGTCTCCTCCCAAAAAGAAACGTTCAAAAGGAATAATCCCTCTATCATTATTGTAAGCCCCCAAAAATCCAAATTCAAACCTTGGCCTAAGAATTAATTTACCTTTGATTCTGGTGTACCAATCTCCAGAAAATTTAATTTTATAGAACTCTAACCATTTGAAACGTTCTTGATCAATTTGACTAATTCTATCACTTGCTTCATTCCGTTCAACAATTTCATTGTCGTCCTGAGTACTGCTAAGTTCACTAATACGGGCTGTTAGTTCTTCGCGTTCTTTTTTTAGAGCAGTATAATCTATTTTACTAAAAGAAGAATATGGCAGTGTAAGTTTGGCTGATAGACTAAAGTTTGATCCACCCTCTGGATATATAGGATCATTATATGTATTGTTTCTGCTCAAGCCTATGGTATAAGCCAGGTTATTGGCATCGCCATCGCCAAAAGTAAATAGTCCTGTATTGTAATTATTAAGATCGTAATATTGATAACTCAAGTTTTGAGAGAGTACAAAATAATCGTCAGGAACGGTTAGTTTTTTTGCAATTCCAACGCTAATTCCGGTGATATTAAAACTTCTACTTTTGTCTGCAGAGCGTGTGGCTCTATTAAATAAAAATTGTTTTGTTTGTGAAATTGAAGTTGAAAACTGAACAGGTTTTTTTCCTCCAAGCCAAGGCTCAGTAAATGAAAAACTATAGGTTTGAAAGAATCGACTTGATTGAAGTCTCAGAGCCAAACTTTGCCCATCGCCCATAGGAACAGGTGTGTAGGCTTCTTTTTTGAATAAATCTTTTATAGCAAAGTTGTTAAAAGACAATCCTAGTGTTCCAATAAATCCGCCACCACCATAACCGCCTTGAAGTTCTATTTGACTCGATCCTTTTTCTACAACGCTATATTCCATATCAAGCGTTCCGTCGTTGGGATTGACATTTTTAAAATCTGGAGAAATTTCTTGTGCATCAAAAAAGCCCATTTGACCAAGCTCCCGAACGGTTCTTACAACATTACTTTTACTATACAGCTGCCCAGGGCGTGTTCGTAATTCTCTATACACGACATGATCATTAGTTTTGTTGTTTCCTTTTACAGAGATGTTTTTGAAATACGCAGGCTTACCTTCCGTAATTCTAATTTCCATATCAATGACATTGCCAGCAGCACTGACTTCTACAGGGGTAATTGTAGAAAACAAATAACCATTATTTTGGTACAAATTTGTAAGATCAAAAGCATCGGGATCTGAGCTGTCTGCAATTCTTTTTTCGAGTTCAACCCCATTGTAGGTATCCCCTTCTTTAATTTTTAGAACTTGATTTAATTGCTCATCAGAATAGATGGTATTCCCTAAAAAGTTGATTTTTCCATAAGTGTATTTTTCACCCTCTTCAACATCTATATTGATGCTAATAGTTCTGTCATTGTTTACTATTACACTATCTGAAATAATACGTGCATCTCTAAATCCTTTTTCTTTCAATTTGTCAACGACACTAACAAGATCTTCTTTATAATCAGCTTCTATGTATTTCGATCGTTTGAGAAATCGAACAGGATTTATTTGTTTTGTCTTTTTCATGGCTTTTCGCAGACGTTTACTGCTCAGTTTCTCATTGCCAGAAAATGTGATGTTTTTGATTTTTACCTTCTCTCCTTTGTCTATGCGAATTTGCATATTGACTCTAGATTTTTCTATAGAATCCACTACCTTTGTTGTTGCTACAATGGCTTTTGCATTCAAAAAGCCTTCCTTGCGGTACTTATTTTCAAGATTATATTTTGTTGTAGTGATTAAGTTTTCGGTGACTTTTGTTCCTGAGATTAGTTTGTTGTCTTCAATAATCCCACTAATTTTCCCTTTTTTGACGCCAGTAATTTTTATATCTTTTAGTTCGGGAAGATCATCCAGCTGGATTTCTAAATAAATGTCATCGCCATCAATTTTTTTTATAAAAACATCAATATTTGAGAAAAGATTGGAGTCCCACAATTTTTTAATACCGTCACTAATTTTTGTGCCGCCTGGTATGGTTACGGTTTCCCCTTTTACCAAACCAGAATAGGTGATAATGGTTTCTGCGCCATAAACTGTTTCTCCTTTAACACTGATATCGGCAATGGTATAGTCTTTTCTTTTTGATGTGTCCAATACTTGCCCATGCGCAATAGTGCTCATGAATATCATGAAACAAGCAATTATATATAAGGGTCTGTAGGTGTTTTTAGTTAAGTTGTTCACTTGTTTTTCCAAATCTTCGTTCTCTTTTTTGGTAACTGGCAATGGCTTTATACAAATCGTCATCACTGAAATCTGGCCAAAAGACTTCTGTAAAATACAATTCGGCGTAAGCAATTTGCCATAAAAGAAAATTACTCAAGCGTTGTTCACCGCTAGTTCTTATTAATAAATCAACGTCTGGTAAATTTCGGGTGTAAAGATGCTGATTTATTACCGATTCATCAATTTTTTCGGGAGAAATTATATTATTTTTGATTTTTTCTCCAATTTCCCTCACAACATGGGTTAATTCGTCTCTAGAACCATAACTTAATGCAAGGTTTAGAGTCATTTTTGAATTTAATTTTGTGGCTTCAATCACATGTGTCAATTCATCAAATACCTTTTTTGGAAGTGTTTTAATATCTCCAATGGCATTCAATCGAATATTATTTTTTTGAAGCGTATTCATTTCTTTTTTTAATGAAGAAATCAATAATTGCATTAGTGTTTTTACCTCTAGTTTTGGGCGTTTCCAGTTTTCTGTAGAAAAGGCATAAAGTGTTAGGTGTTCTATACCTAATTTTGCACAACTTTCAACAGTGGTTCGAACGGCTTTGGTTCCATTTTCATGACCAAAAGCACGTATTCTGCCCTTAGATTTTGCCCAGCGGCCATTACCATCCATTATTATGGCAATATGTTTTGGTAAGGTCTGCTTATGTATGTCTATTTTTTGATTCATCTAATAATTGCAAAAACAGGGGTTTCGACCAAAGGTATATGTTAAAGTCATTCCACTAAATACATACCAATCTGTGTTATTAATATTACCAATTCGTAATTTTTTTAATTCTTTTGTATCTGGAACACTTCCGTCTAGTTCATCTGAAAAAGTATAGCGTGCTGCAATTTCTATACCAAAAATAATATGTTCTGTAAGTGTTACTTTCAATCCCAAGGCAATTGGAATACCAAAGGCATTGCTTCTTGTTTTTTCAGAAACAAGGGTGTTGTTGCTATAATAAAAATTAGGATGATTCATCATACTCACACCTGTAAAGATATAAGGGCTAAAGTTAAAACTTCTTCTGTGCAAATCGAAGTCCAAAAACGTAAATTCTATTCCGGCTGAAACCTCCAAAGAGCGTGCATTAAAATTATACCCTCTAAGTTCTCTTTTTGGATCACTAGAAAGATGATCGTTTCCAAAAAGAGTTGTATACATTACACTTGCTCTATAGGAATGTCTTGGGCTTCTATTCCAGCGAACAATTCCTCCTAGGGCTAGTTTTTTTGGAGCAACAAATGTTGTAGAACCAACATCGCCAATGACATTCGTTCCGCCACCTATAATCCCAATTTCATAAATTTGGGCACCCCCCAAATGCGTGGAAAGAATAAAAATAAAACTGAAATATAAGATCTTCATCAACTTTCAAATGTGTGCAAATATAACAAAATTGAAATCGCCTCAAAATGGTTATAGCTTAGACTAGAAAAACAGAAAAAACAACAAATTATTGTTTAGTTTCTTTGATCCGCACCCCAAAGAAGTTTTTTGCGTAACGTTTCAATGAAAGCACCATCTTCTAACTCGATCATACCAATGCTGTAGGGCGCTTTTTTTATGGTAATTCCAATAGTGGTTTTTAAAGAATTAATCCTAGAATCCAAGGCCACTAAATATTCATTTTCTCGTCCACTAACTTTAAGTCGGATTTCTCGATTTGCGGGAATCACAAGAGGGCGAGCATTCAAATTGTGAGGCGCAATTGGTGTAAGGACCAAGCTATCAGATTCTGGCATGATCACGGGCCCGCCACAACTCAGAGAGTAGCCTGTGGATCCCGTTGGTGTAGAAATGATAAGGCCATCGGCCCAATAGGAGGTCAAATATTCGTTGTCTAGCCATGTTTCAATGCTAATCATAGAAGTCGTGTTTTTTCTACTGATAGCAATTTCGTTTAAAGCAAAATCTAAATCAAAATTAGCTTCTTTTTTATCTGTTGTGACTGTTAAAACGCTGCGCTTTGATATGCGGTATTTTCCTTCAAAAATCTGATCTAGAGCATCTATAATTGCATCTTTTTTTATGGTAGCCAAAAATCCAAGTCGCCCAGTATTGATGCCAACAATTGGAATATTTAGGTCTTTCACATGCGTAATAGCTCTCAATATTGTACCATCTCCTCCCACACTAAAAAGCATGTCAAATGTGGCATTTAAAGTTGTGAAGGTTTGATAGCCATAGCGGTCAATTTTTATTGAAGAGTGCTCGAGAATGGAGTGGTAAAAATGTTTTTCAACAAAAACATCAATCTGCTTTTCACTTAAATATTTACATAGAGTGACAATGGCCGAATGTGATCGGTCATTAAAATCTGGTCCGTAAATAGCAATTTTCATAGCCACAAAATTACAAATTTAAATATCGATCTAAGTATGCAGACCGATCTTTAAGCGTTTTTAAGAAACTATCGTCTTCATGACCAGAAATTATAGCATAGCCATATCTTCTAAATGTTTCAAAAATAGCACTTAATCCAGAGTTTTCAATTTTTATAGTGATTTGTGCCATATCATTTTTAATCCTTGAAACAAAAACACCCAATACTTTCACATTATTCGATTCAACAATTTGGCAAACTTCGCTAAAGGAATAATCGTTGTAAGCTTTTTCTATAACGATAATACCTCCAGCTTCCGAGAAAAAAGGGGTATTTCTAAACAATGAAATCACATCAATTAATTGATAATACCCTAGATACTTGTTGTGTTCGTCAAGCACAGGCATGATGTTCGAATCGTTCTGTGCAAAGGTGTCTAAAACATCGAGCCAAATGGCCGATTGCTGCACATAAAACCTTTCGATGGCATACATAACGTCTTCAACGTTTTGGTTAGGTTCAAAACAATACACATCTGTTTCGGACAAACAACCCACAAAAACACCATCTTTTTGGATGGGAATATGAGAATAGGTCAACTGATTAAACGCCTCTTGTAGTTCTTTTATCGGGGTATTCAAATCAAAAGGAGTGAGGTCATTTATGATGTAATGATCTAGTGGCATAACTTGTTTTATGAGTTGATGCAAAATAATCAAAAATAATATACTTTAAGCTATGGTCTTTGTATTTTTGTCATCTAATATATTTGAACATGACGAAGCTCAGCGTAAACATCAATAAAATTGCTACACTAAGAAATGCAAGAGGAGGAGATGTGCCTAATATTGTACAATTTGCAAAAGATGTACAAGAGTTTGGTGCTCAAGGAATTACTATTCACCCTCGACCAGACGAACGTCATATCCGCTATCAAGATGCGTATGATTTAAAATCTGAAGTGTATACAGAATATAATATTGAAGGCAATCCTGTTCCAAAATTTATAGCGTTAGTGACGGCCATAAAACCCACACAAGTTACCCTTGTTCCAGATGCAGAAGATGCCATAACGAGCAATGCGGGGTGGGATTGTATCAAGAATCAATCTTTTCTTTCAGAAATGATAAAAGAGTTTAAAAATAATGGCATTCGAACGTCAATTTTTTTAGATCCCGATGTACATCAAGTAGAGGCCGCAAAAGCGACAGGCACAGACAGAATTGAACTTTATACCGAAAATTTTGCTCACCAATATACGCTTGGAAATTTTGATGCTGTAAAGCCCTACACCGCTTGTGCTTCACTTGCAAACGATTTTCAACTTGGTGTAAATGCAGGCCATGATTTATCACTAGATAATATCAAATTTTTCAAAGAGAATGTTCCTAATTTATTGGAGGTTTCAATTGGGCATGCTCTGATTTCAGAAAGTTTATATTTGGGTATAGAAAACGTCGTAAATATGTATTTGAATCGATTACAATGATGCCGTTACATTCAAAAGTATTTGGAGAAGGTTTCCCTTTTATCATCTTACACGGATTTTTAGGAATGGGCGACAATTGGAAAACGCTTGGAAAGCGTTTTTCTGAATTGGGCTATCAAATTCATCTTGTCGATCAAAGAAATCATGGAAGGAGTTACCATACAGAGGCTTTCGATTATGAACTTTTAGTTTCGGATTTAAAGGCCTATTGCGCACATTATAATCTCGAAAAATGTGTTCTATTAGGGCATTCAATGGGAGGGAAAACAGCAATGCTTTTTGCGGCACTTTATCCAGAATTGGTGTACAAACTAATCATTGCAGACATCGCTCCACGTTTTTATCCTGTTCATCATGATGCTATTTTGGAGGGGTTATCGGCTTTGGATTTTACAACGATTAAAAGTAGAGCACAAGCCGACACACAACTTTCTAGCTTTATTCCTGAATTTGGAATTAGACAATTTTTACTCAAAAATCTATATTGGATTTCACCAGGGCAATTGGATCTACGCCTCAATTTAAAAGCCCTTAAAAATAATGTTAGTGAAGTAGGCGAAGCACTTCCGTCACATTTAAAAATAGAAATTCCTACGCTATTTTTAAAAGGAGATAAATCAGAATATATTGGACAAGAAGATGAAAAACAAATTTCAGCACAATTTCCAAACGCACAAGTGGTGACTATCTCAAATGCCGGACATTGGCTACATGCCGAAAACCCCAAAGATTTTTATGCCGCAGTCACATATTTTTTAGACTGATTTTCAATACATTAAATTATTTGTACTCCATTAAAAATGTTGTACTTTTGCCACCCAATTTTTAATTCATTACAATGAATATTACAAGAGAAAACAAAGATGCCCTGAATGCGGTTGTAAAAATCGATATCGAAAAAAATGATTATTCTGAAAAAGTTGAAAAAATACTTACCGACTATCGAAAGTCTGCAAATATCCCTGGATTTAGAAAAGGACAAGTTCCAATGGGATTGGTCAAAAAACAATATGGCAAAGCGGTTTTAGTTGATGAGGTCAATAAATTGCTTCAAGAATCTTTGGGGAAATATCTCAATGACGAAAAACTTGATGTTCTAGGAAATCCACTGCCAAAACAACAAGACGATATTGATTGGGATGCCGATGCATTTTCTTTTGAATTTGAAATTGGATTGAGTCCAGAATTTGACATCAAATTAAACGGCCGTAAGTCAATAAAACGCTACACTATTGTTGCAGATGATAAGATGATTGACGATCAAATCAAGAACATACAAAAGCAATATGGCCAATTGATTTCAAAATCTGAAGTTAGTGAAGGCGATGAAGTTACGGGTGTGTTTTTTAATGACGAAGCAGGTATAGAATCGACAACAACAATCACACTGGATAAACTCAAAGGCAAAGCTAATTTGAAAAAATTTATTGGCGCCAAAGTTGGAGATATTATTACAATAAAAACAAAAGGACTTTTCAATGATACTCACGATTTGATGACCTATTTGAAAGTTGATCACGATACTGCACACGATTTGAATGTTCAAGTAACCTTTAGCATCAATGAAATTAATGAAAGAGGATTAGCAGATTTGGATCAGGAATTATTTGACAAACTGTTTGGGAAAGATGTTGTGAAAAGTGTAACAGAACTCAAAGCAAAAATTAAAGAAGATGCCGAAAAACAATTTGTTCAGCAATCCGATCAAAAGCTATTGAATGATGTCACAGAGTATTTGGTAGAAAACACAAAATTTGATTTGCCTTCTGAATTTTTACAAAAATGGCTTCAAACTGTTGGCGAAGAACCAATGACGGAAGCACAAGCAAAGGAAGAATATGAAAAGTCTGAAAAAAGTATGCGCTACCAATTGATCGAAAGTAAGTTGATTGTTGATCACAATCTTCAGGTAAATTTTGAAGAATTGAAAGCCTATGCAGGCGATATGATTAAGGGGCAAATGGCACAATTTGGGCAATTGAATCCAAGTGATAAAGAAGTAGAAGATATTGTAGCAAGAGTACTTTCAAACCAAGACGAAGTGAAGCGTATGTCCGAACAGCTAACGAGTCAAAAATTACTCAATCATTACAAAGAGAATGCAAATTTAAAAGTCAAAAAATTGGCTTATGACGCTTTTGTAAAAGAAGTTTATGGAAAATAAGCATTGATTTTATAGGATAAAAAAAACACTTCTTCGGGAGTGTTTTTTTATTTTTAAAAATATTTAATAGATTTAAATAATAGTATATTTACAGTCTTAAAACAAAAAAGAATATGGACTACGGAAAAGAATTTAAAAAATTTGCAATACAAGATCAAGGCATCAGCAGTACGTATTACGATAAAATTGTCAGTAGTATGACTCCAATGGGTCTGACCCCAAATATCATTGAAGAACGTCAAATGAATATTGCTATTTTTGATGTTTTTTCAAGACTGATGATGGATCGTATTATATTTATGGGAACTGCCATCAATGATCAAGTAGCCAATATCATTCAAGCACAATTATTGTTTTTGGAAAGTACTGATGCTTCTAAAGACATTCAAATTTATATCAATTCTCCAGGCGGAAGTGTTTATGCAGGTCTTGGAATTTACGACACCATGCAACTCATAAAACCAGATGTAGCGACTATTTGTACAGGAATGGCCGCGTCTATGGGAGCTGTTTTGTTATGTGCCGGAGAAAAAGGCAAACGTAGCGGACTGACACACTCTAGAGTGATGATTCATCAACCATTGGGCGGTGCACAAGGTCAA
Organism: uncultured Flavobacteriaceae bacterium; assembly: GCA_947503105.1. GTDB lineage: Bacteria > Bacteroidota > Bacteroidia > Flavobacteriales > Flavobacteriaceae > UBA3537. Next base: position 88,832 of record CANNCM010000006.1, on the reverse strand, counting down.
GCGAGTGATATTGAAATTACAGCGCGCGAGATCTTAACCCTAAAAGAGGAACTTTATAACATCATTTCGAAACACTCTGGGCAAGATTACGATAAAGTCTATGCCGATAGTGATCGCGATTATTGGATGAAGGCAGACAAAGCCCTTGAATATGGAATGATTGACGAAATTCTTTCAAGAAAGTCTTAATTAAAGCTTCAAACAACAACAACCCATGGCAAAAGAAGAATTAGAGTGTTCATTTTGTGGAAAGCAAAAAGCAGATACAAACCTCCTTATTGCAGGTTTAGATGCACATATTTGTGATCGATGCATTGTGCAAGCACATGGAATTGTTGCAGAAGAGTCAAAACATACAGGTCAAGAGCTTACAACAGAGGTCATGCTTAAAAAACCTCAAGAAATTAAAGCTTTTTTAGACACCTATATTATTGGTCAAGAGCAAACCAAAAAAGTAATGTCTGTAGCGGTTTACAATCACTACAAACGGTTACTCCAACCCGATACAGAAGATGATATTGAAATTCAAAAGAGTAATATTATCATGGTGGGTCAAACAGGGACAGGAAAAACCCTAATAGCCAAAACCATTGCCAAAATGCTCAATGTACCACTAGCCATTGTAGATGCAACCGTTCTAACGGAAGCAGGTTATGTTGGAGAAGATGTTGAAAGTATGCTGACACGACTCTTGCAAGCTGCAGATTACAATCAAGAAAAAGCAGAACGAGGGATTGTATTTATAGACGAAATTGATAAAATTGCTCGAAAAAGTGACAACCCATCCATTACTCGTGATGTTTCTGGTGAAGGGGTACAACAAGCCCTTTTAAAACTTTTGGAAGGAACCGTTGTGAATGTTCCACCAAAAGGCGGTAGAAAACACCCCGATCAAAAATTCATTGAAGTCAATACAGAACATATTTTATTCATAGCCGGCGGGGCTTTTGATGGCATTGATCGCCACATATCCAAACGCCTAAACATGGCTGCTATTGGCTATAAGTCATCTCAAGAAGGTGAGAAAATTGATGGGCAAAATCTTTTACAATATATCACACCAAAAGATCTTAAAGATTTTGGATTGATACCAGAAATTATTGGACGTTTGCCCGTTCTTACATACATGAATCCTCTGGATGCCGGAACACTCAAAGCAATTTTGACCGAACCCAAAAATGCTATCGTCAAGCAGTATAAAAAATTGTTTGAAATGGATAACATAGCGCTCAGCTTTGAAGATGAAGCCCTAGATTTTATTGTTCAAAAGGCCGTAGAATACAAATTAGGCGCTCGTGGTTTACGTTCTTTGTGCGAAGAAATTTTAACGGATGCCATGTTTACTTTGCCAGGAAGTGATGAAACCTCTCTTGTAGTAGATAAGTCCTATGCTAAAAAACACCTTAGTCGTACACGTTTAAAACAACTAAAAGCAGTGTCTTAGTCTTTATTAACTACTACTTTTAAAAGCATAACAACCGTTTTTCTTTCGTCCAAAAATTGAAGTTTATCTTCTTTAACTCGGTATTTTTTTACTTTATCAAGTGCAGAAAAAAAACGATCCTCTAGATCATCACCAATACATGCCATTAGTGTTGAAGTCATTTTACTAAATGAAATATTTTCGCCATTAACCTCATACCTTCCACCAAAATAATTACAACCACCATAGCCACCAATCTGCCGTCCTTTTTCAATGAATGAGATTGTTGGATGATTAGATAAGATCTTTTTACCATCAATTAAAATCACTTCCCAGTCGCTGGTTTTTAGCGTTGGATTGAGTTTTTGACTCGCACAAGAATTAAGAATAAAAACAGTTAAAAACAACATTTTCGGCATCATAGCAGTCTATATTTAGGGTTAAAATTATATCAATTTAAGCAACTTGTGTACCAAATTGGCCTCTGAAACAAGTTCAGCGTCTTAGAAATTTAATGCAGTTTCAATAATTCCTCTAAATATAGTCTTGAGTTCGATAATCTAGGAACCTTGTGTTGGCCACCAAGTTTGTTTTTACTTTTCAGCCAGTCATGAAATTGTTCTGCCCGAGCGACATTAATTTTTGGAGGATTTAATGTTGTGTTATTATAGCGCTTGGCTTCATAATCGGAATTTAGAGCTTTGAGGGCATTGTCCAATAGCGCCGAAAAATAATTAATGTCTTTTGGCGGGGTTTTAAATTCAATAAGCCATTCGTGAGCACCTTTTTGTTTTCCTTTCATAAAAATAGGTGCTACCGTATATTCTACAACCGCACAACCTATTTTTTTGGATACACTTTTGAGAGCTTTATCGGTATTTTCAATAATGAGTTCTTCTCCAAAAACATTAATAAAATGTTTTGTCCGCCCTGTTACCTTGATGCGGTAAGGATCAATACAAGTAAAACGAACAGTGTCGCCAATTTGGTAGCGCCACAACCCTGCATTGGTGGTAATGATGATGGCGTAGTTTTTTCCTTTTTCTACTTCATGTAATGGAATGACCTTTTCATTTGGGGTGCTATAGGTATCCATAGGAATAAACTCATAAAAAATGCCATAATCCAACATTAAAAGCAACTCATCAGAATCATTTTGATCTTGTATTGCAAAAAAACCTTCAGAGGCATTGTAGATTTCGTAGTATTTAAATGCGGAAGATGGAAGTATATTTTTATATTGATCTTTATACGGCATAAAACTCACGCCTCCATGAAAATAGACTTCTAAATTGGGCCATATTTCAAGAAGATTAGATTTGCCAGTGGTTTCTAAAACATTGTTTAAAAGGACCAACATCCATGAAGGAACCCCAGCCAAACTAGTAACATTTTCGTTGACGGTTTCGTCAACAATTGCTTGCATTTTAGACTCCCAGTCACTCATCAAAGAGACTTTATTGCTAGGGGTGCTGCTAAACTCAGCCCAAAAAGGCATGTTGTCAATTAAAATAGCAGAAAGATCGCCAAAAACAGTACCATTTTCTTCGTATAACTCTTTGCTTCCTCCCAAACGTAAATTTTTTCCATTAAATAATTCTGAATCTGGATTATTATTTAAATACATACACAATAAATCCTTTCCAGCGGCATAATGACAGTCCTCCAAAGAGGCATTACTAACAGGTATAAACTTGCTTTTGGTATTTGTAGTTCCACTTGATTTGGCAAACCATTTGATGGGTTTTGGCCAAAAAATATTTTGCTCTCCTTTTCTCGATCGTTCAATATAATTGTGGTAGGTTTCATATGTAGAAACGGGGATACGTTCCGAAAAATCACGATACGTTTTGATGGACTTAAAATCATATTTTTGTCCAAACTCTGTATTTTTTGACAACTCCAAAAGATTTGTAAGTAGTTCATTCTGAACTTCATAGGGGTATTTGAGAAACAAATCTATCTGATGGAAACGTTTCTTTAAAAACCATGTTGCAATCGAATTAACTAATGGAATTGGCATAAAATTACATATATTTACAAGGCTAAAAGTAACAAAAATCTCTATATGCTATATCAAGGTGTGCTCACAAAAATGCAAACGGAATTTTCTCAGCCCATAAAATACTACCTAACCCTTGGAAATGAGTTGATTCAAGTACATCAATTGATACACAAAAAAATAACTTTAGAGTTTGCAGGCTATGCGTGTTTAAATTGCGGTAGCGATGAAACAACATTCCGACAAGGGTTTTGTAAATCCTGTTTTTTTGAGCAACCACAAACCGCCGATTGGATCATGCGACCAGAGCTGAGCAAAGCCCATTTAGGAGTTGAGGACCGTGATTTAGACTTTGAAAAAAAAGTACAACTACAACCACACATTGTATATTTGGCAAATTCTAGTAATATCAAAGTAGGGGTTACTCGAAAAACTCAAGTCCCAACACGTTGGATAGATCAAGGAGCGCAAGAAGCTTTGGAGATTTTAGAAGTTCCAAATCGTTATTTGGCTGGCGTGGCAGAAGTGGCCCTTAAACAATTTGTAAGCGACAAAACCAATTGGCGCGAAATGCTAAAAGGCGATGCCGCTTCTGAGGACTTGAAAACATGGCGTCATCAACTTTCAAAGCATTTACCAGATGAGGTTCAATCGTATTTTTTGGCCAATAAAGAGCCTTTGAATTTAAAATTTCCAGTCCAAAAATATCCAGAAAAACCAAAAAGTTTGAACCTGACAAAGACCACTCAATTTAATGGGGCGCTTGTTGGTATAAAAGGGCAATATCTTATTTTTGAGGACGATACCGTATTCAATATCAGAAGCAATGAAGGTTTGGTTATAAAACTCAATGTTAGCGCTTAATTCAGCTCAATTTCTTGATTAATATCAAGTTTAAATCGTTTTCTGAAAAGAAAAACCCCAAGATAAAGAAAAGGCGTGTCAAGTGCTGCAATTAAAACTTTGAATAAAAACCCTGCAAGTAGGAGTCCGCCAAATAAATCCCAGCCAATTTCACCAAAAGCACACAACAATAATAATACTGTAGCTGTGTCTAAAAATTGAGATAAAAAAGTAGAACAATTGTTGCGCAACCACAGATGTTTTCCTTGAGTCAATTTTTTCCAAAAATGATAAATTTGAATATCTACAAATTGCGCAAACAAGTAGGCCAGCATACTTGCCAAAACAGCAATTGCAGTACCTCCAAATACAGTAGAAAACAAATCATCTGAAACAGGCGACCAGTCGGTTGCGGGAGCAACATTGGCGACATAAATTATACCCATGGCAAAAAAGGATGCAAATATGCCTCCAACAACCACTTCGTTGGCTTTTTTCTTTCCATATATTTCACTAATTAAATCTGTAATTAAAAAGGTAATCGGATAGGGAAGAATACCCACAGAAATTTCAAATAATTTGACTCCAAAAACTGAAAAATCAAAAGGGTAGTAGTAAAAAAACTTTTTAAAAATCAAATTGGAAACCACCAGCGAGGTAATGAATAAAATCCCTAGAATCAAATATAGGCGTTGTGCTAAAACTTTGTCTTTCAGTGTCATTGGTTGTCGATAAATACTTTAGTAAAGATATAATTTTAATTTTACCTAAATTGCTACACTAAATGAGTGATCAAAAACACATATATATCGGACTAGGAAGTAATGTTGGCGACCGGCTTTCTTATTTGCAATTGGCCATAGATTCTATCCATTATGAAGTGGGTAGTGTATTAAAAATTTCTTCGTGCTATCAAACTCCAGCAATGGGATTTGAAGGCGATGCTTTTATCAATGCTTGTATTGAAGTACGGACCTGTTTATCGGCAGAACTGGTGCTTTCAAAACTTCTTCAAATTGAAGAACAACATGGTCGCAAACGCTTCGATGATGGTCAGTATCATGCTCGAACACTAGATCTTGATGTATTATTTTATGAGAATGAAATCATTGAAAATCAAATACTTAGTGTGCCGCACCCACGACTCGAGCAACGCCGTTTTGTATTACAGCCCCTCAATGATATTGCTCCAGATTTGATTCATCCCATTCAAAAAGAATCAATTTCTACTCTTCTTGATTTTTGTCAAGACCAAAGTCCAATAGAAAAGCGAAAAGAAAGCCTTCAAAACCCGCTTCAGCGTTTTGACTTTTCTGCCTTTAATTTCATAGCAATTGAAGGGAATATTGGTGCTGGAAAGTCCAGTTTAACGCAAATGATGGCCGAAGATTTTAATGCAAAACCTATTTTTGAACGTTTTGCAGATAATCCTTTTTTACCCAAATTTTATAAAGATAAAGAACGGTATGCCTTTGCCTTAGAAATGTCTTTTTTGGCCGATCGCTATCAGCAAATTTCAGATGATTTATCTCAACTAGACTTATTTAAAGATTTTATTATCGCGGATTATGATGTCTTTAAATCTTTAATTTTTTCAAAAATCACTTTGCAAGAAGACGAATTTTTATTGTACAGAACACTTTTTTATCAAGTTTACAAAGACATCAAGCGTCCAGATTTGTATGTATATCTGCATCAAAATATTGATAGATTACAACAAAATATCAAAAAAAGAGGAAGAAATTACGAGCGTAATCTAGAGTCTGACTATTTAGACAAAATCCATTTTGGGTATTTAGATTTTATCAAAAACAACCCACAGTTTAAAGTTAAAATTATTGATATCTCTGATCGCGATTTTATCGAAAATCGCCACGATTATCTGTGGTTACTCCAACACATTCAGGATTGATTCATTTTTGAAAAAATAGCCCACAATACCACACCACAACTCACAGCAATATTTAAAGAATGTTTAGTTCCAAATTGAGGAATTTCAATCACTCCATCAGATTGATTTACAACCTCTTGAGAAACCCCTTTAACTTCATGACCAAAAACAACGGCATAGGTGTTCTCATTTTTTGGCGAAAAATGATCAAGCATTGTTGCATTTTCGGCCTGTTCAATTGCTAATATCTGAACATTTTTTTGTTGCAATTCTTTTACTACATCAATGGTATTTTCTGCATAGGACCAGCTCACCGATTCTGTACTTCCCAAAGCCGTTTTTTGAATGTCTTTGTGTGGTGGTGTTGCAGTAATACCACAAAGATATATATGTTTAATTCGAAAAGCATCGGAGGTTCTAAAAACGCTGCCCACATTATTCAAACTGCGAATATTGTCTAAGACAACAATAAGCGGAGTTTTTTCAACAGATTTGAACGCTTCTACACTCAACCGATCCAATTCGCTGTTTTTCAATTTTCGCATGGGCGTAATTCTCTATTATTAGGTTTTAAAACACACTAAAATTAGTTACATTAGCATCTTTATACACCTACAAAAGTACGCTTTTAAAACAAAGATTCATTGGCCAAAAAAGTAAAAAAAGAAACTCCACTAATGAAACAGTACAATGCCATCAAGGCAAAGTACCCCGATGCGCTGTTGTTGTTTCGCGTTGGAGATTTTTATGAGACTTTTGGCAGTGATGCCGTAAAAGCGGCCAAAATCTTGGATATTATTTTGACCAAACGCGGTGCTGGAAGTCAAAGCGAAACAGAACTTGCAGGTTTTCCACACCATTCACTAAACACCTATTTGCCAAAATTGGTGAAAGCTGGAGAGCGCGTTGCTATTTGTGACCAATTGGAAGATCCCAAACAGACCAAAAAGATTGTAAAACGCGGGGTTACAGAGCTAATTACACCAGGAGTATCGCTCAATGATGAGGTTTTAAGCTCAAAAACCAATAATTTTTTGGCGGCTGTTTATTTTGGTAAAATAGTTGGAGTTTCGTTTTTAGACGTATCCACAGGCGAGTTTTTGGTAGCACAGGGAAGTGAGGCATATGTGGCAAAATTACTTCAGAATTTTAACCCTAGTGAAATTCTAATAGAAAAACAAAAACGCTCTCTTTTTGCCAAAACATTTGGAGATGATTTTCACGTCTTTTTTCTAGAAGATTGGGTGTTTCAAGACGATTATGCTAACGAATCTTTATGTAAACATTTTCAAACCAAAACGTTAAAGGGGTTTGGAGTAGATGCGCTAAATCAAGGTCTTGTATCATCTGGAGCAATACTTCATTATCTAGGTGAAACACAACACCATAAATTGCAGCATATTACATCCATAGAACGTATTTTGGAAGACGATTTTGTTTGGATGGATAAATTTACCATTCGGAATTTGGAGTTGTACCACTCCACCAATCATAATGCAGTTACCTTAATTCAGATTATCGATAAAACACTATCGCCTATGGGCGGCCGATTGTTAAAACGTTGGTTGGCACTTCCTTTAAAATCTGTGCAGAAAATTCAGGAACGCCACGAAGTGGTCCAGTTTTTTTATGAACATGAAGCTGAACTTCAACAGTTGCAATCCAGCATCAAAGGTATTGGCGATTTGGAACGATTGATTTCTAAAATTGCCACAGGCAAAGTTAACCCTCGTGAAGTTGTTCAGTTGAAAAATTCTTTAGAACAAATTTTACCAATCAAAGCATTAGCTCTGAGTTGCGAGCACTCAACATTGGCAAAATTAGGACAACGAATCCACGATTGTAAAGAGTTGAGAGATAAAATTTCGAATACATTAAATGAAGAAGCTCCAGTTCATATACTCAAAGGAAACACTATTGCGTCCTCTGCTTCCGAAGAATTAGCAGCTTTGCGTGCTATTGCATTTTCTGGCAAAGATTATCTCGATCAAATGTTGGCGCGCGAAAGTGAATCGACTGGAATAACATCACTTAAAATTGCTTCAAATAATGTTTTTGGATATTATATTGAAGTTCGAAACACACATAAAGACAAAGTTCCAGAGCACTGGATAAGGAAACAAACTTTGGTTAATGCAGAGCGCTACATTACAGAAGAGCTTAAGGAATATGAACAAAAAATATTGGGCGCAGAAGATCAAATTTTGGCCATTGAACAACGTCTATTTTCAGAGCTTGTCGGTTGGATGCATGGCCATATCAAAGCGGTACAGCAAAATGCACATTTAGTGGCTCAATTGGATTGTTTGAGTGCTTTTGCGCATCTGGCTAAGCAACACCACTATAGCATACCACAGCTAGATAATTCCTTTGATTTGGACATCCAAAAAGGGCGTCATCCAGTAATTGAACAGCAACTGCCTTTGGGCGAAACCTATGTAGCTAATGACGTTTTTTTAGATCGAGAAACACAGCAAATCATAATGATTACGGGGCCAAATATGTCGGGTAAGTCTGCAATTTTGCGTCAAACCGCTTTAATTGTTTTATTGGCACAAATAGGCAGTTTTGTTCCAGCCGAAAAGGCAAGAATTGGCGTGGTCGATAAACTTTTTACTCGCGTTGGTGCCAGTGATAATATTTCTATGGGGGAATCTACTTTTATGGTAGAAATGAATGAAACAGCCTCAATTTTGAATAATATTTCTGATCGAAGTTTAGTATTGCTCGATGAAATTGGTCGAGGAACAAGCACTTACGATGGTATTTCTATAGCTTGGGCCATTAGTGAATATTTGCATGAACACCCGTCTCGTGCCAAAACTCTTTTTGCAACACATTATCATGAGTTGAATGAAATGAGTGAAACATTTTTGCGCATCAAAAATTATAATGTTGCTGTCAAAGAATTGAAAGATAATGTTTTGTTTTTGAGAACTTTAATTGCTGGTGGGAGCCAGCACAGTTTCGGGATTCATGTAGCAAAAATGGCAGGAATGCCACAAGTGGTATTGGAACGTTCAAAAAAAATATTGAAACAACTCGAGAAATCACATTCTGGAGACGAACTTAGGGCCAAAGTGAAAGATTTAAATTCGGACATGCAGTTGAGTTTTTTCAATTTGGATGATCCACTTTTGGAAGCGCTGAAAGCCGATATTTTGGATATAGATATTGATCGATTAACGCCAGTTGAGGCCTTGATGAAGTTGAATGAAATTAAGCGCATGCTTATAAAAAAGAAATGACGACAAAAGGCAAAAAAAACTTTGGTATTATCAGAAATGTGTTAAATTTGCATCCCCTTTGTTTGTCAAAGGAACGTTCTTATAAATTGCGAAAGTAGCTCAGGGGTAGAGCATCACCTTGCCAAGGTGGGGGTCGCGGGTTCAAATCCCGTCTTTCGCTCATAATTTTTAAGTCTTAATGCTGAAGTGGTGGAATTGGTAGACACGTTGGACTTAAAATCCAATGGCCATTAGGCCGTACGGGTTCAAGTCCCGTCTTCAGTACAGTCGAACCCGCAACCTATTTGCGGGTTTTTTGTTTTGAAAAAGATTCTAAAATTTTGTTTAAAAAACAGAGGTTTTGTTTCGAGAACAGCTCAATTGGGTGTACAGTCGAACCCGCAACCTAGTTTGCGGGTTTTTTTGTTCTATAGTTGAGAGATATTTTAATTTTCGATCAATACCAATGGGCTAATACTCACATCTAATGTATAGTTCCCGCCAGAGTACCCCATAGCCGAAAAATGGCCATTCGCATCAGCTGACCAAATACTTCCATCCGAAATACCTGCTGGGCCTGCCATCCGATAAATCGCTTTTTGAGTCCCGTTTGAATGCTCTGAGGGCGTTGTGAAGTCATATATTTTGACATTATTTTCGGTATATAATATATATTGCGTATCAGCTATTCTTGAATAGTAATTGCCGCCAAATTGTACCCATCCATAAATTGTTATTTCTTTAAGATTAGAAATATTGTAAGGGTCATTAAATAATATTGTTCCTGTATCGCCTCCATTGTAAGTGTAATTGTTACTATTGGTTTTGTTGTCGCCGATCATATGTATAATATCGCGAGTACCACTAAAATTTGGAGATTGATGATTTGTGTTGGTTGTCGCAGCTGTGGCAAAGCTTGGTCTAGCCGCATCAAACACTCCATTTCCATTATCAACAATAAAATGCAATGCTCTTATTGTTTGATGTCCACTAATGGATTTTTTTATTTCTATTTTTTTTACATTCGCAAAAGCACTTGGGAGTGTAGCTCCTGTCATATTGGCTCCACTTAAATCGGCTCCCGTTAAGTCAGCACCACTTAGATCAACCCCGCTTAAATCTTGATTTATTAAATCAGCATTAGTTAAATTTACACCTGGACCTACAATGTAACCACTCACAATAGAGTAATTCGATGGTAATATTGGAGTTCCAGTAATATTTCCTGAACTTACTCCTGTAAATGTTGCTCCTGAAAAATCAATTGATGTTAAGTCAAGTTCGGATAAGTCTGCTGAAAATAAATTAGTGTTAGTAAAATTAGTACTTCCATTCTGAATCATTAATCTTATAATTGATCCAGCAGGTGCAGCAGATCCAGTGGCTCCAGTTGCTCCAACTGGCCCGGGTTCACCTTGTATGCCTTGCTCTCCCTGCGGACCAGTTGGACCTGTAAAATCCGAAGTGGTAAAGGTGGTGTTGTCAGTATAAGTTATTGTAAATGTGCCATCACCATTATCTACTGTAGAAGAAATGCCTTTTCCATCTGCACCATCACTACCATTGGTACCAGCTGCTCCAGCAACGCCTTGTATCCCTTGTGGACCTTGTTCTCCTTGAGGTCCAGCTACCCCTTCTATTCTTGTCCAAGCGTTTCCATCATAAAAATAAAATCCTGTGGTTTGATCCGTTTGATAAATCATTAGACCTGTTGCGGGTGAGCTTATGGCATCTCGTTGTGTTTCTGTTAAACGTGGAATGAGTATTCCCCCTGTGGTGGACTCAATATCTAGTGCTGATGATGAATCTGGTGTGTTGGTATTGATCCCCACTTGTGCATAGCTTAATACTGAAAAGAGGGCTAAGGTAAGTAGCGTAATTTTTTTCATTTTATTTCTTTATAATTTTAAACGTTGATATGGTATTGATCTCTGATTTTAATTGTAATAAGTAAACACCCGATGGCAAGTCTACGACATTGAGTGTTTTGGCATTGGATTGCATTACGCGTTGTCCAGCTACATTGTAAAGCGTGGATTGATAATTGAGGTTAGATTTAATAAATAGATAGTCTGTAGCTGGATTGGGGTAGACTTTGACAAAGTCATTAATATCTATGGGGTCTACACTTAGTGTAGAATTCACTGAACTGGCCGTTACAGTAGTGAAACTAATAAGTTCTGTAAAGTCATAGGTCAAAGTATTATTTGCTTGATCTATTGTTGGGATGACATTATTCCATACCCCATTGCCATCTTGCACTTCCAAAACCAAGTCTGTTTCAGAGATAACATTGAGCTCACTGTCTTCATAGCTAAAACTAATAACCCCTAAGTAATCTGACAGTGCTTCTGTCATTGTATACACTCTATTAATACTGCTATTGTCCCCTACAACAATAGGCACTGAAGTTCGATCAAAAGCGTTAGGGCCAGCAATAGTATAAGTTGAGCTGGGGGCTAATTCTAGGCCACCAACAGAAACCGAGCTATTGTCCAGAATATTAATAGAACTCCCACTTGAGAGTATGAGTGTTTGTGCAGAAATAATTGATGAAAATAGAACTAAAGATATGAAGTTTAATAGCCTCATGTTAAATTGATTAGGTCATAAAGATACTATTTTTTTGTTTAATTATATTTTTTAAACTTACTATTAATAAAGACTAGTTTCGAAAACGCTCAATGGGGTTTACAGTCGAACCCGCAACATAGTTTGCGGGTTTTTTCTTTTCAAAAAGTTTCTAAAATTTTGTTTAAAAAACAGAGGTTTTGTTTCGAAAATAGCTCAATTGGGTGTACAAAACCCGCAACACTTGTTGCGGGTTTTTTATTTCAAAACGTTTCCATTATGTTTATTAAAAAATAGAAGTTTTTTTCTAAAACAGCTCAATTGGTAGTAAAAAAGGCCTCCAATCGGAGGCCTTTTCTTATGGCATAGTGTTGATTAGTAATTAAAGCACTATTATTCTGTAATTTTATATTCTACAGCCTGTCCTTTAAGACCGATAGACCAGTGAATTTGAACGACTTTCCATTGACCATCTATTTTCTTAATGACTCCACTGTTTCTAACGTTATTGACCTCACCTGGTTCGCCACCTACATTAAAGGTGAAATCTAATTCTTGAGTATATGAAGCCATGTCGCCGCCATCACTCATAAAAACATTCAATTTCCGTGAAGTAAAAACGGGATCTTTAATCGCCAATTGACCTTCTACAGAAGGCTCTATTTCTGACCAACCACTTAGGTATTCAGCGGCATCGGTACCAATTAAAACGGCGTCTTCGGTAAATGTTTCTTTGGCCAATTCAAGACTGCTTTCAGAAAAAAAGTCAAATTGACTTGCAATAAAATCTTTGGCCTCTTGAGTGGCTGCAGCCATGTCAACGGACGGCCCATTGTTACAACTGCCTAATAATAAACAGACAAAAAGAATACTGATAATGTGTTTCATGGTATTATTTAAAATATTGATTAATAATGCTTTAAATTTATTAAATTAACTTGTAAATTACAACTAATTTTTTTTATATTTATTGATGTTAACCAAATAATTAAACTTTAAAAATGAAAAAAATTGCTTTATTAAGTACAGCTCTAATTTTGGCGACCTCGTGTGCCATTAGTATTGGAAACACAAAAAAGACACCACCACCACCAGCACCAGAAAAAATTATAGAAGTGGATAGAGAAGTTGGCTACTTAAAAACGCCAAACAAAACTTACACAGCTTCTTCTGGAGATGATTCTGTGGTAAAATTGTGGGATAAATATATAGAGGCACACAATAATAGAGACTTTGAGGCCATCCTTGAGATGGAGTCCGACGACATTCAAGTCTGGGGCCCCAATGGAGAATATATCCAAGGGAAAGAGGCTCACACCGAATTTTTAGCAGCATGGTTTGAAGGGGCAAACCCAAAATGGAATACCTTTTTCTCGTTTCCAATGAAAGTTAATGATTTGGAAGTTCAAAAAGATGGACAATGGGTGGTCACAGGAGCACAAGTTACAATGACAGTGGAGGGCCAAGACATGCAGTTTATTCATTTGTCGGATGTTTATTTAGAAAACGGAAAGGTTAATAAATTTTATGTTTACCAGCGTATTCCAACGGCAGAGGAGTAAATTATTGTTCTGTTTTAGTCACAAAAAAACCACCATCAGGTGGTTTTTTTTATTTCATGGCTTTAATATTTATAATCATTTACCTGTTATTATTGATGATTATTTATTTTTTTCATTTTCAATTGAGATATCTTCAATTTTTATAAAAAACACAAATTGAAAGTTTTTAATAATAAATTAATGTATAGTTTTATACTAATTATAAATAGATAATGATTGCACTTCAATCGATATTAACTCTAACACCAAAACTTACTTTACCAAGTAATACCCTTCTGCGTCCGCGTTATAACCGCCGTCGCCCTTAGGGTGTATTTATAATTTTTTGAACTTAGGTGAGTCCGGTTCTTTTTCCAACAGACTTTTTTATAACTAATTTTTAAATCTACTGATAATGGAATTAATTATCACAGATAAATCACATCACGTTTATGCTAATGCGATTTGTGCTACTATTGAAGGTGCAGCACAAGTAAGAGGCACCGGTATTGCAAAACGCTCTCCTGAATATATTTGTTCCAAAATGGAACAAGGCGATGCGGTTATTGCCCTTGATGGGGAAAAATTTGCGGGATTTTGTTACATAGAAACATGGGATCACGGCAAGTTTGTAGCCAATTCGGGACTCATTGTTCACCCCGATTATAGAAATCAAGGGTTGGCTAAAAAAATCAAAAAAATGGTTTTTGAGCATTCTAGAAAAAAATATCCAAGCGCAAAAGTATTTAGCATCACGACAGGTTTGGCAGTCATGAAACTCAATACTGCTTTGGGGTATAATCCCGTTACATTTTCTGAGTTGACTAAAGAACCTTCTTTTTGGAAAGGGTGTCAAACGTGTAAAAACTACGATGTATTGCAGCGCACCTCCCAATCGATGTGCTTGTGTACAGGAATGCTGTTTGACCCAAAACTTCAACAAAAAAAAATTAAAAAAAAATTTAAAGTAGCCACTTTTAAACGCTTAAAAAGTATCAAACAATCGCTTTTTTTAAAAAAAATAAAATAATGAATTCAAAAAACAAATTAGTATTGGCTTACAGTGGAGGGTTGGACACTTCGTATTGTGCGGTTCATCTTTCTCAAGATCTTGATTATGAGGTACATGCTGTCAGTGTCAATACAGGAGGTTTTACTCAAAATGAAATTCAAGCTATCGAGGCCAAGGCCTATAAGATGGGTGTTTCAGTTTATAAAAATATTGAAGCTACAGAGCAATTTTATCAAAAAGTTGTCAAATATTTAATTTTCGGCAATGTGCTTAAAAACAACACTTACCCTCTTTCTGTAAGTGCCGAGCGAATTATTCAAGCCCTTAAAATTGTAGAATATGCAAAGACTATAAACGCCAAATATATTGCTCACGGGAGTACGGGCGCTGGCAATGATCAGGTGCGGTTTGATATGATTTTTCAAATTTTAGCTCCAGAAATAGAAATTATAACCCCTATTCGTGATAATACTTTGAGTAGAGAAGAAGAGATTTCTTATTTAAATTCTAAAGGGATCGATTTGTCTTGGAAGAAGGTAAAATATTCCATAAACAAAGGGTTGTGGGGTACTAGCGTTGGTGGCGATGAAACCCTAACATCTCATTTGGCTTTACCAAATGAGGCTTATCCTTCTGAATTAAAAAACACAAAGCAAACCTTGGTAAAACTAAGGTTCCGTAAAGGGGAGTTAGTGGCTATTGATGATCAAGAAAACACTCCAGTTGATAATATTCAAATGTTGAACACATTAGCATCAGCGTATGCCGTAGGAAGAGATATTCATGTGGGTGATACAATTGTAGGCATTAAAGGCCGAGTCGGATTTGAAGCTGCCGCTGCGCTCATTATTATAAAAGCACACCATTTATTGGAAAAACACACGCTTTCTAAGTGGCAATTACAACATAAAGATAACATGGCTAGTTATTATGGAATGCATTTGCACGAAGGGCAATACCTTGATCCTGTGATGCGTGATATGGAATCATTTTTTGAATCCAGTCAAGCCAATGTTACTGGAGATGTTGAGCTTGTTTTAAAGCCCTATCATTTTTTACTTAATGGTGTTTCTTCTCCTTACGATCTCATGAAATCGGAGTTTGGAACTTATGGTGAAAAGAATACAGCTTGGACCGCACAAGACGCCAAAGGGTTTATTAAAATAACGGCCAATCAAAATAAAATTATTCGAAACGTAAATTCAAAATTATGATAGAAGTTGGCATTATTGGCGGTGCAGGATATACTGCAGGAGAGTTGATTCGATTACTTTTAAATCATCCAAAAACAACACTTAATTTTGTATATAGCACCTCTAGTGCTGGGCAGAATTTGAGCGCTATTCATCAAGATCTTGTTGGTGAAACAGGGCTTAAGTTTTCAGATAAAATTAACCCAAATATTGATGTTTTATTTTTGTGTTTGGGCCATGGAAATTCAAAAACGTTTTTAGGAAAAAATACGTTTTCAGAACAAACAAAAATCATTGATTTGAGTCATGATTTTAGATTAAGAGCTTCGGCTAATTTTCTAGCGAAACCGTTTGTGTATGGCCTTCCAGAATTGAATAAAAATAAAATTGTTACTGCTGATTATGTTGCTAATCCTGGCTGTTTTGCAACGGCTATTCAGTTGGCACTTTTACCATTGGCGGCGAACAATTTAATTCAAAGTCAGGTTCATATTAATGCTGTTACGGGCGCTACTGGTGCAGGAACAAAACCATCTGCAACAACTCACTTTACGTGGCGTGACAATAATTTTTCGCATTACAAAGCTTTTGAACATCAGCATTTGGGAGAAATTAAAGAGTCGTTAACGGCCTTGCAAAAAGAGTTTGATTCCGAGCTTAATTTTATTCCAAACAGAGGGAATTTTTCCCGTGGAATTTTTGCTACCCTATATTTAGATTTGAATGAAAATTTAGAGGATATCAAAGCGCTTTATTCATCTTATTTTCAGGATGCACCTTTTACTATTATCTCTGAAAACGAGTTGCATCTCAAACAAGTTGTTAACACCAACAAATGTTTGGTTCATCTCACAAAACACAACAATAAATTACTCATAACCAGTGTTATAGATAATCTTTTAAAAGGAGCTTCAGGACAAGCAATTCAGAACATGAATCTTATGTTTGACCTGAAAGAGCATGAAGGATTACAACTAAAGGCCAATTATTTTTAATCTATATCAATATGAAAATTGCAATTATAGGAACGGGAAACTTAGGGCGATCTATTGCCAAAGGGCTTATCATAAACAACGCTATAACTTCATTGTATTTAACACGGCGGAGTTTGGATAATTTGAAAGAATTTGAAGGTTATAAAAACGTACATTTAACGACTGACAACTCCCGAGCCGTACAACAAACGGATGTTTTGATTTTTGCAGTACAGCCAGCACATTTGCAAACAATTTTAGAATCTATTGCATCGTATCTTACAGAAAAGCATATTGTAATTTCGACCATTACAGGTTTTCCTATTTCTAAAATAGAAAGCATTGTCGGTGCCCAGAATCATATCATTAGAGCGATGCCCAATACGGCTATTGCTGTTGGTAAATCCATGACATGTTTGTGCAGTAATGTATCGGGAGAAAAACGAATTTCTGTTGCCGAAGCAATTTTTAATAGGTTGGGGGCAACAATTTGTATTCCGGAGGATCAAATGCAAGCCGCAACGGTTGTTTGCGCTAGCGGTATTGCTTTTTGGATGCGTTTAATTCGCGCCACGACGCAAGCTGCAATTCAGCTTGGTTTTGACGCCAAAGAAGCACAACGTTTGGCCATGTACACCAGTGAAGGCGCTGCTCAATTATTAATCAAAAATGGGAATCACCCTGAGCAAGAAATTGATAAAGTGACAACGCCAATGGGATGCACTATTGAAGGGTTGAACGAAATGGAACACAAAGGACTAAGCTCTTCTTTGATTCATGGAATGGTGGCGTCATTTCAAAAAATTAATGCTATTAAAACTGATCAAGTATGAAATTGTTTGAGGTTTATCCACTATTTGATGTCACGCCTGTTCGTGCCAAGGATGTTAATGTTTTTGACGAAAATGGGGTTCAGTATTTAGATTTGTACGGCGGGCATGCAGTGATTTCCATTGGACATTCACACCCAACGTATGTCCAAAATTTGACACAACAATTAAATCATATAGGGTTTTATAGTAATGCAGTTCAAAACCCTTTACAAAGCCAATTAGCAAAACAACTTGCAAAAGCTTCAAATTGTAATGACTATGAATTGTTCATGTGCAGTTCAGGAGCTGAGGCCAACGAAAACGCATTGAAGTTGGCTTCATTTCACACCAACAAAGCTTCTGTTATAGCTTTCGAAAACTCGTTTCATGGACGCACTTCTGCGGCTGTAGCTAGTACAGATAACCCAAAAATTATAGCGCCACTAAATGCACAACAAAACGTTGAATTTTTAGCATTGGGAGACTTAAGCACCGTAGAAAAAACACTTCAAAAAGGGACAACATGTGCCATTATTATTGAATGTATTCAAGGCGTAGGGGGGTTGGATGAAAGTACAACGGCCTTTTATCAAGGATTGGAGGTTCTTTGTAATAAATATGAAACTGTTCTTATCGTCGATGAGGTTCAATCTGGATTTGGGCGAAGTGGTGATTTTTTTGCTTTTCAAAAACATGGCATCACACCGCATATTATTTCTATGGCCAAGGGCATGGGCAACGGATTCCCTGTAGGTGGAATTTTAATTCACCCGCAGATCGAAGCCACCTATGGACTTTTGGGCACTACTTTTGGTGGAAATCATTTGGCTTGTGCTGCTACACTTAGTGTATTGGAAGTTTTAGACGCTCAAAAATTAATGGAAAATGCACAACAAATGGAGGTCTATTTTAGGAATAAAGCCAAAGATGTTCCTCAAATCGTTCAGCTGAAAGGGAGAGGATTGATGCTAGGGGTAGAGTTTGATTTTTCTGTTGCTGCGTTAAGAAAAACATTGCTTTTCAAGCATAAAATATTTACGGGAAGTTCCAAAAATCCAAACCTGATTCGCATTCTTCCACCGCTGACAATAAAAGAGGAGCACATCGACCTATTTTTTAATGCACTAAAACAAGAATTATGACACATTTTTTAAACATTAATAATATTTCAGATTTGAATAAAATGGTAGAGGAGGCCATTGTATTGAAAGCAAATCCTTTTATGTTTCAAACTCTCGGTGCGCAAAAGACATTGGTACTGTTGTTTTTTAATGCTAGTTTACGTACACGAATTAGCACAGAACTGGCCGCCAAAAATTTAGGAATGAACGTCATTGTTTTGAATGTTAGTGATGCATGGCAGTTGGAATTTGAGGATGGAATAGTGATGAATTTACACACTTCAGAACACATAAAAGAAGCTGCTCAGGTCATTTCTCAATATGCTTCAATTATTGGAGTAAGAGCATTCCCAAGCCTCTCAGACAAGGCAAAAGACCAATCGGAATGGGTTTTAAATGCATTTTCTAATTTGGCTTCTGTTCCTGTCATTAATATGGAAAGTGCAACGGCACACCCTTTACAAGCTTTGGCAGACGCCATCACCATTGCAGAACACCGCCAGAGTCAAGCACCAAAAGTGGTGCTTTCTTGGGCACCACACCCAAAAGCACTTCCGCATGCTGTTGCAAATTCTTTTGTACGAATGATGCAGTTACAAGATGTTGAGTTTTGTATTACTCACCCAGAGGGCTATGATTTAGATCCTAACATAATCAAGGATACACCTGTATTTTATGATCAAGAAAAGGCACTGCAAAATGCAGATTTTGTATATGTAAAAAACTGGAGTAGTTTTAACGATTATGGAAAAATTTTGACACCAAAAACGAATTGGATGATGACACAACAAAAAATTGGCCATGCCAAATTTATGCATTGTCTTCCTGTCCGGCGCAATGTTGTCGTGGAAGATGCCATATTGGATAGCGTTCAATCTTTGTGTATAGAGCAGTCTAACAATCGAACGTATGCAGCACAAATTGTGTTGAAAAAAATGTTAGAATCATTATGAAGCATCCTTTAAAGATTATAAAAATTGGAGGTCATATCCTCGATGATTCAAAGGCCAAAAAAGAGTTTTTAACTCAGTTTGCTGCTATTGATGGGTTTAAACTATTGGTGCATGGAGGTGGAAAATCAGCGACAGAATTATCACAAAAAATGCAACTTGAAGTTCAAATGGTCAATGGGCGTAGGATTACAGACGCTCAAACGCTTGAAGTTATTACAATGGTTTATGCTGGTAAAATCAACACTTCAATTGTGGCAACACTTCAACAACTGGACTGCAATGCAGTAGGGTGTTCTGGCGCTGATGCCAATTCAATTCAATCCAAAAAACGCCCTGTTTCAAAAATTGATTATGGCTTTGTTGGAGATATTCAAAATGTAAATACAGCGTATATTTCACTACTGTTAAATGCAAATTATACACCAGTTTTTTCGGCCTTGACTCACAATAAAAAAGGCCAATTGCTTAATACCAATGCAGACACTATTGCCGCTGCATTAGCCAAATCATTGACCTCTGTTTTTGATGTTTCACTCTACTATTGTTTTGAAAAAAAGGGTGTTTTACTAGACATAAACAACGACAATTCTGTCCTAAAAAAAATGAATAAAAAGACCTACATGAACTTTATGAAATCGGGTGTAATTTCTGATGGAATGTTACCAAAATTACAAAATTGCTTTGATGCACTAGAACATAATGTGTCAAAGGTGTGTATTGGACAGCCAGGCATGCTTTCGGATCCCTCAAATAGTTATACAACGCTAACGTTATGATGACAATAAACTCTCTTACACAATCGGCAATTGAATTATTAAAACACTTAATTCAAACGCCCTCTTTTTCGTCTGAAGAAGACGCTACTGCACTACTTTTGGAAGATTGGTTTCAATCTTTTGAGATTCCTTATCAACGGCATCAAAATAATGTTTGGGCTACCAATAAATCTTTTGATAATTCTAAGCCTACTCTATTGCTAAATTCGCATCACGATACTGTAAAACCAAATAGTGGCTACACCAAAAATCCTTTTGATGCTCATGCAGAAGACGGAAAATTATTTGGTCTTGGCAGCAATGACGCCGGGGGTTGCTTGGTGTCGCTTTTGGCAACATTCACCTATTTTTATCATCAAAAATCGTTGAGCTATAATTTAGTTTTTGTGGGTTCGGCAGAAGAAGAAAGTAGCGGCCCAAACGGTCTCAATAGTATGCTTGAGGTTATTCCAAAAATTGATATTGCTATTGTGGGCGAACCCACTCAAATGCATTTGGCTATTGCCGAAAAAGGACTAGTAGTGTTTGATATCGATGTTTTTGGAACGCCAAGTCATGCCGCACACCCCAATGCAGATAACGCTCTTTACAATGCTATCCCTGTAATGGAGTGGGTGAAGAATTATAAATTTGAGCACCAATCCGAGACTTTAGGAGCTGTGAAAATGACACTAACGCAAATCGATGCAGGACAACAACACAATGCTGTTCCGGCAAAAGTATCTTTGGTCGTTGACGTTCGTGTGAATGACTGTTATTCCAATCAAGACGTTGTTGATACCATTAAAAAACATTTGCCAAATGCAAAGGTGTCAGCACGTAGCACCAATTTAAATTCGTCTTCCATTTCAAAGACACATCCATTAGTAAAATCGGGTATGGCATTAGGAAGAAAAACATATGGCTCACCCACACTTTCAGATCAAGCGGTGCTAAGTTGTCCTTCTTTTAAATTAGGTCCAGGGGATAGTACGCGATCGCATACTGCCGATGAGTTTATTTATATCCATGAAATAGAGGAGGGTATAGACATTTATATTCAATTATTAAAGCAAATACTATAAACTATGAAGCATCCACGACAAAAAGCGAGTTGTGGAGAAAAACGACTGTTTGGCTATTTTGGATGAAAAATAAAATACAATAAAAAGAAACATATGAAACTTTGGGACAAAGGAATTTCTATTGATAAAACGATTGAAGCGTTTACTGTTGGCGACGATAGAGACATTGACGTGCATATTGCTAAGTATGACTTACAAGCGTCATTGGCACATGCCAAAATGTTGGCGAAAATAGGGGTTTTGGAAAATAATGAATTACTTCAAATTGAACACGCTATTGAAGAATTACAGAATGAAGTGGCTGCCAATACATTTAAAATTGAGGATGACTTTGAAGATGTGCACTCCAAAATAGAATTTGAATTGACACAGCGTTTGGGAAATGCTGGCAAAAAAATTCATACCGCACGCTCCAGAAATGATCAAGTTTTGGTGGCTTTACAATTATACTATAAAGACAATTTGACAACAATCCAAAAGCAAGTCAAAACCATATTCGATACATTATTGGCTCTAGCAGAACAGCATAAAAAAGAACTTTTACCAGGCTATACCCACCTTCAAGTGGCCATGCCATCTTCATTTGGGCTTTGGTTTTCTGCCTATGCCGAAATTTTAATTGATGATGTTGTAATGCTTCAATCTGCACAAAAAATTATAGATCAAAACCCATTGGGTTCAGCTGCTGGATATGGAAGTTCTTTTCCTATTGATAGAGAAATGACTACCGATTTACTAAATTTTTCAGAATTAAAATATAATGTAGTAGCAGCTCAAATGACTCGAGGTAAAAACGAACATATCATTGCTTCTGGTTTAGGAAATTTAGCCTTTACACTCTCAAAATTTGCCATGGATATTTGCTTGTATATGAGTCAAAATTTTGATTTTATAAGTTTTCCAGAACAATTTACAACAGGTAGTAGTATTATGCCACACAAAAAAAATCCAGATGTTTTCGAATTGATTCGTGGTAAATGCAATAGCTTACAGAGTTTATCCTCTCAAATACAAATGATGACTCATAATCTGCCAAGTGGTTATCATCGCGATTTTCAATTATTGAAATCGCCTATGATTTCTGCGTTTGAAACATTAAAAACAGTGCTGTCTATTTTTGATTACGGATTGCTGCAGATTGAAGTGAAATCCGTGAATTTGAAAGACGAAAAATACAAGTATTTGTTTACGGTAGATAGTATCAATTCGTTGGTACAAAATGGCGCAACATTTAGAGAGGCCTACCAACAGATAGGGGCTCAAGTTCAAGAGGGAACGTATGCCTGTGAAACCCGCCATCAACACACACATATTGGCGCAATAGATAACTTGGCCTTGGAAAAAATTAAGGCCAAGTTTCCAAAACTGGACTAGTCTTTGGGACTTCTCAAGTCGGTATTAAAAATCAGACCAAATTGTAAAAATGTTTTGGCGGTTGTTTGTACTTCTTGCCGCAGAAGCCCCACTTGAAAATGGATATTATTGGCGTATTGATAGCCCAATCCAGCGTAAAGTCGGTTGCGATCAAAAAAGTTGCGTTTGTCATTAATGAATAGCTCATCATAGACCCCCAAATACAATGCTCCTGTTTCAATGGTGGGCTTGTTTAGCGGGACAAAAAGCATCAATCGGTAGCGAAAACGCATTTTAAAGTCGTCGTCTACAAAGCGTTCCTCTAGTCTGTAGCGGTGCTCAAATTTGACGCGGCCAATAGTGTTGGTTGTCAGAAATTGCTGCCAAATTCGATGTTCTTCAACCTCCGGACTTTTTGGTTCGGATTCATATACATAGTTGCCAATGTGGGCATACCCAAGTGTTGCCGAGGTGTTGGGTTTGAAATGGTAATTTAACCCCGTCCGAAGTAAGAGCTGCTCGATGTTGGTTGGGCTAATGGTATGATTTCGGTATTGTGCTTCAGTATGAAGACTAAATTTTTCATTGATTTTATTAGTTCCAAAATACATGAGCCAGTTGCCAGTATCGTTTTGAGCATGTAAAAGTATAGACCCCCAAACGAGGAGGCCAATGCTAAAAATAGGTGTTAGTTTCATGTCTTAATAAAAGGTCACTTCACCTGTTTTGATATCATACATTCCACCAACGATTTCGATCTCGCCAGCATCTTCCATGTCTTTAAGGACTGGGCTTGATTTTCGAATATTATCGATTGTCATGTGGACATTCTTTTTTGCGACTTCATTAACAAAATCGATATTAGAAGAGTTTCTAAGACTTGAGTCTTCTGGCTCTGTAACTGCTTCTACCGCAGGTTCAATTTTATTGATGAGTGCTGTTAGATTTCCAAGACGAGCATGATCACAAGCCCCTTTGACCGCGCCGCATGCAGTATGGCCAAGAACAACAACTAATTTTGTTCCAGCCAATTTACAAGCAAATTCCATGCTTCCTAGGATGTCTTCATTTACAAAATTTCCAGCAATTCTTACACTAAAAATATCGCCAATCCCTTGGTCGAAAATTAGTTCAGAGGATACTCTTGAATCGATACAACTTAAAACGGTTGCAAAAGGATATTGACCTGTACTTGTTTGATCGACTTGTTTCATGAGGTCTCGACCTGCTTGTTGTCCTGCCACAAAACGAGCGTTACCCGCTTCTAGAGCTTGTTTGGCCGTTTGTGGTGTCATTTGATCTTGGGTTGTTTTTGTATGTGCGTTCATTTGATTTTTTTTAAGTTATTATAATTGTTTTAGGGTTTAGGCACTAGGGCGTAGTTTGAAAAATTCGATAAAACTATCCGGATTTTTTACGGTCCCACGTTCAGAGATGAGGGTGATTTCTATATTACGGTTTTTGGCTTTTAGCGAAAAGTCTTCTAAAATTTCGATAATATCATAGTCTAAAAATCTAGTTTTTCTGACATCAATTTCTAGACTAGTATCAGGTGCAATTTGCTCTAATTCTTTTAGAATAGCTCCTTTATTTATGAATGTAACTTCCTCTGCCATTGTGATTTTCATTTTTTTGCTTCCATTGGTATTGTCCTCTATGTGTAAGAAGTGCGAATTTTGAAAACTTTTAATCAAGATTACAATAATTCCGACAGCAAGACCTAGACCAATACCAATTAATAAATCGGTAAAAACAATACCAAGTATAGTTACGATAAAAGGGACAAATTGTTTCCAGCCTTGTTTGTATATGGTTACAAAAAGTTGAGGTTTTGCAAGTTTGTACCCCACAATAAATAATACAGCAGCCAAAACAGATAATGGAATTTTGTTCAGTAGTGTAGGAATGATGAGGACAGAAATTAGCAATAAAAAGCCATGTACAATTGCAGATGTTTTTGTTTTTCCTCCCGATTGAATATTTGCAGAGCTTCTTACAATAACTTGAGTAATGGGTAAGCCTCCAATGAGTCCAGAAATGATATTACCAGATCCTTGTGCGATAAGCTCTCTGTTTGTTGGCGTAACGCGTTTTCTTGGATCCAGTTTGTCAGTTGCTTCAACACACAATAGGGTTTCTAGACTGGCCACTAATGCAATTGTGAATGCAGTTACCCAAATTTGAGGATTGGTAATTTGATCAAAATTTGGAAAGCTAAATTGCCCTAAAAATGATGATAAATCATCTGGCACAGGAACGCTAACAAGCATTGAGTTGTCAATAGCCCATGTGGCGTTGTCTTTTGTTAAAATATAATATACAATTCCAACAGTAACAGCAACAACAGGGCCTTGAATTATTTGAAACACTTTGAATGATTTTGAAAGCCAAACATTCCAAAGGATTAAAATTCCAAGACCGATACATGCAATGAGGGTTGCACCAGGGCTAATAAAATTAAACATTTCAAAAAAGCTAGCATTTGCAGCTAGAGTTTTGTCGTATCCAAAAAAATAAGGAATTTGTTTGATGACGATGATGATGCCAATTCCTGTTAGCATTCCTTTGATGACTGAAGATGGGAAGTAGTAGCCAATCACTCCAGCTTTGAGAACACCAAAGATAACCTGAATGATGCCTCCAAGAACAACAGCTAAAAGAAAGTTTTCAAACCCACCAAGGGTGCTAATTGCAACAAGAACAATCGCCGCCAAACCTGCTGCTGGGCCACTTACACCAATTGCAGAGCCACTAAGGAATCCAACAACAATACCTCCAATAATTCCTGCAATTAGGCCGGAAAACAATGGAGCGCCACTAGCAAGAGCAATCCCAAGACACAAAGGGAGTGCAACAAAAAACACAACTACACTTGCAGGGATATCTGATTTTAAATTTTTAAAAGGACTTAAATGATTCATAATTAATTTAAATAAAAGTTAGTTTTTTCTTTACTTTTAACACGAAAGAAAAAGTTGAAAAATGGTTGTAAGAATAGTTGTAAAATTGTTTTTTTAGAAAGCGTTTTTCCATCCACAATTTTAAGTGTAATCTTCTTTTGGAGGGGGTAAATAAATATCAATATTTACAAGAGGATGTTTTTTTATTTGGTAGGATGAAAAGCTCAATGTTGTATAATCCGTTCTAGATGTTGCGAAATGAAATAGTTTGATATCCTTTTTTTGCTCCTTTTGCTCGAGATCATTGGTGTCTGTCTCGCTAGATTCTGAAGTATCATTCCACTCAACACTGTAGTCTAAATTAAAGTTCGCTTCAAATGCCTGAGATAAAACTTGACACACGATTGTAGTGGTCAATAGTCCGCAAACAAAGACTCTAATAAAGTTGATATGACAACATCTTTTCAGTATCATTTTAGTGAATTTAAAACAAGATTTGTATAAAATCGAACAATATTATTTTGACCTTCTTCTACATCTGTCAACGCAGGAAGATGTTCTGCAAAATAACGTTGGTGGTGAGCCCCTTCTATAATGGTTGAAACAATCATATGTGGAAATTCATATTTTGAATTAAAATCCAATATGAAATCGCTAACACGTTGTACAACCTGTTTGTAAGTTTTATAAAATCCTTTTTCATTTTCATCGTCCACGTCTTTGTTGTGATAGACTTTGGAAGATTCTGTAATGATGATTCTGTGAAGTAGAATTTCATTAATAAAAGAAAAATCACTGTCTTGCTTTACATCATCAACAAGCAATTCTACAGCTTTTTTAATCTTATCTTTAGCATTGTTCAAATTGGAGGTTTTCAAAACAATTTTATAATCCATCCAACTCCAATACCAATTTAAAAGATATACTAGTAGCATGTGTTTATTGGAAAAATAGCGATAAACGGAACTTTCATTAGAGCCGATAGCCTCTCCTAATTTTTTAAAAGTAAAGGATTCAAATCCAAGTGTATTTATCATTTCAATACTTTTAGAAATAATATGCCTTCCGAGCTCCGAAGATTCAGGGTCTTTTACATAAAAAGCGCTATTGATTTTTATTTGTAAATTTAATTTTTCCATAGTATTTCATTGCAAATATAATAGTAATGCTATTAAAAATTCATAAAATTTCCATAAATTTTCTACAAAAAACAGGTTTTTTTTGACATCATTTTTCCCGAATATTACGTCAGATGGCCGTTTGTTACGTCAGATGGCCGTTTGTTACATGACACTAGTTATTATTAAACATTCGCACTTACTTTGCACAAGAGTTTCGATACGTGTATTGAACTCTGTTAAAATTTTAAGGTAATTTTTAAAAGTAATTAAGCATGAAAAAAATCAGTAAATTAGTAGTGGTGTTAATCCTAGCTTCATGGAGTCTGGGCGCACAAAATGAAGCAAACCCATGGCAATTGTCTGTAGGTGTCAATGCTGTTAACGTATATCCAGTTGGCGAAGATGCACCTCAAGGGTCATATTTTGATGAATTTTTCAATGTGTCAGATCATTGGAACATTTTACCATCTTTATCGACACTAACCGTTAGCAAATATTTGAAAGATCATATGTCTTTAGGCTTTACGGCGTCTTTAAATAGAATTGAAAAATGGGGTCAAACGGCCAGCAATCCCTCTGTAAAAGTAAGTGATTTGATGTACTACGCCATAGATGGGCATTTAAAGTACAGTTTAGGCGAACTGCTAAATTTTAGTAAACTTGAGCCATTTGTAGGCTTAGGTGGTGGTTATACTTGGATTGAAGAAGGGAAGTACAACACCAACACAGTAAGTAAGTCGAGTGCACTTGTAGGTGCCGGAACATTGAACGGAACCCTTGGTCTTGCGTATTGGTTCACAGACAATATTGGTTTGACATATAGCACTACATACAAGCACTCTTTCAAAGATTACTTGACGAAACATTTTCAACATGCCCTAGGGTTATCTATAAACTTTGGTGGAGAAGTTGTTGAACCAGAAATTATTGAAGAAATAAAACCAGAAATCATTCCAGATACCGATGGAGATGGCATTAATGATAATCTGGATCGTTGTCCTAATGTAAAAGGCGTTGCAAGCAACAATGGATGTCCGCCAGAGCCTGTAGAAAAGGATAGTGACAATGATGGTTTGTTGGATTCTGTAGATGATTGTCCAAAAATAAAAGGCCCTGCCAGCAACAAAGGATGTCCACTACCTGATACTGACAATGATGGTATTATTGATAGCGCCGACAAATGTCCTAAAGTTCCTGGAATTGCAGCGAATAATGGTTGTCCATACGAAGCAGTAAAAGTTGGAGACAGAAATACGAACCTAAACATGCTTTCGAAAAGGATACTATTTGACACTGGTAAGCATAGCTTCAAATCAGAAACATATGCAATTTTGACTGAAATTACTCAGATTATGAAGCAGCATCCAGATGCTCAATTTAAGCTTGAAGGCCACACAGACAGTACTGGTGCTAGTGATATGAATCATAGATTATCACAAAGCAGAGTAAATGCTGTACGAGATTACCTTGTCAACAATGGAATTCCAAGTTCTTCCTTAATTACTGAAGCATTTGGAGAAACTCAGCCAACAGCATCCAACGCAACTAGAGAAGGAAGAAAACAAAACAGAAGAGTGGAAGTTATCAGAATTCGATAATTAGTTTCACATTACTTAGCGATTAGGTTTATTAGAAATATAAATCTAAATTTCTTAAAGTTTTACTACAAAAAAGGGCGATGAAAATTCGCCCTTTTTTATTTTATATTTTTAAAAATTAACACAAAAACTAAAGCGAATTGGTTTAATCATAATCCTCTAATCTTGGAATAACGATCTCAATTAAAGTTCCATTTTTAGATTTAATATTTAGACTAATTGGCTTTTTGTACAGATTAGAAACAGTTTGAATATAATCTCTTGTAATTTTTAAACCATGAGAATTTTTGTTTATCAAGCCAGATGATTTGAGGCCTACACCATTGTCTCTCACTGTAATCACTAAGGAATCATCAAGGATTTTGTGTTTGAGAACAATTTTACCTTTATAATCAACACCCTTAAAAGCGTGGTTTACAGCATTTTCTAGCAACGGTTCAATAACCCCAGGTGGAATCATCCATTGCTCCACTTCAAAATCATTTATCGGTTCAAATTCGTATTCAAATTTATCTGAAAAGCGCAAAGATTCTAAGTACATATAATTTAAACAAATATTATATTCTGAAATAAAAGGCACCAATTTCTCATTCATATTGTCTAGGGTAGCTCGCAAAAGACTGGACATTTTTGTCAGTGCAATTGTCGCATTGTAAACCTCTTTTTTCTCGACAAAATAATTTATCACTGACAACACATTAAAGGTAAAATGAGGTTTAAATTTAGAACGCAACACATCGATAACCATTTGTTTGTTGGCATTTTCTAAATCTGTTCTTGTTTTAGAGCTGACAGAGTAAAAATAAACAAAAATGAGTACCACAATAAATAATGCAAGCGCAAAGGAAATGATTGTTTTTTGAGTATTAATCTTGTTGCTTAAAGCTTCATTTTTTAGTTTTTCTTTATTCAAATTCAATTGAATTTCGAAATCAGATACTTTAGTTGCATAATCAATGTGTTTATTCAAGACTGCTAGTTGTTGTTCTCTGTATTCTTTTTTTTGAGCATTAAATTTATCACTGTAAAAGGAGTAGCCACTGAGGTCTCCATTTTTCATTTTTAATTCTATCAGATCATTATATATCACATTGGTGAATAAATTTGATTTTTTTTGTTCGAAATATGATAGCGCTTTTAAATACATGTTTTCTGCCTCTTGATATCGCTTTTGAGAAAAATAAATCTGCCCCATAATGAGATAGAGTTTATGTTCTGACAATTGGTCTTCTGTGTTTTTAAAAAATGAGACATAGTCGCTGTATAAGCGATTTATTGCATCAAATTGAGTATTGTTTTTGTAAGCAATAATGATTTTAATTTTGTCATCCAGGATTTTAGCGTATTCCAGTTCTTTTGTATAATCCTCAACTCCTCTGTACCATTGATTTAATAGTTCTGCTTCATTTTTTTGATTTACATCATATTGATTTAAGTAGTAGAATACACTGTCGTTTTTGGTATAAACAAGGTATTTTAGCTTGTTTTGTTCTGCCGTTTTGAGTTCTTCTTCAGATAAATCAACTTCTTCCAAAAGGGCAAAATAGCGTTTATAATATTGCTCGGAAATTTTTTTGCTAACTTTAGAAGAACCACTTTGAAGCAAATAGAATTTACCCAAATCATGAATACATCTTAAGAGAAGTTTTGGGTGTTTTTTTAGAAAGTAGTTTTGATTGATTAATAAATTCTCAAGTAAAATTTCAGCATAAGTATAAACAAGCAATCCGCCATTTTTCTCAATTTGCTGAAAAGTCAACTCCACATACAATGAATCTTGATTAAGCTCCAAAGCTTGCCTTTTGAGATTATTATAAACACTATCAATATGTACAGAACTGTCATTTGTTATGAGGTCTTCGATGGTTTTTTCAAAACTATCTTTTTTGTCTTGCGCATATATTGTGCAGCAAAAAATAAGGGCTACGATAAATATTGCAGATAAAAAATTAGCTTTCATGTTGGGTAGTATTTTGAAGTACTAGGATTAAATTAAATCTAAAGAAATTAATTTGAATTGCAAAATATAACATATTATTAGAGTATTATATTTGATTTTTTCAATAATATTATTAAGTTTGTATGAATACCCCAAAGTGTTTTTTCTCTTTTTTCAATAATTTTAATGACAAGTAAAAAAACCATATGTTGACACTAAACCCCTGATATGCATAGAATTACCACGATCTTAGTCGATGACGAAACCAAGAACAACAAACTTCTTCAGATATACCTTGAGCGCCATTGCCCGTCCGTAGAAGTAGTTGCTGTTGCCAAATCTGTAAAAAGCGCAGTAAAAAAAATCAATGAGCTCAAACCAAAACTCATCTTTCTTGATATTGTATTAGATCAAGGAAATGGCTTTGATGTTTTAGAACAAGTAGAGTACAACGATTTTCTTGTTGTATTTATAACGGCATTTCAGGAGTATGCGCTCACTGCTTTTAAATTCAATGCGATAGATTTTTTATTGAAGCCCATAGATCCAAAAGATTTATTACTTGCTGTAGAAAAAATTCATGAAAAAATTGAAAATCAGTTTTTTACAAATTTTAAACAAATAGAGTCTGCAAAAAATTCAATCTCATCAAAAACATCCAATTACGATTTCATTGCCATTCCAACAACAAAGAAGATATATTTCAAACAATTGGACGAGATTTTATATTTTGAGTCAGATGGGCGCTACACAATAGTTCATCTCTTAGAAGGGTCCTCAATTGTAATAGCCAAAAACATTGGAGAATACGATAAAATTTTGGCTCCAAACTACTTTTTCAGAATTCACCAAAAATATCTAATCAATATAAAATATATCATAAACATCAATAATGCAGACGGTAGCAGTTGCGAAATGGCTGGCGATTTGGTGCTCCCTCTAGCAAAGCGTAGAAAAGAAGAATTGGTTGCATATTTGAATATCAACTAGTGCTTATTGCATTTTTTTATCCCCTTTTTCTTGTCAATTTTTGCCGAATATTACGTCAAATGGCCGAATGTTACGTCAAATGGCCGTTTGTTACATGACCCTTGTAAGAACAGAAAGTCTGTCATATATT
This sequence comes from uncultured Flavobacteriaceae bacterium, assembly GCA_947503105.1. Lineage (GTDB taxonomy): Bacteria > Bacteroidota > Bacteroidia > Flavobacteriales > Flavobacteriaceae > UBA3537. The sequence goes on along the minus strand of CANNCM010000006.1, from coordinate 57,398 downwards.
TACACTGTAATTTAAATATCTTATTTAAAGTTAAATTGGTTAATTTTTGGTGAAACACTGCTCTCGGGCAGTGTTTTTTTTTGTTTGAATATTGAGTAGTTCAAGTAACTCAAAGTTATCCTAAAGGCATATTTATAATTAAAAGTAAGTTTACCAAAAGGAAGCGAAAAGAAATTTCTTAGAGGGGCCTATCAATCCTTTGAAGGACATATAATTTGGCTTCATATAGAAATCACAAAACCTATCTATTTAATTCGTAATGAATCAAATTCCAATATATTTACCATAAGCTTACGTACTAACTAGCGGCCAAAAATTCTATGTAGTTTTTTTTCTCTATTTGTGAGGAAATCTCTTCAATAATAATAGTAAAATTTAGAATTGGATACCATTGTAGCATTTTCTGTATTGTATTGTAGTGTTTTTTTTGTGTTATATAATTATAGATTAAGTGTTTTTTATTCTACTATATGCATATGTAATCTCCTTTGTAAATGGTAGTTTTTTTAATTATTCTAATTGTATTTGTTTTAAATGAAAATTTCATAAAACCTCATTGATTGTATAGGTGTGATTCAATCTTTGTATGTTAAATTTTGGAAACACATTATTTAAATTTGTATTTTGCACCTTCAATTATATTATAGATACACCTTTTTTTATTGACAATCTACTTCAAATGAGATTATATAGCGTTATATTTTTATTTCATATTATAATTTTTGTAAACGCACAAGAATATCCTCCTGTTATGGCTTTTTTACCAGAAATGTATAATGCAGAAAACCAAAACTGGAGCGTTACACAAACCGAAAACCAAAACATGTATTTTGGTAACAATTCAGGTCTTTTAGAATTTAATGGCTCTAGATGGAAATTATATCCCGTTCCAAACAACTCTATAGTGCGTTCTGTTAAGGCAGATGGTTCTCAAGTTTACAGTGGGAGCTATATGGACTTTGGGTGTTGGAAGCAAAACCAATTTGGGATACTTCAATATCAGTCTTTAGTTGAAGAGTTGAATTTATCAGTTTTGGAAGAAGAACAGTTCTGGAATATAGAAATTCTAGACGATTGGATTTTATTTCAATCTTTAACTAGAATTTATTTAGTCAATAGAACTTCAAAAGAAACCAAAATCATTGAATCAGAGCAAGAGATTTTGAATATTTTCAATGTAAATGGTATTATATATTTTGCGAAAAAGAATAATGGCATATACAAAATTGTAAATGGGAGTGAAGTTTTGGTGAGCAATAGCCCTGAACTAAATTCTTCTCGGTTAGTTGGGATTTCAAACATCGATAATAACTTACTTTTTATTACAGCGGACAACGGCTTCTATTTTTTACACGATAATCGTATTCAACCATGGACTTTAAGAACAGACATTAGCGAATGGACTATTTACAGCTCAACTCAACTTAAAGACGGCAGTTTGATTTTGGGTACCATTTCTAATGGGTTAAAGCATATTACTAGTGATGGGCGATTGAAATATAGTCTGGATTTTGAAAAGGGCCTAAGTAACAATACAGTGCTTTCTGTTTTTGAAGACATCAAAGGCAATCTTTGGCTCGGCATGGATATTGGTATTAGTCACGTCAATCTTTCTTCTAGGTTTCGAATATATAACGATGCCAAAGGCCAAATTGGAACCGTTTACACTTCTATTGTTCATGAAGGCGATTTGTATCTAGGAACAAATCAAGGTCTTTTTGTAAGATCAAGAGATAATTCTGGTGATTTCAATTTTATTGAAGGAACTAGTGGTCAAGTTTGGGCCTTGAAAGTCATTAACGACCAACTCTTTTGCGGTCATGACTTAGGAACTATGATTGTGAAAAATGGAAAAATCAGAACCAAAATTTCAGAAGCCAATGGAACATGGGATTTCAAAAAAATAAAAGATTCAAACTTAATTCTTCAAGGCAATTATTCTGGACTTCATATTTTAGAGAATAAATTTGGAATATGGCGCTATCGCAACAAAGTTGAAGGTTTCGATATCTCAAGTCGTTTCTTTCACTTTATTAAAAATAAATTATTTGTAAACCACGAAATACGTGGGCTTTATGAATTGGAACTATCCGAAGATTATTCAAAAATATTAAGCTCCAAGCCTGTTGAAACTATTCAAATAGGAAGTGGATCAAATTTTATAAAATTTTCCAACGGGTTTTATTACACTTCTGCTGATGGTGTTTATCGGTTTAAAGAACAATCAGAAACTTTTGAAACTGCAGCTGTAATTTCAAGTATTTTAAAACGCTACACGACAACCTCAACATTATTGGATGTAAATTCTACAGAACATATCAAATGGTGTTTTGCAGACAATAATATTCTATTGATGAGTCCAGGAAGTTTAAGCGATAAGCCCAATATAGAAGAGATTCCAGTCTCTTTATACAACTTCAAGAAAGTCGTTGCAGGTTTTGAGAATTTGACAAAAATAAATGACACAGAGTATTTGTTGGGATCATCAAATGGGTATTATATTTTGAAAAGCGATGCTCCTAAACAAAATAATGCACAAAGCATTCATTTAAATTCAATTGAAGCAAATGTTAATAATGAACCAAAGACAAATTTAAGTCTCACAGAATCTGCTTCTTTAAATTATAAAAATAATAACCTGAATTTCAACTATAGTATTCCACACTATGGAAATATTGTAAACACCAATTATAGTTATAAACTTGAAGGGCGCTCAGAAAACTGGTCTGATTGGGAACCAAAGAGTATGCAATCTTTTGAAAACTTACCTTATGGAAAATATATTTTTAAAGTTAAAGGTAAAATAGGCAATACAGAAACCACAAACGTCTCTTCATTTCCATTCATCATAAAACGCCCGTGGTACATATCCAATGTAGCTATAGGAGTTTATGTCATATTTTTTTTGATACTTTCTATACTTATTCATAGTATATATAGAAGATATTACAAACGCCAGCAGCAAAAATTATTGTTAAAGTCGCAAAAAGAAATGGCACTCAATGAATTGGAAAATAACCAAAAATTGATGCAACTTAAAAATGAAAAACTTGAACTCGATATTGAAAATAAAAACAGAGAATTGGCAATCTCTACAATGAGTCTAATCAAGAAAAATGAGTTTTTGAATACAGTCAAAACAGCCATTAAACAAGAAAGTACGCCACAAGGGTTGAATAAAGTGATCAGAATTATTGACAAGAATATTAATAATACCGATGACTGGAAGTTGTTTAAAGAAGCCTTTGATAATGCCGATAAAGACTTTTTGAAACTCGTCAAACAAAAGCATCCAAATCTTACTCCTAATGATTTAAAACTTTGTGCGTATCTTAGACTAAATTTATCTTCAAAAGAAATCGCGCCACTACTTAATATTTCACCAAGAAGTGTAGAAGTTAAGCGATATCGTTTGCGAAAAAAGATGGATTTACCACCAAAATCTAGCTTGGCCAATTATATTTTAGATTTATAAAAATTTTATAATCTAAATAAAAACCATACAGTACCACAACAATCCCCAAATCTACCACATCAAAGCACCTTAACTGATTTTGTTTAAGGCCTCATTTCTTATCATAAACTTAATCTTTTTATACCTGTTGGTTATTTTTTCAGTAGGTGTATGTTTTTTGTAGCGGTCAAATTTTACACCTCTACAGTTTGTTATGATAATTTTAACAAAAACAAACAAACCAAATTTTATGAAAAGAATATTTTATTCCTTTTTACTGATTGTTTTGTGCTCTTCATTTGCATTAGCGCAAACGTTTTCAGCTTCTGGAACAGTAAAATCAAAAGCGGACAACATGCCTCTTCCAGGTGTTAACGTCCTAGTGAAAGGCACTAATAATGGTGCAGTGACAGACTTCGATGGAAACTTTTCGTTAACCAATGTTTCTGAGAATGCCGTACTAGTATTTACCTATGTAGGGTTCAAAACTCAAGAACTTTCAGCCGAAGCAAACATGCAAGTCAGCTTAGAGGAAGACAATGAATCCTTGGATGAAGTCGTACTAATTGGATATGGGTCTAAAAGCCGTAAAGACCTTACAGGGTCTGTCTCTATGGTAAAGTCTGAAACCATTGAAAAATTAAAACCTGTTGATGTAGCGCAAGCATTACAAGGAAGATCTTCGGGTGTTTCTGTAACAACATCATCTGGATCACCTGGTAGTGGATTTCGTATCTTGGTTCGTGGTGTCAGTAGTAACGGCAGTAACGACCCACTAGTAGTAGTAGATGGTTATGTAGCGTCTATGAATAGTGTAAACCCAGACGATATTGAGTCGCTAACTGTGTTAAAAGATGCACAAGCTGCTATCTATGGTATTGAAGGAGCTAATGGCGTTATCTTAGTCACAACAAAAAACGGATCTAAAAATTCTGCACCAAAAGTCTCATACAACTTTTACTCTGGTGTACAGGAAACTTCAAAAAAATTATCTCTGCTAAATAATGTAGAGTATGCTGCTCTAATAAATGAAAGTTATGCGGCTAATGGAGAATCAACACCCTATCCAAACTTAAATAATCTTCCAAACAATACCGACTGGCAAGATAATTTATTTGGTGAGGCTATGATTACAAATCACAATATTAGTCTTTCTGGAGGAACCGATGCACTAACTTATTATTTGAGTGCTTCACACTTAGATCAAGAAGGAATAATTGCCAGCGATAAATCAAACTTCAAAAGAGATAACGTCAAGTTGAGTTTAGGAATTGATGTTACCGAAAAATTAAAAACAACATTAAACTTGAACTATTTTGCCAACGAGCGCAGAACAATCAATGAATCAGGTTTAGGGTCTGTTCTTTTTAATGCAATTAGTTATTCACCACTTTTTGCATTAGATCAAGAAGATTTAAACGGAATGTTTGGCAATGAAATTATAAATCCATTTTCTCAAATAAGAGATACATACAATTCCTACTTTGGAAGTAGTATAGAAGGAAATTTTCAATTGGAATACAAGGTGATTGATGGATTAACAGCGACTTCGCGAATTGGATTTAAGAGCTATAGCGACAAATCAAAAAGTTTCTCGCCAATTGTAAATTATGGTGCTGGAAAAGTATTCAATACAGATAGAAGTACTGTAAGCCAAAACAAGCAACAGTATAATTCTTACACTTGGGATAGTTTTATCAACTATAAAAAATCCTTCCTTAAAGACCATACAGCAGAAGTTACTTTAGGGATGGCTGTTCGAAAAGATTGGGGTGATGGTCTTTTTGCTACAGGCTACGATGTTCCAAATAATTCTTGGGCATTTGCAGACATAGCCCTTACAACAGGAACAAATGAAGGTAAAGAAAATGGGTCGTACACTTACGACAACAGACTTTTATCTTATTTTGCTCGATTACAATATGACTTTAAAGGGAAATATTTGTTATCTGGGATGTTACGTAGAGATGCATCCTCTGCTTTTGATAAGGACTACAGAGTTGATTACTTTAAGTCTGTAACTGGAGGGTGGAAAATTTCTGAGGAAACATTTTTACAAAATTCAAAGTTCATTGATTTCTTAAAATTAAGAGCCTCTTACGGAACACTAGGTAATTTAGTAGGAAATGATTTATATAGAGCAACCCTTAGTGGAGAAGCAACTTATGTCTTTGATAATACTTTGACAAATGGTACTGCTATTGGACCTTTACCCAACCCTGTTGCTTCATGGGAAACAGCAGAGAAATTAGATTTTGGTCTTGATGCAAAACTATTCAATAATAGCCTAGAAGTTGTCGCTGATTATTTTATCGAAGATCGTGTAGATTTATTAATTCCTGGTTTGCCATTTTCTGGAATTCTGGGAGCTACTGCACCAGGATCTGGAACTCCAACAGTAAATGCAGGGACAACCCGAGTGAAAGGTGTTGAATTGATGTTGAACTACAATGGTGAGATCAATGAGAATTTATCTTACAATGTTGGATATAATGTCACTAAGCTTGATGGAGAAGTTACGTCAATTAAAGGCGATGTGGCACTTGAAGGAGGTTCATTTGGTATTGGCCAGTTAGCTCCATCACGAATGGAAGTTGGGATGCCTATTGGATATTTCTATGGATTAAAAACAGACGGAATTTTCCAAACTCAAGCTGAAGTTGACGCACATCCATCTCAAGCTGGTTTGGGTAATGCTGCTCAACCTGGAGATTTACGATTCGTAGATGTAAATGGTGACGGTCAAATTGATGCCAATGACAGAACATTCATTGGAAAACCAATTGCAGATTATATAATGGGTTTCAATATTGGAATCAATTATAAAAACTTTGATTTTTCTGCTTACGGATATGCTGAATTAGGAAAAGAAATGGTACGTAACTACGAAAGAGATCAAAAAAATGTAAACCGCTTGGATTACTACCTCGATCGTTGGACAGGTCCTGGCACTAGCAACGAAGTACCAAGAGCAACAACAGGCGCAACTTCAAATAAGTTATTCTCAGACTTCTTTGTAGAAGACGCTTCTTTCCTACGTATTCAAAACATTCAGTTAGGCTACAGTCTACCTTCTTCTGTTATCGAAAAAGTAGGGATATCTAAATTCAGAATCTATGGTTCTGTAAACAATGCATTCACCTTTTCTAAATACAAAGGTTTTGACCCAGCTGCCACAAATGGTAATGCCATTGGAGGTGGAATCGATCCAGGATTCTATCCTGTGACAAGACAATTCCTTTTAGGACTTAATATTTCATTTTAAAATAGAGCACGATGAAAACAATAAAAAACAACATATTTACTTTGGTAGTGGGAACACTACTTACACTAGGTCTCTATTCTTGTACAGATAAATACCTAGATGAGGAAGAAAACTACCTTATAGACTCAGAAAGCTATTTTAATTCTGAAGACGACTATTACATGGCACTTGTTGGAGCATACGATATGCTACAAGCAACATACGTCAACAATTTATTAGGAGAAATTGCCTCTGACAACACCTTATGTGGTGGAGAAAGCGCAACAGATGTTATAGGATTTCAACAAATTGACGACATGACACACACTCCAGTAAATAGTAACCTGAGAGATGTTTGGAATTGGATGTTTGCAGGTGTAAAACGAACAAATTATTTCTTAGAGTTCCAAAATAAAATTGATTTTGATGGTCGATTAAAAATGGTTGCTGAAGTTCGTTTCTTAAGAGCATACTTCCACTTTGAACTCGTAAAATGGTTTGGTGGTATTCCAATTAAAAATTATGAAGATGCATTAGCAGGAGGTGGAGCACGTTTTGCACCTGGCGATGAAACGAGCATTCCTCGTTATTCAAAAGAGCAAGTTTATGCACTCATAGAAAGCGATTTGAATTTCGCTGTTAATAATCTAGAATACAGCGCACCTCAAACAGGGAGAGTGACCAAAGGTGCAGCACAAGCACTCCTTGGAAAAGCATTTTTATATCAAGATAAATTTACAGAAGCAGCCAGTGTTTTAGAAAATCTAATTAATAATGGACCATATCAATTGGTAAATGATTATTCAGAAATTTTTGAAAATGACGGTGAAAATGGTGTAGAATCTGTTTTCGAAGTACAATACACCGATGCTGAAGGTGCAGGATTTGGATGTCTTCAATGTAGTGAAGGGAATGTAGCGGTTGGATTTATGGGAATCCGTAATCATACTGGACCGTTATACGATTCTGGTTATAGTTTTAATGTTCCAGTTCAAGCCGCATATGACGCCTTTAGTAACGATGATACTCGCCGAGATGTATCTATTTTAGACATTGTTGCATGGGCTGCTACAACTGGAGCAACGTATGTAGAAGGGTATGAGCATACAGGGTATTTCAACCGCAAATACTTACCTAGAAAAGGAGATCAAAATATTGGCGATCAAAACTTGACCAATCCAAACAATTACCGATCTATTCGTTATGCAGATGTATTGTTGATGGCTGCTGAGGCGTTCAATCGTCAACCAACACCTGATGATAGTAAAGCTCAAGCATATTTGAATCAAGTCAGAGAACGTGCTTTTGGAGATAGCAGCAACAATAGTTCTGCAACAGGAGCCGCACTAACAGATGCAATCTTAGAAGAAAGACGATTAGAATTGATGGGCGAAGGACACCGTTTCTTTGACCTTGTTCGTACAGGAAGAGCTGCTCAAGCCATTGACGGATTTGTTCCTGGTAAACATGATTTATTTCCAATTCCATTTGAAGAAATACAATTTTCAGCAGGGAACTGGAGTCAAAATCCAAACTATTAAAAATTTAAACTATGAAATCAATAAATAAAATATTTAGTTTATTTGTTATTGTTGCAACGCTTTGGAGTTGTGCCGATGACGAAAAAAATGTAAACTTAAGTGACGTTCAAGCACCATCGGCGCTTGCAATGGCATTTGATGTCACACAAGATAACTCTGGAATGGTAACTATTATTCCAACTGCTGAAGGCACAGTGTACTTTGATATTACTTTTGGAGATGATACTTCAGAGCCTGCTCAAATTGATAATGGAGAGACTATTGACCACACTTACGCAGAAGGGACTTATACAGTTACTGCAACAGCTTACGGGGCAACAGGTTTAACAGCAACAATTTCTAGAGAATTAGTAATATCTTTAGATCCACCATCAAACCTCGAAGTTACCATTGAAAATGACACTTCTGTGTCAAAACAAGTCAATGTTACTGTTAATGCTGATGATGCCATAAATTTCGATGTTTACTCTGGTGAAAGTGGAGTTACTACTCCTGTTACTACCAATATTGGTGAAACAGCAATATTACAATACACAAATGCTGGAATTTATGACATCACCATTGAAGTTAAAGGAATTGCCATTCAGACGACAATGTATATTGAAGAAGATTTTGAAGTCACTGAAATATTAGCGCCAACAGATGCAGCACCAACACCTCCATCAAGACAGTCTGCAGATGTAGTATCTATCTTTAGTGACGCCTATACTAATGTAACTCTAAATGAATTTCCAACACTTTGGTCTTCAGCAAACTTTCAAGCCACTACAATTGGAACTGATAATGTCATGAGATTAACAAATTTTGACTTTTTAGGAATTGTAACAAATTACGGATCAGGTGTTGATTTATCTCAAATGGAGACTATGCACATCGATTATTGGGTTCCTGAGGCAGTTACACAAAATTTAGAGGTTAAAATAGTAAATACTGTTGATGGTGGAGAAGATGTAGCTTCTCTTGGTACAACAGTTCCAGGTTCGTGGCAGTCTATTGAAATTGATATGCAAGAATTTGAAGATGGTACTTTAACAAATAGAGGAAAAATTACTCAAATATTGATAGATTATATGCAAATTCCAGGGACTACTGATTTTTCATCAGTCATAGCTTATATAGACAACTTATATTTCTATAAAGAGCCTGGTAACCCTTTTGATGATGGATTATTGACCAATGGAGATTTTGAATTAGGAAGTGCTTCATGGTTAATTGGGGTAGATGATGCTTCGGCTGCACCAGTTGTTACAGATAGTGATGGTAATACACACTATTCTGTAAATGTTACTCAAGCAGGAAATCCATACGATGTGAATACAAGTCAAAAAGTGGCGATTACTCAAGGAGAAACTTACACATTAAAGTTTGATGCTTGGTCTGATGGGAACAGATCAATTATTGCAGGAATAGGTCTTAGTGGCAATCCATGGACCAACGTCACAGGGACGATTGCAATCAATACTACCCGTACAACATATACCTATACAACAACTGCAAATTTTAGTGCAAACGATGCGCGTGTCCTTTTCGATTTAGGAGCAGATATAGGAGTTGTAAATATTGACAATGTTGCTCTATTTCTGGGATACCCACCAGAACCTTTTGACGATGGACTTCTTACAAATGGAGATTTTGAATTAGGAAGTGCTTCATGGTTAATTGGGGTAGATGATGCTTCGGCTGCACCAGTTGTAACAGATGCCGACGGCAACACACATTATTCTGTAAATGTTGCATCAGCAGGAAATCCATATGATGTTAATGTGAGTCAAAAATTAGCAATTACGGAAGGAGAAACTTACACATTAAAGTTTGATGCTTGGTCTGACGATAACAGATCCATTGTAGCTGGTATTGGGCTTAGTGGAGATCCTTGGACAAACATAACAGCAACAATGGTTATTACACCAACAAAAACAACTTATACATATACCACAAATTCAACTTTTGGAGCACCAGATGCTAGAGTCCTATTTGATTTAGGAGCAGATGTAGGATTAGTTAATATAGACAATGTTTCACTTGTATTAGAATAATAAAACAATTTAAATTATAATTATGAAAAATTTAAAATATTTATCAGTCTTTTTTCTTTCACTGCTTGTGGTTACAGCATGTGAAGAAGATGAACATGATTTTGGACCAATTACCTCTCCAACTAATGTTCAAGTAAGTACAGAAATAGTTGGCGCAGATGCCAATAATACAAGCGGCGATGGTACAGGATTTGTAACGTTTTCTGCAACAGCAGATGCTGCTCTAGCGTATCAATTCAATTTTGGTGACGGAAATTCTGAAACAAATTCTTCGGGAACAATTACGCACAGATACACACAAGTCGGTGTAAACTCCTATACGGTTATTGTAAGTGCAGTAGGAACGGCAGGTGTTTTGTCTAGCGCAACTTTCGATATTGAAGTGTACAGTGCTTTTGAAGATCCAGAAGCAGAAACCTTCCTAGCTGGCGCTAATGAAGGCGACAGCAAAACTTGGGTTTGGGATGCAACAGCTCCAACTTATTTAGGACTAGGACCAGTTGAAGATGATTATGGAAATTTAGACTTCTCATGGCCAAACTGGTGGAATAGTATTCAACCAAATGATACTGAAAAAGCGTGTATGACAGATAATAATGTATTTGTATTTACAAAAACAGCTAACGGTTTAACTTTTGAACAAACTGCCGGACCATCATTTGTGCCTGGAGCATATGCTAGCGTTATTGGCGTTGCAGGAGACATATGTCACGACGAATCTGTAGCAACTACAATGTTTGGTGTGAAAAATGTATCATTTCTCCCGTCGTCTTCAAAAGCAGCCTTAGAAGGTGCTTATGATGGAGAACCATACCGTCAAACTAGTTTTAAACTATCCGATGGCGGATTTATGGGCTGGTATGTTGGTGACGTTGAGTATGATATCATTTCAATTACGGCCAATACTCTTCATGTACGTTGTATTCAAGAAGGAGGCGGTTTTGCATGGTATGCAAAGTATAAGGCTCAATAAGTTTTATAGTTCAATAATTGGGGCAGATATTTTTATCTGCCTCATTATCTTTTCACAATGCTAAACAAATTCACATCTTTACTATTCATCACAATATTTAGTATATCCACAGTTTTAGTTTCATGTTCTTCTGGAGGAGATGATTCCTCTGGCGGAGGTAATAACGGCGGAGGTTCACAACAAATTGTTCCAACAAACTTAGTCGTCAATGTAACTGTTCAAGGACAAAATGACAACGATCCTTTTGGTGATGGATCTGGAAATTTTTCGGTAACAGCAACAGCTACGAATGCCATAAAATTTGGTTTTAAGGTAGGAAATAATGGGTCTGAAACGCAAAACACAACAGGACAGTTTTCATATTCAATGACAGATTTGGGAATCAATCAATTTCCACTATATGTTTATGCCTACTCCGAAACAGAGGATAGAATTTCAAAAATTGAAAATTTAAAAATTTTCGTTATTGGTAACGGCGGATCTGGTAACAATGATGTTTTGGTTTGGTTTGATGAATTTGATGGTACTGGGGCAATAAATACTTCGAAATGGACTACTGAAACCGGTGGCGGTGGATGGGGAAATCAAGAAGTACAAATTTATACCTCAAGTACAAATAACGTTATCAGAGAAGGAGGAATACTAAAAATTAAAGCCATCAAAGAATCTAATGGATCATATTCTTCTGCACGGATAAAAACTCAAGATAAATTTGAATTCAAATATGGACGTATAGAAATACGTGCAAAATTACCATCAGCACAAGGGACATGGCCTGCACTTTGGATGCTAGGCGCAAATTATCCCGAAGTTGGATGGCCTCAATGTGGCGAAATTGATATCATGGAACAGTTTCAAGATAAGAATAAAGTAAAATCAACTTTGCATTGGAAGCTTGCAAATGGGGATCGTGGAGAATATGGGTTAGATACTACAAATTCAACTTCAAATGAATTCCATGTGTATTCAATAAATTGGACAGCTTCAAGCATAACAGCATATTTAGATGGGACACAGTTTTTTGTGATGAATACATCTGGTGTCGAACCATACTATCCATTCAATGAAGACTTCTTTTTTATCTTCAATGTCGCAATGGGCGGTACACTTGGCGGAGATATAGATCCAAATTTCACACAAGATACTATGGAAGTCGATTACATCAGGGTCTATCAATAAAAATGATTAAAGCTAAGCTTACATTTCTCTCAACAATTTGTTTTTTTGTGCTCAATTCATGTGATTCTAAATCAAAAACACTAAGCGTGAATGAACGCGTAAGTGCTCTATTGAAACAAATGACTCTCGAAGAGAAAATTGGTCAAATGAATCAATATTCTAGTTTTTGGGATGTTACAGGCCCAGCGCCAAAAGAAGGTTCTGCAGCCATACAATTTGACCATCTCAAAAAGGGGTATGTGGGTTCTATGCTTAATGTACACGGCGTAGAAAATGTATTAAAACTACAACAAATTGCCGTTGAAGAAACCCGTTTGGGGATTCCATTAATTTTTGGGTTTGATGTCATTCATGGCTTCAAAACAATTTCCCCAATTCCTTTAGCAGAAGCTGCAAGTTGGGACTTAGAGGCCATAGAAACTTCGGCCAAAAATGCGGCCAAAGAAGCTGCTGCGGCAGGGATCAATTGGACATTTGCACCTATGGTCGATATTTCAAGAGATGCACGCTGGGGACGTGTGATGGAAGGCGCTGGCGAGGACCCCTATTTAGGTTCTAAAATTGCACATGCACGCGTCAAAGGTTTTCAAGGAGATGATTTATCAAATCCATCAACAATTGCTGCATGCGCCAAACACTTTGCGGGTTATGGTTTTATCGAATCTGGAAAAGAATACAACGCCGTTGATGTAGGAACACAAACTCTACACAATGTAATTATGCCTCCATTCAAAGCTACAGTTGATGCTGGTGTGCGCACCTTTATGAATTCATTTAGTCAACTCAATGGTGTGCCTGCGACAGGAAGTAAATATCTTCAGCGAGATCTCCTTAAACGTGATTGGAATTTTGATGGTTTTGTTGTTTCAGATTGGGGCTCTATAGAAGAAATGGTTGAACACGGCTATGCAGAGAATGCTAAAGAAGCAGCACAATTGGCAGTCGAAGCGGGCTCTGATATGGACATGCAATCACTAGCTTATGTGGAGCATTTGGCAGGTTTAGTCAAATCTGGTGTTGTCGATGAAAAACACATTGATGATGCTGCAGGACGAATATTACGTGTAAAATTTGAACTTGGGCTTTTTGATGACCCTTACAAATACTGCGATTATACTCGAGAAACTGCAACGATAGGAAATACATCTCTTCAAGATGCAAGTTTAGATATAGCCAAAAAATCAATCGTACTTTTAAAAAATAAAAACCAATTGTTACCTCTAAAAAAAGAGGGTCTTAATATAGCCTTGATTGGTGATCTCGCCGACGATAAAACAAGTCCTTTAGGCAATTGGATATTAGCTGCAGAAAAAAATTCTGCGGTTTCAGTTCTTGAAGGTTTAAAGTCTTATCCTGGAAACAATGTCGAATATTCTGTTGGCACAACATTAAATATTGGCCCCCTACAATTTGCAAAAGAATTAAACATCAACACTACTGATAAAAGCGGTTTTGCTGCCGCTTTGAATCTTGCCAAAACATCGGATGTTGTGGTGATGGTTTTAGGCGAACATGGTTTTCAAAGTGGAGAAGGGCGAAGCAGAACAAACCTCGGACTCCCCGGACTACAACAAGAACTTCTGGAAGCAGTTTACAATGTCAATAAAAATATTGTTCTTGTTTTAAACAACGGAAGACCCTTGGTTTTGAATTGGGCAAACGAACATATTCCTGCAATTGTTGAAGCCTGGCAACTGGGATCACAAAGTGGAAATGCAATCGCACAAGTTGTGTACGGCGATTACAACCCTAGTGGTAAATTGCCCATGACTTTTCCACGATCTGTTGGTCAAGTGCCCATCTATTACAATTATAAAAGTACAGGAAGACCAAACTTACCATCACCGGGAGAAGTGTTTTGGACACACTATCAAGACGAAGAAAACACACCTTTGTATCCTTTTGGCTATGGTTTGAGTTACACCACTTTTGAGTATCAGAATTTGAAAATTGAAAGTCAAACGGATACAACTTTAGATGTCAGCGTTGAAGTAACAAACTCTGGAAATTTTGAAGGCAAAGAAGTTGTTCAGTTGTATGTGAAGGATCACTTTGCACGTCCTGCTCAAGCGGTTCGAAATTTAAAGGGCTTTAAATTAATCAATTTACAACCAGGGGCCACAAAAACAGTCCAATTCAAACTCACAGAAAAAGAACTTGGCTTCTACAACAGCAATGGGGATTTTATATTCCAGCCAGGGGAATTTTCTGTTTTTATTGGAGGGGATTCCACGGCAGATTTAAGTCTTAAATTTAAGTTATGATGATGATTAGAATTTTACTCTTATTATTATTTTCACTTCTTTTCAAATCGGAGGAAAATAATCCTGGAAAACGCATTATTTTCAATGATGATTTTGAACACTCCGTTTTAGACCTAAAACATTGGAATTATGAATTGGGCGATGGGTGTCCAGAACTTTGTGGCTGGGGCAATAAAGAATATCAGTATTACACCAAAGACAATATATTTGTCAGAGATGAAAAACTTGTCATTAAAGCCACAAAAGAAGGAGAGCGTTATTTTTCTGGAAGAATTACAACAAAAGACAAAATTGAATTTCAGTACGGCACTGTAGAGGTCAAAGCAAAACTTCCAAAAGGCAAAGGTGTATGGCCAGCAATTTGGATGCTTGGGCATGATATCGAAGACAATAACTGGCCAAGCTGTGGGGAAGTTGACATCATGGAATATGTGGGTAGAATGCCAGGAAAAATTCATAACACCCTTCATACCAAGGATAGTTATGGTGTATCTAAAAACACAAAAATTTCTTCATTTGAAAACATCGAGGAGGGGTTCCATGTCTATAAAATGCAATGGGACGAAAATCAAATTCAATTTTTTGTAGATGACGAAATGGTTTACACTTTTGCGCCAGAAGAAAAAACCTCAGAAATATGGCCTTTTGATAAGCCATTTTATCTTATTCTAAATTTAGCAGTTGGAGGATATTTTGGTGGATTTGAAGTAGATGACACCATTTTTCCGCAAGAATTTATAATTGATTATATCAAAGTTTACAAAAACCCTAGTCTTTAAGCAACAGCATCAACTCATCCAAAATTAGAGTCGTGGCTCCTTTGTTGTCATCTATATAAGCTTTATTTTTTTTGCCACAATTAGTTCTAAAATCCTTATCATCAATAAGTTTATTTAGAGCTTTTTCAAGAGTTTTTTTGTTTTCAACACTAAAAAGCCCCCCTAGATTTAGCATCTCTTTTGCTTCAGGAAACTTATGATAATTTTTACCAATAACGATGGGAAGACCAAAAACAGCAGCTTCTAGTGTATTGTGAAGTCCACTGCTACCCATGCCACCACCAATGTAGGCAATATCTGCATAGTTGTAAATTTTGGAAAGCAACCCAATGGTATCAACAATAAAAACCTGTTTTTCAGAAATGGACACATTGTCGTGTTCAGAAAATAAAACAGCATTGTCGCCAAAAGCAGCTTTTAACCTTTTTATGCCTTGTTTTTTTATCGAATGTGGTGCAATAATAAATTTAGTTGATGAGTCCGTTTTTTGAATGAATGGAATCAATAACTCTTCATCTTCTACCCAAGTGCTTCCAGCCACAAGACACAATTTATCATTGACAAAATCTTCGATAAAATCAAGCGTATTATTTTGTAATAATTGACTTGAAACACGATCAAAACGGGTGTCATTTGCTTCAGTTACATTTTCATAACCAATTGTTTTTAATAATTTTTTTGATTCAATATTTTGGGTAAAAATATGATCAAAACTAAAAAACAAGCTTTGAAATGCTTTGCCATAAAACTTGAAAAAATACTGATGAGGTCTTAATAATGCCGAAATTAATACAACTTTAGAAGGATGATTTTTTAGAGCATTTAAGTAATTTGGCCATAAATCATACTTTACAAAAACAACAAGTTTTGGATGTACAGCTTCTATAAATTTTTGAACATTACTTTTGGTATCAAGAGGCAAATACACCACTGTAGAAGTCAAAGAGTTTTGCTTTCGAATTTCGTATCCAGAGGGAGAAAAAAATGACAGAACAATCTTTGCTTCGGGATATTTTATTTTTAGGGCCTTAAAAACAGGTAGTCCTTGTTCATATTCCCCAAGCGAAGCACAATGAAACCAAAAAACAGTATCCTCTTTTTGAATAGTATTTCGAAGAATTTCAAAGGTCTTTTGACGACCATTAATACCCTTTTTTAACTTTGAATTTAGCCCTCCTGCAATTGGAAGTAGCAATTGGACAAATGCAGTAAAAAGGTTATAAATGACAAACAAATTGTTGTGTTTTAAAAACAAAAATACATTCTTTATCTTAAATTTAGCATTTGACCAATGCTATTTTTGTATTTTTGTGATGCACAAAACCAATGTGTTTTCTGATAAAAGGCAATATGAAAAAAATTCAAATGGTAGACCTCAAAGGTCAATATGCTGCTATAAAAGATCAAGTAAATACCTCCATCCAGGAAGTAATTGATACAACTTCGTTTATTAATGGACCCAAAGTCAAAGAATTTCAAAAAAATCTTGAAGATTATTTAGGGGTAAAACACGTTATCCCTTGTGCCAATGGTACGGATGCCCTTCAAATTGCGATGATGGGATTGGGGCTACAGCCAGGAGATGAGGTGATCACAGCAGATTTTACATTTGCAGCGACTGTAGAAGTCATTGCACTACTAGGATTAACCCCTGTGCTTGTCGATGTTGACCCAGATCGATTCAATATCGATATAGACGCTATAGAAAAAGCAATAACACCAAAAACAAAAGCGATTGTTCCAGTACATTTGTTTGGGCAGTGTGCAGATATGGAAGCCATTCTAGCACTTGCAAAAAAGCATGATTTATATGTTATTGAAGACAACGCTCAGGCGATTGGTGCGACCTATACTGCATCTAATGGTTCTAAAGCAAAAGCAGGAACTATTGGAGATGTAGCGTCAACTTCTTTTTTTCCTTCCAAAAACTTGGGATGCTATGGCGATGGCGGAGCGATTTTTACCAATAACGACGATTTGGCACACACCATTCGAGGCATAGTAAATCATGGGATGTATAAGCGATATCATCACGATGTCGTGGGTGTCAATTCCAGATTAGATTCGATTCAAGCAGCAGTATTGGACGCAAAACTATCGCATTTAGACAACTATAATAAATCCCGTCAAAATGCCGCTCGAAAATATAATGCCGCTTTTAAAAATCATCCAAACATTGAAATACCAAAAGCTGGAAATGGATGTGAAACCATTTGCGATAACTGCGATTGCCATGTTTTTCATCAATACACTTTAAAACTAAAAAACACAGATCGAGATGCATTGGTAGCCCACCTGAATTCAAAAGGAATTCCTTGTGGAGTGTATTATCCAATTCCTTTACACAAACAAAAAGCGTATCAAGATGAACGTTATAATGATGCAGATTTCAAGGTGACAAATCAACTCTCAAAAGAAGTGATTTCATTGCCTATGCATACAGAACTGGATGATGATCAAATTGAAGTTATTACTACTTCTGTTTTGGAGTTTTTATCTTAAATTTTAATGTTATGAAAAAGATCATATTTTTATTTTTTCTCTTACAAATATGTACAGGATTTGCTCAAAATATTTATTTGCACTGTGGGCAACTTATCGACACCGAAAAAGGAGAATTACTTTCACAAAAAACAATTATAGTTTCTGGGAATAAAATTGAATCTATTCAAAATGGTTATGTAACTCCTGATCAGCCCAATGATAAAGTGATAGATTTAAAATCTAAAACAGTAATGCCAGGTTTGATTGATTTGCATGTTCATATGGAAAATGAATACAATCCAAAACGCTACATGGATCAGTTTACAGCCAATGAAGCCGATATTGCTTTCAAGTCTGTAAATTTTGCAGAAATTACACTCATGGCAGGATTTACAACGGTGCGCGACTTAGGAGGTACGGGGGTAAACATTGCCCTTAGAAATGCCATTAACAAGAAAACCATTGTGGGGCCAAGAATTTTTACGGCAGGTAAAGCCATTGCAACAACAGGAGGTCATGCCGACCCTACCAATGGCAGAAAAAAACTTTTGATGGGAGATCCAGGGCCAGAACAAGGCGTAATTAATAGTCCAGATGAGGCCAGAAAAGCAGTGCGACAACGTTACAAAAATGGCGCCGATAATATTAAAATTACTGCTACAGGTGGTGTTTTGAGTGTGGCCAAAAATGGACAAAATCCACAGTTTACACTAGAAGAAGTCAAAGCGATATGTCAAACCGCTAAAGATTATGGGATGATTATCGCGGCTCATGCTCATGGAGATGAAGGGATGCAACGCGCTGTTATTGGTGGTGTAACAACCATAGAACACGGTACAAAAATGAGCTATAAAACCATGGATCTCATGAAACAATATGGAACTTATTTTGTGCCAACAATTACTGCTGGAAAAGCTGTAGCTGAAAATGCTAAAATTGATGGATTTTACCCAGAAATTATAGTGCCAAAAGCATTGGAAATTGGACCAAAAATCCAAAGTACTTTTGCCAAAGCCTACAAACGCGGAGTCAAGATTGCTTTTGGAACAGATGCTGGAGTATTTCCTCATGGTCAAAATGCCAAAGAATTTGGTTATATGGTAGAGGTTGGTATGCCCCCTATGGAAGCGCTTCAATCGGCGACACTGACCAATGCTAAAGTATTGGGTCTTGCCAATGAATTAGGTCAAATTAAATCAAATTTTATTGCGGATATTGTTGCTACTGATACAAACCCATTGGAAGATATTTCTACAATGGAACGCATCAGTTTTGTGATGAAAGATGGCGTAATTTATAAAAATTAATTACGGGGTAATTTTTTTGTTTTTTCGTTTTTGTTGAAATGAAGCAATGATCAGTAATAGCATTCCTGTTGTTACAGACATGTCTGCAATGTTGAAAATACCGGTCTGTGTAAATCCAAAATCCATAAACAAGAAGTCTGTTACGGATCCGTAAGCAAAGCGATCATACATATTGGCAATTCCGCCACCAGCAACACAGCTAAAACCAACAACAGAAAGGGCATCTAGGTGGCGATTTGTAAAGAGATGGTAAAGCACAATTCCAAGAACAATTACGGGCAAAATAAGAAGAAAAATTAGTTTTATGGTTGGGCTAGAATCACTTCCTATTCCCAAAAATGCACCAGAGTTTTCTACATTCATCAACTGAAGGGCTTCACCTACAATTTCAGTACGTGAACCTGGTGTTACCTTTGCTCTTACAAGGTGTTTTGAATACTGATCGAGACCAATATTCAGAAAAACTAAAAAGATGATATATGCTACTCTTTTGTTCATATATTCAAGCTTTACAGCGAAGCAGCACTGGTATTGGCTTCTCTGTTGATTTTTTTCACCAACCCTTGTAACACTTTTCCTGGGCCAACTTCAATAAAGTTTTGAGCACCATCGTTTAGCATTTGCTCTACGGATTGTGTCCATCGCACTGGAGAGGTGAGTTGTGCAATTAAATTCTTCTTTATGTCCAAAGTGTTTTGAACAGCATTGGCTGTCACATTTTGATATATTGGACAGTCCGGGGTGTTGAATGTTGTCTTTTCAATAGCCGCCGCCAATTGTTCTCTTGCAGGTTCCATTAGTGGAGAATGAAATGCGCCGCCAACCGGCAATACTAATGCACGGCGTGCTCCTTTTTCTTTCAAAATTTCACAGGCTTTGTGAATGGGCTCAATCGCACCAGAAATTACCAATTGTCCTGGGCAATTATAATTTGCAGCAACCACCACTCCGTCAATAGCATCGCAAACCGACTCTACAATTGTGTTTTCTAATCCTAATACTGCGGCCATTGTTCCTTCTGTAGAGTCACACGCTTTTTGCATAGCATCTGCACGTTGGGCAACAAGTTTCAAACCTTGCTCAAAACTCAGCGTATTGTTGGCGACCAAAGCAGAAAATTCTCCTAAAGAATGTCCTGCAACCATATCTGGCTTAAAATCATCACCCATACTTTTGGCCATAATCACCGAATGAAGAAATATAGCTGGTTGTGTCACATTTGTTTGTTTTAAATCGTCTGCACTGCCTTCAAACATAATTTTTGTAATTTCAAAACCAAGAATAGAATTGGCTTCTTCAAACATCGCTTTTGCAACAGAAGATTGTTGATACAATTCTTGTCCCATTCCTGGGAATTGTGCGCCTTGACCTGGAAAAATAGATGCGTTCATTTCGATTATTTTAGGTTTAATGTTTTTGTTTTTCGTATGTGATAAAGCTAAAATCACAAGCGTGTTTTTCGTCTTTTTTAATACGTTCGTTATTGATTTCTTTCCATACTTCTAAATCAAGTTTTGGAAAAAACGTATCTCCTTCAAAGTGATCATGAACTCTTGTAAGTTCAATTCTATCGGCAACGTCCAAAGCTTGTTTATAAATTTCTCCGCCGCCAATAATATAGGGCTGAGCATCTTCTTTTGAAATTTCAATAGCTTTTTCTAAAGAATTTACGACAAGAACCCCTTTGGGGACTTTATAATTCTTTTGACGAGTGATGACCACGTGAGTGCGATTTGGTAAAGGTTTTGGAAAACTCTCAAAAGTTTTTCGTCCCATAATTATATAGTGCCCAGATGTTAGCCTTTTAAAACGTTTTAAATCTGAACTTAAATTCCAAATCAAGTCATTGTCTTTACCAATCACTTGATTTTCTGAAACAGCCACAATTATGGTCACGATTTGATGTTTTGTTGTATTCAATACTTTAAACTTAGTTCGCAAAAATAGGGTTTTCAGCTGAAATTATATTGCAACTTTTCCTTTGATATGTGGGTGTGGATCATAATCAACCAAGGTAAAGTCCTCAAAAGTGAAGTTGAAAATATTATCAACTTCTGGATTAAGTATCATTTTTGGTAACGGACGTGGTTCTCGAGAGCGTTGCAGCTCAAGTTGTTCAATATGATTGTTGTAGATGTGTGCATCTCCAAAAGTATGTATAAATTCGCCAGCCTCATACCCGCAAACTTGAGCCATCATCATTGTAAATAAAGCATATGAAGCTATATTGAAAGGAACGCCCAAAAATATGTCTGCACTGCGTTGATATAGCTGGCAAGATAATTTTCCTTCATGCACATAGAATTGAAAAAAAGCATGACAAGGAGGAAGGGCTGCTTTTCCTTCAGCAACATTCTTTGAAAATGATTTTGAGGTATCGGGTAATACAGAAGGGTTCCATGCCGAGACAAGCATTCTTCTGCTGTTTGGATTTGTCTTCAGGGTGTCAATGACAGATTGAATTTGATCTATTTCATCGCTATTCCAATTGCGCCACTGATGGCCGTACACAGGTCCTAAATTACCGTTTTCATCTGCCCATTCATTCCATATTCGAACGCCATTTTCTGTGAGATATTTTGTGTTGGTATCTCCTTTAAGAAACCACAACAATTCATAAATAATAGACTTTAAATGTAATTTTTTTGTGGTTACCATTGGAAATCCTTCGCTCAAATCGAAGCGCATTTGGTATCCAAAAACACTTTTTGTACCCGTTCCTGTGCGGTCCCCTTTTTCATTTCCGTGTTCTAAAACATGGTTTACAAGATCAAGATATTGCTTCATATATATGATGAATTATGAGGTTTAAAAATAATTAATGCCATACTGAATATAAAGGGTTAGAGGGGAATAATTTCAAAAGTTATCAACGAAATTATTATCCAATAATTAGCCCGGCTATGGTTGCAGAAAGAAGAGAAGCTATAGTGCCACCAATAAGTGCTTTCATTCCTAATTCCGACAGTGTTTTTCTTTGGCCAGGCGCCAATGATCCAATTCCGCCGACTTGAATTCCAATAGAAGCAAAATTGGCAAAACCACAAAGCATATAGGTAGCCATGACTATGGATTTTTCATATTTTAGGTGTACAAGTTCCATCGGATTTTTTAAATCTGCAAGTTGAATATACCCAACAAATTCACTTGCTGCAAGTTTTATTCCTAGGAGTTGCCCCATAAGTGCAACATCTTCTTTGGCTATTCCAATCAACCACATAAGTGGCGCAAAGGCATATCCTAGTATGAATTCTAATGAAAATTCTTGATAAGGCGTATTGGCTTTAACCCATTCATTTAGTCCTCCAAAATCGCCTAACCACCCCAAAATACCATTGAGCATAGCAATAAATGCCAAAAACACTAAGAGCATGGCTCCAATGTTGAATGCAAGTTTTAACCCTTCTGTCGTCCCGTTGGCAATGGCATCTAGAATATTTGAACCGACTTTTTCTTGAGAAACGGATACATCATTATTGATAGCTTCTGTTTGAGGATATAAAATTTTTGAAATTACTATCGCACCAGGCGCGGCCATTACTGATGCTGTCAATAAGTGTTTGGCATAATATTGTCTAAGAACTTCGTCTTCACCGCCTAAGAATCCAATATACGCTGCTAAAACACCCCCTGCAACAGTGGCCATGCCACCAATCATGACTAGAAGGATTTCAGAACGGTTCATTTTTTCCAAATACGCTTTGATCATTAGCGGTGCTTCTGTTTGTCCTAAAAAGATGTTTCCAGCAACACTCAAACTTTCGGCACCAGAAACTTGTAGTAGTTTTGTTAAAAGCCAAGCGAATACTTTTACGACTTTTTGAATGACCCCTAGGTAAAATAACAATGAGGTTAGTGCAGAAAAGAAGATAATGGTGGGAAGTATCGAAATGGCAAATGTGTTGAGCGAAGTATCAATTTTACCTGTGCTAAACGCAGCAAAAAGAAATTCTGTTCCTTTTTGTGTATAGTCAAGTACAGCGAGAAAAAGCCCTCCAATGCCTTTGAAAATTTTCTGAACAAACTCAACTTTCAAAACAGCAACGGCAAGTACGAGTTGCGCCCCTAATCCAAACCCAACCGTTCTCCAATTGATAGCTCTTCTGTTTGTACTCAACAAAATTGCAATTCCCAAAAGAACAAGCATTCCAAGACTTCCTCTTAATAAACTATCTAAGCTAAATCCTTGACTATCAATTATTTGACTTGAATTTTCTTGACCTAATGCCAGTTGACTAACAAGTAAAATAAATAGAAATATGATTTTTTTCATGCGTTAATTTGGTTATCGTTTTGAGATTTCATCTCTTAGTTTTGCAGCTTTTTCATAGTCTTCTTCTTGTACTGCTTTTTGTAGTAATTCTTCTAATTCGTGTAAAGGTAGATTATTATATTCAAGTTCTGTGTTTTGATCGTCTGCTGTAGATTCAAATGATGCTTCTTCAAAAACCATTGTATTGTCCTTTTCGTCTTGGTCTTCATCAGGATTAATTTTGAGGATGATTCCTGCTTTTTCTAGAATATTTTTATATGTAAAAATAGGTGCAGAAAAGCGCAAAGCAAGAGCTATGGCATCACTTGTACGGGCATCAATAATTTCTTCTTTTCCATCACTTTCGCATATCAATGATGCATAAAAAACACCGTCAACAAGTTTGTGAATGATAACTTGTTTGATGATAATATGAAAACGGTCAGAAAAGTTTTTGAATAAATCGTGTGTGAGTGGCCGTGGTGGTCGAATGTCTTTTTCAAGTGCAATTGCAATAGATTGTGCTTCAAATGCACCAATAACAATTGGCAATTTTCTTTCTCCATCTACTTCACTGAGAATCAACGCATAAGCACCGCTTTGCGTTTGACTATATGAAATGCCTTTTATGTTTAAACGAACGAGACTCATTATTTATGCTAACAAATAACAGTTTTAATTCCTAAAATACCAAACTTAAGTCTTTAAGTTTTAATAAATTAAAATAAAAACGAGCTATAAATTATAGGGAATTGGTTTTTTCAACCATTTTGAGCCTTAAATTCTTTGAGTTTTTCTATCAGTTTTGGAACCACTTCAAAAGCGTCTCCTACAATACCATAATCTGCTGCTTTAAAAAATGGCGCTTCAGGATCTGTATTGATGACTACTTTTACTTTGGAGGAATTAATTCCTGCCAAATGTTGTATTGCTCCAGATATTCCTATGGCAATATAAAGGTTACTTGCAACAGGCTTGCCTGTTTGTCCAACGTGCTCGCTGTGAGGTCTCCAACCAAGATCTGATACTGGTTTTGAACATGCCGTAGCTGCGCCCAAAACTTCGGCAAGATCTTCAACCATAGCCCAATTTTCTGGCCCTTTTAGTCCTCTTCCGGCAGAAACAACGGTTTCTGCATCAGCAATTGTAACTTTATTGGCGGCTTTGTCCACATTTTCAATATTGATTTCTGTTGATATAATGTTTGGAGAAAATGGTTCGGTTTGAGAAGAAACAGGGTGTTCTACAAGTCCGAAGGCATTATTGGACAGTCCAATAATTTTTACCGCTGTTGAAATTTCTGTTGCACAAAATGCTTTATTACTAAAAACACTTCTTTTTACTGTAAATGGTTGTGTTTGCGTTGGGAGTTCAACAACATTTGGAACATAGCCACCATCTAATCCTACAGATAGCATTGGTGCAAGATATCGGCTATCTGCGCTACTGCTCAACACCACTACAGTTGCTTGTTCTTTTTGTGCGGCTTGTGTTATGATATCAGCATAAATTTTTGCATTAAATTTTTCTGAATAATCTACAGTTAATACTTTATCAACCCCGTAGCTTGCTAGCAGTTCATTATTTTCTGAAGAGAAAATAACTGCGCTCAAACTGGTGTTAAGTGTATTGGCCAAAGCACGACCATAGGAAGCAACTTCTAGAGCCGCTTTTTTTAGGGCTCCATTATCAGATTCTATATATACGAGTACAGACATATGTTTTTTAGTTTAAATGACTTTTGCTTCGTTATGCAAAAGATCAATAAGTTCGTCGATATTATCGGCATCCACCATTTTGATAGCGCCTTTTGGTGCGGGTTTTTCAAAGTGAACAGATGATGTAAATGTTTTATTTTCTGAGGGTTCTAGTACGGTGAGTGGTTTTTTTCTCGCCATCATAATGCCTCGCATATTTGGGATTTTTAGATCGCTTTCTTCTACAAGGCCTTTTTGTCCACCGATTACAAGAGGCAACATAGTTGTAAGGGTTTCTTTTCCACCATCTATTTCTCGAACTGCTGTTGCTTTTTCGCCTTCAATTTCAAGAGAAATACAGTTGTTTACAAAGCTCGCCCCTAGGGCAGTTGCCATCATTCCAGGGACCATACCGCCATTGTAATCTATAGATTCACGACCAGCAATAATCAAGTCATAATGACCATCTTGTGCGACTTTTGTGAGCTCCTTTGCAACGGCATATCCATCTGTTGGCGCCATATTTACTCTAAATGCAGCATCGGCACCAATCGCTAAAGCTTTCCTTAAAGTGGATTCTGTTTCTGGCCCTCCAACATTCACAACATCTACTGTTGCGTTTTGCTTTTCTTTAAACCACATGGCTCTTGTCAAACCAAATTCGTCATTAGGATTTATAACAAATTGAACACCAGTGCTGTCGAAAGCAGTGTTGTCGTTTGTAAAATTTATTTTTGAAGTAGTGTCAGGGACATGACTTATGCATACTAATATCTTCATTGTTTGGGTGTTTTTAATGTTCCAACTAAATATTTTGACGAAGTTACAAAAAAAGTTCATATTTCCTATGCATGCATAGGAAATTTTAAACAAATGATGTAATTATTATTCCACATTATTATTATTTTTGCCCCATCAAAAATCAGCGAATGAAAACAATTCAATTTAGAGAAGCAATTTGCGAAGCCATGAGCGAAGAAATGCGTCGTGATGAAAGCATATACTTGATGGGTGAGGAAGTTGCAGAATACAATGGTGCTTACAAAGCTTCCAAAGGTATGCTAGACGAGTTTGGCGAGAAGCGTGTGATAGACACTCCTATTGCAGAGCTTGGTTTTGCGGGGATTGCAGTAGGTTCTACCATGACAGGGAATAGACCTATTGTAGAGTTTATGACATTTAACTTTTCCTTGGTTGGAATTGATCAAATCATAAACAATGCTGCCAAAATTAGACAAATGTCTGGAGGGCAATTCAAATGTCCAATTGTTTTTCGTGGTCCAACAGCATCTGCAGGTCAGTTGGCTGCAACGCATTCTCAAGCTTTTGAAAGCTGGTATGCAAACTGTCCAGGGCTTAAGGTCATTGTGCCTTCCAATCCATACGATGCCAAAGGACTTTTAAAAGCAGCTATCCGAGATGACGACCCCGTTATTTTTATGGAAAGTGAACAAATGTATGGCGATAAAGGCGAAGTTCCCGAAGGAGAATATATTTT
This sequence comes from uncultured Flavobacteriaceae bacterium, assembly GCA_947503105.1. Classification (GTDB taxonomy): domain Bacteria; phylum Bacteroidota; class Bacteroidia; order Flavobacteriales; family Flavobacteriaceae; genus UBA3537. The sequence continues at coordinate 30,690 of CANNCM010000006.1, read as the reverse complement.
ACCTATTGGGGTTGCCGAAATCAAACGTACAGGATCTGATGTGACCGTAGTGTCATTTGGTAAGATTATCAAAGAGGCTTATAAAGCTGCAGATGAATTGGAAAAAGAGGGTGTTTCTTGTGAAGTCATCGATTTGAGAACTGTACGGCCATTGGATATTCATACAATATTAGAATCTGTCAAGAAAACAAATAGATTGGTTATTTTGGAAGAAGCATGGCCATTTGGAAATGTTTCAACAGAAATCACATATCAAGTACAACAAAAAGCATTTGATTATCTAGATGCCCCAATTATAAAAATCAATACAGCAGACACACCTGCACCGTATTCTCCAGTTTTATTTGAGGAATGGTTGCCAAACAGTAGCGATGTTGTAAAAGCTGTAAAAAAAGTATTATACAAATAATAAAGTTCAGGTCATAGACACGAAAAAATAGTTTTTTCTATTCTTATTCATTTTACTACATTTGTGGCCTTTAAAATCAATTAAAATTAAATTATGGAAGCATTGATGATTTATATGCCAATTGTGATGGCAGCCTTAGGTTTGCTCTACATGTGGGCCAAAAGAGTTTCAGTTTTGAAACAAGATGCAGGAGATGGCAAAATGAAAGAAATTTCTGATCATATTTATGTAGGCGCATTGGCGTTCTTAAAAGCAGAATATAAACTATTGACATATTTTGTTATTGGGGCAAGTATTGTTCTTGCTGGAGTGGCCTCTGTTGTAGAAACAACAAGTTACCTTATTATATTGGCTTTTATTATTGGTGCTGTATTTTCTGCAGTTGCGGGAAATATTGGGATGCGTATTGCAACAAAAACAAATGTCAGAACAACACAAGCCGCTAAGACAAGTCTTCCAGAAGCGCTAAAAATTTCTTTTGGTGGTGGTACAGTTATGGGGCTAGGTGTTGCAGGACTGGCTGTTTTAGGACTTTCATCATTTTTCATACTTTTCTTTCAAATATTTATGGATGGTGTATGGACCAATACTGTCGATATGACTATTGTCCTTGAAACGCTTGCCGGATTTTCATTGGGTGCAGAATCTATTGCACTTTTTGCACGTGTAGGTGGTGGTATTTATACAAAAGCTGCCGATGTTGGTGCAGATTTGGTGGGGAAAGTAGAAGCTGGAATTCCAGAAGATGACCCTCGAAATCCAGCAACTATTGCAGATAATGTTGGAGACAACGTTGGAGATGTTGCAGGTATGGGTGCCGATCTTTTTGGTTCTTATGTAGCAACAGTACTAGCTGCTATGGTTTTAGGAAACTATATTATTAAAGATATGGGAGGAAGTATTTCGGATGCTTTTGGTGGTATTGGACCAATTTTATTGCCAATGGCCATTGCGGGTGTAGGGATCATCATTTCTATCTTAGGAACACTTCTTGTAAAAATAAATTCTAACGATGCTAAAGAAGCACAAGTGCAAAAAGCATTGAATATTGGAAACTGGACTTCTATTGTTTTGGTCGGTATAGCAAGCTTTGTTTTGGTCACTTGGATGCTTCCAGAAACAATGCAAATGGAATTTTATGGCGAAGGATTAAAAAATATTTCTTCTATACGAGTTTTCTATGCAACTTTAGTTGGACTTATTGTTGGTGGTGCAATTTCGTCATTTACAGAATACTATACAGGATTAGGTAAAAAACCAATTTTAAATATTGTACAACAATCAAGTACTGGAGCTGCGACTAATATTATTGCAGGTCTTGCAACAGGAATGATCTCTACATTCTCTTCAGTATTATTATTTGCAATTGCCATTTGGGCTTCCTATGCTTTTGCTGGGTTTTATGGCGTTGCTATGGCCGCCTCTGCAATGATGGCTACAACAGCAATGCAATTGGCTATTGATGCCTTTGGACCAATTGCAGATAATGCGGGAGGTATTGCAGAAATGAGCGAACAAGAACCCATTGTCCGTGAACGTACAGACATTTTAGATTCTGTAGGAAATACAACAGCAGCAACGGGCAAAGGTTTTGCAATTGCTTCTGCGGCACTTACAGCATTAGCACTATTTGCCGCCTATGTAACGTTTACAGAAATTGACGGCATTAACATATTCAAAGCACCAGTACTTGCTATGCTTTTTGTAGGAGGAATGGTACCCGTAGTATTTTCTGCATTAGCCATGAGTTCTGTTGGAAAAGCAGCCATGGAAATGGTAGAAGAAGTAAGACGTCAATTCAAAGAGATTCCAGGAATTATGGAAGGCACTGGCAAACCAGAATACGACAAATGTGTTGATATTTCTACAAAAGCATCATTAAGACAAATGCTATTGCCGGGGTTATTAACCATAGGATTTCCAATTTTAATCGTACTTGTTGGAATATTAATTTACCCAGATAATCATAAACTTGTAGCAGAAATGCTTGGAGGGTATATGGCTGGAGTTACTGTTTCTGGTGTACTTTGGGCCATTTTCCAAAACAATGCTGGTGGTGCATGGGATAATGCTAAAAAATCTTTTGAAGCAGGTGTAGAAATTAATGGCGAAATGACCTATAAAGGCTCTGATGCTCATAAAGCAGCAGTCACTGGCGATACGGTTGGAGATCCCTTCAAGGACACGTCTGGACCTTCCATGAATATTCTTATTAAACTAACTTGTCTTATTGGATTAGTAATTGCACCAATTTTAGGGGGACATTCTGGAGATGAAACCGCGATGACTAATAATGAAGTCGAAGTTAAGGTTGCTTTTGATCAAAATGATTCAGAAAGTGTAATTGCAAAAATCAAATATGTTACAAACGAAAACGGAGTAGAATCTGTTGTCGAAAAAACATTTTCTGGAACTGAAGCTGAAGTAGATCAACAGCTTAAAGAGTTCGAAGTTTCTATTGAAACCCAAAAAGAATCAGAAAAAAAAGTGATCAAGCAAATTGAAATTACAAAAGAGTAAGTTCATTAGAAAGTATAAAAAAAACCACGTTGAATTTTTTTCAACGTGGTTTTTTTATTGCCTTAATTTTTTAACCTTTAAAAAAGACCGTTAATTTCAGCGTCAATTTTAGTGATAATCCCTCCTAAATCTTCTTTATTTTCCACAAAATCTAAATCATCTACATCAATAACAAGAAGGCGTCCTTTTTTGTAATTATGAATCCAAGCTTCATAACGCTCATTCAATCGGCTGAGGTAATCTATACTTATGGAGTTTTCATAATCTCTACCGCGTTTATGAATCTGACTTACTAGATTTGGGATAGAGCTTCGCAAATAGATAAGCAAATCTGGTGCTTCAACTAAGCTTTCCATCAAATTAAATAAAGAGCTGTAATTGTCAAAATCTCTGTTCGTCATCAGACCCATGGCGTGTAAATTTGGTGCAAAAATATTCGCATCTTCATAAATCGTTCGGTCTTGAATGATGTCTTTTCCGCTCTTGCGAATTTGTAAAACTTGACGAAATCTGCTGTTTAAAAAATAAACCTGTAGGTTGAAACTCCAACGCTCCATTTGATTGTAAAAATCATCCAAATATGGATTATCTACAACATCCTCTAGCTGTGCCTCCCATTTATAGTGTTTTGCCAATAATTGTGTTAAAGTTGTTTTTCCAGCGCCAATGTTTCCCGCAATTGCAATGTGCATAATTTAATCTTTTATTAGTTGGTAATGGTTAAGAAATTCACCGTCATAAATATACAAGGTTTGATTCATTACAAAAAACTGTTTAATCAAATTTTTTGGAATTTCTAAACTTCGAAATTCATTAGCATTCTGGTCTTTGTAATAGAGTTTATTGTTCTTTTTAAATAGATAAACACCATTCATAACGCTGAAGTCCTCAAACCCATCGTTTTTTATTTTTTGCAGCAAACTCCCTGTGTAATTGAATTGATAGAAATAAGAAGGAGTGAGCACATACAAATTGTTATAATCACTATTCATGACTAATACGCTATCCTCTAATGGTATGGTGCTAAGTTTTGTTTTGTTCGTTTCATAATCAAATAATTCAAGTTGAAGTGTTAGTGTATTGAATATCCAAAACGTTGTATCGCTTCCTAAAGTCACTTTGTTTAATATTCGATACGGGGCGATTGTATTGAAATTTATGTCAACTAATTCTGCCAAGCGGTTATCTAACAAAACAACGGTATTTTGATTCTTGTGAAACGCTACAATTTTCAGGGTATTAAAGACCTGGACATGATCAATTTTTCCTAATTGTAGATTGCTGTAGGTTTGAATTTTCTTATTTTCTTTTTTGTAAAGCGTTTCATTTTCAATGAAATACAATGCATCAAATTGATCTACACCAACAAAATGATCCCAATCGGCCTTTATTTTTTTTAAAAAACGAGCTTCTAGAGACTGCTGTGAATATACTGTGTTGACAATCAACAGGATTAAAAATAAGTTCAAATTTTTCATTCTTGGAAAATACAAAAAAATAAAATTAAACACTGTTACATTTTTGAAATTGAATCGTCTTATATGTCGTAAACATTTTTTTTAAATAGCGAAGATCATGAATATATTATCAAGACTAATCATACTAATTTTAAGTTCTACTTTTTCATTGTTTGCCCAAGATTTTCAAGGTGTAGCAACTTACAAAACACAGCGCAAATTGGATATCAAAATTGATAGTGCACAAGTTGGAGGTGGAGAGATGCAAAAGCAAATTATGGATATGCTTAAAAAAGAGTTTCAAAAAACCTATATCCTTACGTTCGACAAAAACACCTCTATCTACAAGGAAGATGAAGCCTTGGCTCCGCCCGCAGCTGGAGGTGGCATGGTTTTTATTTCATCTGCTGGCGGATCTGGCACTTTGTTTAAAAATATTAAAGATCAATTGTTTACCAATCAACAAGAAACTTTTGGGAAGCAATTTATCATTAAAGACCAATTACAACCAATTGAATGGGAATTGCATGGCGAGACTAAAAATATTGGAGATTACACATGCTATAAAGCAACGTATTCAAAGCAAATTGAAGCCAGTTCTGTGATGACCTTTAGCAGTAGCGATGATGAAGACAAAGACGAGGATTCAAAAGTGTCTTCTGAGATGAAAACCATAACGGTAACCGCATGGTACACGCCACAAATTCCAGTAAGTAATGGCCCAGAAAGTTATCAAGGTTTACCAGGACTTATTTTAGAAATCAATGACGGAGACTTAACAATTTTGTGTAGTAAAATTACCATTAATCCTGATAAAAAAATTGAAATTTCTGAGCCCAAAAAAGGAAAACAAGTGTCTCAAAAGGAATATGATGAGATTATGAAGAAAAAAATGAAAGAAATGAGTGAGCAAAACGACAGAAGGGATTCAGGTGAAAATTCGTTTCAAATTCGAATTGGAGGATAATTCCTTTTGTGAATAATTTAACGCCATATTATTAAACAAAATATAAATTTGCATAACATTTAAATTAACCAAAAAATGACTTTAAAACGCAGCATTATTCTTACACTTTTAATTTCCAGTGCCTTTGTTTTTGCACAGGATTTTCAAGGAAAAGCTTATTATATGTCCAAAACCAATCCAGACCTAGACAGTTGGGGTGGTCAACAGATGAGTGAAGCTCAAAAAAAACAAATCATGGAGCGAATGCGCAGTATGTTTGAAAAAACTTACATTTTGACTTTCGATAAGGTGTCTTCTATTTTCAAGGAAGAAGAGGTGCTGGAAGCGCCAGGTCAGCGCGGTTTTGGGATGTGGGGCAATAGTTTTTCGGCTGGACCACAGTATAAAAACGTAAAAACACAACAGTTCATTCAAGATCAAGAATTTTTTGGAAGGCAATTTTTAATTACAGATTCGTTGCAAAAATTAGATTGGAAGCTAGGTACAGAAACAAAGCAAATTGGGCAATATTTGTGCATGAAAGCAACAGCGACAAAAACTGTCGATGAATTTGATTGGCGAAGTATGCGAAGAAGAGATCGAAATAATCAAGACAAAGCAACAAAAACAGATTCTACCAAAACAACTTCCGTTTCTGATGAAATTGAAGTTCCAAAAACCATTGAAATTACGGCATGGTACACGCTACAAATTCCTGTAAATCAAGGTCCTGGAGAATACTGGGGGTTGCCAGGTTTAATCCTTGAGGTTAATGCCGATCGTACCACAATTTTGTGTAGCAAAATCACCATGAACCCTCAACAAAAAATTGAAATCGAAGCTCCTGAAAAAGGGAAAGTCATTTCTCGAACAGATTATAACGCTACCGTCAAGAAAAAAATGGAGGAAATGCGAGAGATGTATCGTGGGCGTGGCGGACGAGGACGTGGTAGAAACTAATACCCTCTTTTAATTTTAAAAAATTTAATAATGAAATATTACTTAACTATACTTTTGCTCTTCTTTTTCGGACTGTCTTTTTCTCAAGTAAAATTGGAAGGGATTGTTAAAGATTCATTAGGAAATCCGTTAGAACTTGCCAATGTTATTGCGATCAATAAAGCAACAAGCGCCTTAGATTCTTACGGCATTACAAACGATAAGGGAAGGTATCGTCTGGATTTGAAAAAGAACACAACCTATTCAATTCAAGTGAGTTATATAGGGATGAAATCGTTGACACAAGCTTTAGAAACTGGTGATTCGAATGCGACTCAAAATTTTATGCTACAAGAAGACAATGCCTTGGAGGAAGTGGAGCTTACGTATGAAATGCCTGTTACAATTAGTGGCGACACCTTAGTTTACAACGCAGATTCTTTTAATAAAGGTACAGAACGAAAATTAGAAGATGTTTTGGAAAATCTGCCTGGTGTAGAAATTAATGACGATGGTCAAGTAGAAGTTGAGGGTAAAGTTGTCACAAAGCTTATGGTTGAGGGGAAAGATTTTTTTGATGGAGATTCAAAATTAGCTACAAAAAATATCCCGTCAAATGCTGTAGATAAAGTTCAGGTTTTGAAAAATTACTCTGAGGTTAGCCAGTTGGGTGGTGTAACTAATAATCAAAATAATGTAGCGATTAATATCAAATTGAAAGAAGGGAAAAAGAATTTTTGGTTTGGAAATGTCACGGCTGGTGCTGGAGATTCTGATCAAGAAACATTGTATTTGGCGCAGCCGAAATTATTTTATTACAGTCCCGATTATAGCATCAATTTTATAGGAGATTTGAATAACATTGGCGAAGTGGCTTTTACTCGAAGAGATTATTTCAATTTCACGGGGGGCTTTAGACGGCCGAGTTTGAGCAGTGGAACAAATATAAATTTAGGAAACAATGATATTGGGTTTTTGACCTTGCAAAATAATCGAGCGAAAGATATCAATACAAAATTTGCGGCAACCAACTTTAGCTGGTCGCCAAAGAAAACACTAGATTTAGGAGGATTTGCCATTTTCTCAAACAGTAGAAACGAATTGCAAGAAAATAGAACAATTCAGTACACCAATCCAGATTTGAACATTCCAGACGAAAGAACGGAAAGTAATACGGTACAGGAAAATAACCTTGGGATGCTTAAATTGTCTTCAAAATATCAGCCCAATGCCAATAATCAAATGGAGTATGAAATTTTTGGTCAGATGTCTAAAAGTGAACAAGATCAACGTTTTTTCTCATCGATCAACAATAATATTGATCAATTAGAAGAAACAACACCTTTTAATTTTAACCAAAATCTGAATTATTATTACACCTTGAATGAGAACAATATTTTTGCTCTTGAAGCTCAACATGTGATTAAGGATGAAGATCCATTTTACAATGCAATATTGGAAGATAAACTCAATTATGGTGGGACAGCCGCCAATTTGGGATTAGATGACAGCCAAAGCAACTATAATTTGGCTCAAGAAAAGCGTGTCCAATCCAACCAATTGGATGCTAAATTGGACTATTGGAATATTTTAAATAAGAAAAGTAATATCAATTTTACGCTTGGAACCATTTTAAGTCATCAGAAATTTGACTCTAATATTTTTCAATTTTTAGATGATAATTCTCAACTTGACACTACCCCAACAATTAATGATGGAGTTGATATCAATGCTATAGATTATAATTTTTCTGATATATATTTAGGGTTTCACTACCGCCTAAAAACGGGTATTTTTACCATTACCCCAGGTGTTTCTGGGCATATGTATAATGTGAATAATACCCAATTTGGTCAGAAGGTAACAGATAATTTCTTTAGATTTTTACCAGATTTGAATGTTATTGTACAACTCAAAAAAAGCGAAACACTAAACCTTACCTATAGCATGCAAACGCAATTTACAGATGTTTCAAATTTTGCTAGTGGACTGGTATTGAATAATTATAATGCGTTATTTAGTGGAAGTCCAGCATTAGAAAATGCGTTGTCACACAATATAAATTTATTTTATTACAGCTTCAATATGTTCAATTACACGAATGTGTTTGCAAGTATCAATTATAACAAGAGTATTGATAATATCCGTACAGAGTCTATATTTCAACCGGGCAGTGTCATTCGTGTTTCTTCGCCATTCAACTCCCCTTTTGCGGATGAGAGTGTAACGGCAAATGGGCGTTTTCAGCGTACGTTTGGAAAAATTCGAGGAACAATTCGAGCCAATTTTAATTATTCGAAATTCAATCAGTTTATTCAAAATAGACGATCTGTCAATGAAAATTTTTCACAAACCTACCGAGCTCAAGTTCGTACAAATTTTCGAACAGCACCTAATTTAGATGTGAGTTATCGCTATACGATTCAGGATAATAATTTAGGGGAGAACAGTACTAAGTTCTTTACCAAAAGCCCAACGATAGAATTGGATGCGTTGTTCTTAAAATCATTTACATTTAGAACAGATTATTCTTACAACGATTTTAGCGATGAAAACAGCACCATTAATACGTTTGAGTTTTGGAATGCGTCTTTATCCTATCGAAAAGATGAAGATTCGAAGTTTGAATATGAGGTTAAAGCGACGAACTTATTGGATACTAGAGCACAAAGTCAAAGTAGCGCAGGAACGGTTTCTGTAAGTGCGACAGAGTATTTTATTCAGCCACGATACATTACATTTCGTGTCCGTTATGAATTATAATCAAAACAAATTTTATACTAAAAATGCCACGCAAAGCGTGGCATTTTTGATTTAAAAAAAAGAGCTATTTAAAGCCCAAAAGCGGTTTTAATGGCTTCTACATAATCCAATTTTTCCCAAGTAAAAAGTTCGACATCTAACACTCGTTTTTCGCCATTAGGCAAGTAAAATACTTTTTCTACAGTTTCGTTTGTACGTCCCATATGGCCATAAGCGGCAGTTTCGCTGTACATAGGGGTGCGAAGTTTTAGACGCTTTTCAATGGCAGCAGGGCGCAAATCAAAAAGTTTGGTAATTTTTTGCGCAATAGCACCATCGTTAAAATCCACATTGGAGGTGCCATAGGTATCTACAAAAACGCCCATAGGTTCGGCCACACCAATGGCATAGCTGACTTGGACCAAAATTTCTGAACACACTCCAGCAGCGACCATGTTTTTGGCAATATGACGCATTGCATAGGCCGCAGAACGATCTACTTTACTGGGATCTTTTCCCGAAAATGCACCTCCACCATGAGCGCCTTTTCCGCCGTAAGTATCTACAATAATCTTACGCCCTGTAAGTCCAGTATCACCATGAGGGCCACCAATGACAAACTTCCCTGTTGGATTAATGTGATAAGTTATATTATCACTAAATAGCGCTTGTGTGGCCTTTGGTAATTTGGCAATTATTCGAGGAATTAATATTGTTTTGATGTCTTTTTCAATGGTGTTAAGCATTTCTTTTTCATCATCAGAGAAATCATCATGTTGGGTTGAAATTACAATAGAATCAATACGTAATGGCACATTATCATCGCTGTATTCAATAGTGACTTGACTTTTAGAATCTGGACGCAAATACGTAATCTCATTGTTTTCGCGTCGTAATTGTGCCAATTCTTTCAAAATGAAATGAGAAAGATCCAATGCCAATGGCATAAAATTTTCAGTTTCGTTGGTAGCGTAGCCAAACATCATCCCTTGATCTCCAGCCCCTTGATCTTCGGGATTTTCTTTATCGACCCCTCTATTGATGTCGTCGGATTGCTCGTGAATGGCAGACAATACCCCACAGGAGTTGCCATCAAACATATACTCGCCTTTGGTGTAGCCAATTTTATTGATGGTGTCTCTAGCTATTTGTTGAACATCCAAATATGTCTTGGATTTGACTTCACCAGCCAAAACAACTTGACCTGTTGTCACTAAAGTTTCACAGGCGACTTTGGATTGTGGATCAAAAGCCAAAAAATGATCAATTATAGCATCGCTTATTTGATCGGCAACCTTATCTGGGTGGCCTTCAGAAACGCTTTCAGATGTAAATAAGTAACTCATAAATTTATTTTATGAGGAAAAATAAGTGCAACGTGCTAAAGGGAGTTGTACTGCTTTAGCTTTTTTTAATGAGGTTGCAATCAGATCAAATTTATCCTCAATTAGTCGGTGACAAATTTAGATATAAAAAAGCGAAAAAAAAATCTTTTATTCTCATATATGATTTTACAGCATTATTTAATTAGTTTTACAGCGGCTTATATGATGATAAAACACCTATTTACATATGCTTTTTTGTGCCTCTTTTTTTTGAGCAATGCTCAAAAAGAAAAGTACAATTCATTTATTGATTTCAATATTTTTTCAGGAAATATTGCGCGACACAATGACGATATAGCCCATCTGATTCAAGGGCATCCCAATGGCTTTATATTAGGTTGGAACAAACGTGTTTCCGGCAAAAAACTATGGCATTCGCGTTATAATTCCCCCGAATTTGGAGCCTCCTTTGTAGCTCAAAACTTTAATACACCCACGCTTGGTTCTTCTTACGGTTTGTATGGACACTATAATTTTTATTTTTTTAAAAGACATTTAATGCTGCGTGTTGCACAAGGTATTTCTTACGCGACCAATCCATATGATAAACTAGAAAACCCTAAAAACATAGCTTTTGGCTCAGATTTACTAAGCGGCACCTATTTGATGCTCAATTATGTCCGCCCTCAGCTTTTTGGGCCTATTGGTGTTCAAGTCGGAGCAACGCTATTGCATTTATCAAATGCCAATATTAAGGCCCCAAATACAAGTATCAATTCCGTAACGTTCAATATTGGGCTTAGGGCATCTCTTGAAAGCGACACAACTACTAAAGAACTAGATATCCAAGAGGAAACAATAGATAAAAAAATTATGTTTGGTTTGTTGTTTAGAACAGGAATCAATCAAAGTGATGTTGTGGGCACTCCTCAATTTCCGTTTTATATTTTTTCAGCATTTGCCGAAAAACGTCTCAATCCAAAAAGTTTAATAATGATTGGTGGAGAATATTTTAATTCAAAATTTTTAAAAGAACTTATATATTATCAAAGTGTTGCCTATCCAGAATCCAATGTTAGAAATGATTTGGATTACAAGCGCCTTGGAGTTTATGTGGGTCACGAACTACTTTTTGGAAAAAGTTCTGTTCAAACGCAACTAGGATATTATGTATATTCTCCTTTTGATTTTGAAGGGCGAATGTATAATAGAATAGGAATAAAGCACTATTTAACATCAAAATGGTTTATGAGCGCCACCCTTAAATCGCATGCAGCAAAGGCCGAAGCTCTAGAATTTAGTATTGGAATACGCTTATGAGAAAAGCATTTTTTTATGGTATCATTTTTATAATGTTCTCTTGCGCAAAAGACAACATATCGGATTGTATTCAAACGGCAGGAGATTTGACAATAATAGAACAAAATGTTGATTCATTTGATCGTATTTTGGTTAATGAAAACATTGAATTAATTATCAATCAAGGACCAGAATATCATCTCAAAATTGAATCTGGAGCGCATCTCATTTCTGATATACAATATGTTGTTCATAATGGTTTGCTGACGCTCAACGACCACAATCAATGCAATTGGGTGCGCAGCTATGCGCCAACAAAAATTATTGTAACGACCCCAAATCTTACAGAAATTAGAAGTAATTCACAATACACCATAAAATCTATAGGAGTATTGACCTTTCCCAATCTTAAATTAATTTCCGAAAATTTTAATCAAGACAATATCAGTTCAGGGGATTTCAATTTAAAAATTCAGAATCAAAGCATTAGAATCACATCAAACAATAGTTCTCAATTTTTTATTTCTGGGCGTACAGATGCGCTTTTTGTTGGGTTTTACTCTGGAACAACTGCTTTTTTTGGAGCTAATCTTTTGGCGCAAGACGTTACAATTTCCCATCGCAGTAGCCACGATATGACCATACACCCACTTCAATCTTTGAGTGGCGTGTTACGAAGCACGGGGCATTTAATTTCTGTCAATGAGCCCCCCAATGTAGATATAACTGAACTCTACACAGGATCTTTAATCTTTTTAGATTGATTAAGGAATTTCAAAAAATAGTCTAAAAAATAACTATTCTTCAATTTAACCTTGATTTATTTCAGAATCATTGAAAATTACCAGAGAACTTCAAAAAAAATAAAATTGAATTTTGTTTTGAAAAAAAAATATCTACTTTAGCCACTTATTACATATAATGAAGTACGCAAATTATACAACTTATAGCTGGTTTTATTTCTTTTTTAGCGAAAAGAACGAGACTTTTTTTGTATAATTTTAAACAAAAATATTCAATGTAAGTCTCGGTCCAAAAGCCGAGATTTTTTTTTATGATAAAAAAAGTAGCCATACAAGGAATTCAAGGATCGTTTCATGATATTGTTTCTAAACATTATTTTTTAGAGGCGGTTGAAACATTACCTTTTTTAACATTCAATGAGGTGGTCAGTAGTCTTGTCAAACACAATTCTGATGCAGCAATCATGGCACTAGAAAATTCTATTGCAGGCTCAATAATTCCAAATTATGCATTAATCGATTCCAACGCGCTTCATATAACTGGAGAATATTATTTGGATGTTCAGCATAATTTGATGGCTCTTTCTGGGCAAGAAATAAATGACATAAAAGAAGTCCACTCGCATCCAATGGCATTGTTGCAATGTAAAGCCTTTTTTGATCAATACCCACATATCAAATTGGTAGAGGATAGCGACACCGCAGAAGTGGCGAGACGAATTCATAACCAACAACTTTTTGGAATTGCAGCCATTGCAAGCGAAACCGCTTCAGAAATTTATCAATTAAAAATTTTAGAGAAAAGCATTCAAACCATACCGCAGAACGAAACACGTTTTGTAATTGTTGAACGAAATCAAAATTCATCAACAAAAATCAATAAAGCTTCTTTGAAATTTATGTTAGATCATAAGCGAGGAAGTTTGGCTGCAATGTTAAATGTGATGAGCGATTGTAAATTAAATTTAACAAAAATTCAATCCTTACCAAAAATTGATACGCCTTGGAAATATGCTTTTTTTGTAGATGTTACATTTGATGCTTTTGAAGATTATAACAAAGCAAAGGCCATCATGACCATAATGGCCGAAGAATTTAAAGTTTTAGGAGAATATGAAAACGCCAAAAAATGAGTAGTGTAGCCCGCCGATTACATACCGTTGAAGAGTATTATTTTTCAAGAAAATTGAAAGAAGTACGTGCACTTCTTGCAGACGGAAAACCAGTGATCAATCTCGGTATTGGCAGCCCCGATTTGCCACCACCACCACAAGTAGTAGAAGCTCTCAACACAAGTCTTTCTGCAAGAACTGCTCATAAATACCAGAGTTATCAAGGATTGCCGGAACTTAGAAAGGCAATTTCTGAGTTTTATATAAATAATTATAGTGTAGAATTAAATTCTGAATCTGAAATTTTACCACTCATGGGAAGTAAAGAAGGAATTATGCACATTTCTATGGCTTACCTCAATGAAGGGGATGCTGTGCTTATTCCCAATCCGGGCTATCCAACCTATAACTCCGTTACAAAACTCATGGGGGCAACGCCAATTTTTTATGATTTAAAATCCGAATCACAATGGCAACCAAATCTTGACGAATTGTCAAAAATGGATTTATCCAAAGTCAAGCTCATGTGGGTAAATTATCCACATATGCCAACAGGAACCAAAGCTTCAAAAGCACATTTGACGGCCTTGATCCAATTTGCAAAAGCACACAAGATTTTGTTGATAAATGACAATCCTTATAGTTTTATTTTGAATGACAACCCAACAAGTATTTTCAATTTTGAAGGCGCTAAAGAGGTGTGCTTAGAATTAAATTCACTGAGTAAAACGTTCAATATGGCAGGCTGGCGTGTAGGTATGCTTTCTGGCGCGGCCCATCACATAGAAAATGTCATTAAGGTAAAGAGTAATATGGATTCTGGAATGTTTTATGGCGTTCAAAAGGGTGCTATTGAGGCGCTAAAATCATCAAAAGAATGGTTTAAGGAATTGAATACTATTTATGAAAAACGTCGACAACTTGTTTGGCAATTAGCAACGCAATTAGGTTGTGATTTTGATCCAAAAACATCAGGGATGTTTGTTTGGGCAAAACTACCACAAGGCGTTGATTCTGAGTATTTTATTGATGAATTACTTTATAAGAAAAATATATTTGTAGCCCCTGGAACTATTTTTGGATCCAACGGAAATGGCTATGTACGTTTTTCTTTGTGTGCCAATGAAGCATCTATAAAAGAAGCCATAAAACGCAGTACATGAGAAACGTATATATCATAGGAATAGGACTCATTGGAGGAAGTTTTGCTTTAGATTTAAAAGCTCTAAAATCGGATGTTGTTATTTATGGTATTGACCAGAATGAGGCCCATCTGGCAACCGCCTTAGAGTTAGGATTAATTGATAAAAAAGCAGTTTTAGAGGATGTAAAAAATGCCGATATGGTGCTTTTAGCAATTCCTGTAAATGCGACTTTAAAACTATTGCCAACGCTTTTGTCCCTTATCCCAAAACAAGGTGTTATTGTGGACATGGGCTCTACAAAAGAAGCCATTTGTAGGATTGCGGATCGTCATCCAAAGCGTTCACAGTTTTTGGCTAATCATCCTATTGCAGGGACAGAATTTTCAGGACCAAAAGCAGCACATTTGGGGTTGTTTCAAAACAAAACAAATATCATTTGTGATATTGAAAAAACAGATTTAGAGTTATCCAAAAAGGTCATTGCAATTTTTGAATCTATTGGTATGCGTATTCGCCATATGAATGCTAGAGATCATGACAAACATATTGCGTATGTGTCTCATTTATCGCATATCAGTTCATTTATGCTTGGGAAAACTGTCATTGAAAAAGAAAAAAACGAAAGTAATATTTTTGATATGGCTGGTAGTGGATTTGAATCTACAGTGCGCCTCGCAAAAAGCTCGCCCGAAATGTGGGCGCCTATTTTTGAACAAAATAAAACAAATGTTATTGAAACATTAGACGAATACATTCAAAATTTAACACACTTTAAACAATTGATGGAGTCTGAGAATTTTGAGGCCATTCGAAACGAAATGAAGAATACAAATTATATAAAAACAATACTAAAAGGAATTTCTTAAACAAGACACTATGGAAAATAGTAAACAACTTAGAACATGGCTAGATGATTTGCAATTAGAGCATCCGCTAGTGATCGCAGGGCCGTGTAGTGCCGAAACAGAAGCGCAAGTTTTAAAAATTGCTCACGAACTCAAAGATTCAGATGTCAGTTATTTTCGTGCTGGTATTTGGAAGCCAAGAACACGACCTGGAAATTTTGAGGGGGTAGGTGCTTTGGGACTCAAATGGCTGCAAAAAGTAAAAGCCGAAACAGGACTGAAAACGGCAACAGAAGTGGCCAATAGAGCACACGTTGAGTTGGCGCTAGAACACGATATCGATTTGCTTTGGATTGGCGCACGCTCAACAGTAAGCCCGTTTATTGTTCAAGAAATTGCCGATGCTCTAGAAGGTACCGATAAGATTGTTTTGATTAAAAATCCAGTCAATCCAGACCTTGCACTTTGGCTTGGTGCTGTAGAGCGATTGGCATCTGCAAATATCAAAAATCTTGGTGTCATTCACAGAGGGTTTTCAACCTATGAAAAATCAAAATATAGAAATAATCCAGAGTGGCAATTGGCTATAGAATTACAAACGAAATTTCCAGACCTACCACTCATCAACGATCCTTCTCACATCACTGGAAAACGCGATATGGTTTTTGATGTATGTCAAACAGCATTGGATTTAAACTTTGATGGTTTGATGATTGAAACTCATTTTGATCCCGATAACGCATGGAGTGATGCTGCACAGCAAATTACACCTAGCACACTAATTCAGTACACCAAGGATTTAAAAATCCGTAATGTAAGTACAACAGAAGCAGACTATACTAGTGAGCTCCAAAAATTACGAGCACAAATTGATGTAGTAGATAATCAGCTTTTGGAAACTTTAGGTAAACGTATGAAAGTTGCTGAAGCTATTGGAGCACTCAAAAAAGAAAAAAATGTAGCTGTTTTGCAAAGCAAACGATGGAATGAAATTTTGGGTAAAATGGTCCTCGAAGGCGAACAACACAACCTTAGCGAAGAGTTTATTTTAAAACTCTTTAAAGCAATTCACCAAGAATCCATTAATCATCAAAAACAAATTTTGAAAGGATAAAACAAAGGGTGCTATTGCACCCTTTGTTATTCATACAAGTTGAAACATATTATGTTGTAAAAAGAAATTTGTTTCTTTGTGTCTTCTAATGCTATTAAATATATGACGGGAACGGTTTATAAATCGACAGGAAGTTGGTACACTGTCAAGGCTTTGAGTGGTGCTTTTTTTGAGTGCCGTATCAAAGGTAAATTCCGTATGAAAGGCATTAAAAGTACCAATCCAATTGCAGTGGGCGATGTAGTAGATTTTGATTTAGAAACCAGCAACAATAAAAAGACTGGAGTGATAAAAACCATTCACCCACGAAAAAATTATATCGTTAGAAAGTCTGTAAATCTCTCCAAGCAAACGCATATTATTGCGAGTAATATCGATCAGGTTTTTTTGTTAATTACTATCGACAATCCGCCAACATTTACCAGTTTTATAGATCGTTTTTTGGTGACTGCCGAAGCTTACCAAATTGAAGCCATTTTGGTGTTCAACAAGACGGATGCTTATGATAGCGCCACTGAAGCCATTGTGAAAAATTTAATTCAAGTGTATTCTAAAATTGGTTACGATTGCATCAAAATCTCGGCTAAAGAGGGCGAAAACTTAGACGTTGTAAAGTCAAAAATGAAAGGAAAAACCAGTATGTTTTCTGGACATTCTGGGGTAGGCAAGTCCACACTTGTAAATACGATTGAACCACGACTGAATATAAAAACAAAAGCCATTTCAGAACTGCACCAACAAGGACAACACACCACCACTTTTGCAGAAATGTTCGACTTGAGTTTTGATGCACATATTATTGACACCCCTGGCATCAAAGGGTTTGGTGTTGTCGATATGGAGCCTGCAGAATTAGACCATTATTTTCCAGAATTATTTCGCATAAAATCAGATTGTAAATTCCATAATTGTCTTCATTTACACGAGCCAAAATGTGCTGTAAAACAAGCGGTTGAATCTGGAGAAATAGCCGCATCGCGCTACAAATCGTATTTACAAATTTTGGAAGGTGAAGACGCTAATTATCGAACCGATTCATACGATACTCCATGAGAGCAGTAATTCAAAGAGTTACAAAAGCAAGTGTAACAATAGATCATAAGATTAAAGGTCAAATTGCATCTGGAGTATTGATTTTTCTTGGGATTGTTTCTGAAGATTCCCTCGATGACGTAAAATGGTTGAGTAAGAAAATCTCAAACCTTAGAATATTTAGCGACAGTAATGGCTTGATGAATTTATCATTAATAGATCAAAATTTTGAAGCATTAGTCATTAGCCAATTTACGCTTCATGCTCAAACCAAAAAAGGCAATCGACCAAGTTATATAAAAGCCGCACGGCCAGAAGTTGCAACCCCTCTTTATAAGCAGTTTATAAATCAGTTGAAACAAGATTTAGGAAAGGACGTTCCGTCTGGAGTTTTTGGGGCAGATATGAAAGTTGAACTCTTGAACGATGGCCCTGTAACGATTATTATAGACACCAAAAACCGTGAATAATTCTAAGTTAATTTAAAGGGATATTATTTGATATCAAAAGGACATTAACTACTTTAGTTCTTTGTAAAATAGAAAGTTATGAATCTTCAAAATGCACAAAAAACAGTCGATGAATGGATAAAAACGCATGGTGTTCGTTATTTTAATGAGCTTACCAATATGGCGCAGCTCACTGAAGAAGTAGGGGAGGTAGCCCGTATTATTGCACGCCGTTATGGGGAGCAAAGCGAAAAGGAATCGGACAAAGATAAAGATCTAGGCGAAGAATTGGCCGATGTTGTTTTTGTAGTACTTTGTTTGGCCAATCAAACGGGAGTAGATTTGCAAGCTGTGTTTGATAAAAAATTAGAGCTTAAAACAAAGCGCGATCATAATCGTCATCATGCCAACAAAAAATTACAATAAAGGTGAAGGTTCAATTAAACAAATCCAATATTAAGTCGTTTTCTGAACTGAAAATTACAGGTTCAAAAAGTGAATCTAACAGAGTGTTATTGCTTCAAGCTTTATTTGAAAGGTTAGAAATAAAAAATCTATCCAATTCTGATGACAGCCAGTTGATGCAAAAAGCTCTAAGTGTAGAAGACACAGAACATACTATTGTGGATATTCATCATGCTGGAACAGCCATGCGCTTTTTGACAGCATATTTTGCAACTCGCTCTGGAAAGACCACAACACTTACAGGTTCTTCACGAATGCAAGAACGTCCAATTCAAATTTTAGTCGATGCATTGAACTCTCTAGGCGCTTGTATTTCTTACACCAAAAATGAAGGGTATCCGCCTTTACTGATCGAAGGAAAAGCACTAACAAAAAACAGTGTGGTCATGAAAGCTAATGTTAGTAGTCAATACATATCTGCACTACTTTTGATTGCACCCACATTAGAAAATGGATTAACGCTACGTCTGGAAGGAAAAATTACATCGACTCCCTACATCAATATGACATTATCATTACTTAATGATTTGGGGATCCAAACAAGTTTTGATTCCGATACCATTACAGTTTCTCCATTGCATCAATTTGTACCAAAAACTTTTGTTATAGAGTCCGATTGGTCGTCTGCCTCTTACTTTTATAGTATTGTTGCGCTCAGCCCTGTGGGGACTCAAATAGCTATTTCGGCATACAAATCAACAAGTTTACAAGGTGATGCAGTGCTTCAGTATATCTATAAAGATTTGGGTGTTGAAAGTACTTTTAATGGAACAACACTCACTTTAAAAAAAATTGAACTGCCATTACCAAAGTGTCTATCACTCGATTTGTCTCATGCTCCAGACATTGCTCAAACCATTTGTGTAACATGTTTAGGATTAAAAATTGATTGCGATTTGACAGGGTTACACACCCTTAAAATTAAAGAAACGGATAGATTAGTTGCGCTCCAAAATGAAATCAAAAAATTAGGAACAACTATTGAAATTACCCAAAACAGCCTACACATGAAAACACCATTAGAACTAAATTCTGATGTTGTCATCAGTACATACAACGACCACAGAATGGCTATGGCCTTTGCGCCACTTGCCCTAAAAACAAAACTTTTTGTTAGTGATGCAGAAGTCGTTTCTAAATCTTACCCAGATTTTTGGAACGATCTTCAAACGCTTGGATTCACAATAGAGTAATTAAAAAATAAACCCCTATTTACTTGACAACGCCTATTTTCAGATTGTATATTTGCAACTTGTAAAAAATTATAACAAATGAAACTATCCCATTTTAACTTCGATTTACCAGAACACCTTCTAGCAGAATATCCCTCGGAGCACAGAGATGAAGCGCGTTTAATGGTATTGAACAGAGAAAAACAAACCATTGAACACAAATATTTCAAAGATCTTATTGATTATTTTGATGAGAAAGATGTAATGATCTTAAATAATACCAAGGTTTTTCCAGCAAGACTTTTTGGAAATAAAGAAAAAACAGGTGCTCGTATCGAAGTATTTTTACTTAGAGAACTCAACGCAGAACAGCGTCTTTGGGATGTTTTAGTAGATCCAGCTCGAAAAATTAGAATTGGAAATAAGTTATATTTTGGTGATGATGAGAGTTTAGTTGCCGAAGTTATTGATAACACCACCTCTAGAGGTCGAACATTAAGATTTTTGTTTGATGGATCTTATGAAGAATTTAGACGAAAATTAACAGAACTAGGACAAACACCCCTTCCAAAATATATTCGAAGAGATGTAGAGCCAGAAGATGAAGAACGTTATCAAACAATCTATGCAAAAAATGAAGGGGCAGTAGCGGCACCAACAGCAGGATTACATTTTTCAAAACATTTGTTGAAACGCCTCGAAATCAAAGGCATTAATTTTGCAGAACTGACCCTACATGTTGGATTGGGGACTTTTAACCCTGTTGAGGTAGAAGATCTTTCTAAACATAAAATGGATAGTGAAGAAATTATTATAGACAGTACCGCAACACAAACAATCAATACTGCATTAAAAGAAAAAAGACGCATTTGTGCAGTAGGAACTACTGTGATGCGTTCTGTGGAAAGTTCGGTATCTTCTAGCGGTACGCTTAACGAGTATAGTGGTTGGACCAATAAATTTATTTTCCCACCATATGATTTTTCAATTGCGAATTGTATGATTACCAATTTTCATACTCCAAAGTCAACGTTATTAATGATGACTTCTGCTTTTGGCGGTTACGATTTTGTGATGAAAGCCTATAAGGAAGCTGTCAAAGAAGAATATAAATTTTATAGTTATGGCGATGCTATGCTAATTTTATAATACTTTAAAGCCTCTTTTTGAGGCTTTTTTTAACTTTACTATTTTCCTAATTGAGTACAACAAAACAAGATATTCGCGCACTTTCAAAAGAGCAACTGATGGCTTTTTTTACCTCCAATGGCGATAAAGCCTTTCGAGGGAAACAAGTATATGAATGGTTGTGGAAAAAAGGAGTACATCACTTCGATGATATGACAAACTTGTCGCTAGAAACGCGATTATTATTAAACAAAGCTTTTAGTATTAACCATATTGAAGTGGACACCATGCAGCGCAGTTCCGATGGAACACTAAAAAACGCTATTCGTCTGCATGATGGCCTCGTTGTAGAATCTGTACTTATCCCTACACCCAAGAGAACAACAGCTTGTGTGTCATCTCAAGTAGGGTGCAGTTTGGACTGCAAGTTTTGTGCAACGTCTCGACTCAAACGCATGCGCAACCTAAATCCCGATGAAATTTACGATCAAGTTGTTGCCATAGACAAACAAAGTCGCCTTTATCATAATAAAAAACTCACCAATATTGTATTTATGGGCATGGGCGAGCCTCTAATGAATTATAACAATGTTTTGAAAGCCATAGACAAAATTACATCTGAAGAAGGTCTTGGCATGTCGCCAAAACGTATTGTTGTATCAACTTCTGGCGTTCCAAAAATGATAAAAAAAATGGCTGAAGATAACGTAAAATTTAATTTAGCCGTATCGTTACATTCGGCAATTGATGAGGTTCGAACTCAAATTATGCCTTTCAATGAAACCTTTCCTCTGAAAGATCTTCGCGAAGCTCTGCAGTTTTGGTATGAAAAAACAAAACGTCAAATTACCTATGAATATGTTGTTTGGGATGGTATCAACGATACTGTAAAGGATATTCAAGCCCTAATTGATTTTTGTAAATTTGCTCCAAGTAAGGTCAATATTATCGAATATAATCCCATTGATGATGGAGAGTTTCAGCAAGCTAATAAATCAACAATTGACCGTTATGTGTCGATGCTTGAAGCCAATAATATTACTGTAACTGTTCGTCGTTCACGAGGAAAAGATATTGATGCAGCTTGTGGTCAATTAGCCAATAAGGCCTAAAAATTAGGGGGCTGGATTCGGAATTTTAGCATGAATTTCATTAATCTTTCCCAACGTATCTTCACACAATTTCATGTCTACACTATCAATGTTTTCCTTGAGTTGTTTCAAATTTGTAGCACCAATAATATTACTAGTGACAAATGGGCGTTGATTTACAAATGCCAATGAAAGTGTTGTTAATGAAATACCGATATCATTTGCTAATGCTAAATACTGTTGTGTTGCTTCTGTTGATTGAGCGCTGCTGTAGCGAGCAAATCTTGGGAACAACTTCAATCGTGCATTATCATCGGCAGAGCCATCAATATACTTTCCAGAAAGCACACCAAAAGCCAATGGCGAATAGGCCAATAATCCAATATTTTCTCGAAGAGATATTTCGGCTAAATCTCCTTCAAAAACACGATTTAATAGCGAATAAGCATTTTGAATGGTGCTGACTTTTGGTAAATGATCTTTTCGAACTTCCTCAACATAACGCATAGTACCCCAACCTTTTTCGTTGGAAATTCCATAAGCTCTAATTTTCCCAGATTGTACCAGTTTGTTGAGTTTGTGAAGGACTTCATTAAAATTGTCCGACCATGGGTCGTTTGGGCTAGGCTTGAAATCTCTGACGCCAAAAGTATTGGTATGCCTTTCTGGCCAATGCAATTGGTACAAATCAATATAATCTGTTTGGAGTCTTTTGAGTTCGAGCTCTACAGCGTCTACGATGGATGTACCACCAAATCCAGTGGTTCTAATGTGAGCAGTATAATCACCAGGGCCAGCAACTTTGCTCGCAAGAATTACACGGTCTCTGTTATTGTTTTTTTTCAGCCAATTTCCAATGATTGTACTCGTACGTCCTTGAGTTTCTTTTGATGCAGGAACAGGATATAATTCTGCAGTATCAATAAAATTGACACCACGCTCCAACGCATAATCCAGCTGATTAAACCCCTCTGCTTCTGTATTTTGATTGCCCCAAGTCATTGAGCCAAGACAAATCTTACTGACTTTAATATCGGTATTTGGAAGTGATGTGTATTTCATTAATTATTATTTAAAAGTTTAGAGATTTCATCGAGTTTTGGCGTCAAAATAACTTCAATACGTCTGTTTTTCGCCTTACCTTCTGAGGTTTGATTTGTTGCAATTGGTGCATACTCACTACGTCCAGCTGCGGTTAAATTTTCAAGATTAATCGCATCATTTTCGCTCAAAATAGAAATGATAGAGGTTGCACGTTTTGTTGATAAATCCCAGTTCCCAGAAATTTGACCTCCATTCGAAAACGGAACATTGTCGGTGTGACCTTCTATCAAAACAGCAATTTCTGGATTTTCGCCAAGAACCTTTCCGAGTTGTACAATGGCTTTGCGCCCTTCAGACCCTACAGACCAACTTCCAGATTTAAAGAGAAGCTTATTTTCCATAGAGACATAAACTTTTCCATTGCGTTGCTCTACAGTCAAACCTTTACCTTCAAATGCAGTAAGTGCGCTAGAAATAGCATTTTTCAAATCCGTCATTGCTTGATCCTTGGCTGCGATGAGTGCTTCCAGTTCTGCAATGCGTTGCGAACGATCTTGCATGTCTGCCTCCAGACGCATCAAGCGGTCATTTTCTACAGCTAGTGCTTGTTCTTTTGCCTCTAATTGAGCAAGAAGTTCCCTGTTTTTTTGTGCATTTTCTTCAATAGATTTAGAACTATTTTGTTCTAATGCAGAGTACGCAGCATCTAAATTATCGTATTTCTTTTGTAGTGCTACAACGTCTTGAGCTAGTTTGTCGCGTTCGGACTGTACTTTATCAAAGGTGTCTTGAAGTGAGGCCAGTTGCTGCTCGAGATCTTTTTTCTGAAGAATTTCTTGATCATTACTGCCAGATAACTCATCATAATCTGATTTTAATGTATTGTATTTGCCTTCAAGTTCTTTGTATAATTTTGAAGACACACAAGAAGTGGTAGTAAGTGCAAATACAGATAAAAAAATGTAGTATTTAAACATGATTTTTATTTTTATGGATTTAATTCTAATAATACTGGGCAGTGATCGCTATGGACTGCTTCAGAAAGTATAACGGCTCTTTTAATGTTTTCTTTTAAGGGATTTGAAACTAGTGTATAATCCAGTCGCCATCCTTTATTGTTGGCGCGAGCATTGGCTCTATAGCTCCACCAACTGTACTGGTGTGGGGCTTTGTTCAGTTCACGAAAAGCATCAACAAATCCACTATTCAAAAAGGAACTCATCCAAGCGCGTTCTTCTGGTAAAAACCCAGACACATTTTTGTTGCGCACTGGATCGTGGATATCGATAGCTTCGTGACAAATATTATAATCGCCACAAATGACTAAATTTGGCAGCTCTTTTTTTAACACGTTAATGTAGGATTGAAACAATTCCATATACTCAAATTTGTGTTCTAAGCGCTGAATATTTGTTCCGGAGGGTAAATACAAACTCATAACAGAAACACCTGCAAAATCTGCGCGTATGTTTCGTCCTTCATAATCCATAGACTCAATTCCAGTGCCAAAAACAATATTTTTTGGCTCAGTTTTAGATAAAATTGCAACCCCGCTATACCCTTTTTTTTGGGCACTAAACCAGTAGTTATAGGGATATCCTGCAGCTTCAAACATACCTAAATCGAGTTGATCTTCTTGTGCTTTTATTTCTTGTAAACAAATCACATCTGGATCGGTAGCAACCAACCATTCCAAAAACCCCTTTTTTAGAGCGGCTCGAATCCCATTGACGTTATATGAAACAATTTTCATAAGTGATATAATATTTTAGCTAAAATAATTAAAGCCTTACTTTTACGCTAAAGATTTTTTGAGTTTTATTGAAAAGTATCAATAAAATATTTTCGTTTTTTTTTAGTTAAAACTAAGTATGCACAGGTTTTTGATTTCTGTATTTTTATTCTCATCATCTTTTGTATTGGCACAAGACTCAAAGGGATTGCGACAAACAAAAAAAATGAAAGTCCAAAAAACCATTGTTTTAGATAGTGTAAGCATTAACCCTACTTTTTTTGAAATCATCGATGCCAACGGGATTTCTTTAGATAGCGCCTTTTATGCAATAGATTTTAAAAAAGCAACTGTAAATTTTAAAAATACCCTACCACAAACAGATTCAATTGAAGTCAGCTATTTGCGTTATCCTAAATTTTTAACAAAAACCTACAAGCAAGTTGACCGCTCAGTTATTGTGAATTCAACGGGGACTTTAGATAAACTCTACCAAATATCAGAGTTAAACAATGCTCAGGTAGTTGTCCCTTTTGATGGGCTATCGACTTCGGGTAGTATTTCAAGAGGAGTAACCATTGGCAACAATCAGAACTCTGTATTGAATAGTGAGCTTGATTTACAAATTAGTGGAAAAATTAGTGAAAAAGTAACACTTAGAGCATCAATTCAAGATGCTAATATTCCTCTACAGCAAAGTGGTTATTCTCAGCGGTTAGATGAGTTTGATCAGGTTTTTATAGAAGCTTTTACAGATCAGTGGGCGTTGCGTGCAGGAGATATAGATTTGGAAAATAA
The DNA here is from genome assembly GCA_947503105.1 of uncultured Flavobacteriaceae bacterium. Lineage (GTDB taxonomy): Bacteria > Bacteroidota > Bacteroidia > Flavobacteriales > Flavobacteriaceae > UBA3537. Next base: position 5,183 of record CANNCM010000006.1, on the reverse strand, counting down.
CAGTTCTTATTTTGCAGAATTTTCAAAACGAGTGCAAGGCCTTTCTGTGCGTTCTGTGTTTCAACACAAAAATTCGGAAACAACAGCCCATGCATCTGGAGCATTGGTGCGTGGTCAGTTCATTACAAGTCAATTTGTAGCTCAAGAAGGGAATCAAGGCCCCTACAAGCTCAAAGGGCCAAACAACGAGTTGTTTGTGTTAGTTGTTTCTGGAAGCGAAACGGTGTATGTCAATGGTATTGCTTTGGAGCGTGGAGCCACTAAAGATTATAGTATTGATTATAATGCTGGAGAAATTGTTTTTAATCCGACATATCCAATTACTTCTGAAATGCGTATTACTGTTGATTATCAATATAGCGAACGGAATTATACAAGGTTTGTTGGGTATGCTGCTGTACAACAGCACTCGGATAAACTAAAGTTGGGGTTGTCATTTTACAATGAAAATGATTTGAAAAATCAACCCTTACAACAAAATTTAAATGCCAATCAAGCTGAAATATTGTCCAATGCGGGTGATGACAATTCACAGATGACCGCATCGTCGGCGACGCCAACAGAGTTTAGTGAAAATAGAATTTTATACAAAAAAGACATCATTGAAGGAGAAGAAGTTTTTGTATTTTCTAACGATTCAGAGGACAGTTTATATCAGGTAAATTTTTTGTTTGTCGGCGAACAGCAAGGAGATTATGTGTTGTCGAGCTCTGCAGCAATTTCTAATATTTATACTTATGTATCGCCAATATCTGGACAAAAACAGGGAAGCTATGCGCCTATTGTACAACTTGTTGCACCAGTAAAATTACAGCTTGCTGTCCTGAACGGATCGTATAAACCAAATAAAAAAACTACAGTTGGCTTTGAGTTGGCTACAAGTAAGAATGATCTTAATACATTTTCAACGATTTCAGATGACGATAATGATGGTTTTGCCGCACGTTTTGCTGTAGATCAACACCTTCTTAAAACGAGTAAATGGAATATTAATGTGGATTCTGAGTTAGATTTTATCCAAAAAGATTTTAGAAATTTAGAGGGCCTATATAATCCAGAGTTTAATAGGGATTGGAATTTAGATCAGCCCACAAGTAATCAGGTAGTTTCAGATTTTGGAGATCAACTTTTTGTGACCACAGGAGTTTCTTTTTATAACTCGGATTTTAATCAAATTAATTATCAATATCAACACCTAAATTTTTCAAAAGAATTTAATGGAAATCGTCATGTTTTAAACTCAAATATACGTTTGAATAATGTTGAGTTTCGAACACATTCTAGTGTTTTGAATACGGGTGGAACGCATACACGATCGACATTTTTCCGTTCTCTATCTCAGCTCAAATATGATATCGGAATATTTTGGCCTGGAGTGAAATTTTCTACAGAGCAAAACAAAATCACTCAACTTCCATCAGAAGAGTTAGACCTTCAAAGTCAGAGGTTTAGCGCATACGAAACATTTGTGGGCGTTGGAGATTCTACCAAAGTTTTTGTCAAAATAGGGTATGTCAAACGAATGAATGATAGTGTTCAAAACAACGCTCTAAAACGCATAAACACATCGGATACCTATTACGCCAAAACTCAAATGATTCAAAACCAAAATACTAATCTGAGTCTGTATGCAAATTACAGAGTGTTCAGGCCGGATGATGCTAATTTGTCAAATCAAAAAACGCTAAATTCAAGATTATTTTACAATCAAAAATTGTCCAAAAACCTCCTTCAATGGCAAACGGTTTACGAAACCAGTTCGGGCCAGTTACCACAGCAAGATTTTACATATGTTGAAGTAGAACCAGGTCAAGGGAGTTTTGTGTGGTTTGATTATAATGCTAATGGAATTCAAGAACTTGAAGAGTTTGAGATCTCCCAATTTCAAGATCAAGCGACATATATTCGGGTGCTTTTGCCAAATCAAGTTTATCTCCGAACGCATCAGAATCGCTTGAGTCAAACCCTCACTATCGATCCTATTCAATGGAGTGGATCTTCTAACAACACCAAACGTTTTTGGTCTCATTTTTATAATCAAACTACATTTTTAATAGATAGAAAAGAGCGCAATGATGGCCAGGATATAAATTTAAATCCATTTCAATCTACATCAGAAAATCAACTTGCTTTACAATCTAATTTTCGAAATCAACTATTTTTCAATAGAGGGAAACAGCGTTATACCGTGTCCTATAGTTTTTCGGGGTCTGAGTTAAAAAATGTTTTGTCTTTTGGGTCTATTGCTCAAAAAGGCTATGCACATCAGTTGAATTTTACGCATAAAATTCAGCAACAATGGCTTTTGAATTTTCAATTTAATTTAGATAATAATAAATCTGAAAGCGAAAATTATTCCTCTAAAAATTTTGAATTAGACCAAATATTGATGCATCCAAAAATATCATATTTGCTTGATGATAATAAACGTTTTGATATTTTTTATCAATTTCAACAAAAAGACAATTTAATTAATGACAATGAACATTTGAAGCAGCACAAACTTGGATGTTCTGCTGTGATGAATCAAGACACAAACGCTTCTTTTTCTGCAGAGTTTAACTATTTTTCTAATGCTTTTGAAGGCAATGCAAACACACCTGTAGCCTATCAAATGATGGAAGGCTTGCAGCCTGGAACAAATTTTACTTGGTCTTTAATTGCACAAAAAAAACTCACTAAATTTTTGGATTTAAATTTGAATTATTTTGGAAGAAAAACCGAAACGAGTAGAACAATTCACACGGGCACAGTACAATTGAAAGCTTATTTTTAGTGTGGTATAATTTTTGATATTTTATAGATATTTCAAATCTAACATATTATGAAATATTCATTTTCAATTCTCATTCTTTTTTTATCCATTCAATGTTTTAGTGCTCAAACAGAGTTTTCATCCTCAAAAGATATTTTTGAGCGTCGCCATGAAGTAAAACTAGAAATAGTGAAGCTAATGGCCATGCCTATGATTGAAACTACTTACGAATATGTTCATGATCGAAACAAAGGCTATGGCGCTACTTTGTTGTTTAATTTAAACCGTAATAAAAGAGCTGACTATCCGGAATATTTTTCTTTTACACCTTTTTTCAGAATGTATTTTGATCGCGATCAGCAATATGGTGCAAAGGGGTTTTTTGTTGAAGCTTTTACCTCTTTATATTCTGGGGTAGACCAAGATAGTTTTACCTCAAAAGAAAACGATTATTTTGAAACTTCTCTTGGTTTTTCTATTGGCCAAAAATGGATCAATAGGGGTGGGTTTGTTTTTGAAGTTCGACTTGGCGTTGGAAGGAACTTACTAGGAAATTCTAGTGTAGATTTTATGCTTAAAGGAGGTGCATACGTAGGCTACCGTTTTTAAAAATCACTTAGCGTCTTAATGTAAAATGCGATCTGAATTCTTTTTCATTTCCATTTTCATCGTAATACGTCACCAAAAACCAATAGTCGCTTGTAGGCATAAGCGCATTATTATAAACACCATTCCAGCCTGCATTTGAAGTTTTGAATTGTTTGAGGAGCTTTCCAAAGCGGTCAAATATCGTCACCAAACCTGTACGGTTTCTTAGGCATTTTATATTCCAAAAATCATTGAATCCATCCCCATTAGGGGTAAAGAATTTAGGGTACGATAAAATAGTAACAACAGATTCTGGTTCGTTGCTACAACCCTCAGCATCTCTCACTTTTATTGTATGCTCTTGACATCCAACGACATTTTGAAAAATAGAATTTGTTTGCCAACTTCCACCATCCAATTGATATTCATAATTACCACTCCCACCGCTCACTGTAACTTCAATAATTTGATTACTATCAAAAGGCTCTGAAGTATTTTCTGTCGAAACCGCCAGCGTATTGATTGGGTTCACTTCAACAGTTTCAGTTGTTGCATTTGCACACTGTCCTGGGTCTGGAGTAAAGGTGTATGTTGTAGTCGCTAAGTTATTGACTGCAGGACTCCAGGTTCCGGTAATACCTTCTAAAGAAAACGTTGGCAATGCCCCTATCGTTTCACCAATACAAATATCATCTATTGAGAATGTTGGAGTTACTTGTGGTAATACGGTTATTTCAAGTGTTGTTTCTACAATACAAGTACCACTATTTGGTGTAAACGTATAGATTGTTGTGGTTGTGTTATCTATTGTCGCTGGATCCCAAGTCCCTGTTATGCCATTATTTGAAGTTGTTGGCAAAGGTGCTATTGTATCACCAGAACAAATAGGACTTACTGCTGTGAAAGTTGGCGTTACCAAAGGATTCACGACCAACTGTATAGGCGCAGGGGTTGTGGCACATTGTCCTGCATCAGGCGTAAAGGTATAATCTGTTGTTGTATTGGCATTAAACGCGGGTGTCCAAGTTCCAGTAATGCCGTCAATGGTATTTGGCAAAGGGTTAGGATCACCCTCACAAATAGGATTTAATATTGGAATTATTGGCGTTACCAAAGGATTCACGACCAACTGAATAGGCGCAGGGGTTGTGGCACATTGTCCTGCATCAGGTGTAAAAGTATAATCTGTTGTTGTATTGGCATTAAACGCGGGTGTCCAAGTTCCAGTAATGCCGTCAATGGTATTTGGCAAAGGGTTAGGATCACCCTCACAAATAGGATTTAATGTTGGAATTATTGGCGTTACTAAAGGATTCACGACCAACTGAATAGGCGCAGGGGTTGTGGCACATTGTCCTGCATCAGGTGTAAAAGTATAATCTGTTGTTGTATTGGCATTAAACGCGGGTGTCCAAGTTCCAGTAATGCCGTCAATGGTATTTGGCAAAGGGTTAGGATCACCCTCACAAATAGGATTTAATGTTGGAATTATTGGCGTTACCAAAGGATTCACGACCAACTGAATAGGCGCAGGGGTTGTGGCACATTGTCCTGCATCAGGTGTAAAAGTATAATCTGTTGTTGTATTGGCATTAAACGCGGGTGTCCAAGTTCCAGTAATGCCGTCAATGGTATTTGGCAGAGGGTTAGGATCACCCTCACAAATAGGATTTAATGTTGGAATTATTGGCGTTACCAAAGGATTCACGACCAACTGAATAGGCGCAGGGGTTGTGGCACATTGTCCTGCATCAGGTGTAAAAGTATAATCTGTTGTTGTATTGGCATTAAACGCGGGTGTCCAAGTTCCAGTAATGCCGTCAATGGTATTTGGCAAAGG
>CANNCM010000005.1 GCA_947503105.1 uncultured Flavobacteriaceae bacterium | reverse complement strand
TTCAATATGTTATCATATTAGCAGCAATGCTGCGCTGTAGGTTATAAGCTGAAAGCTGAAAGTTAAAAGCTAAAAGCATAGAACCTATAGCAACCATTTAAGGTGGTTATTGCAATGGGGCTCACCTCTTACCATCCCGAACAGAGCAGTTAAGCCCATTAGCGCCGATGGTACTACACTTGTGGAAGAGTAGGTCACCGCCTTTTTTTGTACTGAACCCGCTTCAGTATCCATAAAGCCCTCACAATTTTGTGAGGGCTTTTTTTGTGGATTTGTTTTTAAGAGTGAGCAAGATGCGAGCGTTAGTGGGGCTATATTTTGCGGTGGAAATTTTCCACCGCAAAGTTTTTAGTTCGTTGATATACACTGTTTTATATAAGATTAAGAATAAGCAAGATGCTCTCGTTGGCGGGGGCTAAACACTAAGCTGTAAATCAAGCTCAGGTATTTCGTCATATGTTCTTCCGTTTAATATTCTGCCATTTTTTTTCTTGTTTTTTCCGCCCCATTGTTTAAAAAAGAATGCAACATCTGATTTTTTACATTGTTCTTGTATATCAAGTACCCAATCTGCATCCATTGGCCTTGGATTATGCCCACTTTCTCCTCCAACAATAACCCAATCAATACTGTTTAGATTTATATTTGAAAGTGGTCCGATAAGTGGCTCTAATGACAAGAATTTAACTCTTGCATTTGTATCTCTCAGAAAATCAATTCTATTTTCAACATTTTGTTCTTCAACTGAAACACCCATCCAAATATTATGAGACCATTTCAATTCTTGATGAACTTCTCTTAGTCTTTTAGCTCTTTTAGTTAATACTTGAAAAACGTGTTGAGGGTTATCATTCATTACTTTAAAAATCTTTTTAATAAATTTGAGGGGAATTTTTTCGTGGAATAAATCACTCATTGAGTTTACAAAAACAACTTTTGATTTCTTCCAAGTGTAAGGAGTTTTCAATGCGTCTTCGTGAGTTCTAACCTCAAAATTGTCCTTGTACTTTTCAACACCCATTGCTTGCAGTCTTTTGGACATTATTTCTGCATAACAAAACTTACACCCTTGAGATATTTTGGAACACCCAGTTGTTGGGTTCCAAGTCATTTCAGTCCACTCAATACTTGATTGTGCCATGTTAGTTGAATTTTATTTTTGCTGTGTATGTAATTCGTTTAGTTGGGTTTTCTTTTTTATCAAATATCATAATTTTATTATCGTTTAGGAGAATTTCAATAGCATCTTTATAATTCTGTTTGATATAATTAGTGTTATAATTGTGTTCAAGATATATTTTTTCAATTGTTTTATTGTTAAACATAGAACTATTTTGTAAGATTATTTCACTTAATTTTTTAATTGAATATTTACAAAGTGATGGAAAAAACAAAGGGTCTTGTTTTAAATTTGCACCAAATAAGGGAACTCCGTCTTCTTGCATATCACTATATTTTGTCATTATTTCTTTTGCTTTAGTAATTGCTAATTGAACTTTTGATATAAAGAATAAATAGTGACTAGTTTGATTTCTATTTGGAAAATTTACTTTAAATTTTAATATGAAATAATTTCTTTCTTCAAATATTTTTTGAAAAGTTTTAATTATAAACTCCTCTCTTTTATGAGGTCTTTCATCATTCCAGTAGAATTCAAGAATTTTATCATAGTTAGATGCAAATATGCCTTTCATATTTTGTTTTACTTTCTTATTTCTGATTGCTGCTCGAATTCTGTTTATGTTGAACAACATAAACAAATCAGAACCCCAATTCTTTACAGAATACAAAAGCATATTTTGTGTATAGTTGTAACCAAGAGGGTCAATAAATGTTAAACTCGGATTTGACGATTGTAGATAGTTTTCTAACATTTTTTGACTTGCAGGTTCATTAGCAATTACTGGCTTATGCGTTATAGAATTATAATATGGAAGGTTTTCAATATTGCGTTTTAAGTCATTTGCTAATTTTTTACTTTTATCATTAAAAAAAGTCTTAACAGCTTTATCAAGGTCAATGTTTTGTCTTTTACTCTGATTTATACTATTCAATATTTTGATAGGGGTGGAAGGTTCTCCATCATCATATAATCCAGGTCCAGAAAATAAATCCACGTACAAAAGAGTTTTGATTCTTCGATACTGCTGTCCCTTAAGAAGTATTGCTGCCCATGCTTTAAAATACTCATTAAGTATTTCAGATTTAATTTCTGAAGGGGTTCTTTTTTGTTTAAAAAAATCTGATATACTAATACCTGGCATAACTTATCATTTATTTTTTATATGCAGTTTAATTATCTACCTCCCACCTTTCCGTCTATTATCTTCTTTACAGAGCATTTGTCCGTTGCTGAGTTCCGTTTTTCCACCCTCGTGCCATGGGGTAATATGATCCGCTTCCATTTGGGCGAGGTTAAAATGTTCTTTACACACAGGGCAGATGCCTTGTTGTTGTTCGTAGAGTTGGCGTTTTTGACTTTGTGTAAAGGCACGAATATTGAGGTGCTTTTCTTTACCAGTGAGTAGATAGGCATAAATCCCTTTTTTTTTGGACACATCATCGTCTTGCATGAGGCGTTTGATCTCTATTTCTAGTTTGGCAGAGTCCCAATCTTGGTCCTTGTGTGTGTTGTACAGTTCACCCCAGGCAATGCCTTTCATCTCTCGGCGGTAGTTGGGAAACACCGTTTGCACCCAATTGATCACTGCCAAAAAATACAACCACAAGGCGTTGGCGTTAGGTTGGTTTTGACGCTCTGCCATATAGACTTCAATAGCACCTTCTGAATGCCAATCAATAGTGGTTTCTAGATAATCTTGACGAATGGGCGACCCACTTAAATACTTACTTCCCATACCGTAGGCAGGGCAACCGTTTTTACTAAAATGTCGTTTAGCATCCGTCACCCAAGACCCCGAATACACCGCATTGCGCAGTTCTTGATCGGTAAGTTCTTCGCCAGCGATATTGATGGTGCGAAACCACTCCAGTTTTTCACTGGCTGCACCTGCACAGAAATACACCATCAGTTTATAGTTTAGGATTTGTGCCTGTTCATCGTCTTGCAGGTTATGAAAATAGCGCATGTCCACCGAAAAATCACCTTGAACATACTGACAAATGGACACCGTGCGTTGTTGGCCGTCGATGATTTCATAATTACCATCCTCACGTACCGCCCAATACATGACGTTAAGCGGAAACCCTTTGCTGACCGTATGAATGACCGCATCACGTTGATGGTCTTTATAAACAAACTCGCGTTGGTAGGGGGGACGTATGTCCAGCTTTCCGCCATAGCCCCGTACACCATCTTCTTGGTTATCTAAATAACCGGCAGTCAATTCGCGAATGGTAATTTCTTTCAATTCAATTTTCATAAGCGTTTGTTTTTGATGAATACTCTAGCATATGCTGTTTTGCCATTAACTATTGGTCTAGCGTCTTTTATTCCAATAAATGGAATACCAACAATTTTTTGATTATATCCTGCTGAAGCAGATAAGCCTAAAATCTCAAACTGCTCGGGGTTGTATTTATCCAAAAAGGTAATGGGCACGCCCATAGCCCCTGGGTAGTCCATCGGTATTTCTTTGGTTTTATTGACATTTATAGCATCGTAGTTGTCGTATTTGGGGTAGTCCTCTGGGGTGTAGGGTTTGTATAAAATCAGGTCTTCGTGACGTTTGTTATGGTCTAAATTGGTGAACCAATGGACACCAGAAACTCGTATCATCCCTTCTTTTCTATCATTCGCAGTTGCTGTATCTTCATAATTTGAAATAAAATGCCCTGCACCCCCTCTAAAACCGAATCCTAGCCACATTTTGTTTTCCTTTATTAAAGGGAAAAGTTCTTTATAAGTGATGGCATTTTGGTGCCCAATAATCACAAACTTTTTCTTGTATGCAATAAGCTGTGCTACATATTCTCGAAAGAGGGAAAAGGGTGGGTTGGTGACTACAATATCGGCTTGCTTTAATAATTCTATACTTTCTTCACTTCTAAAATCGCCATCGCCTTTAAGGTATTGCACGCCAATTTCTTCTACATCAGGAACTCTATTTTGGTTGGTGTCGCCATGGTATTCTAGGTAAATGGCTCGTTCAGAGTCATGTGTGCTAAACAAATCTCGGTTTTGGTTTTGGTAGCAGGTGGTAATGAGTTTTTTTAGGCCTAAATCCTCAAAATTGTAAGAAAAATAATGGAAAAAATTGCTCATACGGGGGTCGTCGCAATTGCAATAAACCACCTTGTCTTTAAAGTGGTGACGGTAGTGTTTAAGCTCGTTTTCTATATCCGGCAGTTGGGTATAGAATTCGTCTTTTTTAGCGTTTTTGGCTTGATGTAGGTTTTTGTTGGCGTTTGAGGACATAAAAAATAAGTTCCTCTTATTCCAAAACTAAAATGGTTGATGGCTACCCCATAAAAATATAAAAAATTATGTTTTTTTAAAACTTAGTTATAGGGCTGAATATCAAACAGATAGTAAAATCTCGGTGTTGGGTACGCACCAAAAAAAGGCAATCCAAGTTTTTGGATGTGTTTGCACTGTCTTTTATTTAAAAATACTATCCATAATAATTTTTATGCCTTTAAATCCCAAATAAATGGCTAGCCCACAAATTCCTATTCCTGCGACGACAAGAGGGATATAAAGCGGTTTGTCGGGGTTGGACAATCCTACATGCAGTAAAAATGGTCCTAAAAATAGGGTCAGCAAAGTGAGTCCCATGGTTTTTAGGCCTTTGATGAGCAGTGGTCTGTTGGTGCGTTTTGGTTCCATTATGTGTTTTTAAAAGCTTTTATTGCGGCACGTACATTTTGATGCGTATCTAAAAGTGTTTTGGCTTCTGTTTCAGAAATCTGTAATTCGTTCATCAGCATTTGAGTCCCTCGGTTGACGAGTTTGTGATTACTCAATTGCATGTCCACCATTTTGTTGCCTTTCACTCGTCCTAACTGTATCATAGCTGTAGTGCTAATCATATTTAAAATAAGTTTTTGTGCAGTTCCTGCTTTCATGCGTGAGCTGCCTGTGACAAATTCTGGACCAACAACCACCTCAATAGGAAACTGCGCTGTTTTGGCCAATGGACTGCCAGCATTGCAAGTGATGCATGCTGTTGGAATTTGATGACTGTTGCACATCTCCAACGCAGCAATCACATAGGGTGTGGTACCCGATGCTGCAATCCCAATAACAATATCTTTCGAGTTGATCTTATGATTTTCAAGGTCTTTCCAGCCTTGTTGGGTGTCGTCTTCTGCAAATTCTACCGCTTTTCGAATTGCAGAATCACCACCCGCAATAAGCCCTACCACTAAACTGTGCGGCACACCAAATGTTGGGGGACATTCCGAGGCGTCCAATATCCCGAGTCGGCCACTTGTTCCAGCACCAAGATAAAACAAACGTCCTCCAGATTGGAGTTGTTGCACGACCTTTTCGACTACAAGTTCAAGTTGTGGTAAAACTTTGGCAACGGCTGTTGGAACGGTTTGATCTTCAGCATTAATTTGCTGCAATAATGTCCCAATCGATTGTTGTTCTAGGTGGTTGTAATGTGAGTCTTGCTCTGTAGTTTTTGTGAACGCCATACACAAAAATAGTCTTTTTGAACGACTTTTTGAGTTTGACTACTCGAGTACGAGACTAGCGGTGTAGGATTCACCAATACTAAAATATCCCATTGGATAGTGGGTTGGATTTGTAGTGTTAAAAATATTTCCACGTACCGTTGTTGGTGTGGTTTCAAAAGGATCGCCTCCTTCTTCCGTTTGCTCAATAATGGCGGTCATAAAATTGAAATAGGCTTCATCGGCGCCATAAACATTGATAATGGCTGTATCCCCTGCAATTAAATCATCATAAAAATATGAGAAAGTAAAGGCATTCCCTTGATAAAATTCGTCTTTTGTTGCCAAAAATAAATTGTCCCCAAAATGAAAAATATAAAAATCGTCTCGACTAGCATCATCTGAGATAGTCACCAAAACTTCTTTTTCATCGCCTTGAAAAAGCGTGCCATTACCTTGCTCCAAATGGTCTATTGGAACGCTAGGGATCAGTTGTTCTACAGAAGATTCATAAATTTCATTGTCATAATTGATAATGAGTTTATAATCGGTATTTAAACTTGGCGTCAGGTCTAGAGTATAATATCCAGGTGCATTTTCGTTGTGTATAAAAGTGTGGGTTGTGGCATTGCTAATGTCCAAAAGCTGAACAGTGGCCGTGGTCACCATCGTTGTATTATTATCATAAAAACCGCCTGTTAAACTTAGGATTACTGTTTGTGGAAGTAGTGTGTTTGGATTTGTTTTTAGTTGTGCATCTATGGCCAAACGGGCAGGCGCCGTGTTCAAATCCAATTCGATGACGTCTTCGCAAGCTGTAAAAATCACGCCAATAGTAAGGTATAAAAAAAGTTGTTTCATGGCTTAAAATTTAAAATTATAAGTAACTGCGCCAATCACTCCGAAAATAGAAAGTTTAAGTGCTTCATTTTGGCCGGTTGTAGTGTTTTGTCTAAAATTTAACGACTGTGCATTTTTGCGATTATACAGGTTATACACACTAAAAACCCATTCGCCTTGCCAGCCTTTTACTTTTTCGGGTTTTGGGGTATATGTTGCCGAAACATCCATTCTGTGATAGGCAGGTAATCGGCTAGAATTCCGATCTTCGTAGGTTGGAATAACGAGCCCGTTGTAGATATACTGCCCATTGGGATAGGTGGTTGGCTGCCCTGTTTGGAATAAGAAATTAGCATTTAAATTCCATTTTTTACTCAGTTCATAACTCGAAGTTAATGAAATATCGTGTGTCCTATCAAAAGGGGTGTTGTACCAATTGCCATTATTAACGCCAGGTTCGTTCGCATTTCGACCTTCGGTTTGTTGTTCAGATTTAGACAGGGTATAGGCCAACCATCCTTTGAAACGGCCTTTATTTTTTCTAAGTAAAAATTCTAATCCATAGGCCCTAGAACGCCCATTGAGTAAAACTTGTTCGATGGCTTTATTGGCAATCAAATTAGCACCATCAATATAGTCAATACGGTTTTTGGTTTTTTTGTAAAAGGTTTCAATTTCGAAACTGTAATTGTCATAATTTTTAAAATAACCCAATGCAATTTGATCCAATAATTGCGGTTGAATGTACTTTCCACTTGGCGCCCAAACATCGAGTGGTGTTGGCGCAGTAGTGTTGGACAGCAAATGTAAATACTGTGCCATTCGGTTATAACTGATTTTTACAGAACTGTTTTCATCAATTAAATAGGAGGCTGCCAATCGTGGTTCAATATTAAAAAAAGATTTTTGAATTTTACCGCTAGAGGTGGTGATGGTTCCATTGGGATCTACAGATTCGTAAATCTGAAGATTGGGATTGAATGCTACGGCACTATCATTATCATAGGAGTTTAATTCTTTTTGTCCAAGACGTAAAAAACTACTCAATCTTGCGCCGTAACTCAGCGATAATTTATCGCTCAGTTGTTGTTTGATATCAATATAAAATGCATTTTCAAAAGCATATTTTTTAGTCAATTCTTCTCTGTTGATGCCTGATGTTGGGCCATTGGGTTGAATTATTCCAGGATTGAAACTGTAGTAGGTGCTGTGCAGTCCGTACTCCAAACTATAGCGGTCATTCAAATAGTGTTTCAAATCGTATTTGATATTCATATTTTGAATGCCAGAATTCCATTCAAATCCTACAAAATTAAGGTCCAAACCATAATAATAGTCAGAATAAATCAAGGATAAATTGGAAAATAATTGATCTGTAAACAAGTGATTCCATCGGAAATTAACGACAGTGTTGCCATAGGTGTTTTCAAAACTATTGGAGACATTAAAAACATCTCGTCCAAAATATCCTGATAAATAAATTTTGTTGTTTTCGTCTAAACGATAGCTCAACTTGGTATTTAAATCGTAGAAATAGGCAATGTTATCAATATCAAAAAGGGGTAAAAATAGATGCGCATAAGTTGAGCGTCCTCCCAACAAAAATGATCCTTTACCTTTTTTTAGGGGGCCTTCCAAAAGTACTCTGCTGGCCACTAATCCAATGCCACCGTTGCCATGAAATTCATTTTTATTGCCTTCTTTCTGATAAATATCCAAAACGGAGGCCACACGACCACCATATTTTGCTGGAATACCACCTTTGTAAAGTTTTATATTTTTGATTGCATTGGGATTAAAAACAGAGAAAAAGCCAAATAAATGTGAGGAATTGAAAAGGGTGGCTTCATCCAATAAAACTAAATTTTGATCTGTAGATCCACCACGCACATTAAACCCGCCAGAACCTTCGCCTCCGTTGGAAACTCCAGGCAAAAGAGTAATAGATTTGATAACATCGGCTTCGCCAAAAACTACTGGTATTTGTTTTATTGTGTTGGCTGTCAATGCATTAACACTCATTTGTGTTGTTTTGATATCGATGCGCTCGACGTTGGTTTCCAAAACAACTTCTTCCAAAGTATCAGCGGATTCGCTAATGCTGAAATTGAGTGTTTTATCGGCATTTAATTGTAGGGTTTGTTTCAAAGATTCGTACCCCACATAGCTGATTAGAACTTCATATGTTCCTGCTTCTAAGGTGATTGAATAAAAGCCATATTCGTTGGTAGTAGTTCCAGTATTGAGTTCCGGAAAAATGATGTTGGCTCCTATCAGTGTTTCTTGCCCTTCAGTTTCATAAATTGTTCCACTCAAGGTGAATTGATTTTGGGAAAATCCAAATGAACAACATGCTATAAACAGGTAAATAAATCTCATCAATATACATAAATTTTGGTCGTGTAAAACTAAATAAAAAAGCACCTCAAGGAGGTGCTTTTAACATAACTTTGATGTTTAGTTTTATGAATTTAAAATAGCGTTGAAAGTCGCGCTTGGGCGCATTGCCTTACCCGCTTTGTCTTCATTCGGAAGATAATAGCCGTCAATATCTACAGCATGTCCTTGAGCTTCAATAAGTTCTTCCAAAATTTTCTCTTGATTCTCTTTGAGCTGCTCTGCTACAGTCGTAAATGCAGCTTTTAATTCTAGGTCGTCTTCTTGCTCAGCGAGGGCTTGTGCCCAAAAAAGGGTGATATAAAAATGACTTCCGCGATTGTCTAGCTCATTAACTTTTCGTGAAGGCGACTTCTTTTGTAACAATAATTGTTCTGTAGCATCATCAAGGGTTGCACCCAAAATTTTCGCTTTTGGATTATTGTGTACTTGACTAAAGTGTTCTAGTGACACTGCCAAAGCCAAAAATTCTCCCAAAGAATCCCAGCGCAAATGATTTTCTTCCAAAAATTGTTCTACGTGTTTTGGTGCGGATCCTCCAGCGCCTGTTTCAAACAACCCTCCGCCATTCATCAACGGCACTATAGAAAGCATTTTGGCACTAGTTCCTACTTCCAAAATGGGGAATAAATCTGTTAGATAATCACGAAGTACATTTCCTGTAACAGAAATGGTATCCAATCCATCTTTTAGACGAGCCAAGGTGTAGTGTGTCGCTTCTATTGGTGATAAAATTTTAAATTCTAATCCAGAAAGATCATACTCTTGAAGATAAAGTTCTACTTTTTTTATGAGTTCTGCATCGTGAGCACGGTTTTTATCTAACCAAAAAACAGCTGGTGTTTGTGAAGCACGAGCGCGAGTAACGGCTAGTTTTACCCAATCTTGTATTGGTGCATCCTTGACCTGACACATGCGCCAAATATCGCCTTGTTCAACGTGGTGTGAAGTGCGTGTATGGCCATTTTCATCAACAACAGTAACGGTTCCATCGGCTTCAATTTCAAAGGTTTTATCGTGTGAGCCATATTCTTCTGCTTTTTGTGCCATAAGACCAACATTAGGGACAGTTCCCATTGTTGTAGGGTCAAAAGCACCGTGTTGTTTACAGAAATCAATGGTAGCGGTATAGATCCCCGAATAGCTGCTGTCGGGAATAATGGCCTTGGTGTCTTGAAGTTGTCCTTTGGCGTTCCACATTTGCCCCGAAGTTCGTATCATTGCTGGCATAGAGGCATCAATAATTACATCGCTTGGCACGTGCAGGTTGGTAATTCCTTTTTCAGAATTTACCATAGCAAGGTCTGGACCATCATTTAGCGCGTTAGCAAAATCTGCCTCAATAGTCTCGCGTAATGGGCTTTCTAGCGCCTGAATTTTATCGAGAATATTTCCTAGTCCATTGTTGGGATTGATGCCATTTTGCTTGAATGTTGCGTTGTGCTTCTTAAAAACATCACCAAAGAATATACGCACAGCATGACCAAAAATAATAGGGTCACTAACCTTCATCATAGTGGCTTTCATGTGTAACGAAAGCAACACACCCGAAGCTTTTGCATCTTCTATTTGTGTTTTTAGAAATGATTTTAATGCGCTGACACTCATTACTGTAGCGTCAAAAATCTCGCCTTCAAGAAACGCTATATTTTCTTTAAGGACGGTTTGTTTTCCATCTTTGTTAGTGTGGATGATGCTCACCTTGGTTGCCGATGCATTTGTGACCGATTGTTCGTTATGCGCAAAATCACCAGAAGCCATAGTGGCTACATGTGTTTTGGAATTTGCGCTCCATGCCCCCATACTGTGTGGATTCTTTTTGGCATAATTTTTCACTGCCTTAGGTGCTCTACGGTCGGAATTTCCTTCCCTTAAAACAGGATTTACTGCACTACCTTTAATTTTATCGTAGCGCGATTTTATGTTTTGCTCTTCCTCATTTTTGGGCTGTTCTGGGTAGTTTGGAACAGCATAACCTTTGGATTGTAATTCTTCGATGGCTTCACGCAATTGAGGTAGAGAAGCACTAATGTTTGGCAATTTGATGACATTGGCTTCTGGAGATTTCACAATTTGACCTAAATTACTCAGTGCATCTTCAACAACCTGATTTTCATTTAGAAATTCTGGAAATGCCGAAAGAACACGAGCCGCGAGTGAAATGTCTTTGGTGTCTATAGAAACACCGTATGGTTCAACAAACGATGAAACAATAGGAAGAAAAGAGCGGGTTGCTAGTGCTGGTGCTTCGTCCGTAATTGTATATATGATTTTTGCCATTTGAGGAAAATGTTTTTTGTTTTTTTTTATTTGTAAGCGATTTGTTTAAAAAGCCCACAAATATAATTAAATCAATTTTTTTCTAACCTTAAAAACAAAGGAAAATTAACATTTTTGTAACATCTTCAAAGCGCTAGGTTTTTTTTGATTAATCCTTAAGTTTTTAACAAAAAAAAAGCGCTGTTTGTACAGCGCTTTTTTTAAAATTATGATTGGAGAATTATCGACGTGTTTGTTCTTTAATTCTTGCTTTTTTACCTGTAAGTTCTCTAAAATAGAAAATTCGTGCACGACGGACTTTACCGCGTTTGTTCACTTCTATTTTTTGCAAAGCTGGTAGGTTCATTGGGAAGATTCGCTCTACGCCAATTGTTCCCGACATTTTTCTAATCGTAAATGTTTCTGAAGTTCCAGTTCCTCTTTTTTGAAGTACTACACCTCGGAAAAACTGTGTTCTTACTTTTTGTCCCTCACGAATTTCATAATATACTGTGATTGTGTCACCAGCAGAAAATTCTGGGAAGTCTTTTGTTGTTACAAACTCGTCTTGTACGAATTTAATTAAGGATTCCATAGTTGTTATTTTATGAATTTTTTTGAACCAACATGTACGGTTTTCGCTAGAGGTTGATCCAAAAGAGGGTGCAAATATAAGCAATAATTAAAGGATTGCAATTTTTGTGAGGTTTTTTCTTGACTACCCCAAATATTATTTTTTATCCTTGATATTCAATACATTATATAAACCATAGATGATGACCAAAACGCCAAGAGCAGTTGAGATTAAGGCCAATATCCTTTGTTGTTTGTCAATTGCAACTAGCGTAAAGCTGAATAAAAAGACTAAAGTCAGTACAAAGAGGTAGGTTTTGAGGTTTGTTTTCTTTTGTTCCATAACATTGATGTTTTTGTGTCTAAATAACGACTTCAAGTCGTTGGGTTCATGGGCTGTAGAATAGATTTGGGTTTCGTATTCTTGTGAGTAAATGTAGTAAAAAATGAAAATCTTGACTAAAAAATATCTATTTTTTTAATCTTCCAACAAATCTGGTCTTCTAGATGTTGTGCGTTCAAGGGCTTTTGCTTCTCGCCATTTTTCAATTTCTGGGAAGTTGCCACTAAATAGTAGTTCTGGTACGTCCCAGCCATTGTAAGTTCGTGGGCGGGTATAGATAGGGGGTGCCAAAAGGTTGTCTTGAAAAGAATCGGTAAGGGCAGAGGTTTCGTTGCCCAAAACGCCTGGAATCAATCGAATAATCGCATCGCAGAGTACAGCAGCACCGAGCTCGCCACCAGAAAGCACATAGTCACCTATAGAAATTTCTTTTGTAATAAAATGATCGCGTACACGCTGGTCAACGCCTTTGTAATGCCCACACAAAATAATCATATTTCCTTTGAGTGACAGCTGGTTGGCCATCCCCTGATTGAGAACTTCGCCATCTGGAGTCATGTAAATGATCTCGTCGTAGTCACGCTCTGATTTTAGTTTTGAAATGCACTTATCTATGGGTTCAATTGTCATTACCATTCCAGCACCACCACCAAATTGATAATCATCGACAGATTTGTAATTATCTGTGGTATAGTCTCTCAAATTATGAACATGTACTTCTACCAAATTGGCCTCTATGGCACGTTTGAGAATAGAAGCTTCAAACGGACTTTTTAGCAATTCGGGTACTACACTAATGATGTCGATGCGCATATCACATAAATTTGACAACAAATATAAGTGAATTATACGTATGGCGACGCTCTAGTAATATGTAAATCGACGTACCTCTGCCATGTATTTTGCCAAACGAACGACTTGATGGCTATACCCATACTCGTTGTCATACCAGATGTATAGCACAATATTTTTTCCATTATCTCTAACAATGGTTGCTTTACTGTCAAAAATAGCAGGAGCACTACTTCCAACAATATCACTAGATACCAGCTCATCACTAAGTTCATATTTTATTTGTTCTACCAATGGACCTTCTAGGGCATGCTGTTTAAGAAGATGATTGAGCTTTTTTAGCGTTATTTTTTGGGATACTTCTAAATTTAAAATCGCCAAACTTCCATTGGGTACGGGAACTCTAATGGCATTTGAAGTTAATTTGCCTTCCAATTTTGGTAGAGCTTTACTCACCGCTTTTCCTGCCCCAGTTTCTGTTATGACCATATTGAGTCCAGCTGCACGACCACGGCGGTATTTTTTATGCATATTATCAACCAAATTTTGGTCATTTGTATAGGCATGAATGGTTTCTAAATGGCCATAATTTACACCCAAAGCATCGTCTATAACACTTAGCACTGGCGTAATGGCATTGGTAGTACAAGACGCTGCCGAAAATATAGAATGTTCTTTTGGATTATATTCATTTTGATTAACGCCATACACAATATTTGGAATCCCATTGCCCGGTGCGGTGAGTAGTACTTTTTCGGTACCATTGGCTTTCAAATGGCGTTCTAGTGCTTCTTTTGTTCGGAACGCACCTGTATTGTCTATAACTAAAGCTTTTTCAATTCCAAATGTTGTGTAATCTATATCTTCTGGCGCATTACTAGAAATGATATGAACTGTTGTTCCATTAATGATGATTGCATTTTTCTTTGAATCTGCATGTACTGTTCCTGGAAATTCCCCATGAACAGAATCATTGCTTAATAGTGCAGCACGTTTTTCTAAGACGTCTTTGTTGACTGCACCACGTGTTACAATGGCTCGTAATCGCAATTGACTTCCTTTACCATTTTTAAGCATCAATTCCCGTGCTACCAATCGGCCAATTCGACCAAAACCATACAACACAACATCTCTTGGCGTGATGTTTTTTTGTTTTTTATGAGCTTTTAATTGATTAGAAATGAATGTAAAAACATCATTGTGTTCTGGTGCTTTTTTGTGAAACTCATAAGTGAGTTTCCCAATGTCAATTTTGGAAGGCGGGAGGCGTAAATTTTGAATGGCTTTGGCAACTTCAACAGCATCAAAAATAGAAATGGGTTTATTGACAAATGCGCTCGCATAATCGTGTAGCCGTAAAATTTCATTGACATTTTTGTCGATAAGTTGGTTCCGAAAAATAACCAACTCAACAGCGTCATCGTACCATAAGTCGTTTACAATTTTTACGAATTCAACTGCCGACTTTCGACAATTAGTTTGCAATGATACTTCTTTTTCGTAGGGTGTAGTATTTGGCATAAATCTAAAAGTGTTTGTTATAAATTTATTGCAAAAGTATAATAACTATAACGTTTTCGTAAATTAATTTTAAAAAAAAATCACTCCCAATTGTAGAAGTGATTTTTTCCGATTGTATGTTTTGTGTTTTTACCTGAAGCGATAGGCCATTTTTTCGCCATTATTTTTGATCACAGTCAGTCTTAAAACTCTATTTGAGTATTCGCTGAGTGCTTTTTTTGCATCGGAGATAGAGTTTACTTTAATGTCATTTATAGCAATAACAAGACTGCCTTCTTCAACGCCATCCGCAATCCATTCCTCTTTGTTTTCGATTGAAAGTTCTTCTAAAATAAGGCCATAATCGCTTTTTCGAGATTTTAGTTCCGATGGACTCATTTCTTTTAATACACCAATTATTGGGACGTTTATTGTAGTTAATTTTTCTAAAATTACATTGACAACCTTAGTCTCATCGTCTCTTTTTAGTGTCACCTCCACCACATCGTCGGGGCTTTTGGTCTTTAAAAATCCACTCAAATCAGAAAATTTTGAAATTTTGACACCATTGATGCTTTTAATGATATCGCCCTGCTGAATACCAGAATTTTCGGCACCGCTATTTTTTTGTACATCACTAACGTAAAATCCTTCTGTTTCATCAATCCCAAGTGCCTCTGAACTTTTACTGTTAAGTTCTTTACCAATGACACCTAAAATACCATTTTGAACATCTCCAAACTCCATAATATCACTCACAACCTTGCGTGCGATATTACTAGGAACTGCAAAAGAATAGCCAATGTAAGAGCCTGTTTGCGATGAAATTGCAGTATTAATTCCGATAAGGTCACCGTGAATATTGACAAGAGCACCACCAGAATTTCCTGGATTTACGGCAGCGTCTGTTTGGATAAAGGATTGGGTATTTCGCCCGGATAAATCTCTAGATTTTGCACTGATAATTCCAGCCGTAACCGTGGATGTCAAATTAAAAGGATTGCCAACCGCCAAAACCCATTCGCCAACTTTTGTGGCATTGCTATCTCCAAATGTAGTGTAACTCAATTCCTCATCAGCTTCAATTTTGAGCAATGCAATATCGGTGAGAGGGTCTGTGCCTACAAGTTCAGCGCTAAAAATTTTATTGTCATTTGTTGTTACTTCTATGGATTGTGCGCCCTCTATGACATGGTTGTTTGTGATGATATATCCATCAGAAGAAATGATGACTCCTGAGCCAGTTCCAATCTGCGGGCGACTTTGAGGGCGCCCAAAAAACAAATCTTCAAATGACGTATATCCTGTGCTCATCGTTGTGTTTTTAACATGAACTACAGCATTCAACGTTTTTTCTGCTGCGGTAGTAAAATCGATATTTGTCCCTCCATTGGACACTGGATTATAATTAACCGCTTGCAGAAAAGGCGTTTTAGAAATATCAGGTGATGAATTTTCGATTTTGTGTTCGAATTGGGTGTAGACCCCAAGGGCCATTGCACCACCAAGAGCCGATACAGCTAATAAAGTGAATAGTTTTTTCATGATCTTGATGTTTTGTTATTGGGTTATTATAACTCTAAAATTAATTGTTTATTGAATAATTTATTAAAATTTAACGCTCTTTTAACAGTGAAAAAATCCATTTAAATATTCTTATATTTGCAGGGATAATGACACTTAAATTTTACAAATATCAAGCCACCGGAAATGATTTTGTGATGATTGATAATCGTTCACAATTCTTTGACAAAAATAATACCAAACTAGTAGCACAACTTTGCAACCGACGTTTTGGCATAGGGGGCGATGGGTTGATTTTGTTGGAAAACACGCCAAACTATGACTTTAGGATGGTGTATTTTAATGCTAATGGTCATGAAAGTACCATGTGTGGTAATGGTGGCCGATGCCTTGTTGCATTTGCAAAACAACTGGGGATTATTCAAAAAAGCACAACATTTTTGGCGATAGATGGCCCTCACGAGGCGCGTATTGAAAGTTCAAAAATTCATCTCAAAATGCAATCTGTTACAGAAGTAAATCAGTACGAGACATACACCACTTTGGATACGGGTTCGCCGCATTATATTGCATTCAAATCCAATATTGAAACTTTGGATGTGAATACAGAAGGCAAGAAAATTCGCTGTAGTACTCCTTTTGAAAAAGAAGGAATTAATGTCAATTTTGTAGCACAATTAGATCAAAATACATTTGCCATTCGGACCTATGAGCGTGGGGTAGAAAATGAAACATTGTCTTGTGGAACTGGAGCAACCGCAGCCGCTATTGCCATGCACAAAACCCAAAAAACAAGCTCAGAACACATTCTACTTCAAACCCTAGGAGGACAGCTCGAGGTTTCTTTCAATCACAACGATAATGCCTACCACAATGTATGGCTCTCCGGCTCTGCAGATTTCGTTTTTGAAGGTTCAATTTTAATTTCACTTTAAGTTATGAATATCAAAAAAATAGCCATCGCTTTTGTAATGTTTGGACTCGTCGCTATTGCTTCATTTTCCTATTATATATACTCTATCATGCTAGTTTCCAATACTGCATTTAATGGAAAAGAAGCTTTTATTTTTATACCAACAGGGGCAACTTATCAAGACGTCCGCTCTGATTTAGAACCATTGCTAAAAGATGTTGAAACATTTGATGTGTTGGCTCAACAAAAAAAATATACCAAAAATGTTAATCCTGGACGCTATAGAATTACCAAAGGGATGACCAATAATGATATTATCAACTCGATCCGAAGTCAAAATATGCCCATCAAACTGACGTTCAATAATCAGCACAGTTTAGAAGCTTTGGCTCAAAGAATTTCAACCCAAATTGAACCGGATAGTTTGTCTCTTGTTCAAGCTTTTACAGATGAGAAATTTCTAAAAGATCATGGGTTTACATCTGAAACTGCTCTTTCTATGTATTTGCCCAATAGTTATGAGTTTTTTTGGAATACTTCTCCAGAAAAATTTAGACTAAAAATGTTAAAATCATACCGTCGTTTTTGGAATGATGATCGTAAAGAAAAAGCAAAAAAAATCGGATTGTCCCCGACAGAAGTTTCTATTCTCTCAGCTATTGTTCAGGAAGAATCCAAACAACAAAGTGAGCAAAAACGAATTGCTGGGGTGTATATGAATCGACTCAAAAAACGTTGGCCATTACAAGCCGATCCTACTTTGAAGTTTGCAGCGTATAAATTACCCGCCTACAAAGACAAAATCATTAAACGTCTTTTGAATACGCACAAAACAATTCAATCTCCATATAATACTTACATGTATAAAGGACTACCTCCAGGGCTTATTGCTATGCCTGATTTATCGGCTATCGATGCTGTACTAAATTATGAAAAACACGATTTTTTCTATTTTGCTGCAAGCCCCAATCGACCTGGGTTTCATAATTTTTCTAAATCACTCTCCGGGCACAACAAAAATGCGCGTCTATATCATAATTATTTAAATAAAAAAGGTGTAAAAAATTAACGTAACTAACTGATTTTCAGTGTCTTTTATTTTTTCGTATCTTTGCACTGTTTTTTAAATAAGCAACGGCCTAACATTAAAAACAATGAAAACGAAAAAAAATACTTTGTCAATTTCATGCACTGTTATCTCATGCGTTATTTTTCTTGCTACTACTTCATCGCCAGATAATGAAATAGACACTTTGGAAAGTTCGACAGCTATTAATTTTGATTATAATTTATCTGAAGTTTTTAGTGTTGAAGATAAAGTAGATTTTAAAGTTGAGAATTATATCTATTTAGATCGTTCGTATGTTGGTTTTAAAGAAGCAATTGCATTTAAAGAATCTCAAGGAAAATATAAGGTTGTAAACGCATTGGGCTATTTGGGGAAGTATCAATTTGGGGTTTCTACCCTGAAACTCATTGGTATTTATAGTCCAACGGATTTTTTGAATAATCCGAAACTTCAAGAGAAAGCTTTTTTAGCAAATGCAAAGCGAAACAAGTGGGTTTTAAGAAGAGATATCAAGCGTTTTGTTGGCCATAAAATTAATGGAACTCTTGTCACAGAGTCGGGGATTTTAGCAGCCGCACATTTGGCTGGTCCTGGTAATGTAAAACGTTATTTGAGAAGCTATGGTGCTGTTGGATTTACCGATGCTTTTGGGACAGACATTGCGTCTTATATGCGTCGTTTTTCTTCTTATGACACATCCTTTATTGTGCCCAATAAACGCCCAAAAGCAAAGCTTTTATAGCACCACAGTTGCTAGTCTTTCTGAATAATAAATAATGTAGGTCTTTTGTGGAATTCCATTGTGGTGGTTTTCCATTGCGAAACAGTTTGTGTCTTGATGTATTCTGTTTGAAGTGTCAAGTCTATGGCTAAACAAATTCTTGTATTTTGATGCAAAACACTACACATGTCATCAAGTAATTTTTGATTGCGGTATGGAGTTTCGATAAACAATTGCGCTTGTTGTTCTTCAAAAGAACGTTTTTCCAATTGTTTTAATTTAGATTTTCGTTCATTTTTATCAATAGGAAGATAGCCATTAAAAGCAAAATTTTGACCATTCATTCCAGAGCCCATCATGGCCAATAAAATAGAAGACGGCCCTACCAAAGGCACTACTTTAATACCATTTTCATGTGCCAAACGAACAACTTCTGCACCTGGATCTGCCACGCCGGGACATCCTGCATCAGAAATGAGTCCAACAGAAATTCCTTGTATACAAGGCTGCAGATAGGTTGGAATTTCAGAAGCGGCTGTAAATTTATTCAAAGGAAATAACGTTAAGTCCGATTGAGGTTTTGAGGCACTTACAGACTTTATAAATCGACGTGCAGATTTTTCGTTTTCTACAATATATACGTCAATTTTTTCAATTATTTTTTTGATGGAAATTGGCATTGTTTCCAGTGGCGCTACATCACCTAAAGTATTGGGAATCAAATATAATGTTCCAATCATTGTTTTGAAATTAATTGATTACTGTGAAAAGTACAGGCTTCTTCTAGCAAATGATAGACATGGTCAAATCCATTTTTTCCACCATAATATGGATCTGGAACTTCTAGTGTTTTAGAATTGGGATACTTCAAAATGAGTTTAATTTTCTGGCGTTCTTTCTCATTTTGAGCATGTCTGAGCACATCGCGATAATTTGCTTGATCCATTACAAAAATGATATCAAACTCTTCTAAGTCATAGGCTCTAAATGGTCTCGATTTTTGTTGTGAAATGTCTAATCCATTTTTTTTGGCCACCTCGACAGAGCGAGGGTCTGGAGCATTACCAGAGTGAAACCCACTTGTTCCGGCTGAGTCTATATAAAATTGTGTGCTTGGTAGTTTAGATTTCAAAATTCCTTCGGCCAAAGGAGATCTACAAATATTCCCCAAACATACCATTAGAATTTTGGTCATAAAAGGTGTTTTATACGGATAATTTTTTGGTCAAATCTTCAACGTATTTCCTGAATTGTTTATCGGTCGAAGAAAGATTATCAACGGTTTTACATGCATGGAGTACTGTGGCATGGTCGCGTTGTCCAATTTGAGATCCAATACTAGCCAAGGATGCTTTGGTAAATTTTTTGGCAAAGAACATGGCCAATTGTCGGGCTTGAACAATATGACGTTTTCTTGTTTTGGATTGAAGTGTGTCAACATCCATTTGAAAATAGTCTGAAACTATTTTTTGGATATAATCAATTGAAACTTCTCGTTTAGTATTTTTTACAAATTTCTCAACAATTTCTTTGGCAAGAGAAAGCGTAATTTCTTTTTTATTGAATGACGATTGTGCGATTAATGATATGATAGCACCCTCCAATTCTCTAACATTTGTTTTGATGTTTTTGGCAACATATTCAACAATATCATCTGGCATTTCTACACCATCTCTGTAAAGCTTGTTTTTTATTATTGAAACGCGTGTTTCAAAATCTGGTTTCTGTAGTTCTGCAGAAAGTCCCCATTTAAATCTTGACAACAAGCGTTGTTCGATATCTTGCATGTCCACGGGAGCTTTGTCACTTGTCAAAATGACTTGTTTTCCGTTTTGATGTAAATGATTAAAAATGTGGAAAAACACATCTTGTGTTCCCGATTTTCCAGAAAGAAATTGGACATCATCAATTATGAGTACATCTATAATTTGATAAAAATGAATAAAGTCATTTCTATTGTTCTTCTTTACAGACTCTATGTATTGTTGAGTGAATTTTTCTGCAGAGATGTAAAGAACTGTTTTTTCTGGATATTTATCTTTTATATCTACACCAATTGCGTGTGCCAAATGTGTTTTTCCTAGCCCAACTCCACCAAAAATAAGCAGTGGATTAAATGATGTTCCACCAGGTTTGTTGGCCACAGCGATACCAGCATTTCGAGCCAGTCTGTTTGAATCACCCTCAAGGAAATTCTCGAATGTATAAATAGGGTTCAGTTGAGATTCTATTTTTACATTTCTAATTCCAGGTATGATAAAAGGGTTCTTGAGCTCAGGGTTTTTATTTTTAAGAGGAATATCTGCTCTTTGTGATTTTATAGCCGATCTGTTGGAACTTGGAATTTTTTCTGTGAAGGGTTGCTTGTTACCATAGGTATTTTCCATTTTGATGATGTACACCAGTTTGGCATCTTCCCCAAGTTCTTTTGTCAATGCAACTTTTAAAATTTTTACATAATGCTCTTCAAGCCATTCATAGAAGAATTTACTCGGAACTTGAATACTTAAAGATTGATCAGCTAATTTGATTGCAACAATAGGTTCAAACCATGTTTTGTATGCTTGAGGTTGAATGTTGTCCTTAATAAAATTAAGACAGTTTCCCCATACCGATTGCGCAGTGTTATTCATTTGTTATGTAAAAATTTTTAGTTAGTTGTGGGCTAAAAATGTCTTCACTTTGGGGTGGTGGTTAATTTTTTATCCTTGACAAATATGTGAACAAAATTTCAAAAAAAAAAATTAAAAATGCAGGAAATTTTATTTTTTTTCATCTAAATTATGCAGCAATAAATATATAATTTTTTTCATGAAAAGCCACCAAACAAAAGTTAAAGTTCGATACGGTGAAACAGACCAAATGGGTGTTGTATATCATGGAAACTATGCTCAGTATTTTGAGATTGGACGCATAGAATGGTTGTCCTCTCTTGGCTTTTCTTACAAAGAAATGGAAGCCCAAGGAATCATGCTTCCTGTGGTTGTTTTGAACATAAGTTACAGTAAACCAGCATTTTATGATGATGTTCTAACCATCAAAACAACATTATTGAAACTCCCTAAAGTTTCTATAGAATTTGAGTATGAGCTTTTTAACGAGCGCGATGAATTGTTGACCAAAGCATACACAAAGTTGGTTTTTGTAGACACAAAAACGCGTTTGCCAATGCGTTGCCCCGATTATTTTTTAGACCAACTGCAAAATTAATCGTTCAAAATTTCAAGTTCGATTTTATAATGGGTTTTAAAAGCCGATTTTACAACTTCTAAATCCTTTTTTTTGACTAAAATTTTCAGCCAACAGTCCAATTCTTGATGCTGTTCTATAATTTTTAAATTATAGGTCTTAATTATTCTCATCACATGACTTAGCGCATCATAAGAAAAACGGACAATGATCGTCTTTTTTATATAAAGTGTTGTGATTTCACTGTCATCCAAACAGTACTTTGCTGCAGTTCTGTAGGCCGATATAAGTCCACCAATACCAAGTTTTGTTCCTCCAAAATAGCGAACAACGACAAGAAGTGTGTTGGTTAAATTTCTGGCTTGCAACTGTCCCAAAATGGGCATGCCCGCACTGTTTTTTGGTTCGCCATCATCCGACACCTTAAATACAGATCCGCTTGCACCAAAGCGATAGGCATAACAAAAATGGCCAGCAGTTTTGTGTTTTTCTTTTAGTATAGTAATAAAACGCTTTACATCACTCTCATTGATAATTGGAAACGCATAGGCAAAAAACTTACTGCCTTTGTCCTTATATAATATTGGATTTGAAGCACGGTCAATGGTTTGAAACTCAAGTGTTTTTTCATCCATTTGATGGTATTAATTTGTGTTTCTATAAAATAACAGTTCATCATTGGCTACCTTTTTTTTCAGTTGAGGTTCAATGGAATAAGACGGTCCTTTTATTCCATCACTAAAATCTACAGCCCCTTTAAAAACTCTCATTTCGTCCCATAGATTTTCGTCAATAAAATAGTGTAATGTTTTTGGTCCACCTTCAACAATAACAGAAAGAATATTCAAGTCATACAACAATTTACAGATTTGTTGAGCTCTATTTTTTTTAGAGTTTAAATGTTTTGAAGATAACACTATCGTTTTGGCGTCATTATTAAAAATGGCGGCCGATTTTGGTAAACTGTCTTTGGTGTCAATTACAATTCTGACCGGGTTTCGCCCAGAAACACTCCTAGTTGTTAGTCTTGGATTATCTTCCAAAACAGTATTTCCGCCAACTAAAATAGCATGCTCCTCTGATCGCCACTGATGAACCAATAGCTGTGATTCTTCTGTGCTAATCCAAACTGGATTCTTTGTATTCTTTTTTAAAGGCGCTATAAACCCATTTTTTGTTTCTGCCCATTTTAATATTATATAAGGACGCTTTTTGTTTTGCAGAGTAAAAAAACGTTTGTGATGTTCTTGGCATTGTTTTTCACATAGGCCAACAATCACTTCGCATCCCGCAGACGTTAGCGCTTCAATTCCTTTGCCACTAATTTTTGTACTCGAATCAACACAACCAATTACCACTTTCGGAATTTTATGTTGTATAATAAGGTCTGTGCACGGAGGTGTTTTTCCATGATGACAACAGGGTTCGAGAGTGACATACAACGTGGATTTTGATAATAATTTTTTGTTTTTAACAGAAGAGATTGCATTGACTTCTGCATGTGAACCACCGTAAGGACTTGTGTATCCTTCACCAATAATGTGATGATCATAGACAATCACACAACCAACAGTAGGATTTGGAGCGGCATCGCCCAACCCTTTTTTGGCAATTTCAATACAACGTTTTATGTATTTTGAATCTTCTATGGCAAAAAAACTTTTATTTTATATATCCTTATACGTATCTTCGAAACTACAAAAATAAGATTAATTGCGGGGATGTTAGACATGCAAATCAGAGAAATCACAAAAGAGGACAATCTACAAGTGGAGTCGGTTATTAGGTCTGCTTTTTTGGAATTAAACATTCCTCTAAAGGGTACGGCATACGAAGATCCAGAAACGTCTAGTATGTTTGAGGCCTACAACAGTGAACGCTCTGTATATTTTGTCGTTGAACACCATGGGATAATACTTGGTGGTGCTGGTATAAAACCCCTCAAAAATTTTGATAAAGACGTTTGTGAACTTCAAAAAATGTACAGCGCACCAAAAATGCGTGGTCAAGGAATGGGTCAAAAATTGATGGATCGTTGTATAGAATCAGCCTTGTCTTTTGGATTTAAAAAGTGTTATTTAGAAACGATTCCGATGCTTGAGGCAGCAATCAAATTATACCGCCGTAATGGTTTTTATGACATAAATACCTCACTTGGGAGTACAGGACATCACAACTGTAGCCTGTGGATGATAAAAGAATTATGATAAGTTTAGAAGCCTTAAAACAACACTTTCATAAAGCCCTCGAATTTTATCCTTCAACTGAGCGTCAAGTGTTTTTTCAAATGTTGTGTGAAGCGTATCTCCAATTGCAACCACATCAATTGGTTCTCAATGCTAAAAATCAAATTTCAGAAGAAAAGTTTAAGCATTTTGAAATGGCGCTAATTCGCCTAAAAAACCATGAACCTATTCAATATATATTGGAACGTTCTCATTTTTTTGGTTTAGAGTTTTTGGTTACACCAGCAGTGCTTATTCCTCGGCCAGAAACAGAAGAACTTGTAGCCTGGATTTTGGAACATTTTAAAACCACTGATGCTCCAACTATTTTGGATTTAGGAACAGGATCTGGGTGTATTTCAATTGCATTGGCTAAAAACCTTCCCAATGCTAAAGTTTTTGCGCTAGATGTTAGTGCTGATGCCTTAGAAATTGCACGTTTTAATGCGAAAAAAAATAATGTTGAAATCCATTTTATAGAATCCAATATGCTCGAATGGAAAAGTACACAACACTTCGATATTATTGTGTCTAACCCTCCTTATGTTTTAGAAACAGAGCAAAAGCAAATGAAAGATAATGTATTGAATTTTGAACCTCATTTGGCCTTATTTGTAGAATGTACTTCGCCTTTGATATATTACAAAGTATTAAAAAAAATTGCACAACATAATCTTCACGCCAATGGTTTGTGTTTTGCAGAAATCAATGAAGCTTTTGGGACAGAAACGAAAGCCCTTTTTGATGAAATCTCATTTCAGAATGTAATTTTGAAAAAAGATACATTTGGAAAAAACCGTATGATCAAAGCTCAAAAAAAATAAGTCACTTTTGAGTGGCTTTAAATGCTTTTTTTAACTGAATTTAGTATTTTAGTACTCACAATTAATCAAGATATTTTATATAAATGACCGATAAAGAATTAGTGATTCAATTGCGTGAGGAGCTACGCCAACACAACCACAACTACTATGTGTTGGATAATCCTACGATTTCGGACTTTGATTTTGATATGAAGTTAAAACAACTTCAAATTTTGGAAGCACAACATCCCGAATTGTACGATCCCAATTCTCCAACACTTCGAGTCGGTGGGGAGGTCACCAAAAACTTTCAAACTGTAGTTCATGCACACCGCATGTATTCTTTGGATAATTCTTATTCTAAAGACGATTTATTGGATTGGGAAACACGTATAAAAAAATTAGTCGATGGTCCAATTCGTTACACCTGCGAGCTCAAATACGACGGAGCTTCCATAAGCATCACTTATAAAAATGGAACACTTTTTCAAGCACTAACAAGAGGGGATGGCACACAAGGCGATGATGTCACAGCCAATATAAAAACGATCAAATCTGTACCTCTTAAATTGCGGGGCGATTATCCCGATAATTTTGAAATTCGTGGTGAAATCATATTGCCATTTGAAGGATTTGAGGCGATGAATAAAGAGCGTATTTCTGCTGGTGAAGAACCTTATAAAAATCCAAGAAATACAGCATCAGGAAGTTTGAAATTGCAAGACAGTAGTGAAGTTGCCAAACGGCCATTGGAATGCCTTTTGTACAGCATAGTTGGAGAAAATACGGGTATAAAATCTCAATTTGATAATCTCGAAAAAGCACGGTCTTGGGGTTTTAAAGTGCCAAAGGAAGCAAAATGTGTACAGTCAATAGATGAAGTTTTGCAATTCGTAGAATATTGGGACTTAGCACGGCACAATCTACCTTATGAAACAGATGGTATTGTCATCAAAGTCAACGATTTACAACAACAAGCCGAACTTGGCTATACCGCCAAAGCACCACGTTGGGCCATGGCCTATAAGTTTAAAGCAGCGCAAGTCTCTACAAAACTCAATCATATTTCGTATCAGGTGGGGCGTACAGGTGCGATTACCCCTGTTGCAAACTTAGAGCCTGTAGAGCTGGCTGGTACAATAGTCAAGCGTGCATCCTTACACAATGCCGATCAAATTGCAAAACTAGATGTGCGTTTGGGTGATACTGTTTTTGTTGAAAAAGGGGGTGAGATTATCCCAAAAATTATGGGTATTGACCTCTCCAAACGCCCAGAACAATCACAGCCAACCGTTTATATTTCTCAATGTCCAGAGTGTCATAATCCACTTTTTAGGACAGAAGGCGAGGCACAGCATTATTGCATCAATACAGAGGGGTGTCCACCGCAAATTATTGGTCGGATTCAGCATTATATTTCCCGAAAGGCCTTAGATATTGAAGGTCTTGGCGGAGAAACTGTAGCGTTATTGGTCAATGCTGGACTCATAAAAGATGTTGCCGATCTATATACTTTGAATATTGATGATGTTTTGCCACTAGAACGCATGGCGCAAAAAAGTGCAGAAAACTTGATTTATGGTATTGAGGCCTCTAAGCAAATTCCGTTTGAGCGTGTCCTTTTTGGATTGGGGATTAGGTACGTTGGAGAAACAGTAGCCAAAACCTTGGCTAAGCATTTTAAAAGTGTAGGAGCACTTTCTCAAGCACGTATTGAAGATCTCGAAGCCGTGGATGAAATTGGTATTAAAATTGCCGAAAGTGTATATCATTTTTTTAGAAATGAAAACAATATTCGTTTGGTGTCTCGCTTGGTCAGCTATGGTGTACAACTCGAGCTTTCAAAAGAAGCTTTGGCCAACCAAACCACGCTTTTGAGCGGAGAGCGCATTGTTGTTTCTGGAGTTTTTGAAGCCATTTCTCGTAACGAACTCAAAGCATTGATTGAAGCCAACGGCGGTAAAGTGGTCAGTTCTATTTCTGCAAAAACAACCTATCTGGTGGCAGGGACCAATATGGGGCCTAGCAAACGCCAAAAAGCGGAACAACTGAAGATTCCTATCCTAACAGAACAAGAGTTTTTGGAAAAATTTTAATTGGGATATAACGTATTGGTATATGAAAAGTAGCAGAATAAAAATGCTATTACTTTCAGGGTTAAAATAAAAATAGTAGAAAAGCACAAACTTTGAAGTTTGCACTTAACTGCTATTTTTTATATACCGTGTTATGCCACGTTATTATTTTTTACAAAGTTTATATAGCAGTAATCGTAGTAAATCTATTCTCTCCACTATCGATAACTAGTTCATTATTTATAAATACTTTTTCTGCAATTAATGAATTGTTGCCTTCAAAGAATACTGTTTTAATTTCATAATTTTTATTATCATTCCAACTTATAAAAGTAAAAGATGTATTATCGACTAAGTGTTCTGTATTTAGAAATAAATTAATGCTATATCGTTGGTTACCATTGTTTTCTGGATTGACTAATTCAAAGCCTTTAGGGTTATCCAAATTTATATTATTAAACAAAATTAAATCTCCCGATTGATTTTTATAGTATAGTTTGAAGTTATCGATGTTTATTTCTCCATTAAGAGGGTTTAATAAATCTACACCTTCATTATTGACTATTGAAATTTGTAAATCGGCTTCAATGTTTTTACAGCACTCTTCCTCATCGCGATTGCAAGAAAAAAGCCCTAATATTAAAATTACAAACAAAATATTTCTCATAAGTTAAATTATTTTCTAATATTATAGATTACACCAGATTTATAACTAAAATCTCCAACAGAATTTCTCATTCCATTATACCAACCATTCCAACTACCATTCCATCCCCAATTCATATGGTAAGAACTTAAATTTACCCATCTCCAAGTATAACCCCATCGACCAGCTGGTGCTTTTACTTCTACCTTTGCTAATTCATAACCATCACAAACCCAAGCGTGTCCATCTCTGTAAATTTTAAATAAAATCCAGTTTTCTGCTCTTCCGCCTTTTAAAATTACTGGAAAACCTGTTTGTATATCACTTATCGCATTAGTGTAATTGTTGCTGTAAGTGGCCGATTGATAGCCAAAAGTATTTTTTAAAGCATTAGCGGCGTCTTCTGTGTCTGCTCCAGAGCTATCACATCCCCAATCCATACCCACAGAATTACCAGCATCTCTCATTAGTCTAGAAATTTCATTAGCTCCATTTGATGTAGAGGTAGAACTATATACTCTATTTGGCATTATAGACCAATTGTAAGTATTTGGATAGCTGTGAAACTTCATAATTTGCGACATAGCCGTAGCTACACAACCAGTTGGTGTCCTTCCATTACTGTATTTTGAACAACTTTTATTTGGTGCAGAATTATTATATCCAACGCCTTGTCCCCAACTTGTTGAAATTAGTGGACCGTGGCTAGATATTAGAGTATAATTTCTAGCCGAATTAGTCTTTGAAGCTAAATTAACTTTATTAGACTTAAGCATTCGACTTTCCATTGAACTAATTTTCCAGTGTTCGTCAAATTTAAGGATTTCTTTAATTTTTCCTTTTCTTAAATCATTCACATATTTATCTTGTTCAAACAACCAATTAACTAGCAAATCTGGATAATTTTCAGATGCTAAATCGAAATTATTTTTTTCTGAATATGCAAGTATTGGATACATTCGTTTGTCTGATGAGATAATAACAAAACCACCTTCTTCAAAATTTACGATATAATAAGATGCTTTGTTTTCGGTTGTTCCTATAGGTTTGATTTCTGTTACTCGTTTTTTTTCATTCCCTTTTGAAAACATTTTTTTATTACTAAAGAATATTTGATTTGCAATATCTTTAGCCTCACTAATACTAACAAAACTAGAATCATTTTCAATAAATTTTCCATTTTCTAAATTCAATGAATCGTCTTGTATATTATCTGAACTACAAGAATTGAAAATTATTACAAATAGTATTAAACTTATTTTTAAAAATTTCACGTTATATTTAATTTTACAGGAAGAATCTTTTTCATTTTTTTGACTTTTCCAAAGTTAATAATTTCATTCTACTCTTTCGCTTTTCGTAACTCGGTTTATTTTTTCTTTTATTTCGGTTTCAACTTTCACATTTCCGATTTTGGATGGTCAGTCCATTTTTGACCGCTCATTTCTTTAATGTGGCATAACTATATAAATACACGCATTGCGTATATCCAACTTATATGCGTTTCGTATATCAATTTTTGGGGTGTCTTGCTAGGTTCTTGTAAATCAATACACTAGCTTGTTTTTATAGCGCATATCGATTTTCCAAAAGCGAAGTTTATACACTCCCCTCATGAGTTTAGACACATAAAAAATTAAAAAGTCACATTTTTTAGCAACTTTTTTTGGAGAGGTTCAATAAAAAAAACAAAAACTGTTTTGTGGAGACGTGTTTTGCTGTTAGATCTTTAGCGCACGACTGCTAAAGTATTTGCCTTTGGCGTCCAAATAAAAATCGACTCTACCAAGGTATAGCCCGTAGCACCCCACTTGATTGACAAGAACAGATTTACCAACAGCATTGGTTTCTATAGTGGGTTCATCCAAAAAAGTATGGGTATGACCACCAATAATAAGGTCAATATCTTTTGTAGCGCGTGCCAAATTTCGGTCAGAGATTTTTTGTGGGTATTTGTACTCATATCCCAAATGCGATAAACAAATAATCAAATCACACTGCTCTTCAGTTTTGAGAATACGACTCATGTCTTGTGCAATTTCAATAGGATCGAGGTATTTTGTTTCTTTATAAGCGTCTTTACTCACCAAGCCCTGAAGCTCTATTCCCAAGCCAAAAACACCAATTTTTATCCCTGCTTTATTTAAAACTTTGTAAGGTTTGACATGGGTGTCCAACACTGTATTTTTAAAATCATAGTTGGCAGACACAAAATCAAATTTAGCATGGGGGAGCTGTGCATAAAGGCCGTCTATGCCGTTATCAAAATCGTGATTTCCAATTGTTGCAAGGTCATAATCTAGCATGCTCATGAGTTTGAATTCTAACTCACCACCATAAAAATTAAAGTAAGGCGTACCTTGAAAAATATCTCCGGCATCCAATAAAAGTGTATTAGGGTTTTCTTTTCGTAGTTTTTGAATAAGTGAAGCCCTTCGTGCTACGCCACCTTTATTGGCATTTCGGCCGTCATTTGGACCAAAAGCATCAATATGACTATGCACATCGTTAGTGTGTAAAATGGTGATTTTTTTTGCACTTCGATGATCACACGAAAGTGACAAACTACCCATGGATAATAGCGTTGCAGAAGCCGCTGTATTTTTTATAAATGTGCGTCTTTTCATTTTCTTTATTTGGTGTAAATAAAACGCTCGTCGCGTTTTGGATTTAACATCTCTTGTGCTGTAAAATAATCAATCAAAATAGCTCTGATTTTATAATCCAAATCAA
Source organism: uncultured Flavobacteriaceae bacterium (assembly GCA_947503105.1). GTDB lineage: Bacteria > Bacteroidota > Bacteroidia > Flavobacteriales > Flavobacteriaceae > UBA3537. The sequence continues at coordinate 89,826 of CANNCM010000005.1, read as the reverse complement.
AAACAGTGTCGCTTTCTTTGAAAAATTCCATACGATCTCCACCCGTAAAAAGGTAATCACTAGTAGCAACATTATAAGTGGTATTGAGGTCTATTGTTTTGCCTTGAATTTCGAGTTTTTTTATGGTTCCTTTTTTTGTGATATGAAGCGTCATTCCCGAAATTGGATGAGCGCGTTTGGCTTTAATCAAATAATTTACAAGTTCCATAACGACTTTGCCTTTCATTTGTGCAACCACAACTTTGTTTTCAAAAGGCATAATATTGAAGGCTGTTTTTGTGTAAATTGGCCCTTTTGGAAGCGGCGCTCGGATGCCACCATGATTGAGTAAAACAAAGTCTAAATCTAGGTTGTGGCGTTTTTTGAGAATTGGTGCAGATTGCTCAAAAACAGCATCTGCCATTAAGTTGCCAACCGCAGTGTTTAGTTGACCATCTGTTTTTTTAAACTCATTTTTAGAATAACACAATACTGTATTCATAGTAGCATCCAAACGTTTTTTGTAGGGGGCAACAAAACGTTCAACTTCAGAATCAGAGGGCAATGCCGCATTTATGGCTATTCGCTCGCTTCTGTGCTGTTGTTTTGATGTGGATTCATTACATGATAAAATCCCTAAAATTAGGACGAAAATTTTAATGTTTTTAAGCACCATTTGTATTAACTTTGTACAGATACTAAAAGTACATGTTTTTTAAACGTATAAAAACAATATCGTCTGAAAAATTTTTGACAACGGTTCTTGAAGCACGTTCTAAGCAATTTTCATCTGAAAAGATAAAAACGATTGGTATTTTATTTCATTATGATCAATTTGTGAATTATGATTTTTTCAGAATGTTATTTACAGATTTAGGATTTAATGATAACAACTTTCGTTTTATTGTTTTTTATGAAAATGAAAACAGTCAGCCAAACAGTTGGGATTCGTCCTACACCAATACAGATTTTGATTGGCTTGGACATTGCAAAAGTCCAGAAGTAGCTGAGTTTGTTCAACAGTCTTTTGATTTGCTAATTAGTTACTATAAACCTAATTGCTATGCGTTAAATATAGTTACAGCACTGTCAAAAGCTAAGCTAAAAGTTGGAATTTCAGATGAAGACCACCGCTTGCATGATTTGATCATTGATGTTTCACTTGCCGATGTTAGTACTTTTAAAACAGAGCTTATAAAATATTTAAAAACCCTAAATAAAATTTAAATGAATTCATTAACAGGGATGGGAATCGCTATTGTTACACCGTTCAAAAGCGATTTGAGTGTAGATCATGATGCTTTGGCAAAAGTGGTAGAATTTAACATCCAAAATGGCACAGATTATATTGTCATCAGCGGAACAACTGGAGAAAGTGTGACCATCACAAAAGAAGAAAAAAAAGCTATTGTTGAAACCATTATCAAAACCAATGCAGGCCGATTGCCTTTAGTTATTGGAATTGGAGGCAGCAATACCGCTGCAGTTGTGGAAGAACTCAAAACAACAGATCTAACGCCTTTTGCCGCTGTTTTATCGGTAGCACCGTACTACAGTAAACCCACACAAGAGGGGTTGTATCAACATTTCAAAGCAGTTGCAGAAGCTTCTTCAGCTCCAGTTATTTTGTATAATGTTCCAGGGCGAACAGCCAAAAATATGGAGCCCGAAACAAGTTTGCGTCTTGCTCGAGATTTTGATAATATCGTTGCCATAAAAGAAGCTGGAAATAATCCAGAGCAATACAAAATACTTTTGAATCAAAAACCAGAAGACTTTCTTGTGATTTCAGGTGATGATGATTTGGTTTGCGATGTCGTTTTGCAGGGTGGGGCTGGAGTCATCTCGGTAATAGGTCAAGCCTTACCAAAATTATTTTCAACGATGATTCACAAAGGATTGGAAGGCGATAGTACAGCGGCCAAAGCTTTGGAGAAAAAAGCGATTCCACTGATAAACCTCATTTTTGAAGAAAATAATCCAGCAGGAATAAAGGCCGTTTTGCAGCAGCTTGGACTTTGCGCCGATACGGTTCGATTACCCTTGGTTACAGCCACAGAACGCCTAAAGTCAAAAATTAAAGCAGAATTAGCTCAACTTTAAATAATTAAAGCTCCATGTGTACAGATAATAAATGTTTTTATTATCCGTTTAAAAAATGTATTTTTGCAACCCATTTTTGAATTATGAAAAAAATAGTAGCATCAGTTCTTGTTCTTGTCTTTTTGGCATCATGCAGCGAATATCAGCGTGTTTTGAAAGAAGAAGATATTGCAAAAAAATACAAATTAGGGGTAGAATTATTTGAGGCTGGAAAATACGAAAAAGCCAATCGCTTATTCTTACAAATTGTTCCAAAGTACAGAGGAAAACCCCAAGCAGAAAAGTTGATGTATATGCACTCAAAAGCGTTCTACGAAACAAAAGACTACATGTCTGCAAACTATCGTATGGAGCGTTTTGTAGAAGCCTATCCCAAAAGCGAGCGCATAGATGAAATGGCATTTTTAGCTGCAAAAAGTTACTATCAAATTTCTCCACCATACTCCAAAGATCAAACGGAAACGATTGATGCAGTTGAGAAACTTCAAGAATTTATCAACCGTTATCCCGATTCTGAATATTTTGAAGAAGCCAATGCCATGGTGCAAGAATTGGATGCAAAAATTGAAAAAAAGGCCTATGAAATTGCTTTGCAATACCACACCACAGGCCCTTTTCATAGAGACTATAATTCTGCTATAACAGCATTTGATAATTTCCTTGAAAAATTTCCAGGCACTAGATACAAGGAAGACGTTTTGTTTTACAAATTCGATTCTGCTTATCAACTTGCAGTCAATAGTGTTCCTTGGAAACAAAAAGAACGAACAGAAAAAGCGTTCACATTTTACAAAAATTTGAAGCGCTTTTTTCCAGAAACAAAATACTTAGAACAGACAGATGCTATGCATGAAGAGTTGCAAGACATCAAAAATAATTTTACACCAAAAAGCTAATACAAATGGATTTAAAAAAAGTAAAAGCACCAGCAAGTTCAGTAACATACAATCGTAACGAGATTGATGCGCCAACTGAAAATATCTACGAAGCTATTTCTGTAATTTCAAGACGTGCAGAGCAAATTAATAGTGATATCCGTAAAGAATTGATTGATAAACTTGAAGAATTTGCAACCTACAACGACAGCTTAGAAGAAGTGTTTGAAAACAAAGAACAAATTGAAGTTTCTAAGTTTTACGAGCGTTTGCCAAAGCCACATGCGTTGGCAGTTCAAGAGTGGTTAGAAGGAAAAATTCATCACAGAAAAACTTCTGACGAGTCCTAAGACTACCGATATGTCTATTTTACGTGGCAAACATATACTTCTTGGCATCAGTGCTGGTATTGCCGCGTATAAAACTGCTTTTCTTGTTCGGTTGTTGGTGAAAACAGGTGCAGAAGTTCGTGTTATTATGACACCTTCGGCCAAAGACTTTATCACACCACTCACACTTTCTACCCTTTCCAATTATCCAGTTATCTCGGATTTTACAGACGATGAAGACGACAATGCAGTTTGGAACAATCATGTAGAACTTGGCCTTTGGGCCGATTTATTTGTTGTAGCGCCTGCAACTGCCAATACGTTGTCGAAAATGGCCTCAGGTAACAGTGATAATTTTTTAATAGCGACCTATCTTTCAGCAAAATGTCCTGTGTATTTTGCACCAGCAATGGACTTGGACATGTACAAACATCCTACCACTCAAAAGGCCCTAGAAACACTCCAATCTTACGGTAATATTTTGATTCCTTCAACCTTTGGTGAACTCGCCAGTGGTCTTGTCGGTATGGGTCGAATGGCAGAGCCAGAGTCTATTGTAGAAACTATCGAACAGCATTTAATAGAGGGGCTTCCCCTTTATGGAAAAAAAATTCTCGTCACAGCTGGTCCAACTCACGAAGCTATCGATCCTGTGCGCTACATTGGCAACCATTCGTCTGGACGAATGGGCTTTGAAATTGCTAATAGCGCAGCGCAATTGGGCGCTGAGGTCGTTCTCATTACGGGGCCAACACACTACAAAGCTCACTACGATTCGATACAAACCATTCCTATCCTTAGTGCGCGAGACATGTATGATGCTGCTCATCAAAATTTTGATGCTGTAGATGCTGCCATTTTATCGGCTGCTGTTGCAGATTATAGACCAAAGTTCCCAGCGCTTTCTAAAATAAAAAAGAAAAACACCACATTAACATTAGAACTTGAAAAGACTGAAGATATCTTGGCCTCTTTGGGAGAAAAAAAGGAAAAGCAAATCCTAATTGGGTTTGCACTTGAAACCGAAAATGAGGTTGCAAATGCAATAAAAAAGCTTAAATCTAAAAATTTAGACTTAATTGTGCTAAATTCGTTAAATGATGATGGTGCAGGTTTTGGTGGATCTACAAACAAAATCTCTATTATTGATAAAGATTTAAATCAAAAAGATTACCCCTTAAAATCAAAATCTGAAGTTGCTACAGATATAATTAATGAACTTATAAATGAATTGAATGCGTAACTTTTTAACTTACAGTTTACTTTTTCTCTCTAGCTTAGTTGTCGCACAAGAGCTTAATTGTAATGTAGTGGTCAATGCACAACAAACAGGAAATGAAAATGTACAGGTATTTAAAACCTTAGAAAAACAACTCAAAGAATTTGTCAATAACACGCGTTGGACCAATACATCTTTTGAACTTCAAGAGCGCATCGATTGTAGCATGATGATCAATATTCAAAGTTATGACACAGATGCGTTTCAGGCAAGTATTCAGGTGCAGTCTGCACGACCCATTCATAACTCTACATATACCAGTACAGTTTATAATTTTAATGATAAAGATTTTAATTTTAATTACTTAGAATATCAAAATTTAAATTTTAGCCCAACTCAATTTCAATCCAATTTAATTTCAGTCATTGCTTTCCATGTTTATATGATCCTTGGTGTAGATGCAGATACTTTTGAGCTTTATGGCGGTGATACATACTATGAACAAGCAAGAGATATTGCCAATTATTCTCAACAAGGGAATACGCAAGGGTGGGCACCACCAAAAGGAGGTGACCAAACAAGAAGGGTTTTGATAGATAACGTTTTATCAAAAACATACAAAGAATATAGAACGACTTTGTATAATTATCATCGTTTGGGGTTGGATGTAATGTCTAATGACTCAAAGGAAGGCAAAGCAACAATTGCAAAAGCGTTATTGGATTTAGATACACTACATAGAAGACGTCCAAATTCTTTTTTGGTTCGCACTTTTTTTGATGCAAAATCTGATGAAATTTCTGATATATTTTCTGCAGGGCCAAGTGTAAAAATAACGGAGCTTGTTTCTGTTTTAAATAAAGTAGCGCCCATGCACTCCAAAAAATGGAATAACATCAAATTTTAAAAATTCAAATTGTGTTAGCTCAACTTTACATTAAAAATTATGCATTGATCGACGAGCTTGATGTGAGTTTTGATGAAGGCTTGACCATCATTACTGGAGAAACGGGCGCAGGAAAGTCAATTTTGTTGGGCGGATTGTCTTTGGTTTTGGGCAAAAGAGTAGATTTTTCAAACATCAAAAACTCCGACAACAAAAGCATTATCGAGTGTACGTTCAATATTGAGGCCTATAATTTAGAGTCTCTTTTTGCTACTTATAACTTAGAATATGAACAACAAACTATTATAAGAAGGGAGGTTTTGCCTTCAGGTAAATCAAGAGCATTTGTAAATGATTCTCCAGTAACTCTTGCTGTTTTGGATGCCCTTGGTCAGCAATTGATTGATATTCACTCACAACACGAAACGCTTTCATTGACAGATGATACATTTCAATTTCAAATTATTGATGCTTTGGCACAATCACATGATGTGCTTAAGGAATACAAAGAGACCCTGGCAGCTTACATAAAAAATCAAAAAGAATTAGAATCCCTCCAAAATCAGCAACAGCAATCCAAAAAAGATTACGACTACAACAGTTTTTTATTGCAAGAAATTGAGGAAGCACAAGTTTTAAATCTAGATTTGAAAGCTCTTGAATCTCAATATGAAACCCTCAACAATGTTGATTATATTCAAAGTGAATTGCAATTTGCACAACAAGTTTTAAACCATGAGGATGTTGGTATTTCTACGCAATTAACTGAGCTAAAACAACGCTTCAATAAACTAAAAGAGGTTTCAAATGAGTATGCTTCACTTTTCGAAAGAATTTTGAGTACACAAATAGAGTTAGACGATATATGTTCTGAAATTGAACAGCATCAAAATTCTTTAGAGGCCAACCCTCAGCTTTTGTTTGATATTGAAAATCAACTTAAAAAAGTGAATGATTTAATGGGGAAACATAACGTACAAACCATTGATGAGTTGAATGCTGTTTTTGATGAATTATCAGAAAAGGTGAGTCACCTCACAAACTTGGATGCTCAACTCGAAAAATGCAGCACTTTGTTGAACAAAAATTTACAAAAATTAAACAAAATTTCCTCATTACTTAGTGCTAAAAGAAGTGCAGTTCTGAGAATGTTGGAAGATGAGTTGCATGTACTTTTGGGGGCATTGGGCATGCCCAATGCCGTATTTAAAATTGAACTTAATCCTGCCTCAGATTTTTTATTTAATGGTAAAGATGATTTAAATTTCTTGTTAAAAGCCAACAAAGGCGGACAGTTTTTACCGCTCAAAAAGGGGGCTTCTGGAGGAGAGTTGTCTAGAATCATGTTGGCGGTCAAATCTATTTTATCAAAGCATCAAAAATTACCGACCATAATGTTTGATGAAATAGACACTGGAGTATCAGGTGAAATTTCAAATAAAATGGCCTCAATTATGCAAGATATGAGTCAATATATGCAAGTGTTTACCATTACACATTTGCCACAAATTGCAGCCAAAGGCGCACATCATTTTAAAGTATTTAAGGTGGATAATGATGCTTCAACTGCGACGCAATTAAAAAAATTAAACACCAATGAACGTTTGGAAGAAATTGCTCAAATGCTGAGCGGAAAAGAAATTACAGAAACGGCAAAACAGCATGCGCAACAGTTGTTGAATTAGTAGTATATTTGCCCAATATTTAGATACATTTGATAATAAAACAAGATTATGTCACATCAATTACTTAAAGGAAAAAGAGGAATTATTTTTGGAGCATTGGATCCAAATTCAATAGCATGGATAACAGCAGAACGCGTACACGAAGAAGGCGGAACATTTGTGCTGACCAACGCACCAATTGCGATGCGAATGGGGGCTATTGATGAATTGGCCAAAAAAACAGGCGCAAAAGTGATTCCTGCCGATGCCACGTCAATAGAAGATCTTCAAAATTTAGTGGACCAATCCGTGGAGATTTTGGGCGGTAAGTTAGACTTTGTATTGCACTCTATTGGCATGTCTGTAAATGTACGTAAAGGGCGTGCCTATACCGATCAAAAATACGATTGGACACAAAAAGGAACCGATGTTTCCGCAATGTCTTTTCATAAAGTGATGCAAACCCTTTACAAGTCTGATGCGATGAACGAATGGGGGAGTATTGTGGCTCTATCCTATATGGCTGCACAGCGTGTTTTCCCTGATTATAATGATATGGCCGATAACAAAGCGTATTTGGAAAGTATTGCCAGAAGCTTTGGCTATTTCTTTGGGCGTGATAAAAACGTTCGTGTCAATACCATTTCGCAATCCCCAACGCCAACAACTGCAGGCAAGGGTGTAAAAGGCTTTGACGGTTTTATTGCGTATGCTGAAAAAATGTCGCCTCTTGGAAATGCTACAGCTTTGGATTGTGCCAATTATACCATTACATTATTTAGTGATTTGACCAAGCGTGTTACGCTTCAAAATTTGTACAACGATGGAGGTTTTAGTAATATGGGGGTCAGCGATGCCATAATGGAAAAGTTTATAGAAGAATAGCACAACAGTTTTAATTTCGTAACAATCCACACCATTTGGTGTGGGTTTTTTTTGTTTAGGTATTAATATAATTTTAAATTTTGTTTAACATTTCAGCGAAATAATTAAACATTTTAACGATTATTAAAGGAATCACTTCGCTTCTCTTTATTTTTTTTATAGATTTATTAGGATTAACCAAAAATTAACTTTTATGAAAAAAATTACACTTATTATTTTTTCACTTGTTCTTACTGAATTTTCGTTTGGACAAACACTAAACCAAGACGCTTCTTGGCCAAATAGTTCTTGGACCGTTGAAGGTACATATGACGCAACAGCATTAATATCCAATCCAACAACAACCGCAAACTTTTCTTATGATGACGATGCAGCTGGGAGTGGTTCAACAGATGAAATTCAAGTTCAGTCTCCTACAATTAATTTAACAGCTGCAAGCAATGCTGGAGAAACATGGATTGAAGTTAATCATGATTATAACTATAATTATGGTACTTCTTTTACTTTGGAATATTATGATGCTGACACTGCTTCATGGAGTCTATGGAATGATCTCCCAGATAATAGCTCAACAACGAGTAATTGGTGTGGGAGTCTTTCATCCAATACATCTTCAATTCTAGATATAGGTAACTTTACAGCGAGCCAGCTAACGGGTTTTCGTTATCGATTTAATTACAATGCTTCATCTGTGTATGGCTGGGGTGTATGTACATCATCTCCAACGATAAGTTCACAAGCACCACCATCATGCCTTGACCCCACTTTACTAATGACGTCTAATTTAACCAGTTCATCAGCAGAAATTTCATGGACAATTGGTGATACAGAATCTGCTTGGAACATTGAATATGGTGCTGTAGGTTATACACAAAGTGAGGGAACAACAATTGGTGTTACTACCAACCCGTACACCCTTTCTGGGCTGACCTCCAATACGGCTTACGATATTTACGTACAAGCCGACTGTGGAGGTGGTGATACTAGTGATTGGGTTGGTCCTGTGAGCTTTACAACCTTATGTGAGGCATTTGATGTACCTTACACTGAAAACTTTGATTCCACATCAACTGGAAGTAGTTCTAACCCAACCGTTCCAAATTGTTGGAGTTTTATAGATGGTGGTTCAGGGTATGGATATGTATCTTCAACAGGTGCTAACTCATTTTATTTGTATAACGTCTCTGATATGTCAGGTGATTATATTTTAGTTTCACCAGAAACGAACGCTTTAAGTTCTGGAACCAATCGCGTTTCGTTTGATGTTGATGGTTCGATGTCTCAAGAATTAATTGTTGGAACACTTTCTGATCCTGCAGACAGTTCCACCTTTACAGCTATAGAAACTATTACATTAGCGACTAACGATTACGAAAGCTATGTGGTTAATATTCCTTCTGGAACAGATTTACATATTGGATTTAAGCATGGTCAAACAGGAACATATGATTCTTATTATTTGGATAATATTGTAGTAGAAGCAATTCCTTCTTGTTTAGAAGTGACAGATTTAACTACATCTGATCTTACATCATCTTCAGTAGCTTTGTCTTGGACAGCCGATGCTTCTCAGTCTCTTTTCAATGTAGAGGTTGTAGACATCACCGCAGGTGGATCAGTTACTGGTACTCCAACACATTCTGGTGTTGCTAATCCTTATACTTTAACAGGATTAACAGCAAACAATGATTATGAATTTTATGTTCAAGCAGATTGCGGAGGGGGAGATCTTTCAACATGGTCGGGTCCAGCTAGTTTTTATACGGGATATTGTGTTCCTTCAAATACTTCCTCATCAACCTATATAAATAGTTTTTCAACCACTGGCGCTAGCGTAAATGTCGACAATACGTCCACAGGCTATACAAATTCTGGATATGGCGATTATTCTCAAGAAACTGCCATTGAAACATTTCCAGGTGGAAGTTTTGATTTCTCAGCTTCAATAGTTGGAGGCACAGTCGGTTTTGCTTTATGGATTGATCTAAATAACGATTTAGTTTTTGATACTACCTCTGAAGTTTTATTCAATACAACAAGCTATGGAAGTGGACCTTTTACAGGCACAATAGAAATTCCATCAGATCTAGCTGAAGGCAATTATAGACTCCGAATGATGATTGACTATAGTGATTCTAACCCCTCAGCGGCAACCGGGGATAGTGCATGTAGTTTTAATAGCACTCGAGGTGAAGTTGAGGATTACACGGTTACCTTGGTTGCTCCACCAACAGACGCTATGGATTGGAATAATATTCAATGGTTGGCTCCAGCCGTTGGAGACGGTTCAAGAACTTCTTTAAATATTGATGCAGGGACGTCAATAACAGCATATGCTCAGGGCTATGAAGGTGGTGTAACCGATACTACTGTTGGATCTGCTGGCGCAGGTATTGAGTGTTGGATTGGAATTCATAATGAAAATACAGACCCTGCCACTTGGCCTGCTTCAGCTTGGACCGTAGCCACTTTTGATTCTGAACAAGGAAATAATGATGAATATAAACTCACAACGGCTGATGCACCAGTTGGAACAAATTATGTAGCCTCTCGTTGGCGATTAAATAATGCTGGGTTTACTTATGGTGGTACTAACCCTTCAGATCCTGGACAAACACCAGGTGGTCCATGGGATGGAACTACTAATGTGAGTATACAACTGGTCGTAAATCCAATTGCTAATGATGACTGTTCTGGCGCTATTGCTTTAGCTGTTAATTCAGATTTAGAATGTGGAACAGTAACTTCTGGCTCTGTTGAATTTGCTACTGACTCATCAGTTTCAAACAGTACATGTTCTGGAACAGAGGACGATGATGTCTGGTATAACTTTGTTGCGACATCTGAAACTCATGTGGTATCATTGTCAAATGTATCAGGATCTTCTACTGATATGTATCACGTTTTATACGCAGGTGATTGTAATACCTTGGGAGACGCCATTAAATGTTCTGATGCCAACACTAGTGAGACTAGTGGACTTACGATTGGAAATACGTACTATGTACAAGTTTACACTTACACATCAACACCAGGTCAAAATACAAGCTTTGATATTTGTGTAGGCACACCGCCGCCACCGCCTGCAAATGACTCTTGCGACAGTGCAACGGTCCTCGATTCATTACCTTTTACATCTAATGCTGATGCAACTAGTGCTACCAACAATAGTGGCGTAATTGATAATGTATGCGGAACTAATGGAATGAATGATGGGGTTTGGTATACTTTCACTCCAACAGTCTCGGGCACTATTGACTTAACAATTACTCCATCTGGTTGGGATGCTGAAATTGCGGTTTACACTGGATCTTGTGGAGTATTTACTTGTGTAGACAGAGCAGATTCCGCTGGTTCTGGAGGATCTGAGTCTCTTTCAATTTCTGTTACTGCGGGTACACAATATTTTGTTAATCTTGGACATTACAGCGATTTTTCAGATTCTTCAGAAGGAGTTTATGAATTTGGAGCTACTAGTACAGATGCATCCCTTGGAATAGAAGATAATAGTATTTCATTATTCAACTATTTTCCAAATCCAGTGAATGATATGCTAACTATTAAAGCTCAAAAAGATGTAGACCACATTACTGTTTACAATATGCTGGGGCAAGTGGTAAAGCGTCAAACACCAAACACCAGAGATTGTACTGTAGACTTATCTGCAATGCAAGCTGGTGCCTATTTCGTACAAGTTTCTGTAGATAACTCTGTTGAAACCGTACGCATTCTTAAAAATTAATTTTTTGATTAATACATTTAAAAACCTCGCTTAGGCGGGGTTTTTTTATGGCTTATATTTTGAACGAATAATTCATTTGCATTGTGTAAATTTGTGTCTATGATCGCCAGTGATTTTTCTTTTATCATCCCCGTTTACAACCGCCCAGAGGAAGTACGTGAGCTCTTAGAAAGTTTGTGTGCGCTAGACGCACCAAAAACTTTTGAAATTGTGATTGTAGAAGACGGTTCCAGCCTAGATGCACGATTGATTACAGAACACTTTTCCAATCAGCTTAATATCGCTTATTATTACAAAGACAATACAGGGCCAGGGCATTCTAGAAATTATGGGATGGAACGCGCCAAAGGCAATTATTTTATTATTTTGGACTCCGATTGTATTTTGCCTAAACACTATTTAAATGAAATTATTTTATTTTTAAACACAACTTATGTTGATTGCTTTGGTGGTCCTGATGCTGCACAAGATAACTTTACAGAACTTCAAAAAGCCATTAATTTTTCGATGACTTCAATATTAACGACTGGCGGAATACGAGGCGGCGAAAAAGAAATTGAGGGCTACGAACCTCGAAGTTTCAATATGGGAATTTCAAAAGAGGCCTTTTGTGCCTCTGGTGGTTTTGGTAACATTCACCCCGGCGAAGACCCCGACTTGTCTATCCGACTCAAAGCGATGGGCTACAGCTTGTGTCTGATTCCTAAGGCCTTTGTATATCATAAGCGGCGCATATCGTTTGAAAGTTTTTTCAAACAAGTCTATAAATTTGGACAAGTGCGCCCCATACTCAACAAATGGCATCCTCATACCACAAAAATTACCTATTGGTTTCCTACTATTTTTATGTTGGGCTTGATTCTTAGTTTAATTTTATTTTTTCTAGAAATAAAATTAGGATTATACAGTTATGGATTATATTTTTTGGTTGTATTTGGTTTTGCATTCAAATCGACTTTAGATTTAATTGTAGCAATTTTGACTATTCCCACAGTTTTGATTCAATTTTTTGGCTATGGATGGGGGTTTTTAAAAGCCAAAATGAAACTTTTTTTATCAAGAAAATCTGTAGAAGAATTATTTCCTAATTTATTTTTTATAACATCCTGATGCGAAATTTCATCAAACAAATAAAACAGAATATCCGTGCAAAACGACTCAACGTTTTTTTGTTGTTTTTGGCTTTGGCATTTATGATTTCCTTGCTTTCAAAATTATCTAACCCAAGAACCCACACCTTACAATTTGCGTTTCAACCCACAAAATTACCGCCACAAGAATTGCTAATTCAAGAACAATTTCCAGAAGTAAATGTTACAATAACAACCAATGGATTTAACTTGTTAAAAATGGCATTTCAAAACCTTTTATTGAAAGTTGATTTTTCAACTCTTGAAAAAGATGATCAAGCCTATTATTGGAACGAAAGTATGCACCGCTCTGAACTCGCTCAGTTTTTTAATGCCAATACCATTATAGAAAATATACGTCCAAAAACATTAACGTTTATGTATGCGACGCAATTTGTTAAGAAAGTCCCCGTTATTGTTAAGTTGCACCCAAATTTTGTTGTTGGCTACGACTTAGAAAGACCGTTGCAGTCTCAACCCGATTCTATTGCTATTGTTGGGCCTAAACAATATTTGGACGGTATCAGTGAAATCGCAACACAAAAAATGGAAATAAATGCGGTTCAAAAGGATATTGTAATGACTGTAGATTTAGATGTTTCGAATTTCCCAGAATATTTAAAATTTTCAAAAACAGAAGTAAAAATCACTGGAAAAGTGGATAAGTTTACAGAAGGAAAAATAGCTGTGCCTGTACAATTGGTAAACCTGCCCGAAAATCTATCACTTTCAGTTTTTCCAAAAGAAATTCCAGTTATTTTTTATACAAGTTTGAGTGCCTATAAGGCTATTGCTGCTAAAGATTTTAGGATAGAGTGTGATTATAACACTTTGGATTTGTCCTCCAATGTGATGATTCCAAAATTGGTATCCTATCCAAAATCTGCAAAAACAGCAGAACTTCAAATCAATAGTTTAGAATATATAATCACAAAAAAAAATGACTAAAATTCTGGGTCTTACAGGGGGTATTGGTAGCGGCAAAACAACAGTTTCAAAAATGTTTTGCGCTCTGGGCGTACCTGTTTATAATGCAGATGATGAGGCCAAAGTGTTGATGCATACTTCTGAAAAAATAAAATCCGAAATCATCAAAGTATTTGGAGAAAATGCATATGTCGGTAACACAATTAATCGTTCTTTGGTAGCGCAAATTGTATTTAAAGACAAACATAAACTTAAAGCAATCAATGCAATTGTTCATCCTGAGGTTGCTCGACATTTTGATCAATGGTTGTCGCAGCAGTCCTGTCCATATGTGATAAAAGAGGTGGCAATTTTGTTTGAAATTGGTGCACAGGATCAATTTGATTTCATTTTAACAGTTACAGCACCAAAACAAAATCGAATTGACCGTGTGATGAAGCGCGACAAAAAGACTGCCGATGAAGTACATTCGGTCATACAGAACCAATGGGATGAGCCAAAAAAAATTGAAAAATCTGATTTTGTAATTCATAATATTAACCTTAAAAACACAGAAATTGAGGTGAAAAGAATTCATAAAGAAATTCTTAAAGCCATAGTGTAGTTCATGAATTTTAACATTTTGGTTAATAATTAGTTAAAAGGAACTTAAAGCATTCTTAAAAAATGTAATTTTACCCTATGAACAAAAAGTTATTTTCAATATTAGTTATTTTGATGAGTCTTTCACTTATTGGAATTATTTTTGTTCAAGCTTACTATATCAATTATTCGCTAGAAACCAAGGAAGATCAATTCGCTTTTAATGTCAAAAAAATTCTAAGCTATGCTTCTAATCAGGTCACAGATATTGAATATAAAAAATATGTAATTGCGCTCAATGCGATGATTGCAAGAGGGCAGGAGCCAGACACTAGTGCCATTCGCAGTATTAGAGTTTACAGACAAAACAAAGATATCAATCAAATTGTTGTTTATGATACTGGAGTAAAAGAAGATAATTATACCATCCCTAGTACAAAAAACAGTGGTTCAGATAGTCTTAATTTTAAAAAGATAAGAGGTAAAACCGTTCAAGAAACTTACACCACAGGGATTGATGGTCAAAATACGCCGTATTTGGAGTACTCTCTAACAAAGGTTTTGAATATGGATCGTCTTCAAAAAGCAACTTTTGAAGCACAATATAAAGCTGAAATTCAAAATACTCCAATTGAAGAACGTGTTTCAAACAGTACTATCAAACGTCTTTTGGACAACAAATTAAAAGAAAACAATATTAATATTGCCTATGAGTTTGCCATACTAAAAAACAATATGCCTACAAGCATCCAATCTAACAATTTTGAAGCTTCTCTCATTCCAACCATTGGGACCCCTATTTTTTTGGACGAAAATGGAGAAAGTGCGTATGGTTTATACATTAACTTTCCAAAGAGAAAACGTTATATAATGTCTTCCATCATTGGCATGACTTCGCTGTCAATTCTTTTTACTATCATTATCATCATTGCCTATACAAGCGCGTTATACCAGTTGATTCAACAGCGAAAAATATCGCAAATGAAATCCGATTTTATCAATAACATGACGCACGAATTCAAAACCCCTATTGCGACAATAAATCTCGCTTTGGATGCCATAAAAAATCCTAAAATTTTTCAGCATGCCGATAAGGTAAAAAATTACCTAAGCATGATTAAAGAAGAAAATAAAAGGATGAATGCACAAGTAGAGAATGTTTTGCGCATTTCTCAATTGCAAAAAAAGCAATTGATTATCAGTAAAGATCGCTTGAAATTGCATGATCTTGTTTTGGATGCGATTACTCATGTTGAGTTACTTGTAAATGACAGAAAAGGATATATAAAAACACATTTTAATGCTTCAAAATCATCAATTTTGGCCAATAGTACATATTTCACAAATGTAATTGTCAATGTTTTGGATAATGCCGTAAAATACTCTGAAGGTTCCCCAAAAATTGATATTATAACAGAAAATGTAGGCAACAATATTGTGATGTCAGTTAAAGATCAAGGCATTGGTATGAATAAGGCCGTACAAAAACGTATTTTTGAAGAATTTTACAGAGAACATACTGGAGATGTACACAATGTCAAAGGACATGGTCTTGGCCTCTCAAATGTCAAAAGAATTGTTGAAAATCATCAAGGAACAGTCACTGTTGAAAGTGAAAAAGGAAAAGGTAGTACCTTTATAATAAAATTACCACTAATAGCATAAAGTCATGGAAGAAACTACAAAACGCATTTTACTTGTCGAGGACGATCCTAATTTTGGAACCGTTCTTAAAGAATACTTAGCCATCAACAATTATGATGTTGTTCTTGCCAAAAATGGCATGGAGGGCTATGAAAAATTTAAGAAATCTGATTTTCATCTTTGTATTTTGGATGTCATGATGCCATACAAAGATGGCTTCACATTAGCTCAAGAAATTAGAGAAAAAGATAAAGAAGTACCTATTATTTTTTTAACAGCAAAAACACTAAAAGAGGATGTGCTTAAAGGATACAAAGTCGGTGCAGATGATTATTTAAACAAGCCTTTTGATAGTGAGGTTTTATTGTTAAAAATCCAAGCCATTATTCAACGCAAAACAGTAGAAAGTGTTGCCGATAGCAATCAATTTGAATTTGAAATTGGAAGCTTTAAACTCAATTCAAAACTGAGATTTTTGACGCACAACGACACAACACAGATTAAGCTTTCACCAAAAGAAAATCAATTGCTTCGATTATTGGCACTACATATCAATGATTTGATGCCTAGAGAAATCGCATTGACTAAAATTTGGCGCGATGATAATTATTTCACTTCAAGGAGTATGGATGTATATATTGCCAAATTGAGAAAGTACCTAAAGCATGATCCAAATGTAGAGATTTTGAACATTCATGGCGAGGGGTTCCGTTTGGTGATAAACAGCTAGAACGGCCGCTAGAGTTGTTTTTCAATGTAAGCAATAATTTCAGAATACTTTTCTTCGAAATCGAACCACTTTGTATGTTCTTGCTTTTTAAACCAAGTCATTTGTCTTTTGGCAAAACGCCTTGTGTTTTTTTTGATTTCTGCTACTGCGAAGTCTAAGGTGCAGTGGCCCTCAATGTATTGAAATAGTTCTTTATAACCAACAGTGTTTAGCGCGTTCAGGTTTTTGTATTTAAATACAGATTTTACTTCCTCTAAAAGGCCTTGCTCCATCATTAGATCTACACGCCTATTGATCCTATCGTAAACTATTGAGCGTTCTGCACTAAGCCCAATATTGATAGTTTTAAAATTACGTTTAATTTTATTTTTCTTTAAAAAACTACTGTAGGGTAGTCCAGTGCCTTTGCAGATTTCCAAAGCCCGAATCACTCGGTGCGCATTATTCAAATCAATGCTGTTGTAGGAATTTGAATCTAATATTTTTAATTCTTCTTGAAGATTTTTCAAGCCATTTTCTGCCAACTCGAGGTTCAATTGCACTCTGATTTTTGAATCAATTTTTGGAAACTCATCCAGCCCATTAATCACAGCATTCACGTAAAGTCCAGATCCTCCAACCATTACAATAATGGGCTGCTGCTTGTGAATAGCGGTAATGCAATCCATTGCTTCTTTTTCAAAAGCGCCAACGCTGTAAGATTCTGTAATCGATTTATTATGAATAAAATGATGTTTTATTTTTTGAAGTTCTTTGGGGGTTGGTGCTGCAGTTCCAATGGGGATTTCCTTAAAAAATTGTCGAGAATCTGCAGAAATTATTTCAGATTGAAAATGATTTGCAATTTTCAAACTCAGTGCTGTTTTGCCTATTCCCGTAGGCCCTACAATAGAGATTAAGGTATTATTCATGATTTAAAAGCTCTCCACATTTATGACAAAATTCAGCATCATCTGTATGGTAAGACGCCATGCAATTGGTACACGACTGTGTATTTTTCGGAATTTTATTGCGTTGAGATTTTGTCATTTCAGAAGTTACAATTCCCGTTGGTATTGCAATGATACCATACCCCAAAATCATAATTAAGGACGCAATAAATTGTCCCAACGAACTGACAGGGGCAATGTCGCCATAACCCACTGTAGTTAGCGTGACAATGGCCCAATATACACTTCTTGGAATGCTAGTAAATCCACTATCTTTGTTGCCTTCTACTAGATACATAATGGTTCCTAAAATCACAGATAAAACCAAAACAAAAGAAAGAAAAACAGCAATTTTTACTCGACTGCGTTTGAGTGCTCTTCCAAAATTGGTGCTTTCTCCAATAAATCTCGTCAATTTTAAAATTCTAAAAACACGTAACAACCGTAATGCACGAATAGCAATCAAAGAATGCGAACCTATAATGAATAATGAAAGGTATTTTGGAATCGTTGAAAGTAAATCAATAATCCCATAAAAACTAAAAATATATGCTTTAGGGTTTTTTACGCACACTATTCTTGCGATATATTCTAATGTAAATAATAGAGTAATCACCCACTCAAGAGTGTCAAAAATATTAAAATATGTAGTGCCAATATAATCTACACTTTCGAGCATGACAAGAACAATACTCAGAAGAATAACGAATAGTAAAGCAACATCAAATAATTTTCCAGCGGGAGTGTCGGCTTCATAAATAATTTCATGAAGTTTACTTTTCCATGGCGCTGTTGGCTTTTGGTTAGACATAATTCAAAAGTACTAAAAAAGTTTAGTCTTCAAGGGAAATGACTTTTAATCTTTTGTGTCGTCTCAGGTAACTTTGTATAATATGCTGCGCATCCTTGTTGTGTTCTAATGGCGTTATGAGTGTCTTTAAAATCTCGATATTGTTAATTTGAAAGTTCAAGTTAAAATACGTAAACCCTCTCAAAATTCCATCTTCAATCCACACAGCGCTACGCTCATCTACAGACCTTCCATAATCTACAATAATCATACTTTTAGTTTTAAAACTGTGTTTTTCTATGAGTTTTTGAACTTTAGAATTGTAACTTTCAACAAGTTCTTCGCCTACGCAAGCACCTTCACATTCTTTTATGGTATAGCTGAAACATCCACTTTTGGTTTTATATAATCCACATAATTTTTGGCATAAATGATACTTTTCAACCACCTTATTCATGAAACTTTTGCCACTTTGTATATTTGAAAATGTTGTGATTGGTTTTGCTTTCCCTTTTATTTTTTCAACTTTTAGGTTGAGGTATCCATTCTCATCTGAGAAACTAAACAAGCCATGCGTAAAAATAGTACGACGTAGCGCACGATTATACTTTGGTTTATGATGTTTAATTTCTGCACTTTCTTTCAACAGGGCCAGTAATTCACTTCCAGTGGGCTCGTAGGTTACGCTAGCCACTTCAAGCTGAATTTTTTTTGATTTTGGCGTTTGTCCTGCAAGGTGTTGATTGATTCTATTTTTGATATTTTTACTTTTTCCAATATAAATAATATCACCATCGTCATTATGGATATAATATACCCCTGTAACAGAGGGCAAAGACTGAATTATTTCCGATAATTTTGGCTCCAATTGACGCTTTGGTTCCAAACGGATATAAGTTTTTACAATGCTTTTATCAATATCTTTATTGAGTAATAATTCAAACAGTTTTGTAGTTGCTAGAGCATCGCCAGAAGCCCGATGTCGATCACTAATGGGAATCCCCAAAGAACGCACCAGCTTCCCTAAACTATAGGAGGGAAGATCGGGGATCAATTGTTTTGAAAGTTCTACAGTACACAGATTTTTACACTCAAAATCATAACCAAGTCTGCCGAACTCAAGTTTTAAAATCCGATAATCAAACTTTGCATTGTGCGCTACTATAATACAACCTTGTGTAATTTCAATAATACGTTTTGCAACTTCATAAAATTTTGGCGCGTTGCGTAGCATTTTACTAGAAATCCCTGTAAGACTTACCACATAGGGCTGAATGGGTTTTTCTGGATTTATGAGACTGATGAACTGATCAGTAATTTTATGACCATCATGCCTGTAGATGGCAATTTCGGTAATCCCTTCTTCATTGTACTTACCCCCCGTGGTTTCTATGTCAACAATTGCGTAAATCTTCTTTTTTTAGGTATAATGTCTTGCGCCAAAAATATGACTTCCTACACGAATCATAGTACTACCACAGCTTATTGCAAGTTGATAATCACCACTCATTCCCATTGAAATAATCTTCATTCCTGGATGTATTTTTTTTAGAATATCAAATGTCGTTTTTAGATTTTCAAATTCTGTTTTTATTTGATCAGAATCATTCGTAAAACTCGCCATACCCATCACTCCAGAAATGTGAATATGCTGTAAATCTTGAAAAACTTCTGATTCAAGTAGTGCAATTGCATCTTCTTTTTTAAGTCCAAATTTTGTATCTTCTGTCGCAATTTTGATTTGTAATAGACAGTTGATCGTTCTGTTGTGTTTTTTTGCTTGCCTATTAATTTCGGTCAATAATTTTAAACGATCAACCCCATGAATCAAGTCCACAAATTCAGCCATATATTTGACCTTGTTACGTTGCAAATGCCCAATCATATGCCATTGAATGTCTTTGGGCATTTGATGGTATTTTTCGGCCATTTCTTGAACTTTATTTTCTCCAA
The DNA here is from genome assembly GCA_947503105.1 of uncultured Flavobacteriaceae bacterium. Classification (GTDB taxonomy): domain Bacteria; phylum Bacteroidota; class Bacteroidia; order Flavobacteriales; family Flavobacteriaceae; genus UBA3537. The sequence continues at coordinate 69,459 of CANNCM010000005.1, read as the reverse complement.
AAACGCGCTGACCACAGTCATAAGCTTGCATCAAATCAGCAACGGGCTTTGTTTTTGAAACCGCTACAAGAGTGACTTGCTCTGGTAGCGAAGATTTTAATTCTAATAATCGTTCTCTAATCCCCATTTTTAGTGTTCATAAATTGTAATTCCACTTCTTAATTTTGGAAAAATATAGGTGCTTTTTGGAGGCATCACAAGCTGAGCATCTGCAATAGTTTTGAGTTGCTCAATTGTTATGGGATTCAACCCAAATCCTATCGCATATTGTGTGTTGTCTATATTTTTTTTAATCCAATGCATATCATCATGTTCATAAGAATAATCAAGGCGCTTATCATTTCTCACATCTGTAATGCCTAAAATGGGCTTTAAAATTAATTCTTGTAAAATATAAGTGTCGAGTTGATAGAGTGGGGAAGTTTCAAGCTTGTAGTCCGATGACAAAGATACGCAATAAAATTGGCCTTTTAAGTACATTGAAAAGGAGTGTTTTTTTTTGGTCGCTGTTCCATCTTTTTTAACAGTGATGTCAAAATGAGGTTTTAGTGCCTCTAAAAATTCTTTTTCTGAATATCCATTGAGGTCTGTCACTACTCTGTTGTATTCTTGAATTTTAAGTTCTTTTTCTGGAATTAAAAACGCCATAAAATAGTGAGCTGCATCAGTACTATGACTTAAATTGTTAGTTTCTTCTGATAACAATACAGAAGATGCAGTTCTGTGATGCCCGTCTGCAATGTAAAGCGAAGGAATATGTTTAAATATATTTTGAATTTGAATCAAATCTTGTGGATTTTCAATTGCCCAAAGGCGGTGTTTTTCTCCATTTTCTGTTGAAAATTGCACAATGGGTTCGGACGCTTTATGCACATCGATCACTTTCGAAATTTCAAGGTTATTTTTGTAAGTCAAAAGCACAGGTTCTGCATTGAACCCTGTAATTTTTAAGTAGTTTTTAAAGGTGTTTTCTCTAGATTCAATAGTGTTTTCATGTTTTTTGATAACGTTGTTTTTGTAATCTTCTACACTTGCAGCTGCAATTATTCCACAATAATAATTTTCAACAGTATCAATTTCATAAACATAAAACGCAGGATTTGAGTCTTTAATTAAGAGGCCATCAGTTTTAAAATTGTGATATGCTTTTTTTACATTGTTATAACGGTCTTCAAGAGTTTTACTACCCGTTTTTTTTAAACTTGATTTTAGAATTTGAACAAACGAAAAAGGATTGTTTTTGAGTTCATTATTGAGCCTTTCATCCGAGTAAAATTGAATGGACTCTGTACAAAATTGAGATGCAATTTTTGCATGTGGTCGAACTGCACAAAAAGGTTTTATGTGTGCCATAGGTATTTAGATTTTTGGGGTGTATGATTTTAAAGAAACTGTGCAGCTGGTGTTACTGCTTTTCGTTCTGTTGCATAGCTGTAAAATCCTTCGCCAGTTTTCTTACCTAATTTTCCTGCTCGTACCATGTTTACTAGTAATGGATTGGGCGCATATTTTGGATTTTTAAAACCGTCATGCATCACTTCAAGAATCGATAGGCAAACATCAAGTCCGATAAAATCTGCGAGCTCCAATGGTCCCATTGGATGTGCCATGCCAAGTTTCATAATGGTGTCAATTTCCACAACGCCACTTACACCACATTGAAGTGCTTCAATTGCTTCATTGATCATTGGCATCAAAATACGATTGGCTATAAACCCTGGAAAATCATTGGCCAATACTGGCGTTTTTCCAATTTTTTTGGTCAGTTCGACAATAAAATCTGTGACTTCTTTTTCTGTACTGTAGCCATTTATAATTTCTACTAATGGCATAATAGGCACAGGGTTCATAAAATGCATTCCAATCACTTGATTTGGGCGCGATGTAACCGATGCAATTTTTGTGATTGAAATCGATGAGGTATTTGTTGCCAAAATAGTATCTTCTGGACAGGCTTCATCTAAAGTTTTGAAAATATTGAGTTTCAGGGCTTCATTCTCAGTAGCTGCCTCTACCACTAAACTCGCATATTCTACACCTTCAACAAGGTCAGAAAAGGTTGTGATATTACTTAATGTTTCAGCTTTTTTTGTTTCAGAAATTACCTCTTTTTGAACCATTCGATCCAAATTTTTAGAAATGGTTTGTACAGCATTTGATAATGCAATCTCATTGACATCAATCAATTGTACATTATATCCATTTTGAGCAAAAGTGTGTGCTATGCCATTACCCATAGTTCCAGCTCCAACAACGGCTATATTTTTCATAGTTTTAAAGTTTAAAAACACTCTATAATTTGGTGTGCGACCCTAAGCGCATTGGTGCCATCTCTTAGTGTTACAATTGGGGTTGTGTTTGTTGTAATTGCATCTGCAAAAGTTTCAAGTTCATCCAAAATAGCGTTGTTTGGTTTTATTTCAGGATTTTCAAAATAAATTTGCTTTTTGAGGCCTTCTGCATTTTGTAAAACCATATCAAAATCGCCTGGATATTGAGGTGCATCTTTCATTTTTACCACCTCTACTTTTTTCTCCAAAAAATCAACACTGATGTAGGCATCTTTCTGAAAAAATCGGCTTTTACGCATATTTTTTAAAGAAATTCTACTGGCGGTTAAATTGGCCACACAACCATTTTCAAATTCGATACGCGCATTGGCAATATCTGGGGTTTCACTAATGACGGAAACACCACTTGCATTGATGCTTTGTACAGGAGATTTGACAACACTCAAAATAATATCGATGTCATGAATCATAAGATCGAGAACCACCGGAACATCTGTCCCACGAGGGTTGAACTCCGCCAATCGGTGGGTTTCAATAAACATAGGCGACTTGATTTCCGATTTTATGGCCTTAAAAGCTGGGTTGAAGCGTTCTACGTGTCCTACTTGTCCTCGTAAATTGTTTTCAGAGACCAACAAGCGTATTTGTTCGGCCTCTTCTACGGTATTTGTTATTGGTTTTTCAATAAAAATATGCTTCCCTTTTGTTATCGCTTTTATGGCGCAATTGTAGTGCGACAAGGTAGGAGTGACGATGTCCACAACATCAACAGCATCAATCAAATCGTCCAAATTTTCAAAATAATTATAGTTGAATTCTTCGGCCACTCTTTGTCCGTTGGCGATATCTGGATCATAAAAACCAACTAAGTCGTATTTTTCAGATTGTTGAAGAAGTTTCAAATGAATTTTACCTAAATGTCCAGCACCTAGTACACCTACTTTTAGCATTTCAATTAATTTTAAACAAAATTAAATATTTTAATGGTATTACTCCCAAATTTGAGTTAAAACCTTAAATTTTGAAATTTTCCCTGTTTTGATTTTAATCTCGATAATCTTTACTTAATTTTGAGAGCAAAAATTTCTACCCTTTGATTGATTCTTACAAACATAAAGGCCTTCGTCAAAAATTAGTCGAAGTATTGACAAAAAAAGGAATAAAAGACGAATTGGTTTTGGAAGCGATTGGCAAAGTGCCCCGTCATCTCTTTATGGATTCTAGTTTTTTGGATCATGCGTATCAAGATAAGGCCTTTCCAATTGCAGCAAATCAAACCATTTCTCAGCCCTATACTGTTGCATTTCAAACAGAACTTTTAGAAGTAGAAGCACAACACAAAGTATTAGAAATTGGTACGGGAAGCGGCTATCAAACAGCGGTTTTGTGTCTTTTAGGTGCCGAAGTTTATAGTATCGAAAGACAACTAGAATTATTCAAAAAAACAAGTCTTTTTCTACCAAAAATCGGATATGTGGCCAAGCGCTTAATTTTTGGTGACGGTTATCAAGGATTAAAAGAAGACGCTCCTTTCGATCGCATTATTGTTACCGCAGGTGCGCCCTTTGTTCCAAAGCCTTTATTAGCTCAATTGAAAATTGGAGGACGACTGGTGATTCCTATTGGTGAAAAAGAACAAGTGATGACACTTTTTGTGAGAACTAGTTCGAAAAATTTTGAAAAACACGAATTAGGACATTTCAAGTTTGTTCCTATGCTCGAAAATAAATCCTAGAAACTAAGGCCAAACATGAGTGCTTCGTCTGCTACACCATTGATATAGGAACGTACATAATCTACACGCAAAAAGCGATACTTTTTCCAGCCAATATTCCCCAATCCAATATTAAATTCTTGATAAGGGTTTTGTTTTGAAATTGACAGGCCATGAGCTCCAGCAATTAAATTGAAGTTAAGTTGATTCAGATAAGGAATTTTACCTAAAATATACCCTTTAAAATCATGCTCAACATGGTATTCAAAATAGTCCTTTGAAGTGCTAAAATCATAGTACCCCATGTTTTTAAAACTTGACAGATAATTTCCTTTAGTATTCACATGCGTTAGGTTGCCATTGAAATGTTTATAATCTGTAAAAGCTAAATTTTTGTTGCCAAAAAATGTGCCTCCAATAAAATTATAGTTTAAAATCCCTGTTGTTTTTAAATTGATATTTTGTTTAAGACGTGCACTTAAATGATCAAAATTATATGCTGAAAGACTTGAGTTGAATCCCTTGGTGTAATTAAAATACAACTGCGGATAATTGGAATTACTGACGTTGAATTTGAAGTCTGGATAACTCATGTATTTTTCTCCAAAGCGAATAGCGATATCAAAATTAAATCGAAGTAAATTATGATTTAAAAATGGAGCGGTTCCCAAAGTATCAGGCGCCAAAGGATTGTTGCTAGTGTAGTTCAAATCGTCAATTGGAAAAAAGGTGTAATTCGTAGAATTGAATAATGCTTTTCGATTTTCATAGGCCAATTGAGTAGAGAATTTCAGTCCATTAAATGCTTCCATGCTGTAACCAATTTTGGCAAACCGATTATCGTATATTTTTATGTAATTACTTTCAAAAAATAAACTGCTGATGTCATTATGAGAATCGGATATGGGATTTGATCGATTAAATTGTTGTGTTTTTACTCCAAAACCTCCCCAAACTGTCGCATTGTTTATGGCATTAAATCGGTATTGACCACCCAATGTACCGCGCAATCGCTGAGTTTCGAAACTATAATTAATTCCTCCTTTAACAGAGATAAATTTTTTAAAATCATTAAATTTTTTGGTAAAATTTGCATCTAAAGAGACATTATACCCTTGTACGGTATTAAAATGTATTTCCTCCAAAGGACCAGAAATACTGAAGCTTTTTTTGTTGTAGGAATCCTCAAAAGTATAGCCCGTTAACAGATTTAGTATTTTGAACTTATTATTTTTTCTATCAACAGAGTCCAAATACACTTTTGAAGCTCTAAGTGTTTCTATACTATCGCGCCGAACATAATCTTTGGATTCTTCTGAAGTGAGCGGTACAGGGCGCTTAGTATTCCAAAACTCGCCTTCTTTTTTATTGGCCTCTTTTTCAAAAACTAAAATTTCATTTTTATTTTTTTGAGGATGAATTTCAGCGTTTAAATTGTAATTTGTATAATTGGCAACAAAGCTACCATCACCTTTAAAACCCAGAAAACTATAGTTAAAATCAATAGTTTGGGCGCGCACCAACCACTGGTCTTCAGCATTGTCAAAAGTTAAGTTTTGACGAATACGAATAGTATCGGCAGGCGGCATCTGAATTTGACTGCCTTTGACTTCTATATCAATTCCATACAATGCCCAAGTGTCTTCTACAACATAAATACTACCAGAAAAAACACGGTCATTTTCACGTTTTGGGATGATATTTATTTTATGAATTAAATGTCCTTCATCATCATAAAATTCTCCTTCTAATTTGTATCTATAATAATTAAAAGCATAATCTGCAATGGGCGAAATTATGTCATTATTAATGCTAACCGTATTATTGTAGAGATTGAAATTGACATCCATTGCAGAGTTAAAACTCATGCCATTGGAATCTCCACTAATTTTTGAAGCTGTTACAGTTTCAATTAAATCGGGTTTTATGTATTTAATTTTAGACATCGTCTCAGAAAGGTATAAAATTCCTGTTCGAGTAGAATCCAAAGCCCCATCAAAATCTCCAACATCTTGTCCCATAAACTGTTCTGGAGCATCTTTGATGCGTATAATGCCTTTAGAATAGAAATCTGCAGTGTAGGAGTTGAGTTTTTCAAGATATAATTGACGTTTTGCAATAGCCGCTCTGATGATGCGGTTGGCAGGGTTTTCATTAGCATCTATGACGACCTCACTCAGATTGATATTTTCGTCTTGCAAGGTAACGTTAGCCGTGTAAGGAAACTTTGCTGCCTCTATTTTTTTTGTTAAAGTTTTATAACCTAAAAACTGAAAAACAACAGTGTAAGTTCCTGTTTTTGAAACACTTAGTTCATAATAACCCTCTTCATTGGACGTGGTGCCGCTATAGGTGTTTTCGATAAAAATATTGACATAGGGCAGTGGTTGTCCACTAGTGTTTTTCACTGTTCCAGTAATTTGACTGTGAACAAAAGTTATTGTTGTTAGAAATAAAATTTGAAAAAATTTGTTCATGATTATTCAGGATTTAAGACTTAAAATTCTTTTTAATACGATCCAAGTTTCTTTTGTTTTCGCGGTCTTTGATGGTGTCTCGTTTATCAAAAAGTTTTTTTCCTTTGGCTAGTGCAATTTGAAGTTTTGCAAAGCCCTTGTCATTAATAAATAGTTTCAGAGGAATAATAGTCAATCCTCTATTTTTGACTTCTTTCTCTAGTTTTTTCAACTCTTTTTTGTTGAGCAAAAGTTTTCGTTCTGCTTTTGGTTTGTGATTGAAATGATTGCCATAATCATATTCTTGAACAGTCATATTAATCACAAATAATTCTCCATTTTCATTAAATTCACAAAAACTTTCTGCAATAGAGGCTTTGCTCGCTCTGATCGATTTTATTTCTGTTCCACTCAAGACAATCCCAGCGGTGTACGTATCTAAGAGATCGTACGAAAAACGGGCTTTTCTATTAATTATGTTTACAGGTTTTTTCATCTCAGCTCAAAACTAATCAAATATTTAGTTGATGTCTCAATGCAATTCAACTTTTTTTAATAGAAAAAGCAGCACATTTGTATTTCTACACAGAGCACTGCTTTTTCAACTAACTAACTAACCAACAACTAAAAGACGTTCATCTCAATAATTTGTTACAGTTCTTTTGGGATTTTTTCATTTTGATTTCTAAATACCAACTCATGATCAAAAGCATCCATCAAAATGACACTATTCGAATTGATCGATCCTGTAAGGAGTTTTTTGCTCAATGTATTCAGTACCTCTTTTTGAATGACACGTTTGACAGGTCGTGCGCCATATTCAGGTTGATACCCTTTTTTTGCAAGATACGCTATGGCCTCGGGGCTTGCATCAAAAACAACCCCTTGTTCCTGAAGTGTTTTTGATAAGTTCTTCAATTGAAGTTTAACAATGGATTTTATATGCTTCTCATGGAGTGGACTGAATAAAATTGTATCGTCAATTCGATTTAAAAATTCTGGTCGAACCATCTTTTTCAACACACCAATCACTTCAGTTTTTGCGGCTTCCATAGCCGAGGTATCATGACCAAAATCTTCAACTTTACTCTGAATGATCTCACTACCAATATTTGAAGTCATTATAATGATAGTATTCTTAAAATCTGCCACACGACCTTTATTATCTGTTAATCGTCCTTCGTCCAATACTTGCAGTAAAATATTGAATGTATCGGGGTGTGCTTTTTCAATTTCATCCAATAACACAACAGAGTAGGGCTTTCTTCTAACGGCTTCAGTAAGTTGTCCGCCTTCATCGTAACCAACATAACCCGGAGGCGCACCAATGAGTCGGCTTACAGCATGTCTTTCTTGATACTCGCTCATGTCAATTCTTGTGAGTGCATTTTCATCATCAAATAAATATGCCGCTAAAGTTTTGGCAAGCTCTGTTTTTCCCACACCAGTAGTCCCTAAAAATAAGAATGTTCCTGTTGGTTTTTTTGGATTTTGAAGTCCAGTTCTGCTGCGTCTTACAGCATCACTCACAGCTTCTACAGCTTCTTCTTGGCCCACAACGCGTTTGTGTAATTCATCTTCGAGTTTTAATAGTTTTTCTCGTTCAGATGTTATCATTTTGGTGACTGGAATTCCTGTCCATTTGGCAATGACTTCTGCAATATCTTCGTAGGTCACTTCTTCTTTTATCAATGCAGATTTTTGATTTTCAATAAGGTTGTGTTGTAATTGTTCCAAATGGGATTGCGCCTCTTTGATTTTTCCATACCGCAATTCTGCAACTTTTCCATAATCGCCATTACGCTCTGCGCGTTCTGCTTCAACTTTTAGGTGTTCAATTTCAGATTTTGCCCCTTGAATCGAATCTACCATTTCTTTTTCGTTGCGCCATTGTGCCTCTAAAGTGTTTCGCTCGTCTTTGGTGTTAGCCAAATCTGCACGCAGTGCTTTAAGTTTAACGTCATCTTTTTCACGTTTGATGGCTTCAATTTCAATCTCTAGTTGCATCACTTTTCGGTCCAAAACATCCAATTCTTCTGGTTTTGAATTGATTTCCATTCGTAATTTTGAAGCGGCCTCGTCCATTAAATCAATGGCTTTGTCTGGTAAAAAACGATTGCTAATGTATCGTGTTGATAGCTTGACCGCACCAATAATCGCTTCGTCTTTGATCCGAACTTTATGGTGTGTTTCATATTTTTCCTTGATCCCTCTCAAAATTGAAATAGCACTTTCTTCATCAGGTTCATCAACCATAACCTTTTGAAAACGCCGTTCTAGTGCTTTGTCTTTTTCAAAATACTTTTGATATTCATCAAGTGTAGTGGCGCCAATCGCACGCAGTTCGCCACGCGCCAAAGCAGGTTTTAAAATATTTGCGGCGTCCATAGCACCTTCACCGCCACCAGCGCCAACAAGGGTGTGGATTTCATCTATAAACAGCACCACATCACTAGAACCTTGTGTCACTTCCTTGATGACGGACTTCAGACGTTCTTCAAATTCTCCTTTGTATTTTGCACCCGCAATTAGTGCCCCCATATCCAAGGCAAAGACCTGTTTGTCCTTTAGATTTTCTGGAACATCTCCAGCAATAATACGATGTGCTAAACCTTCGGCAATTGCGGTTTTTCCAGTGCCAGGCTCACCAACCAGTATGGGATTGTTTTTGGTTCTCCTTGATAATATTTGAAGAATTCTTCGGATTTCTTCGTCTCGACCAATAACAGGATCTAAACGATTTTCGCGCGCCATTTGGTTTAAATTTTTCGCATATTTATCCAACGCATTATAGGTGTTCTCTTGACTTTTAGAAGTTACCCTGTGGCCTTTTCTAAGTTCTTTGATACAAGATTCTACATCTTTTTCAGTAACGCCCTGATCTTTTAAAATTTGAGAGATTTTACTTTTTGATTTTAATAAAGCAAGAAAAACATCTTCTATGGATACATATTCTCCCCCTGTCTTTTTTGATATCGTCGCTGCATCTCCGAGCGTTTTAGTGAGTGTTCTCGATAGCATTTGCTCCGAACCGCTTACTTTTGGAAAACGCTCTATTTCTTTATCAATAATCTGATTTACTACGTTTGGATTGACATCAAGTTTCTTTAATACATATGGAATTACATTGTGATCTACAACATGCATCCCTTTGTATAGGTGCTCATTTTCAATTTGTTGATGACCAAATTCTTGTGCAATTTGTTGCGCCTGTTGTAGCGCTTGTTGTGTTTTTATTGTATAATTGTCAAAGTTCATAATGGGTTATTTTTATGAGTTATTAGGGTTCAATTATCTTACCAATTCAAAGCATACGACAAAATGACATAATTTTAACAAAAAAACTGACGTTTAGTCATAATTTAAACACAATAAGAGACATTATGGGATTATTTGATTCCTTTTTAAACAATAATTTAAATGATTGGCCTGGCCAAAAACTAGAGTATATTCATCAGTTGGACGATCTTGTTGATGCCTCATTTTCTGTTCCACAACTTATATTTAAGCACTCCACACGTTGTAGTGTGAGTCTTTTTGTGTTGAAAGAATTTAAAGCGCAATATGGCTTTTCTGAGTCTGATTTTACAGCTCATTTTTTAGATTTATTGAAACATCGTTCGATATCCAATGCAATTGAAAAGCAGTTTGAAGTTGTGCATCAATCACCTCAACTCCTCGTCATCAAAAATGGAAAAGCCATAGCTCATGCTTCACATGAAAATATCAATAACCTTATTTTGGTCGATTACCTTAACTAAATGCCTAATTCTTTTAGGAGTTCTGTGATTTTGGCACTCGATGGCCTTGGGGCATCGGCATCTACAATATTGCCCTTTGGGTCGATAAGAATAAACCTTGGAATACTATTAATTTTATAGGCTTTTATGAAATCGGCTTTCAAACCACTGCCCGTAAAAAGCTGAACACCAGTAAGATTTTTTTCAGCGACCATTGTTTTCCAAGCTGTTTTTGCTTTTTCCATGGTTCCACTTCGTCTATCATCGTCAACAGAAATGCTAACAAACTCAATGTTGCGATCATGAAATCTCTCTTCGAGTTCTTTCAAAAAAGGGATCTCTAATTTACAAGGGCCACACCATGTTGCCCAAATATCAATATACACGTATTTGCCTCTAAAATCTTTTAGAGATGTCGTACCTCCTTCGAAATTTTCATAATTTTCAAATGTTGGTGAGGGTGTACCTTTGGTGAATTCTTTCATTAATGCTTGTCGATCTTTATAAAATTTTAAATACGCCGCTTTCATTTTTTTAAATCTGCGGTCTTCGGGTTCAAAATATGATGGATCTATGGCTCTATAATTAAGCTTCAACTTTCCAAATTCTTTTTCTAAAGTGTTGAAAGCATTTTCAAATTCTGTTATGTTTTTGCGAAATAAATCACTGTTAAGATGTTTTTCTTTGAGTAATTCGTAATCAATTAAAACATTACTTTTATCAGCATCATCCCCTTTAAATTTTAAAGTCTCATCAAAAGCATTGGTATCTAAAGTAAATGAAGTTGTATTTCCATTTTTTAAGAAAATACGTCCATATTCTAGTCCATCATAAAAGCGATAGCGCCCTTCTTTTATTTTGAGCGTGTCTGAAAATGAGCCATCTTCATTGACGGCTATTTCTTTCTTATAGCCATTATCGGGGTTACTAATTGTGATTTTATTAGAATTGGGATGGCTTATTTTACCGTAAAGTTCGACATGGTCTTTTGGTTTTTGGCAACTGGCCAATAAAATTGCAACAATAATTGCAGGGGAGAAGATTTTTTTCATAGTACTAGATTTAGGGTTTAAATACTATGACGAAGGTACAGTTTTTTTTTAGATTTTTATTTTTTTGAAAAGTCCCTTTGAAGTGTAGTCTTTTTTTGGGCCGTTTACCACATGAGTGATTTCAAAATAGGTATCATCGAAAAATTTATATGAAGAGGAATACACGTCTTTTACACAAAAATGAGTGGCCTCTGCACAAAGAACTTCATTGTTTTTTTTTAAAACAATTTTTTGAAATAGCTCGGTTGGATTTTCAAAAAAATAAACCTCAAAACCATCTGCTATAGGTTTATAAATATACCTCCTGGCACAAGTCATTTTTTTTCCATCGGCAAGCGTCATCACCCCTTTTTCAGAATATTCAAACCTTGTTGCGCTGTGTTTTGTGAAATGGGCTGTACCAATAACTTTTGATCCATTATCGTATAAACGTTCCAAATTCCAGTTGCCAACTAAATTTTCTAAAATAGAAGTTTTTTTACTTGATATATTTACGTTTTTTAGCATTATTAATGTCTTAGATTAGACTCAAAATGTAACCTATTCAAAATTAGATATAATAAATTAATTGTATCAATTATTTGGAAATTTTCATTGAAAAACGCACATTTGAAGTACACCATAAGAGCAATTATGCATAAAATAACAACACATCCTTTGAGTTTATCTTCACTCAATGATTTGATGACCAACCAGACCCCCATTGAATTATCATCAGAAGTCATTGAAAATATAGCCAATTGTAGAGCATATTTGGATGAAAAATTACAAAACTCTAACACTCCAATTTATGGAATTAATACAGGTTTTGGTGCATTGTGTGATGTGTCTATAGACACAAACCAGTTGGGTCAGCTTCAAGAAAATTTAGTGCGCTCTCATGCTTGTGGAACAGGAAAATTAGTTCCTCAGCACATTGTGAAATTGATGCTTTTACTCAAAATTAAGTCTTTGTCTAATGGTAATAGTGGTGTGCAATTAGCAACAGTTCAACGTCTTGTAGAGTTCTATAATTTGAATATTTTACCAGTGGTTTATACTCAAGGTTCTTTGGGTGCTTCTGGAGATTTAGCACCTTTAGCACATGTAGCGTTGTGCGTCATTGGCGAAGGAGAAGTCTGGCACAATGGAATACAAAAGCCAACTAAAGAGGTGTTAAAAGAGTGTAAAATAAGGCCTATACAACTTCAATCCAAAGAAGGTTTAGCACTGTTGAATGGTACACAATTTATGTCTGCATATGCCATACATTGCTTGTTGAAATCATATAAACTCTCTTATTTTTCAGATTTAATAGGTGCATTATCACTAGATGCTTACGATGGACGTATAGAGCCATTTGATCCTTTGGTGCAATTGGTCCGCCCTCACAAGGGGCAAATTTTAACAGCACAACGCATACGAGGATTTTTAAAAGACAGCGCTTTGATTCGTCAAGAAAAAACACATGTACAAGATCCTTATTCTTTTCGGTGTATGCCACAAGTTCATGGCGCTACAAAAGATGCTTTAGAGCATGTGTCGTCTGTGGTTTTGACCGAAATTAATTCTGTTTCGGATAATCCCAATATTTTTACAGAAGCCGATAAAATTATTTCTGGCGGAAATTTTCATGGACAACCTTTGGCTTTAAGTCTAGATTTTTTAAAAATTGCTGTCTCCGAACTTGGAAGTATCTCTGAGCGTAGAACCTATCAATTGATCTCTGGAGAACGTGGCCTTCCGTCGTTTTTAGTCAACTCGCCTGGTTTGAATTCTGGATACATGATTCCTCAATATACTGCTGCAAGTATTGTGAGTGCTAATAAACAATTGGCCACACCGGCGAGTGTAGATTCTATAGTGTCTTCTAATGGTCAAGAAGACCACGTTAGTATGGGCGCCAATGCTGCAACACAAGCATTTGAGCTTGTCGATAATGTAGAACGGATTCTTGCTATTGAATTGATGAATGCTTCTCAGGCGTTGTACATGAGAACACTAAAAACATCAACTTTTTTGGAGCAATTTTTGACTGGTTTTAGAAAAGAAATTCCATTTACAAAAAAAGACAAACCGTTGTACATAGATATCAAAAAAACGATAGCTTTTATGCAATCATTAAATTTTGATAATGACGTTCTTTTCGAGCAAATTTCAGCATAAAAAACCCCTGCAATCTGCAAGGGTTTAATATTCAATTTATTGAGCTCAATATTATTGTTCTTCTGATTTTTTTGGACTGGTAATTTTGATGCTTAACTCTGTATCATTTTTTCCAATATCCATAGTGATGCTATCTCCTTCTTGAATGTTAGATTTGATAATTTCCTCGGCAATAGCGTCCTCAACATATTTTTGAATAGCACGCTTTAGTGGTCGTGCGCCATATTGCTTGTCAAATCCTTTTTCTGCAATAAAACTTTTTGCTTTTTTGCTCAATTTCAGTTTGTAACCAAGTTCCGAAATTCGATCTAGAAGTTTTACCAATTCGATATCAATGATTTTATCAATATCTTCTTTTTCTAGTGTATTGAATACAACAACATCATCAATTCTGTTCAGAAACTCAGGTGCAAAAGCTTTTTTCAACGCATTTTCAATCACGCCACGCGCATTGGCACTTTCTTGTTGTTTTTGAGCGGCAGTTCCAAAACCAACGCCAGTTCCAAAATCTTTAAGTTTTCGTGCTCCAATATTGGAAGTCATAATGATAATGGTATTGCTAAAATCAATTTTACGGCCCAAACTGTCGGTTAAAAACCCATCATCTAAGACTTGAAGAAGCATGTTGAAAACATCGGGGTGTGCTTTTTCAATTTCATCCAAAAGAATGACAGCATATGGTTTTCGGCGTACTTTTTCTGTAAGTTGCCCGCCTTCTTCGTAACCAACATAGCCTGGAGGTGCTCCAACAAGTCGAGAAATAGCAAATTTCTCCATGTATTCGCTCATGTCGATTCTGATTAGTGCATCTGTACTGTCAAACAACTCGCCAGCTAAAACTTTGGCTAGTTGGGTTTTACCTACACCTGTTTGCCCCAAAAAGATAAACGACCCAATTGGCTTATTTGGATCTTTAAGCCCCGCACGATTCCTTTGAATAGCTTTTACGACCTTATTGACAGCTTCATCTTGTCCGATGACTTTTCCGCTAATCAGTTCTGGCAGCAATGAAAGCTTGTTGCCTTCTGTTTGTGCAATTCTATTGACAGGAATTCCTGTCATCATCGAAACAACCTCGGCTACATTTTCTTCGGAAACAATTTCTCTATTGAGCTTAGATTCTTCTTCCCATTTCATTTGAGCTTCAGCCAAACTTTTTTCAAGTCTTTTTTCATCATCTCTGAGCTTTGCTGCTTCTTCATATTTCTGTTTTTTTACTACAGAATTTTTTGTTGCACGAACGGCCTCAAGCTCTGTTTCGAGCTCCACAATTTGATCTGGAACATCAATATTTGTAATGTGTACTCTAGATCCTGCTTCGTCTAAAGCATCAATTGCTTTGTCTGGAAGAAAACGATCGGACATGTATCGACTTGTAAGTTTAACGCAAGCTTCTATGGCTTCGTCTGTATAATCTACATTGTGATGCTCTTCATATTTATTTTTGATATTATTGAGAATTTCAATCGTTTCATCAACGGATGTTGGTTCAATAATAACTTTTTGAAAGCGACGTTCCAAAGCACCATCTTTTTCGATATGCTGACGGTATTCATCTAAGGTTGTAGCACCCACACATTGAATTTCACCTCTAGCCAAAGCAGGTTTAAACATATTTGAAGCATCGAGGCTGCCTGTGGCACCTCCAGCTCCGACAATGGTATGAATTTCATCAATGAATAAAATAACATCGTCATTTTTTTCCAGTTCATTCATAACTGCTTTCATGCGTTCTTCAAATTGGCCTCTGTATTTTGTACCAGCCACCAAGCTCGCTAGGTCTAAAGTTACCACGCGTTTATTAAAAAGAATTCGAGAAACTTTGCGTTTTACAATTCTATTGGCTAGACCTTCTGCAATGGCAGATTTGCCCACTCCGGGCTCACCAATAAGTAAAGGGTTGTTCTTTTTTCTTCGACTTAATATTTGTGAAACACGCTGAATTTCTTTGTCTCTACCTACAACAGGATCCAATTTTCCTTCTTCGGCCATAGCGGTAAGGTCTCGACCAAAATTGTCTAGAACAGGAGTTTTAGATTTTTTATTTGTTTTAGTTGAACTTGTTTGGCCAAAAGCGCCAGTGTTGTCTTTGTCTTCATTGGTGTCTTCTTCAGAAAAGGATTCTGCTTTCGGAGTATCCATAAAAACATCGTCACTACTAGTGATAATGTTTTTAAATTGTTCCTTTACATTATCATAGTTCACTCTCATTTTATTGAGCAATTTGGTGGTAGGGTCATTCTCATTTCTTAAAACACACAAAAGCAAATGCGCTGTATTGATAGATTTACTTTGAAAAAGTTTGGCCTCTAAAAAGGTTGTTTTAAGGGCGCGTTCTGCTTGTCGAGTTAGATGTAGATTTTTTTTCTCGTTGGTCGAGGTATTAATATTGGGGTTTGCAGGGCTTAAAATTTCTACTTTGCGGCGCAGCTGGCTCAAGTCAATGTCTAGCGCATTGAGAATCTCTACGGCTTTGCCGTGGCCATCGCGTAGCAAACCAAGCATCAAATGCTCAGTTCCAATAAAATCATGTCCTAGACGCAATGCTTCTTCTTTGCTGAAAGAAATCACATCTTTAACTCGGGGTGAAAAGTTGTCATCCATAGAAAATATTTTGTTTAAAAATACGAATTTTATGAGTCATAATTCAAAAACTATACCTCAAATAAAAATTGATAGTACAAATGATATTAAAAACATTTTAAAATCAAAATTTTTCGCCCTGTATTTATTAACCCTTCACCTCTTTAAATTGTTGATAAATTACACCAAAAAACCCTGCAATTATTAGTGTGAAAAAGAGCGATTGTTTTATATTAGCTTGAATATAATAATTGCAATAAAATCAACCTATGATAGAAGGAGAAAAATTAATCCCAATCAATATTGAAGATGAAATGAAATCGGCCTACATCGATTATTCGATGTCCGTTATTGTTTCTAGAGCACTACCCGATGTTCGTGATGGCTTAAAGCCTGTTCACCGTCGTGTATTGTATGGGATGCATGAGTTGGGTGTGCGGTCTAATTCTGCTCATAAAAAATCCGCAAGAATTGTTGGAGAAGTGCTTGGAAAATACCACCCGCATGGCGATACTTCAGTGTACGACACTATGGTACGTATGGCACAAGAGTGGAGTTTGCGTTATATGCTTGTCGATGGGCAAGGAAATTTTGGATCGATTGATGGCGATAGTCCTGCGGCAATGCGTTATACTGAAGCAAGAATGCGCAAAATATCGGAAGATATGCTTGCCGATATCGATAAAGAAACTGTAGATCACAAACTTAATTTTGACGATACTCTTCAAGAGCCAACGGTTCTTCCAACGCGAATTCCAGGACTTTTAGTTAATGGTGCATCGGGGATTGCAGTGGGTATGGCGACCAATATGCCCCCACATAACCTTTCTGAAGTTGTCGACGGTATAAACGCCTACATTGACAATAGTGCTATTGAAATTGATGAATTAATTACTCATGTCAAAGCGCCAGATTTTCCAACAGGCGGAATTATTTATGGCTACGATGGTGTTAGGGAAGCCTTTAAAACCGGTCGTGGGCGTGTTGTTATTCGTGCCAAAGCTAATATTGAAGAAGTTAACGGAAGAGAGTGTATAATTGTTACCGAAATTCCATATCAAGTCAATAAGGCCGACATGATTAAGAAAACGGCTGAGCTTGTCAATGATAAAAAATTAGAAGGAATTTCAACAATTCGCGACGAATCGGACCGTAATGGAATGCGTATTGTTTATGTCTTAAAAAGAGATGCTATTCCAAACATTGTCCTTAATAAATTGTTTAAATATACTGCACTTCAGTCCTCATTTAGTGTAAATAATATTGCATTAGTTAATGGCCGTCCAGAAATGTTGAATCTCAAAGATATGATTCATCATTTTGTAGAGCATCGTCATGAAGTTGTTGTACGACGCACCACTTACGAATTGCGCAAAGCAGAAGAACGTGCTCATATTTTGGAAGGACTTATCATTGCTTCTGATAATATAGATGAAGTAATTGCTATCATTAGAGGCTCTTCAAATCCAGATGAAGCCCGTCAGAAACTCATCAAACGTTTTGAATTGAGTGAAATTCAAGCCAAAGCGATTGTAGAGATGCGATTGCGTCAACTTACTGGTCTTGAGCAAGATAAGCTGCGTTCTGAGTATGAGGACTTGATGAAAACCATTGAAGATCTTAAAGATATTTTAGACAAAAAATACCGCCGAATGCAAATCATCAAAGATGAGCTCTTGGTGGTTAAAGAAAAATATGGTGATGAGCGCCGTTCTGTAATTGAATATGCTGGAGGCGATTTATCTATCGAAGATATGATTCCTAATGAGCAAGTGGTGATTACTATTTCTCATGCGGGTTACATCAAAAGAACATCTTTGACTGAGTACAGAACTCAAAATAGAGGAGGGGTTGGTCAAAAAGCATCAACCACAAGAAATGAAGATTTCTTAGAACACCTTTTTGTAGGTACAAATCATCAATACATGTTGTTTTTCACACAAAAAGGAAAATGTTTCTGGATGCGTGTTTATGAAATTCCGGAAGGCAGTAAAACTTCTAAGGGAAGAGCAATACAGAACTTGATCAATATAGAGCAAGACGATAAAGTAAAAGCATTTATTTGTACTCAAAGTTTAAAAGACGAAGACTACATCAATGCCCATTACGTCATTATGGCCACAAAGCGTGGGCAAGTCAAGAAAACGTCTTTAGAGCAATATTCTCGTCCAAGAACAAATGGGATCAATGCCATTACAATCAAGGAAGGCGATGAACTTCTTGAAGCAAAGCTAACAACCGGTGAAAGCCAAGTGATGTTGGCCTTGAAGTCTGGAAAAGCCATTCGTTTTGAAGAAGCAAAAACACGCCCAATGGGAAGAGGCGCTTCTGGAGTACGTGGAATTACGCTTGCACACGACACAGATGAAGTGATTGGCATGATATCTGTAGATGACATGGAAAGTAACATTCTGGTAGTTTCAGAAAATGGCTATGGAAAACGCTCTAGTTTAGAGGATTATCGCGTTACGAATCGTGGCGGAAAAGGGGTCAAAACCATTTCTATTACAGACAAAACAGGAAGTTTAGTGTCTATAAAAAATGTGACTGATGAAGATGATTTGATGATCATTAACAAATCTGGAATTGCCATTCGTATGGCGGTAGAGGATTTAAGAGTAATGGGTAGAGCAACACAAGGTGTAAAGCTTATCAATCTTAAAGGAAACGATTCTATTGCTGCTGTTGCGAAAGTGATGAAAGAAGATGAAGAAGAGATGATAGAAGATGTAAATGCTGAAGCAGCAACTTCTGAAGAAAATTCAAACGCGGAAAACACAGAAAACTCAACAAATAACAATACACAAACTGAAGAATAATTATAATACATACATCATGAAAAAATACCTAATTTTTGGACTCCTACTTGCTTTTTCATCTTCTGTGGAAGCACAAAAAAAAGAGCTAAAAACCGCTAGTAAAGCGCTTAACAAAGCAAATTTTGAGCAAGCCTCATCTGCGCTAGATGCTGCAGAAGCACTAATATCATCAATGGATGAAAAACAAAAAGGGCAGTTTTATTTTTTGAAAAGTAAACTTCTTTTTAAAGGTGGTGCTGCAGACCTTAACGATATCAATAAATCAATTGATGCCTTTGCGAAAATTGGTTCATCTGTAAGTTCAGATGATAAAAACGTACACTTTCAAAATCTAATCAATCACATGATTAGTCAAGGAAGTGCGTCTATTGATAAAAGCGATTTTGCAACAGCATCCGATTACTTTTCTAATGCGCATAAGCTGTCATCTAAAGATACAATCTATTTGTATTATGCGGCCTCATCGGCAGTAAATGCAAAGGACTATGACAAGTCTTTAGCGATGTACGAAAAATTGAGAGCAGTTGGGTTTACAGGCATAGAAAAGCAATATTTCGCCGTCAACAAAGAAACCGGTAAAGAAGAAGCTTTCGATAGTGAGGTTTTGCGTGATGTCTCTGTAAAGTCGAAAACACACACCAATCCAACAGATAAAAACACAAAATCTAAATACCCGGAGATCATAAAAAATATGGCGCTGATTTATAATGAGCGTGGCGAAACAGATAAAGCATTAGAGGCGATGCGCGAAGCAAGAGCTCAAAATCCAGACGATTTAAACCTTATTCTCACAGAAGCCAATGTACATTATGCAATGGGGAATGTAGATAAGTTTAAAGAACTTTTAGAATATGCCACTGAAAAAGACCCAGAAAATGCAGAGTTACGCTACAACTTAGGCGTGATTGCTGCTGATGCTAAGGATTTTGAAAATGCAAAAAAATATTATGATAAAGCTATTGAGCTCAATCCAAACTATACCAATGCCTACATTAATTTAGCGGCACTAATTTTGGGACAAGAAGAATCCATCATTGACGAGATGAATAATTTGGGTACTTCTGCTGCCGATGATCGCCGTTATGACGAGCTTCGTGAAGAACGTAATCAATTATATTTGGATGCTATTCCTTATTTGGAAAACGCCCTTAGA
Organism: uncultured Flavobacteriaceae bacterium; assembly: GCA_947503105.1. Lineage (GTDB taxonomy): Bacteria > Bacteroidota > Bacteroidia > Flavobacteriales > Flavobacteriaceae > UBA3537. Next base: position 49,506 of record CANNCM010000005.1, on the reverse strand, counting down.
ATAGACGCGAATAACGTTCAAGCTGCAAAGACACTTTCCAATATTTTTTCTGCAACCGGGGACGATGCTAAAGCCAAAAAGTATAAAGATATGGCTGATCGCTCACAGCAATAATAGTATTAACAAAAAATAAATATAGAATACAACCCCCAATGCATTGGGGGTTTATTTTTAAGGTCTTAATTATTATAATCTCCTCGACCTTGATGCTCCAGTAGCATTAATCTTGATATGTTTTGCATCGCCGGCATATTTGAATGAACTTGCCCCACTAAGTTTGGCTTTTATTCGACCATTGGCAATCAATTTGGCGCTGCTCGCTCCTGAAGCCTCTAAGTCCAAATTTTGTGCAATTAATAGGTCTAGACCTTTAATTGACGACGCTCCAGAAATTTCAACATCAGCATTATTTACGGTGCCTTCTAGTTTTATATCCGATGCTCCAGAAGAATCCACTGTAAGTATATTGCTCAAAGCAATAAGACCTCTAACGCTACTTGCACCAGAAAGTTCTAGATCTAAATCCTTCCCTTTATAATCTCTAAATACCACTTTTGAAGCGCCACTCATCTGAAGTTTTTTGACTGAAGGCATATGAATCACTGCTGAAAGATTAATGTTTTTATACGACTTTCTTCCTTTGAGTTGGATTTTTAATGTTGAATTGTTTTGCGACACCACAACATCATCTCTGTATTTGTCTTCGCAGCTGATGGCTACTTTATAGGTGTCCGATTGTACTAAAATCACAGAAATGGCATGACTAAGTTCGAGGGTATCAAAGTTTGAAAACTCATAATTTTTTTCTGACATTGCATCAGATTTAGAGTTTTGCCCACTCAAAAATGTGGTAAAAAAAGTTAAAAATAAAAGGGTAGTAAGTTTAAAGGTCTTGTAAAACATGATAAATAGATTTAGGATTCTCTATTCAAATTTACAAAAAATAAATAAAACGCCTAAACAATGCTCTTGATGACACGGAGTTTGTGGGAATGGGTTTTATAACTTAAAGAACGAAAAGGTAAAAATTAGTAAATTATATAAAAAATGAAATAAAATAGATAAAAATACAGAGCGATGCTTATGATATAAATATCCAGCGACTACGCTAAATAAAAAGTAGGATACATATAAAGTTGTTTGAGTATGAAATAACATAAATAAAATAGATGTAATTACAACAGCAACATACCATTTTTGTTTTTCTTGAAGCATTTTTTGAATGATTCCTCTAAAAAATAGCTCTTCAAATAAAGGCGATATTATTAAAATACTCAAAATTTTAAAAACATTAATTTCTCGTAACGTTGTTGAGCTATGAATAAAATGCATCACAACTATTTCAATTACTAAATAACTAACCAATGAAGTACACAAAACTAATATTACCCAAGTTGAACTAAATCCAATTATATTAATTTTTCTAAAAGGTTGAAGACCAAAAAAGAAAGTAATAAATAGGATGAATCCTAGTAGCTTTGAAAAAAGATTAAAAGCATCTAAATCAGTATTGGATTTAAATACTAAAATCAACACAAACTGAATGATAGCAATTGAAAAAACAACTCCAATAAAATTAATAATACTTTTGACAATTTTACTCTTAATGAATGATGTCAAAACTTAAATTTAAAAGTTCGAATTAATCTTGATCATTTGATTTGTCACAGAACAAAAAGTGTCCGAGTATAGCTCCAAAGTATGCTCCTGTATCACCATCTTTATAATTTTTTGGATTCAATCACTCAGCCATTTTTAGATAGGTGCAATTGTGATTGGAATTGTTTTTAATATTTGAAAATTTACCATACTGATCGAACAATCCATTAGGACCACCTCCAGCAGTCCATTTTTTTTGGTTACACGGAAATCTGTTACATTCACCTACACTTCCGTGTATACAACTACTTAGAAGAGGAGCACTAGCGCCATACCCACCTCGGGTCATTAGCATTTGGTCTGTGGTGGCTGCTACAAAGTGATGCAGGCCTAAACGGGTTTTGGTTTTGGAATTTCTGGGTGAAAAGCCCATACCGACTTTTTCGGCTAAAGATTTTAAATTACTCATAATCATAAGATTTAAGGCGTGTTTTTGTCATTAAAAAACACAAGATTAAACGGTGTAATTCTACAGCTTAAAAAAAGATAAATTTGTGGGCTAACAGAGTAAATATAAGAAAATAATCGAAGCAACTAAAAAAAACTTAAACAATGCTCTTGATGACACGGAGTTTGTGGGAATGGGTTTTGGTATCGACATTATAAATTCCAGAGTGGTCCAAGCGGTCTATGCGAACTTTACCATGGGCATGAATGATATAATGATTTTCCATAATGATTCCCACATGAATGATATCCCCTTCATTATTATCAAAAAAAGCAAGGTCACCTGGCGAACTTTCTTCAATAAAACTTAGGGCATCGCCTTGTGTAGCTTGTTGCGAAGCATCGCGTAGGAGTTTATAGCCATTCAAGCGATACACCATTTGTGTAAACCCAGAGCAATCTATTCCAAAAGGTGTTTTTCCGCCCCAAAGGTAGGGCGTGTTGAGGTACAAAAGTGCTGTTTCTATCAGTTGGTTTTTCTTCTTTTGGCCAATCAATGTTTCTCCATCAAAGCTATGATACAAAAGCGATTGTGCAGACAATACACTGCCCATCACAATGGGTTGTAGTTTGTGTTCTTTGTCGGTAATAAAATGGACTAAATCGCTGCAGAGTTGTTCTTTTTTGGCGGTGTAGGTTTTATAATCATTCTCTTCAATAAATTGAAATTGTTTATTATCGATCCACCCTTCATAACCGTCGTAGCTTAGTCGGATACGACTCCATTTCTTGCGGTGTTCAAGGACTTTAAACAGTTCCCCATAAAGGACTTGCGAAGTGAGTTCGCTTTTGTCTGAGGGTTCATTTCTTAATGCGACAATACTAAGATTGCACAGGCCGTATTGCATTGAGTGCTAGTTTCGTTCGAGGATCAGTGCCGATGCACCGCCGCCGCCATTACAAATGGCTGCAGCTCCAATTTTTCCGTTATTTTGTTCTAAAACATGAAGTAGTGTCACCACAATTCTAGCACCAGAGCAGCCCAATGGATGCCCTAAGGATACGGCACCACCATTGACGTTGACTTTGGAGTCGTTGAGGTTCAAAATTTTCATATTGGCCAATCCAACGACAGAAAAGGCTTCGTTAAATTCAAAATAATCAACATCATCTATTTGTATGTTGGCTTTTTTTAGTGCTTTGGGGAGTGCTTTTGCTGGAGCAACCGTAAACCATTCTGGTTCGCGTGCTGCATCAGCATAACTTTTTATGGTGGCTAATGGTTCTAGTCCTAGTTCTTGTGCTTTATCCTTACTCATCAATACAAGTGCCGCAGCACCATCATTTATGGTAGAGGCATTGGCTGCAGTAACGGTGCCATCTTTGGTAAAAGCCGGTCGAAGACTAGGGATTTTTTCTAATTTAACATTCGAAAATTCTTCATCTTTTGTGACAATTATGGGTTCGCCACGGCGTTGAGGAACTTCTACAGGTACCACTTCATTGTCAAAATTTCCACGATTCCATGCCTCAGCAGAGCGTTTGTAAGATTGTACTGCAAACGCATCTTGATCTTCTCTAGAAAAACCATATTCTGTGGCACAAGCATCGGCGCAAACGCCCATTGCTTCTTTGTTATAGGCGTCCACTAAGCCATCTTTTTGCAGGCCATCTTCCATTTGTGCAGGGCCAAATTTCTTTGCTGTTCTTGCGTGATAATAGTGTGGGATTTTACTCATATTTTCCATTCCGCCAGCGACAATTATATCGGCATCGCCAAGCGCAATACTTTGTGCGGCCTGCATAATGGTTTTCATGCCAGAAGAACAGACTTTATTGACGGTTGTGCAGGGCACTGTATTTGGAATTCCCGCAAATATAGCCGCTTGCCTTGCAGGGGCTTGTCCTGTACCGGCTTGTACAACATGTCCCATAAGGACTTCATCAATTGAATTTGGATCTAAATTAATTTTTTCTAATGCCCCTTTAATGGCGATGGCCCCAAGTTTTGGCGCCTCAACCGAAGATAAACTTCCCATAAAACTACCAATTGGGGTGCGTACTGCAGAAACGATGACAACGTCTTTCATCAAAAATAGTTATAATTTTTCTCTCGCTAATGTAAATAAAATTTAGCAGATAATAGAGACGATTATTGATTTTTACACGTTTGTTGAAGTTCTTTTTATTACTTTTGATATCGTTGCAATGGCATGGCTGTTGGTATTAATGAAATGTTTAAATGGATTCAGTTTTAAATAAATTTTACAAAAATCACAATTTACTTTATAAAGTATTTTTATTTGTAGCAACCACATTTTTGATTGTTTATTTATTCCCAAAAAGTGGAACATTTCGGTATAGTTTTGAAAAAGGAAAGCCTTGGCAATCCGAAAATTTGTATGCGCCTTTTGATTTTGCCATCCAAAAATCAAACGAAGAATTAAAAGAAGAACGACAACAAATCGCAAATGAATCTCCTGTATTTTTCGAAGTAGACACGGCAAAGGTGACGCAAATTTCAAATCGCTACAAAGCCGTTTTTGAGCGTAGTTTTTTTGAAGTTACGGAACAAAAATTAAAGAATAACCTCTATCAGTTTGGTGAAAAATTACTTTCAGAGCTTTATACTGTTGGGGTGCTATCGGAAAGATATAACATTGATAATGAGCAAACTATATCTGTCTTAATTGGTAACATCCAAAGTAAAACAGTAGCTTACAGTCAATTTTTTGTTCAGACAGATTTAAAATCCTATATCACCTCCAAAATAGAAGACTCTGAATATGCCGAATTTTTACCCGCCTATTTGTCTTTATTTTATGATGTTGTTGAGCCAAATTCCAAATACAATACATCACTTTCAGAAAGTGCTTTGAAAGATCGCTTGGATCGAATTGTTTTGGTACGTGGTCGTGTAGATAAAGGCACTTTAATTGTTTCTAAAGGAGAAGTTGTTCAAGGCGATAAGCTCTCTATTTTGAAATCATTGGAATCTGAATATGAATCTCAAGTATGGACAGAAGCAAATTATGTCTGGATTTTGGTAGCATACACCGTTTTGGTGGCCTTAGCGCTTTTGATGCTTTTGCTTTTTTTGAGAAAATACAGAGACGATATTTTTTCTAACAATACGAAAGTTACCTTTATATTTTTCAATATTGCTTTGATGGTATTACTCACAACTCTAGTGGTTAACTACAATTCTGCATACATATACGCAGTGCCCTTGTGTATTTTACCTTTGGTACTTAAAGCTTTTTTCGATGCCCGACTAGGGCTCTTTACTCATGTTGTAACCGTACTGCTTTTGGGTTTTGTTGTAGCCAACAACTATGAGTATATGTTTCTTCAAATTATTGCAGGAATCGTTACAATTCTTACGGTATCAGAACTATATAAACGTGCTAATTTATTTATTTCTGTAGGACAAATTACTCTAATTTATATCATTTCCTATTTTTCATTTTATGTGATCCACGAAGGGAGTATTGATGGTTTAAAGTGGGAAAACTTTTTATTGTTTGTACTTTGTGGTTTGGCGACATTATTTGTTCAACCCTTAATTTATGCCTACGAAAAACTTTTTGGATTAGTTTCAGATGTCTCATTATTAGAACTTTCAGACACAAATTCAAAACTCCTCAAAGAACTTTCGGACAAAGCTCCAGGAACGTTTCATCATTCCTTAAATGTTGCCAACCTTGCTGAAGCTTCAGCGAACGAGATTGGTGCCAATGCCATGTTGGTTCGGGTAGGTGCATTGTATCACGACATCGGGAAAATGTCTAACCCTACATATTTTACAGAAAACCAATCTACAGGGACTAATCCACACGATGAATTATCGCCAAAAGAAAGTGCTCAAATTATTGTAAATCATGTCATCAACGGAGTAGAAATAGCAAAGAAAAACAAATTACCAGATCGTGTAATTGATTTTATTCGTACGCATCACGGCACAAGTTATGTGCGTTATTTTTATAATAAACAAATGGAAATTACTACGGAATTTGCCCCCTCCGATTATATGTACAACGGACCAAAACCATTCAGTAAAGAGACTGCCATTTTGATGATGTGTGATAGTGTAGAAGCTGCATCAAAAAGTTTGAAAGATCCAACCTCTACAAAAATCAATGAATTTGTAGATACAATTATCGCCAATCAAATAGAAGCTGCACAGTTTTTGAACGCCAACATCACTTTCAAAGAAATAGAATCGATAAAGAAAGTTTTGAAACACAAGCTAGCCAACATGTACCATCTTCGTATAGAATACCCAGAATAGGAATAAAACAGGAATTAAAAAAGTAAAAAAATAGTTTGCGTTCTTGATAATGAAAAGCTACATTTGCATCCGCAATTTTATTGCACAAGTTCATAAATTTAAGGAGAGGTGCCAGAGTGGTAATGGAGCAGATTGCTAATCTGTCAACGCGTAAGTGTTGCCCGGGTTCGAATCCCGGTCTCTCCGCAAGTCATTAATCAACACAATACGGGGTGTAGCGTAGCCCGGTTATCGCGCCGCGTTTGGGACGCGGAGGTCGCAGGTTCGAATCCTGCCACCCCGACAAGTATTGTATAGATAAATGTATTGTAATGATAACCAAATTCGGGGTGTAGCGTAGCCCGGTTATCGCGCCGCGTTTGGGACGCGGAGGTCGCAGGTTCGAATCCTGCCACCCCGACTTCAGGACACTATTGTCCTTGAATGGTCGCATAGCTCAGCTGGATAGAGCACCTGCCTTCTAAGCAGGCGGTCCTAGGTTCGAATCCTAGTGCGATCACGAATAAATAGTACAACTAATAAAAAACGCCAAGCTTGCTTGAGCGTTTTTTTGTTTGTGTTATTTTCAGCGCGGAGCGCGAAGGATCATAAAATAATCCTAGTGCGATCACAAATAACGTTCTGAAATTCATGGTTTGTTTTTTGATGGCATGGTACAATTTTTAATGTTTTAGTCGCATCAAATTAACTTTAAGTCGTAATTTATTAATTAATCTTTAAATTTTATTATCGATTTTTTTTTGCAAGTAATTTTTTTTATTTTTAAGAAATTTAAATTAACTAATTATGAAAAAATTATTTTTATCACTTTTATTGATTTGTTTTACAATTCAATGGACCAGCGCACAAACCATGGCATTTTCTGCCATAGAAGTTAAAGTTAAGCCATTTACTCAAAAAGACATTAAAGAAGCTTTTGAAGAAGTTTTTGCCGATGTTGAAATGAATAAAGGCGCAATTGTATTAGAAAGATTTACTGGTGGCGACAGCAATGGAATGACGCATCGTTTGGTCTTCCTATACACCTTAGGAGAAAAAATGATTCCAGATGAATTTTGGGCTTCTGACAAAACTGCTGCCTTTTGGGCCAAAATGGGGAACTATATTGAAGATTGGGGCGTCTCCTATTCCGGACGAATGATGAGCTGGAAAGAAGGTAACTTGGAAACCAATCCTGAAGTTCATATTTGGGATATTATTCCGGAAGATCCAGCAGCTTTTAAAGTTGCTCACGATAAAATCGTCGATGAATTTAAAGAAGAATTTAAAGATCGTGTTGTAGGATTTGGAACCTATGATATTGGTCTGCCAAACGGTGCTACACACTGGATTGGATTGACAGGAAAAGATACTGTTGATCATCTTATGCTATATGATAAAATGGGAAAAAACAGTCGATTTGTAAAATTATTACAAGAACGTGGAGGGTATGAATTAACCAAAGATTTTTCATTAAATATCATAAGCAGTAAACAATAAATATATTAAATCAAATAGAAATAACCCTCTGAAATTCAGGGGGTTATTTTGTTCTTATGTTGTTAATATTTTTATAATTTTAAAAAAAATTACATATGGTCTATGAGAATATTTTATAAATTGCGAAAGCTTTTGAAATTTTAGATTTTTTTAATTAAAACTCGTACAAAAACCAATATTAAACCTAAAAAAATGAAAATATTTAAACTCAAAAATTCTATATTATTTTTTATCTGTATATCATTAACATTGTTGACATGTGATAATATTGAAGAAATTAACCAAAATGAGGACGCCAACACCTCCATTTTAATGAGAGCAATGTCCGAAATGATGGATCAATTTGATGCTAATGGGAATACAGATGAAAGCCAAAATCCAAGTGGAAATATGGCTTTAGACTTTTGTTTTGAGTTTGTATTTCCAATTGATTTTCAAATGAATGATAATTCAATAGTTACAATTAACTCCATTGAAGAATTAGTCGAAATATTAATTGAATCTAATGATGATTTGTATATAGACGACGTATCATATCCTTTCGATGTTTTGGTTTTTAATACCGAAAATGACTCCATTGAAACATTTACGATTGAAAATGATGAAGTTTTTGATAGTCTCTTGGAGGATTGCGAATTTGATCTAGAAGAGGACAATATGTGTTATGAGCTTTATGATCCCGTGTGTGTAGAAATCACAAACGCCGATGGACAGACCATAGTTTTAGTTTATCCAAACGATTGTTATGCAGGTCTTGATGGATTTGATGAAAATGACTTTTTAGAGGATTGTGATACAGAAGGTGACCACGAAGATGGTTGGTTTGAAAATGATTGTTTTGATTTAGTTTATCCTATATCTTTAGTACATTCAAACGGAGATGTTATTACTGTTAATAGTGAAGAAGCGCTTGTAGGATATATCGAAGAATGGTACTCAGAAAATTGTGATGATATGGACGATTGTGAATTTGATTTTGAACTTCAATTTCCAGTAACAGTAGAATATTATTCAGAAAACTCTCAACAATCACAAACACTAGTCCTCAACTCAGAAGAAGAATTAGAAGATTATTTTGAAGACTATTGCGAATAAAAATCTACATGCTTAAACCTTATAAATTTGACGGTTTCAGTACTGATTTCTATTATAAATTCATAAAAAAAACCTCTGTTTTAGCAGAGGTTTTTTTTTAATGTATTGCTCTAAAATTTTAATTATTCAATTACTTAACCTTTAATATGAATAAATTTGTTTTTATTTTTTAAAAGTAATTTATCAAATAGTTGTTTGAAAAATAGGGGTATTTTAGTTCGTCTCTTATTTTCAGATACCTTTTTAATTGCTTTTCTTGTTCAATTTTTAGATGGTAATTTATTGTGCAAATAAAGATTTCAATAAATGATTCATAGCTGTATCTTATTGTAAAGTTTTCTAATAAAGTCATTTGTTTTTTAGCACTGGATTTTTTTTTGTTATAAAAATCTAAAAACAAGTTAACAAGTTTGAATAAACTATTGTGCCATTCACTGTAGTTGTTTGAGCTCGTCTGGTTAACTTTAAAATTTATAGTTAACCACTTCATCAGTTCAAAATTTTTTGTCAAAATTGAAGTAAACATTAGTTCATATATATGCTCTAAATTATTGGCTTTACAATACTCTTTTTTATAAGAATCTAGTGCTTCTATCATTTGTTGTTTTTCTAAATTTAATATGTATATACTCATGTATCGACTTAAGAGAATGGGATGAGTTTGTTTTGAAATCATGTGTTGAAAATTATTTATAGTAGTTTTATTATTCAACAGGTTTTTTAATTGCAAAACTAAGCCGCTAAATAGCTTTAGCTCTTTTTCATTTGTTGTTTTGTAAATATATTGTGAGAATTTACCATAGTTTCTATTTAAACTCGAATAATCTACAAACAGTGTGAACATAGTTGATGTGAAGTACATACAATTTTTAAATTCTAAATAATCAATTTGTTGTTTACGAAATAATAATCCAACAGAATTACCTATGTGTAGAAGTTCAGAATAATTTGTTTTGTTTGGATTAAATAGTTCAAGATTAAAAAGTTCCTTTAAAATTCTAATTTCTTTATTAATTATAAGTTCTCTTATTATGGAAACAATGAGATCTAAAACATCTTTCTGAATTTCTTCTAAGTTATTTAAAAAATTTACGAGCTCTGTTTTATTTTCCTGATTTATAAGTTTGTATGCTTTTTCTCTTAACGACCAACTAAATCTATTTGGATAATGAATTGTAAACTCTGCAAAAGAGGGAAATCCATTAAATTGGGCAAGAGTATTTAAAGTTTTTAATTGAGGCGTTGTTCCTTTAGAAATTCCAAAAAAACGACGCAATGTATTGTAACTTATTTCTTTAGCTGTTTTTATTAAAATTAGCTCTGACAACTTTTCACAGTCTCCTCGTGATCTTATTTTGTAACCAAGATTGCTTTGTGTCATTTCTTTTAGTAGTTCTATCATTATTATTTATCTATCAATTATGTATCAATTATGTATCAAAATTATCACATTTATTTTATATATTTATTGTTTTAAGAAAATAAGTTGGAATAATCCGAAAAACAACACAAAAAAGAAGTAGGAAAATTAATTAACTAATTTATCAAATTATGGCAACTATAAGAGTTACTAAAGCAAGCTCTGTTAAGAGTATTAAGAGACAATTTTCAGAAGAATTTAATTGTAATATTCGAATTTACAAGGGCAATAAATTTGCTGATGAAAAAACAAAAATCAGCGAACTATCCAAAACAGATAGTGCTGGTGGAGAGTTGGATTTGGGTGCTAGAAGTCGAGTAGCCAATGTTGAGCGTTATTTCATGGAAGAATTTGGAATCAAAGTACAAATTTCAAATGCTGATGACACCAAATTGGCCGATAACAGCATGACCTTAACACAAGCAGGGAAATTATAAGCTATTCATTAATCAGTAGGTTTTATTGAACCTGCTGATTTTTTAAAAATACTATTATGGCAAGAGAAGTTACAACAACAGGCTCTAAAAAATTAAAGACTATAAAAAAAGAGTTTAACAAACACTTTCCTTTTCTATCAATTCACTTTCACTCATCTGATGTAGCAAAAATTGCAAAAAAGGGTGGGGAATTACCACAACTAGATAGTGAAAAGACACTATCAGAAGTTAGGGAGAAGATAGGCTCTGGCAAAATCTCACTTACAGGTCGTAAAAAAGTTAAGACTGTTGAGCAAGAGTTTTCCGAAATATTTGGATTGTTCGTACAGATAACCTGGAGAACAAGTGATGGAGGATATTATTATTCAAATGGTGGAAGAACAGATAATTTAACCCTTACAGCTCTAAATAGAGAAAAAGAAGCTGAAGGTTGTATAAAAGGAGAGTGGAAATAAATACAAAAATACATTATGGGACTATTTGATTCAATAAAAGATCATTTTAATAATGCGGAATTTTCAATTGCGCCAAACAAAAAATTAAAAACAATTTCTAAAGATTTTAAATCTTCGTTTAATCTTTCCTTGGTATTTTACAAAGGAAATATGATTGCTGATGGTGATTTGACCTTAGCTGCACTTAACAAAAAAACAGCAAAAAAAGTCAATACCACTTCAAAAGAAGATGTTAAAATTAAAGGCAGTATGAAAGTTGGAGATGTGGAGGATTTGTTTGAAAACACCTACGGGGTCAAAGTTCAAATCAAAGATAAATCCTCAAAAACCCTCATGGATAATGGTCTAACTCTAGGGAAAGCTTCTAGACAATAACAATGTACCACCATGGGATTTTGTGCCTCGTGCGGTTATAACCTTACAGGGAATGAGAACTTTTGCCCTAGTTGTGGGCAAAAGCCCTCAGGAATCGGAGCAAACAGTCGTTCTAAGGAATCATTTTCTTATACGTTTTCATCAAAAATTATTTTGGGCGGAAGTATTTTAACCCCCGACAAATTAATTATTAATCAAGATGGGGTTACCTACCTAAAACGTAATAAATATCTCATTGGCGTTGATCGATCCTTTTTGTCTTTTAGTGATATTTCTTATGTTAAAATTGATAGAAGATTGATCAATTCAACCATCATTATTTCAAGTAAGGGATCAAAAGGTATACGAGCTGAAAATTTTTCTATTTCGGATGCCAAAAAAATTGAATTAATAATAAAAAATAACAGATATGTTTGATGAAAAAACAAAATTAGAATTAAAATATTATGTCTATTTATTAATCAATCCAGAAACCAAAACACCTTTTTATGTTGGAAAAGGGGAAGGCAACCGCGTTTTTGACCATTTAGATGAGGCTAAACAAGGAAAAAAAGGGACAGATAAATTAGATGAGATTCAAGCCATATTGAAAAAGAATAAAACGGTGGATCATGTTATTGTTCGTCATGGATTAAACGAAAAAACGGCCTATCAAATTGAGGCTAGTTTGATTGATACATTTAGATATATTCCTTCTTTTAACGACTTTGTTAGTGGCAATATCCAAGGTGGTATAAATTCCATTGAAAATGGTTTGATGTCTTCAGAAGAAGTAAAACGAAAATATAATGCAATACCATTAAATTCGATACCTTCCGATACCATTATAATCAATATCAATAGTTCTTACAAAAGAGCATCAGGAATGGACAAATTGTATCTAGCCACTAAAGAACGTTGGCGTATGGATAAAACTAGATTAGTTGGTATTAAATATGTCTTAAGTGAGTTTAAAGGTTTGATAGTTGAAGTTTTTGAAGTTGAAAAATGGTATCCAATTAAGCGACAATACAATCCTGGTACAAAAAAAGCAGGGCAAACCTATACGGGCTATGGTTTTGATGGCCATGTGGCACCAGAAAAAATTAGAAATTTATTTCTTAACAAATCCGTTGCTCATAAGAAAAAGCACGGCGCTTCCAATCCTATCATGTATAATCTTTAAAATTAATATAATATGAGTATTGATAGTGTAAAACGCCAGATTGAAGGTTATAAAAGAGATATCGACCGTGAAAAATCTAGAATTACAGATTACAGAGGCGACATAGCCAAAATCCGAATCCGTAAAAGTCGAGATGCAGATCATTATTCTCGCCGATTGAAATCTGCGTCCTCTACTGCCATTAAGCACAGTATTCGCGCTCAGAAAAAGAGGGATTGGGAACGCTATTCAAGAGAGATTGAAAGAGAAAGAGATAAAATAGCTCGAAGTCGCGAAAAAATCAAAGATATTCGTGAGAAAATTAAGCGCTGCCGCGAGCGTATTAAAAGATTAAGATAAATATAATTACTTTTCTTTATTAAAAATAAACATGAAAGTACTCTCAAAATCTCGCTTTAAAATTGGCCTTTCATGTCCAAACAAGTTGTATTTCACTGGAGATGATTCTTATAAAAATAAAGACGATGATAATACCTTTCTTGCAGCCTTAGCAGAAGGAGGGTTTCAAGTTGAAGCTCTATCACGATTATTGTACCCCGAGGGCCATTTTATCGATGCTCCCTACGGCGCCTATCAACAAGCACACGAGCAAACTCTAGAGCTTTTAAAACGAGATGAGGTTATAATATATGAGGCCGCTTTTTTGAATGACGGTCTTTTTGTAATGACTGATATTTTGGTAAAAAAAGGAAATCAAATTCGCCTTATAGAGGTTAAAGCGAAATCTTTTGATTCCACAGTGACAGATACTTTTATTGGGACTAGGGGTAATATAAGAAGCAGTTGGCGACCCTACTTGTTCGATATTGCGTTTCAAACGTATGTTGCCAAACAATGCTTTCCTCATTTTACTTTTGATTCCTTTTTTTTAATGGCCGATAAGTCAAAAGTTGCAACAATTGATGGACTAAATCAAATGTTTAGACTACCAAATGTAGGGGATTCTCGACAGGATGTAGAAGTTAGAATAACCCCAGATCAAGCACAAAACACATCTGTTCTTTCTGAAGTTAATGTTTCTGGTATTGTGGATAGCATAATTAACGACGAATTTTCTTATAGCGATGATTTGGTTTTTTCTAAAGCTGTTCCGCTTTTGAAGACAAGTTATCAAAATCACACCTATTTGAACTGGCCCACCAGCTATAGCCGTTGTAAGTCCTGTGAATATAAAATAGACCATTCGACCAAAGAAGCAGGATTTAATTCTGGATTTGAGTTTTGTTTTTCTAAACAACACCAGTGGTCAGATACTGATTTTGAGCGTCCAAATATATTCGAGGTTTGGAATTTCAGAGGCCAAAAACTTTTAGAACAAAACCGATTATTTTTAGATCAACTAACTCAAGATGATTTCAAAGTTATAGATGAGCCAGACGCTATGAGTTCTAGAGAAAGACGCTGGATTCAAGTTCAAAAAACTTTAGAACCTCAATCTCAACCCTTTGTGGAGTTGGATGGCCTAAAAAAAGAAATGGAGTCTTGGGTTTTTCCATTACATTTTATTGATTTTGAAACTAGTGCAGTTGCTTTGCCTTTTAACAAAGGCAGACATCCCTACGAACAAGTTGCTTTTCAGTTTTCTCATCACATATATTATGCCGATGGTACCATAAAGCATGCTTCTGAGTATATCAATACAACCCCAGGTGAGTTTCCTAACTTTAAGTTTGTATCTGCTCTCAAAAATACGCTTGAAAACGATAAAGGAACTATATTTAGATTTGCATCGCATGAAAATAGTATTCTTAATTCAATAAAAGATCAACTCGAAGTCAGTTCGTATTCTCAAAAACAGGACTTAATTGAGTTTATCAAAAGCATCACAACGCCACGAAGAAATGATCCAAAACCCTGGGTAACACCAAGACCAATGGTTGATCTAAGAATTGTTATTTTGGATTATTATTACAATCCATTAACCAAGGGGTCAAACTCTATTAAAGCTGTGTTACCGGCTATTTTGAATTCTTGCGATTTTTTAAAACATAAATACTCTCAGCCCATATCACAGATCAATATGACCAGTAAAAATTTTAAAGATCATCATGTATGGATACAACAGGAAGATCAAAAAGTCAAGAATCCTTATAAATTACTGCCGCCCATATTTAATGAATATAATGAAGAACAATTAGATGAATTTATGTCTGGATTAGAAACGATCTCAGATGGTGGTGCAGCCCTAACGGCCTATTCAAAACTTCAATTCGTGGATATGACATTTCAGGAAAGAGAAATTATAAAAAAATCTTTGTTAAAGTACTGTGAATTAGATACTTTAGCAATGGTAATGATTTATGAACATTTAAAAACATTAACATAAGTTATTACTTTTTTAACCAATTTAACATTAAAATATGTATCTGCTCCAGAATCGAAATTCTGTTCTTTTTTCATTTCTTTTTTTTGGTCTAGTTGTCTCTTCACAAACCATTATCAATACAGAAAATATGTTGTCTGATCTTGATGAAAGCGTTTCTTACAGCCTTAATTTTCAAGGCGATTTGAATTTTGGAAACATCGATTTAATCCAATTTAGTACGGCACATCAAATCTCAAAATCTGTAAACAAAAATTTATTCCGATTACTGCTAAACTATGATTATATAAAAGAAAGTGGGAGCGAAATTTCTTCAGATTTTACAGGTCAATTTCGTTATAACTACAGTATAGGAGTTAATTCTGTATTTGGATTCCTTCAAGTACAAAACATTAAATCCCTGCGCATGAATCACCGTTATATTTCTGGTGGAGGATATCGCCACAGAATGCTCCAAAAAGGAGACAATTATTGGGATCTTTCTGCGGGCGTGTTTTTTGAAGATGAACTCTATGACAAAAATTTAAGTACTCAACAACAAGTGTACAACTGGCGATATAGCCTTAGCACATTTATGAAACATAAATTTTCTGAAAAGTTCTTCATTAATCTAGCTTTATATTACCAAATTAATACTTCAAACACAACAGATTATCGTCTTTTCTTAGAACCAAGGATCTATTATTCCCTTGATAAACTTGATTTGTTTATCGATTGGACTCACCGCTATCATTCAACGCCCTACATTGACATTTACAATACCGATAATAGTGTGAATTTTGGAATTGAATTAAAATTATTTTAGGCCTTAGCAAAAACATTTTGAAATAAGTTACCATCATTTTTAAGGGATCAAATTTTATGAAAACGCATATTAGATATTATTTTGAGAATTTTATAGCCCGCAAATCAAATTTTGTTTATTTCTTAATGATCGTAAGTGCTGTTTTTGCATTACTGATGATTGCTGTAGAAATGAGCTTAGGATTAATTGAAAACGATTCTTTTTTTAATATTTGGTGGAATAGACTTGAACGATTACTAGAAATAGAGGAGTCTGGAGTAGAATTTAAAGAACGTTTGGTTACTTTAATTTATTGGATTTTTAGCGTTACATTTTCTGGAACCATAATAGCTTTTTTGGCCGCAAAAGTTTCAAGTTTTATTGAAGATTTAAAAAAAGGTCATTCGCATGTCATAGATACAAATCATTACATTATTGTTGGTTGGAATTCTACGATATTTAAAATCTTTGATGAGATTGAGGTGGCCAATCAAAACCAATCAAAACCAACAATACTCTGCTTTAATGGTCTAGATAATTTAGAGATGAATAATATAATAAATACCGAAAGACCCAATCAAAAAAATATTCGAATCATAACAAGGTCAGGAGATATTTATAGCATTCAAGATTTGGCAAGAACTAATATGAATAATTCAAAATCAGTTATAATTTTGGATGATACTATACAACAAAGTTTTAATATTGAAACCACAATTCTTGCTGTTAAACAAAATCTTAACAACCAAAATGTTCCAATAATTGCTCAATTTAATAATGGTGAAAATATAGATATTATTTCTAAATTGAAGGGAAATGTTGTATACTCAGTTCTCAAGGATAATATTATTTCTAGCGTAACAGCTCAATCTATTAGAAATAAGCATATCTCATCGGTAGTTTTAGATTTTATTGATTATGATGGTGATGAACTATATTTCTTCCCTTCTGATGGCCTTGCTCAAAAAACCTTCAAACAAGCGATGTTAATGCTACAAGAGGTTACACTTGTAGGAATTCGCACAGCGGACGGTCAAGTGTTATTGAATCCAAAAAAAGACTACATTATATTAAAAGATGATCATTTGATAGTCATAGCAGAAGACGACAATCTTGAAATTAAACTAAAAAGTGTAATTGAAATTGATCAATTTTTAGACGAAATAAAAATAGCTGAAATCTCTACAAATAAAAAAGAAACTATCTCAGTTCTCGTTTTAGGTTGGTCGCAACTTGGACAACAAATAATAAATAGTGCGATTCCTTTTCTTTCTGACGACTCAAGTTTTTGTTTTGCATTTCGTGAAGCTCTAGTTTTACAAAATCCAGTAATTGAAAAAAACAGCTCTATTAAATCAAATATCATTTTACTAAAGAAAGACAATAATGATACAATTAGAGACCTTATAAGTGAAAATCATTTTGATATAATACTAAATCTAGGTTATGATGATAAGTTATCTAATGAGGTCTCAGATACCAATTCTTTAATGCAGATTTTTTATGTAAAGACAATACTAGAAGAATTGGAAAAATCGGATTCTTGTAGAATAATTTTACAACTAAATGATGGGTCCAAAAAAGATTTGATACAAGAACTTAACAAGAATGAGGTTATTGTTAGCGATGACCTTTCCTCTTTGATTATTACTCAGTTGGCAGATAATCCAAAATTGTGGTATGTATTTGAAAAACTTTTCAAAGAATCAGGTTTAAAAATTAGTTCAAAATCTATTGCTGATTATGGGTTAAAATCATATGACAAGCAGTTTAGTATATACGAATTAATTGTACTTTCTATAAAAGACAACCAAACATTTATGGGATATATTTTAAATGACGAATTACATTTAAACCCATTAAAAAGTGAAATTGTTCAGGGGAACGACTCCCTTTCAATAGTTTATATTGGATAGAGCTTTATAATTGCCTGGTGATTATAACTGTTTTCTGGTGATTGACCGATGTAAAAATCAAAAAATCGTCTCCTCCATCTTTAATTTTAAACCTCTTTTTCAATTGACTTATAGATTCTGAAAAATTTCTTGTTTTCACATTTGCTTTTTGACCACTAAGCTGTGACTTTAGCTTTTTTTTGTGATAGGGGAGTGCTCGTTTTATGATATAAATCTTTCCTGGAAATTCTTTTTTTAATTCGGAAGAGGTGTACAAATGTGTATGTTGCCCCAATTTGTATAGATCAAAATGTGATGCTATACTTCTAAAAGCTCCAGATTTAAGAACTGCGGCATTGGGTTCGTATAAATACTTTAAAGGATTTTCATAATCAACAATTGTTTCAACTTCATCACTTATTTTGAACTGAAAATCTGGTTGATTGGTTTCTAAATTAATGGCTTTTATTTCTGGCTTCATATCGAAATCTCTTTCCAAAACAAACAACAGTTCTTTCACTTCATTTTTGATGGCTACCACATGAATTTCTTTTGTGTGAGGTAATGCTTTTTGCGCTGCATGAATATCCAACATTGGAGATAATTTTATGATAACCTTCGCCGCATATTTAAAAAAAAGAGGCAAGTGTTCGGCCACATTTGGAGTGCAATCTTCTATAAAAAAACGTTTGTTTTTGTTTGAGTCCCTTCTAGAGGGATCAACATAAATCCAATCAAAATTTTCTTCATTTTGTGTTAAATATTCCAATCCATCAACTGCGATCGTTTTTACATTTTCTACACCAAAAATTTTAAAGTTATGTTTAGCAATTTTTGACAAAAAAGGATCAATTTCACAATGTGTAACAGTACGAACGATCTTTGAAAAATAAAAACTATCGACTCCAAAACCTCCGGTCAAATCTAGTAGTGTTTTGCCATGCACCAATTGGCTTTTATACCTCGCCGAAATTTCTGATGACGTCTGCTCAATGTTTAGTTTACTGGGGTAATAAAGTCCTGCTGTATTGAACCAAAGGGGAAGTTTCTTATTACATTTATTCTTAGATTGTATTTGCTCCAAAAGTTCAGGACTGTTGATGCCATCAAACGGACTGCCTTTTAGTGCTAATTTATCCATAGCCGTATTCAGATGCTCTTTTATAAACTGCTGGACGTCATTTTGTAAAAGCAAAGAATTAAACATGCAACATTGATTTTGTGATTTCATAAAGTGCAATAGAAGTTGCTTGAGCCACATTCATGCTGCTATTTTGTCCATACATTGGAATATGATAAACATGATCTGCATATTTTAGAACAGCATCGTCTATCCCATGGCGCTCACTGCCTACAACAAGCACCGTTTTTTGACTACTTTTCAATTGAAGCGCAGAAATACATTCACTGTTTTTTGTGATTTCTAGACAGATTATAGTGTACCCCTGTTGTTTTAAAATTCCAATAACTTCTTCAGTATTTTCAGTTTGTTCAAAATCCACAACTTTCTCTGTCGCTCTAGAGGTATTCCATACTTTTCTGTTCAGTTCAATTGCACTGCCGCCTAAGATTAGTTTTTCAACTCCAAAAGCATCTGCAACTCGAAAAATACTTCCTACGTTTGCTGGACGCATTACGTGATTGGTAACCACAACGAGGGGAAATGTATTTTTTTTAAATTTTGAAGTATAATGGTCTAATTGCATCGCTTTTACCCTTAAAATTCAAACGCATATTTGATGATATTTGCACCCATTTTTAGAGCACTCAACCGAACATCTTCGGGATCGTTGTGCACAATAGCGTCTTCCCAGCCATCGCCAAGATCACTTTCAAATGTGAAAAGTAAAATGACCTTATTGTCATGAAAAAGTCCAAATGCTTGAGGAGGAAGTCCATCGTGTTCATGGATTTTTGGCAATCCATTCGGAAATTTGAAGTGAATACTAAAAATAGGATGATCAGTAGAAATTTCTTTCAATTCTTTTTCGGGGAATAATTTTTTTATTTGAGGTAAGATATAAGATTTCATTCCATAATTATCGTCGATATGCAAAAAACCACCGCCCATCAAATACGTCTTCAAATTTTTTAATGCATCATCTGAAAAGGTCACATTGCCATGGCCTGTCATGTGTACAAATGGATAACTGAACAAGGCAGGATCTTCTGGATGAACAACACCAGGTTGAGACGCAATAGATGTGTGGATAGTTTTATTCGAAAATTTGATTAAATTTTTCAATGCAGTAGGGTTGCTGTACCAATCGCCTCCGCCATCATATTTTAGCACCGCAATTTCTTGCCCTTGACTGCTAAGAGCATAAAAAAAGACCACTAAAAACAAGAAAGGTTTACGCATTACAAAGTGTTATAGTGTGGCATGCTGCTATTGCTGCAGTTTCTGTACGCAAACGGGCATCTCCAAGACTCACTGCTTTAAACCCTGATTCCTGTGCCATTTTGATTTCTTCTTGGGTGAAATCTCCCTCGGGGCCGATCAAAATTAAAACATCTTTCTCGATCGAAAAAGCATCTTTTAAATGCACTTTTTGATCCTCCAAACAATGTGCAATAAAGCGTTCTTTTATGGTATTATTTTTTATAAATTCTGAAAAACGTACCGCAGGATTTAAGATAGGGAAATACGCTCTAAGCGACTGCTTTGCTGCCGCTTGTATAATTTTTTCATAGCGCTCCGCTTTGATGACTTTTCGTTCACTCCGGCTGCAAATGATAGGGGTGATGGTGTCCACGCCAATCTCCGTTGCTTTTTCAAGAAACCATTCGTAACGGTCATTTGTTTTTGTGGGTGCTACAGCCAAATGTATATTGTAATCCTTTCTAGGAACAACCGTAACGCTATTGATTTTTACGTCACACTTATTTTGATTATTGGACACAATTGTGGCTTCAAAAAAACAACCTAAACCATTGGTTATAAGTAAATTATCTCCAATTTCTTTACGCAATACTTTTATAATATGACGACTTTCGTTTTTGTCAAAACAAAACTTACTTTCATCGGGTTGTAATATGGGATTATAAAATAATTGCATGCGTTTATTTATATTTTTAATCGTGCAGTAGCCATTGTATTTTGCATGGCAAAATCTTTTTTTAGATATTTCAAATAACCAACAATAGCAATCATAGCAGCGTTGTCTGTTGTAAACTCAAAGGCAGGAATAAACGTCTCCCAACCGTGTTTCTGTTCCGCATTTTTAAGAGCGGTACGAATTCCAGAATTTGCAGAAACTCCACCGCCAATTGCAATCCGATTGATGCCTGTGTCCTTTACAGCAGCTTTTAGTTTATCCATCAAAATACCAACAATTGTATATTGAATAGAAGCGCAAATATCATCCAAATGTTCTGCAATAAAATTAGGGTTTTCTTTTGAATGATCTCTAACAAAATATAAAATAGCAGTTTTGAGTCCAGAGAAACTAAAATTGAGTCCGTCCACTTTAGGTTTCGTAAAATGAAATGCTTTTGGATTGCCTAATTTTGCTCGTTTATCTATTTGAGGTCCAGCAGGATAACCAAGGCCCAAAATTTTTCCACTCTTGTCAAAAGCTTCACCCACCGCATCGTCTATTGTTTCGCCAATAACGGTCATTTGGAAAGCTCCGTCCACACGTACAATTTGTGTATGTCCACCAGAAATAGTCATGGCCAAAAAAGGAAACGCTGGTTTTTTGTACCCCTCTTTTTCTATAAAATGTGCCAAAATATGAGCTTGCATATGATTCACTTCAATCAAGGGGATATCCAAACCATAGGCCAAAGATTTCGCAAATGATGTACCGACCAAAAGAGAACCCATAAGTCCAGGGCCTCTTGTAAAAGCTACTGCCGAAAGGTCATTTTTGGATATTCCTGCTTTTTTTAAGGCTTGATCGACAACAGGAACAATATTTTGCTGGTGCGCACGCGAAGCGAGTTCTGGAACAACTCCTCCGTAGGCCTCGTGAATAGACTGGTTGGCTATCACATTACTAAGCACTTTTCCGTTGCATAAAACAGAAGCCGCAGTATCATCGCAAGACGATTCTATCCCTAAAATATATATTTTTTCCTCGATCATTGAAGCTTTACTCTATTTATTCGTTTTCTTTGTACACGTTTGGCAAAACTATTGCAGTGTCAATATTTGGTTTTACAAAGAAATAAAAAATGAATGATGCATGCTGTAAAATTGCTTTTAAATTTTTTGTTTGTTTTTTGATTTTATAATTTTACACTATCTTTTGACTTATTAAAACGCGACTCAACATATTTCTTAGAATTTTAGCTGCACTTGTGTTGCTATTTCTCATTTTGTTATTGGTGTTTTCTATTCCTAGTATTCAAACCTCGTTAGGTGCCTACGCTACACAGAAAATCAACTCTAAATACGGCACAGCTATAAATGTAGAAAAAGTTGGTCTTCAGTTTAATGGCGATTTAGAACTCAAAAATATTCTCATAAAAGATCATCACAATGATACACTTATTGCGATCAAAGAATTGAACAGCTCTATTCTGAATTTTGCAAAATTAAATGATAATAAACTTCTGTTTGGAGATATAGATTTGTATGGTTTGCGTTTTCATATCAAAACATACAAAGATGAAAAAGACACAAACCTAGATGTGTTTGTAAGTAGTTTTGAAGATGGAAAGAAAAAGAAATCTGCAACACCATTTGAATTATCTTCAAAAGATATTACTATTTCCAATTCACATTTTCTTCTTACTGATGAGAATAAAGGCGAAAGCAAACGCATACTAGATTTTCAAGAACTAGACATTAATGTTTCCGATTTTTTAATATTTGGTCCAAATGTTAGTACACAAATTAATGGTTTAAGTTTTTCCGATCCTCGTGGCGTAGAACTGCATTTGCTTCAAACCGAATTTAGGTACACTTTGTCTTCCATGCGTTTCCAAAATTTAAAAATTCAGTCTTTGAATTCGCAAGTAGATGGCCACCTAGAATTTAATTACAAACGTGAAGATTTAAAAGATTTTTCAGACAAAGTTCAATTGAAAGCAAACTTTAAAAATAGTACAATAAATCTTGGCGAACTCAATGTGTTTTTTCCAGAATTTGGAGCTTCCGAAAACGTAACCTTCGACACAGAAATTTCTGGAACACTTAATAATTTATCACTTGAAAACTTTCAACTTAAGTCCAATAGAAATACGCTTATTGATGGTCAATTCAATTTTGTCAATTTAATAGACTCCAAGTCCAAACCTTTTCAAATGACAAGTCAAATAAACCGTTTGACTTCTAAGCATTCTGATTTGAAACGTATTTTGCCTCGAATTTTAGGTGAAAATATCCCCTCAAATCTTGCCTCCCTTGGATTGTTTACCCTAAAAGGGAATACTCAAATTTCTGGACCACTTGTTGATGTTGATTTTGAAGCGTCAACAGAACTAGGTGCAGTTGATGTCGATTTACATTTCTCAAAAATTAAATCCATCGATGATGCTCAATATAGAGGAAAAATTCAACTTGAAAATTTTGATTTGGGTACTCTTTTAAATCAACCCCAATTTGGAAAAATAACATCTAATTTTAAGCTTCAAGGCAAGGGATTTACATTAGAAAAACTCCAATCCAACATCATAGGAAATTGTGCTGTTTTTGAAGTTAATTCATATGCTTACAAAAATTTGATTATCGAAGGTTTTATTGAGGATAAGGTTTTTAATGGTTTGCTCGCAGTATCCGAAGACAACCTAAAAATGGATTTTAAGGGTTTGGTAGATTTTTCAGATGAGGAATATATTTATGATTTTTTCGCCGATATTCAAAACGCAAACTTGAACGAATTAAACCTAGTTTCACGCGATTCTATATCTGTTTTTCAGGGCAAAGTGTCAATGGACATGAAAGGAACAAGCTTGGACGATGTAAGAGGGTTTCTAAAATTTAATAATACCTCGTACAAAAATCAAAACGACGATTATTATTTCAAAGATTTTCAGGTTTTATCGGACTTTGATCTTAATGGAGTCCGAACAATTTCTGTCAACTCGCCAGAAATTATAAGAGGAACTTTCAAAGGGAAATTTATTGTAAAAGAAATTCCTAAAATGTTGAAAAATGCATTGAGTGAAATCTATTCTCAATATTCGACAGACAATATCACACCAAATCAATTTATGAATTTTAATTTTAAAATTTATAATAAAATTATTGAAGTTTTTTACCCCAATCTTCAGGTAGGTGCCAATACTTTTGTCCGAGGAACTTTGGATAGTAACCCTAAGAAATTTACCCTAAAATTCAAATCTCCAAACATTAGTGTTGAAGATTATTTTGCCAAAAAAATTGAAGTTCAGCTCATTAATGACAATCCTATTTTTAATACTTATGTAGAGTTGGATAGTCTAAGTACCCCTTTTTACAACGCTAATGATTTTAGTTTAATCAACCTGACTGTTAATGACACGCTTTACATAAAATCTGAATTTAAAGGAGGAAAACAAAATAAAGATGCCTTTGATTTTAATTTATTTTATACCAAAGAAGGTGACAATTCTGTTGTTGGACTTAAACCATCTTTTGTCAATTTTAAATCCATTCCATGGAAATTGAATGCGTTAAATAATACAAAAAACAAACTTATTTTTGATACAAATTTCAATAAAGTTTCAATACAGGACATGGATATGTCTTATATGGACGAAAAATTGATTTTAAGTGCTCAAACACAAGATTCTCTTTCTGGAAATATCAATCTAAAATTTGATAATGTTGATTTGGCCAAAGTTACCCCAGAGATTGATAGTCTTCAGTTAGGAGGGGTTGTTAATGGGGAATTAAATATCATAAAACAAAATAATATTTTTATTCCAAAATCATTGCTCACTATCGATGATTTTGAAGTTAATAAATTTAATTTGGGGGCTTTCAATGCGGATATTCAAGGGAATTCGTCGCTTACCAATTATGACGTCAATGTTACCATAAAAGAGGATAAAAATGAGTCTTTTTCAGCTCAGGGGAATTTGGATGTTTCTGGCGAAAATTCTAATCTAGACTTACAGCTAAAGTTTAAAGATTTTTTACTTGATCCATTGGGGCCTTTTGGGAGTGGAGTTATTACAAAAATTAGAGGTAAAGTTACTGGGAATTCTACAATAACAGGACGGTTACAAAATCCTCAAATTAATGGCGCTTTGTGGCTCAATCAAGGAGGAATGTCTGTGCCATACTTAAATGTGGATTATGCTTTTGCAGACAACACAAAAGTCGATTTGGTTTCACAAAGTTTTGTGTTCAAATCAGCTCAATTAAAAGATACGGCATTTTCTTCTGCTGGTGTTTTGAGCGGGGTTATGAGTCATACCAATTTTAGCGATTGGGCCTTAAATTTAGATATTGATTCTAACCGCTTGTTGGTTCTCAACACCAAAGAAACGGAGGAGTCTTTGTATTATGGTACTGGTTTTGTGGCAGGAAATATCAATATTACTGGCCCTATGAATCAACTATTTATAGAGGCCAATGTAACCACCTCAAAAGGAACAATTTTTAAAATTCCACTAAATGATAGTGAAATGATAAGCGAAAATTCGTACATAAAGTTTCTTAGTCCAAAAGAAAAACTCAGAAAAACTCAAGGGAGATCCATAAAGTTAGACGATATTCAAGGAGTTGAGATGGAGTTTAATATGGATGTTACAGATGATGCCGAAATTGAAATCGTGATTGATAAAGAAACTGGAAGTTCTATTCGCGGGCGTGGAAATGGAAGTATGCTGGCACAGATCAACACCAATGATAAATTTTTGATGTTTGGAGATTTTCTGGTGCTTTCTGGTTATTATAACTATAGTTTAGGACGATTAATTCAGAAAAAATTTAAACTTGTAAAAGACGGTTCATTAGTTTGGGAAGGTGATCCACTAAAAGCTGAAATTAACATTGAAGCCATTTATGATGATATCAATGTAAATCCTTCTGTACTTTTAGACAATCCAATCAATCAAACCATTCCTGTAGAAGTTGTAACTAATCTTAGAGGCGCACTCGAAAAACCAGATTTAGAATTTGATCTTCGATTTCCAAACGTCAATTCTGCATTGAGAAGCGAGCTAAGAGATCGTCTTCGCGACAAAGATAAAAGAGATTTTCAGGCCTTATCCCTACTTGCAACAGGATCGTTTAGAAGTAAACTTGCCTTAGATTCACAAGACGCATTTGAATTGGTCTCTGACGGAGTTACAAACGTTTTGAACGCTATTTTTTCCGATGAAGAAAATAAGGTAAAAATGGGTCTCGACCTAGACATTGGTAAAAACACACCCGAATATGAAACAGACAGTAGGGTGGGGGTTACATTATCTACAAAAATTAGTGACAATGTATTGATTAATGGTAAAGTAGGTGTGCCAGTTGGTGGCGTTAGTGAAACAACGGTAGCAGGAGATTTTGAAGTTCAAGTTTTACTCAATGAGGATAGAACACTTTCGCTCAAGTTTTTCAATAGAGAAAATAGCATTCAAAATTTTGGAGAACAAATAGGCTATACACAAGGCCTTGGAGTTTCCTACACTATTGAGTTTGACAACTTGAGAGAGTTGTTTGAAGAATTGTTTTCAAAAAAGAACAAAAAAGAAGACTCTCAAACCAAAAAAAACTCCAAAACATCAGTTCTTCCGGATTATATGAAATTCAAAAAATAAGCTTTATAAATCTGCTTAATACTTAAGTTTTTCTACTTAAAATAGAATAGTTATTAACGAAAACGTTTGAATTTTGAATTGTCCGAAAATTAAGTGCTTTACTGTATAATATTCAATAAGAAGTTTTTTATTTTAGCCAAATAAAGCTGTAAAATTATGGCAAATACAATAAAAAAAATAGGTGTTTTAACATCTGGTGGCGATTCTCCAGGAATGAATGCAGCGATCAGATCTGTGGTGCGTACCTGTGCTTTTCACAACATAGAATGTGTGGGGATCTACAGGGGATACGAGGGTATGATTGATGGTGATTTTAAAGTACTAGACGCCCGTAGTGTTAATAATATTATCAATAAAGGAGGGACGTTTTTAAAGTCTGCTCGATCCGATCGGTTTAGAACAAAAGAGGGTAGAGAATTAGCGCACGATCAGCTCCAGAAAAGTGGTATTGAAGCTTTAGTCCTTATTGGAGGTGATGGTACTTTCACAGGAGGTATGGTTTTTAATGAAGAATTTGATTACCCCGTTATTGGAATACCAGGAACTATTGACAATGATATTGTTGGAACCAATTTTACGTTAGGATACGATACAGCACTAAACACTGCGGTAGAAGCTATCGATAAAATTAGAGATACTGCGAGTTCACATAAGCGTTTATTTTTTGTTGAAGTCATGGGTAGAGACGTTGGACATATTGCATTAAATGCAGGAGTTGGCTCTGGTGCAGAAGAAATTTTAGTCCCCGAAGAAGATTTAGGACTCGATCGATTACTAGAATCATTAGAAAAAAGCAAGCATACCGGAAAATCTTCCAGTATTGTTGTTGTAGCAGAAGGCGACAAAACAGGAAAAAATGTTTTTGAGCTTCGCGATTATGTGGAGGAACACCTTAAAGGATACGATGTAAGGGTATCCGTTTTGGGGCACATGCAGCGAGGAGGTTCGCCATCATGTTTTGATCGCGTGCTCGCTTCAAGAATGGGTGTAAAAGCTGTAGAGTCCTTGATGGAAGGAAAAAATAATGTTATGGTAGGTACTATCAATAACAAATTGGAATTATATCCAATCGATAAAGCTGTAAAAGGACATTCAAAAATTGATACAGAACTTCTCAGAGTGTCAGATATCATGAGTACATAAACTAACGAACCAGAAATAATAAATACAAAAATAAAAATGACAAACGTAAAAATTGGAATCAACGGATTTGGTAGAATTGGAAGAATTGCTTTCAGAATTGCTTCAGAGCGCCCTGACGTTGAAGTTGTAGGGATTAATGATTTATTGGATGTAGAGCACTTGGCATATTTGCTAAAATATGACTCAGTACACGGACAATTCAAAGGCAGTATTGAAGTAAAAAATGGCAATTTAGTAGTCAATGGTAATGAAATCCGAGTGACTGCAGAACGTAATCCAGAAGACTTGAAGTGGGATGCTGTTGCAGCCGATGTTGTTATGGACTGTACAGGAATTTTTACAACTCTTGAAGGCGCTCAAAAACACATCACAGCAGGTGCAAAAAAGGTTGCTATTTCTGCGCCTTCAGCAGATGCTCCAATGTTTGTCATGGGTGTAAATCATCACGAAATTACAGCAGACCACAAAATAGTGTCCAACGCTTCTTGTACGACAAACTGTTTGGCTCCTTTGGCAAAAGTAATCAACGATAATTTTGGAATTGTAGAAGGGCTAATGACAACAGTTCATGCCGCAACTGCAACACAATTTACTGTTGATGGCCCATCGCGCAAAAACTATAGACTTGGTCGTGCATCATTAAATAATATTGTACCCGCTTCAACAGGTGCAGCTAAAGCAGTGGGAAAAGTGATCCCAGAACTAAATGGTAAACTTACTGGAATGGCTTTTAGAGTTCCTACGGTAGATGTGTCTGTTGTAGATTTGACTTGTCGTTTGGAAAAAAGTGCAACTTTCGAAGAAGTCAAAGCAGCACTAAAAAAAGCATCTGAAAATGAATTAAATGGCGTTTTGGGATATACAGAAGAAGGCGTAGTGTCTCAGGATTTTGTATCTGAACCAAAAACAAGTACTTTTGATGCCAATGCAAGTATTGGACTGAATGATAACTTTGTAAAGTTGATTTCTTGGTATGATAATGAGTATGGGTATTCGTCAAAATTAGTTGACCTAGCTCAGCATATCAATTCTTTATAATTTTTAAACCATACTGCTCCAATTTTGGAGCAGTATGGTTATTACACTTATACTATTTTCATGATTTTTATCATAGACAGCGGTTCTACCAAATGTGATTGGATAGCAATAGACCCAAAAACTGGCCATCAAGTTTTTGAAAAACAACGCACCAAAGGGTTAAATCCAGCTATCATTTCCGAAAATGAAGCGTTCGATATCATTAATGAAAATAAAATACTTACCGATCATAGATTAGATGTAAATCATGTGTTTTTTTATGGTGCGGGTTGCGGTACGGTAGAAGCGCCCCTTATGCTTAAAAAAGTCTTGCGATCAATTTTTACAAATGCAGTTGTAGATGTCAAAGAAGATACCTATGCCGCCATATTTTCTACAGTAGGACTAGAGCATGATCCTGCCGTGGTATGCATATTAGGAACGGGTTCAAATTGTACTTATTTTGATGGTAAAAATATTCACCAAAGAGTTATATCGCTAGGATATTCCATAATGGATGATGCTTCCGGAAATTATTTCGGACGCCAATTGTTGAGAGATTATTATTTTAATTTCATGCCACATGATTTGAAATTAATTTTCAAAACACGTTACAATATGGATGACGACTTTATCAAGGTTAATCTTTATAAAAAGCCCAATCCAAATGCATATCTAGCTACTTTTGCAGAGTTTTTGATTTTAAACAAAGAATCGGAATACGTACAAAAGGTTATCAAAAAAGGATTGAGGTCTTTTGTTGAAACAATGATCATGCAATTTAGAGATGAAATCAAAACAGTTCCAGTTCATTTTGCGGGTTCTATTTCATTTTTTCTACAAAGAGAAATTAAAGAAGTTGCACAAGAATATGGTTTTACTATTGGTAATTTTCAAAGGCGTCCAATAGAAGGATTGGCCGAATACCATGTGCGACAAATAAAAGCGGTTTAAAGTCCTTTATCTCGAAGCGATTACACTAATCTCTAAGTTTACAAATTTTGGTAAATTGGCAACCTCTACAGTTTCTCTTGCAGGCGCAGTGGCGCTGTTGAAGTACTTGCCATAGACCTTATTTATTTTTGAAAAATTGTGCATGTCCGAAACAAAAATTGAAGATTTTACAACATTTTCAAAAGTCATATCTGCAGCTTCCAAAATAGCTTTTATATTTTCCATAACTAAAGTCGTTTCAGACTCAATATCATCAATTTCTAAGGCGCCAGTTTTTGGATCTATTGCAATTTGCCCAGAAGTATAAAGAAGATCTCCCAAAAGCACCGCTTGATTGTATGGGCCAATTGGAGCAGGGGCATTGGCCGTTGTTATAATTTTTTTCATTTCAAAGTTGTTAAAGCGTTTTGTCGCGTTGTCGTTGTTTATCGTATTTAATATCACTAAGAATACTTGAGCGAATACCAATAAAGAAATTCCATGAACTTCGATTACTAAAAGGAATCCAAGAAAAGTTCATACGCCAACTTTCCAAATCTCTCTCGAAGCGCAGTTGTGTATAGGTGAATCCTTTATTCTTAAAATCATACCCAGAAGAAGCACCAACACTCCAACGCGGAGATAATTCAATATCTCCAGAAAACATGAGCGAATGTGAAGAAATTTCGTTTTGACGTCTAGAATTATTGTAGTTAACAGCATAAGCGAGACGCAAACTCCAAGGGATTTTATATTTATATAAATCTGTCGGTGAGGGATCTTCATCTTCTTTTCTGTCACCACTAAGGCGTCTATCGGCAAAATCCTGTGGTTTTCCAAATAGATCGTCTGCACGGCCACCGCTACGTAAAGACTCTTGTGTTGCGGCATCATTATCATTTGAATCATCACCACCAAAAGTATCACTAGAAAGATTGTAGCTCATCGTCAAATTTGCACCTGAAATACGAAACAAGCTACCACCATTGTCAATATTAAAGGTATTAATTTTCTTATTGTTATTGTCTAAGGCATATGGGTCTAATGTGGCACCAAAGTTTAAACTCATTTTATTGTCAAATAATTGTGTTCCACCAGACATTCTTACGGGACTCCAATTTAAAGAATCGCTTGCCAAATTATAATTTGTAGAAAAATTAAGCGAATTCAATAAAAATATTTTCTTTGGCTCTGTAGCTGTACTGTCTCTGTCCCGAACTTTTGCCTCTAGATTATTCGTCAAGGAAAATCCTATATTACTTGAGTAGCGGTTACCAGGAGCGCCAAAAAGAGATTGTTCAAATCTACTGTATTCCACTTGATCGCTGGTCAAGCCGTCTGCGCTAACCACTTCATAGTTGTCATAATATTGCTCAAAGGATGGAGAAACACTATAGCTTAAAGAAGGACGCATCACGTGTCGTATGGCTTGAATTTTTTTGTCTTCACCAAAATTGAAAAGCCCATAAATAGTGGTTCCCAAACTAGCGCTAAAATTATAGGTAGTGTAGGAATCAAATCCTTTTTTTTCTGTTGTGATAACTTCCTGGTTATCAATATCATATTCTTTTTGTATGGTTTTAAAAGTCCAACTGTGATTTAAATTGGTACTTGTACTCATACTGAAATATTTGAAAAGCTTAAAGTTAGTGCTTATCGGAATAGTATGTTGCAACCCTGCTTTAGCATCGTCAAACATTTCTTTTTTAAAGAATAAAGAATCTGTAGTTTGAATACGATTTTCGCCACGAACATTATATTGAAAATTAATATTCTGAAAAGCTCCTTTTTTACTTCCTGTTTTTGGCGCAAAAGGGAAAATACGATCTACACTTCCTTGAAATGTTGGAAGCGTCATATTTATTGTTTCTGTGTTTGTATTTTGAGAATGGGTTGCAGTTACACTGATATTGACTTGCGGTTCGCCTCGAAAAGTTTTTGAGTACGAAACCGATGAAGCCAATGTATTGTTCAAAAAATTGGACGTATTAAGTTGATTGATTGATTCTTGATAATACGTACTACTCCCCAAATTTACAGAGGCCGAAAACCGTGAACTAGGATTGGATTTACTATCTTGACTTTGATTCCAGCGCAAATTATAAATTATACTTTTAGAATAATCAGGAAAACCTCTTTCGCTATTGATTAGATTCTCATAACGGAAACTCAATGTCCCTCTAAATTTATATCGGACCGCATAATTACTTTCTAAGCGTAACCCATAACTTCCATTGGTATAATAATCCCCTAAAGTGGCCAAATCTATATAATCACTTAAGGCAAAATAATACCCTCCATTTTGTAGAAAATAACCTCTATTGTTTTGCTCACCAAACGACGGAAAAATAACACCAGAAGTTCTTTTTTTAGTTAATGGAAAAAAAGCAAAAGGCAAACCAATAGGAGTGGGGACATCGGCAATAAACATATTTGTAAGTCCAGTAACCACTTTTTTTCCTGGTACAACCTTAGCTTTACGCAAAAGAAAATAATACTCAGGATTTTCTTCATTCTCAGAGGTTGTAAATTTTGCACGCTTTACAAAATAAACAGAATCATTCTCTTTTTTAGTAAGTTTAGAAATAATCCTACCGCCTTGTTGCTCTGTTTTAGAATTCCAAATCAAAGCTTTTTTTGTTTTCATATTAAACACAATAGAATCGGGTTCAACAACATCGCTTCCTTGCTTGAAAACAGGAGCCTGAGAATAATTGCCTAACGAGTCTTTTAATCGGCCTGCATACACCAAATCATTGGCATAATCGATAGTGATCACCCCAGATTTTATATCCATATCTTGATATTGAACCTCGGCTTCATTGTATAAGTAAATTTTTTGTGTTTTTTGATTTACAGAGGTATAATCTTTTGCCTTATACTTCACAATCCCTTCCAAAAACCCTTTTGGTTTTACAATACTATCCCTACCAATGGAATCTTTTTGAACCTGAGTAGAGTCATTTTTTGGCAAAGTATCCAAAACAATTTTTTTTGAAGATGGCAAAGAAACAGGAACTTCTGTTGAGGGCTTAGGAAGATCCTGAGCTGCACCAATTTTGTTAGTAAGCACTGTAAAACTTAAGATAAAAAGTAGTTGAAAGAATGTTGTTTTCAATGCTTTTAGCTGTATTTTTGTATTGAATGGCTTGGTTTTTGAAGCACCAAAGTTAAGGATATTTTCCTCGACTTATTAGTTTTAAAATGCTTCAGTTACAAGTCTACTATTATTACGTATGCAAATTAAATCATTTTTAACAATCCTATTGTGTTTTTTTGGATTGATTTCTCTTGCTCAGTCCAAAAATAATACCAAACCTTTTGTTGTGGTTTTGGATGCAGGTCATGGAGGCAAAGATCCAGGTCGTCCAACATCTTATGGATATAAAGAAAAAGATATCGCCCTAGATATTGTGTTACGTGTTGGAAAACACCTCGAAAACTTTGAAAATATAAAAGTAATTTACACTCGAAAAAAAGATATTTTCTTGGAATTACGTCAACGTGCCGCCATTGCCAATAAAGCCGATGCCGATCTTTTTATCTCTGTACATTGTAATGCTCACAACTCTCAAGCATACGGTACCGAAACTTATGTCTTAGGACTTCATCGTAATGAATCCAATTTTCGAGTTGCACAACAAGAAAATGAAGTGATTTTTATGGAAGATAACTATGAACAAAACTATGAAGGTTTCGACCCTAGTTCTCCAGAATCATTCATTGGTTTGACATTATTACAAGAAGATTATTTAGATCAAAGTATTTTGTTGGCAAGAACGGTTCAAAATAATTTTACCCAAAAACTCAAACGCCGCGATAGAGGCGTAAAGCAAGCGGGGTTTTGGGTACTTCACAATACTTATATGCCTAGTGTGTTGATTGAAACGGGATTTATTACCAATAGAAATGAGGGCGATTATTTGAACTCTGAAAAAGGCAAAAAAGAAATTTCTAAAAGTATTGTTGATGCTGTCCTGGATTATAAATCAAGTTTGAATCCCGAAATTTCTACCGAAAACATATCAACAGAAACTACAGAACTAACTCCTAGAGTATTATTTAAAGTTCAAATTGCAGCTTCATCCAACAAGGTGGCTCCGAAATCCTATAATTTTAAAGGTTTAAGCCCAATTTCAAGATCAAAATCGACATCTGTTTACCGTTATTTTTATGGTGAAACAACAGATTATAGCAGTGCCTTAGCACTTAGAGAAGAAGCCATCACTTCTGGGTACACTTCTGCCTTTGTTGTTGCCTATCAAAATGGCAACAGAATTTCGTTAAAAGAGGCGTTGAAAACTAAATAGAATTAACCCCAAAAATTATAAATTAATTATTTAGATTTGTAAGGCATCAAAATCCAAACTATTGAAGATTACAAAAGAAATAAAAGCAGCAATATTAATCCTTTCGGGGATTTTGTTATTCATATTTATTTTTAATTATTTGAAGGGCGAGAACCTCCTTAGCAGTTCACGGAAAATTACTGCAATCTACACAAACGTAGAAGGATTAGTGCCTTCTGCAGCAGTAACAATTAATGGCCATAAGGTTGGTAAAGTTCAAGACATTGTATTTGCAAAAGACGGCAGTGGAAACCTTGAAGTTGTAATGCTTATTGAAAACGATTTTAAGTTCTCAAAAAACAGTAAAGCACAATTGTATGAATCTGGTTTGATAGGCGGTAAAGCCATAGCCATTGTTCCTGCATTTGATGGTGCTGAAAATGTTTCTTCTGGCGATGTGCTTCTCTCAGAAACAAAACCAGGTCTTACAGAACTAGTGAATCAACGCTTGACTCCACTGCAAGAAAAAATTGAAAAAGTAATGGTCTCTACAGACGCACTGCTGTCCAATATCAATAGTATTTTTGACGAGAAAACAAAGTCTAACATTAAAGGAAGTATTGCTCAATTGGAGCAAACAATAACATCTTTTGAGTCAACTTCAAATGCGTTGAATACCCTCATAGAAGATAATAAAACGTCCATTACAACAACCTTAGATAATTTTACTGATATTTCTGAAGACCTCTCTACTGTTAGTTCAAATCTTGCAGATGCCGATTTGAAACAAACCATCAGCGGACTTCAATCGTCTATCACTAATTTTGATCAACTTTTGAAGACGATCGACAAAGGCGAAGGTTCTATTGGCAAACTCATGAAAGACGAAGGGTTGTATAATAATCTAGAGGGTGCTTTGGAACAAATGGAAGCCTTGCTTGAGGATATGAAATTGAATCCAAAACGCTATGTTCATTTTTCATTATTTGGAAAAAAGCCAAAAACATATTCTGCTGAAAAATCTAAGAATGAATCCAAATAAATTAATACAATGGGGTTAGTTTCAAACATTATATTTGGGGTTTTATTGGCTGTTGGTATTGGATTTTTTGTCAAAAACATCAACAAACTAATAAGAAACATCAAGCTAGGAAAAGCTGTAGATATTTCTGGGTCAACGTCTGAAAGGTGGAAAAATATGGCCATGATTGCCCTTGGTCAAAGCAAAATGGTGACTCGACCCATAGCTGGAATTTTACACGTTATTGTTTATATTGGATTTGTAGTTATCAATATTGAAGTTTTGGAAATTGTCATCGATGGCCTTTTTGGAACACACCGTATATTTTCTTCAATCGGACCTGTTTATGGTATTCTAATTGGAACATTTGAAATATTTGCATTATTGGTTTTTGTTGCTGTTGTAGTGTTTTGGCTTCGTAGAAATGTCATTCGACTTAAACGCTTTATGAGTTCTGAAATGAAAGGATGGCCAAAACAAGATGGAAATCTCATTCTTTATTTTGAAATTGTTTTAATGGCTCTTTTCATTATAATGAATGCGACAGATGTGCAATTTCAAAACATGAACTCCGGAAACGTTATCAGTCAATTTGTAGCGCCATGGTTTGAAGGATTACCACTTCATGCAATCGAAAGAACAGCATGGTGGATGCATATCATCGGAATTCTTATTTTCTTAAATTATTTATATTACTCCAAACATTTGCACATCATTTTGGCGTTTCCAAACACATATTATGGACGTTTGACACCTAATGGACAGCTTGATAATTTAGAATCTGTAACCAATGAAGTCAAACTCATGATGGATCCAGATGCCGACCCTTATGCCGTGTCAGATGACGCAGATGCAGAGCCAGAAAAATTTGGTGCTAGTGACGTTTTTGATTTGAATAGAATACAATTACTCAATGCATACACTTGTACAGAATGTGGTCGATGCACTAGCGAATGTCCTGCAAATCAAACTGGAAAAAAACTATCGCCACGTAAAATTATGATGGACACACGCGATCGTTTACATGAAGTCGGGAAAAATATTGATGCCAACAAAGGTGTTTTTACCCCCGACGGAAAACAATTGCTAGGAGATTATATTACTAATGAAGAATTATGGGCTTGTACAAGTTGTAATGCTTGTGTTGAAGCTTGCCCAATAAGCATCAATCCACTTTCAATTATATTGGATATGCGCCGCTACCTTGTCATGGAACAAAGTGCAGCACCAACAGAACTAAATACAATGATGACCAATATTGAAAATAATGGCGCACCATGGCCATACAATCAAATGGATCGACTCAACTGGAATAAAGAATAATTTAATTTAAAAAATGAAAAGAGAAGAAGCAGATGCGCTATTGCATCAAAAAGTAGAAGAAGGGGAATTGATAAGTCCTGTTTTACCCGATGGCGTAAAAAACTATTTAATTGACATTGATGGGACGATCACTGAGGACGTACCAAATGAAGAACCCGAGCGTATGGCAACATGTTTACCTTTTGAAGACGCCAAACACACCTGCAACAAATGGTACGAAGAAGGGCATATGATATGCTTCTTTACTTCCAGAACTGAAGACCATAGGGAGGTTACAGAAAACTGGCTCAAAAAGCATGGATTTAAGTATCATACTTTATTGATGGGAAAACCAAGAGGTGGAAATTACCATTGGATTGATAACCATTTGGTAAAAGCAACACGCTACAGAGGTAAATTTACGGATTTGGTAGAAAAAGAAGTGACCATTCAAGTTTTTGATGACGGTAAATCATAAATAATTATACACAATGAGCGAGCAACTAAAGGTACCAACAATGGCCGAATTTCATGCACAAGGGATAGCTCCTGAAGTGTTGTTTTGGGTGGGGTGTGCTGGTAGTTTTGACGATAGAGCAAAAAAAATTACAAAAGCATTTGTACGGATTCTGCACAAGGCTGATGTCAAATTTGCCGTCTTAGGCGCCGAAGAAAGTTGTACAGGCGATCCTGCAAAACGCGCTGGAAATGAGTTTTTATTTCAAATGCAAGCCGTTACCAATATTGAGGTATTAAATGCTTATGAGATTAAAAAAATTGTTACCGCATGTCCTCATTGTTTCAATACCCTAAAAAATGAATATCCCTCTCTTGGTGGGACATACGAAGTTATTCATCACACACAGTTTTTAAAAAGCTTGTTGGATGAAGGACGACTTACCATAGAAGGAGGGCAATTCAAAGGAAAACGCATTACATTTCACGATCCTTGCTATTTGGGACGTGCCAATGGTGTTTATGAAGCGCCTAGAGATCTCATAAAAAAATTAGATGCAGAGCTTGTTGAAATGAAAAATTGTCGAAAAAAAGGATTGTGTTGCGGTGCTGGTGGCGCTCAAATGTTTAAAGATGCCGAACCAGGCAACAAAGAAATAAATATTGAGCGTACAGAACAAGCCATTGAAGTTCAACCAGAAATTATAGCGGCTGGATGTCCATTTTGTAACACCATGATGACCGATGGTGTGAAGAATAAAGCCGAAGGACAAATTGAAGTTTTAGATATTGCAGAGCTGATTGCAAACGCCGACGATTTATAACATTATGCTCATAAATTTTCAAGAACTTTCGGAGACGTCTCGCGTTTGGATTTACCAATCTAACCGTTCATTTTCTGAAATCGAACTTGAAGAAATTTCACAAAAAACATCTCAATTTCTTACCTCTTGGACTGCTCACGGGGCTGACCTCAATGCTGGATTTGAAATTCGATATAAACGCTTTATTGTTATTGGTTTAGATCAAAATTTGCAATCTGCGACAGGATGCTCAATTGATGCATCTGTCCATTTTATTCAACAATTGGAGCAAGAGTATTCTGTGGATTTGATGGACAAAATGAATGTGTCTTATAAACAAGGCGATTTTGTAGCGTACAAATCCTTAAAAGATTTTAAAACGATGGCAAAAAATAGAGCAGTGTCCAAAAAGACCGTAGTGTTTAACAATTTAGTTCAAAACAAAGCTGAATATTTGGAGCATTGGGAAGTCCCAGCTTCTGAAAGTTGGCATAGTCGTTTTTTTTAGTCTTAATTTTAAGGCCACAACGGTAATTCGTTGATATTCAGAGTATTTGATTGTTCCATTTGCAGTAATTTTTTTTTGGCATTTAGCCCTCCTGCATAACCAACCAAACTGCCATTGCTACCTATGACTCTGTGACAAGGTATTATTACAGAAATCGCATTTGCCCCATTTGCATTAGCCACAGCTCTAACATTTGTAGCTTTTATGTTTAATTTCTTCGTTAGCGCAATATAGCTTAAAGTATGACCATATGGAATAGCTTTTAGTGCTTCCCAAACGCGCTTTTGAAATTCACTTCCAATAGTCAAGGTTGAAACTGAAAATTTTTTTAAATCCCCATCAAGATAAGTATTCAATTCTTGGATTGTTTTTTTAATGATTGGATTATTACTTTCAGTAAAAATGGCATTCAAACCTCTAGATAAACGCAAGTCTATTCTTTTTCGTTGACTCCTATATTTATAATCAAGTAAACATAATTTTTCACGACAAGAACCAATAATCAATTCGCCAATAGGTGATTTATAATATTGAAATTCAATTTTACGTAATGAAGTCATCAGTTTATTGCAAATCGAACACTTACTTCACTCTCTACTTTTATTTTTGAAAATTCAATATCTATTGGAGTTTCCATTGTTTTTTCCATCGCATAATCGGCTCTTGCCATCAGTTGTGTTGTGTTAAAATATGGCCTGCTGAAATATTTATCATTGATATAGATTGCTTTTCCAAGGTGTTGATTTAATGGCTTTGTGAGGGCTTCTGCTTGCGCTTTTGCTTTTAAAATGGCCTTAGATTTTAATTCTAATTTTAAAGCTTCAATTTTTGAATAAGCTGTTTTGATCAAACGAACATTTGAAATCCCTTCGGCTTCCAATCCAATTAGAACATTTCCGGCAGTCATGGCATCAAAAATCTCTAGAGTATATGATTTTGATTTCAATACATTTTTTCGCTTCAAAAAATATTTTTTATAGTTGCTGGCAAGGTTGTCAAGCTTTAGTTGCTCTTGTAAATCTATGCCTAGATTTTCTAAAACAACTGCCATTTTTCGTTCTTGTTTTTCCAAAGATGTTTTGTTGCGGTCTTCGCCCTCATGAATATAAATAGATAAATAAATTTGATCTGGTGTAACGAGGGTATCAACTTTTGCAGTTGTTTCTAAATAGGGTTGGTCTATAAAATTTTTTGTTTGAGCAAAACTTGCTCCACAAAAAGTGATGATAAGTAGAAATGCTATTTTTTTCATGTGTTCATATATATTTTGTTTTTGTAATAAGAGCAAGCACTGTGCCATAGATGGTCTTCGCTTGAAAAACAATACCAACTAATCTAGTTTTGGTCTGAATATTATTTTAGAGGTTTTTGCCCTAAAATCCAGTTGTTGGACTCAAATACATCTTAAGTTTCGAGAGAATAAGAGCTGAATTTTTGTTATACTTTTTCAAAATTGATGCGCTAAAGGCCATAAAAGTGTCAAACAGTTAACTCATTTTGAAGAATTATAACGCCATGATATATTGAAAAATCTTACAAAAAATAGTACTTTGGCATAGTATTTACACACTTGTTTGTAAACTCCAATTATGCAACGCTTATTTATAGTATGGATTTGGCTTTTCTCAATTTCAATGTGGGCTCAATCTCCCTTGGTTTCTACCGATAGTTTAGCTCAAAAACAATGGGTTGATAGCATTTACAATGCCATGACTTTGAAACAAAAGGTTGGGCAACTCTTTATGGTTCAAGCATTTTCTGATGAAAAAAAACTTCAAAAATCACAACTATTAGAACTTATAAAAAATCAACATATTGGTGGTCTTATTTATTCTAATGGCGGTCCTGTGCGTCAGGCCAAATTGGATAACGAATTGCAAGCCGCTTCCAAAATCCCTTTGCTTGTGGGGATGGATGCAGAGTGGGGACTAAACATGCGATTAGACTCTACTTATGCCTTTCCGTGGAATATGACTTTGGGGGCAATAAAGGATTTGGATTTAATAAAAAAAACAGGTCAATATATTGGAGAACATTGCAAGCGTATAGGGGTACATTTTAATTTTGCCCCTGTGGTGGATATCAATACCAATCCACAAAACCCCATCATCGGGAATCGTTCTTTTGGCGAAGACAAAAACAATGTCACAGAAAAAGCATTGGCGTTTATGCAGGGCATGCAAAGTGCAGGCGTTCTGGCCAATGCAAAACACTTCCCTGGCCATGGCGATACAGATCAAGATTCTCACAAAACATTACCAACCGTTAGTTTCGATAAAAAACGTATTGAAACTATTGAACTATTTCCCTATAAAAAGTTGATTTCCAATGGATTATCTAGTGTCATGGTTGCCCATTTGAATGTTCCAAGTCTAGAGCCAAGAGCCAATTTTCCTTCTTCATTATCAAAACCTATAGTATCAGATCTTTTAAAAACAAAACTCAAATTTGAAGGCCTCATTTTTACGGATGCCCTAGATATGAAAGGGGTATCAAATTTTAGCAAACCTGGCGCAATAGATGTAC
This sequence comes from uncultured Flavobacteriaceae bacterium, assembly GCA_947503105.1. Classification (GTDB taxonomy): domain Bacteria; phylum Bacteroidota; class Bacteroidia; order Flavobacteriales; family Flavobacteriaceae; genus UBA3537. The sequence continues at coordinate 9,052 of CANNCM010000005.1, read as the reverse complement.
AAGCTTTTTTGGCTGGAAATGACGTTTTACTTATGTCTGAAAACGTTGAGGTGGGTATGGAAGAAATCATGCTATCGTACTATTCTGGACGTATTTCTGAAGCGCGTTTGGCACATTCTGTCAAAAAGATTTTGAATGCAAAATATAAAGTAGGTTTAAATAATTATAACCCCATCAAAACCAAAAATTTAGTTGCTGATTTGAATCGTTCTAAAGACGATCTTCTCTATGCTCAGTTGATGCAAAACGCTATAACCGTCGTAAAAAATGACAAATCTACACTTCCAATAAAAGACCTCGAATTAAAAAATATAGCATATGTATCTATGGGTGATCGCTCTGGAAAACCCTTTTTAAATACCCTAAAAAAATATGCTAAAATTACCGAAGTCAAATCTGATAATTTAGATCAGCTCATTCAAAAATTAAAACACTTTAATTTGGTTATTGTTGGGTTTCATAAATCTAATTCAAGTCCATGGAAATCCTATAAATTTACAAACAAAGAATTGGTTTGGTTACAAGAAATAGCAAGAACCAATGAGGTTATTTTAAACATTTTCTCAAAACCATACACCCTTGATGCTTTAAAGTCGTACTCGAATTTTGAAGGTGTTGTAGTGGGATATCAAAACAGTGCCACAGCGCAGAAATTATCGGCACAAATTCTATTTGGCGCCCTCAGTGCACAAGGACAACTACCAGTTAGTATATCAAATTCGATGTATAAAGTAGGGCATGGTTTGCAAACCTCCAAAATTGATCGACTCTCTTTTGGTCTACCAGAAAGTGTTGGAATGAGTAGTGCAAAACTATCAAAGCTCGATTCTGTTGCTAATTTTGCTATTGACGATAAAATGACACCGGGGATCCAATTGCTTGTTGCTAGAAAAGGCAAAGTCATTTATGATAAAAATTTTGGATACCACACCTACTCAAAACAACGAAAAGTTAGAGCAGAGGATTTATATGATTTGGCCTCACTTACCAAAATCTTAGTCACATTACCATTGCTGATGGAGTTGGTTGAACATGGCTCTGTTGATTTAGATGATCGTTTGGGAGACATATTGCCACAGTATAAAAAAACGAACAAATCTCAAATCACACTCAAAGAAATGTTATCGCATTATGCACGTCTTCAGCCTTGGATTCCTTTTTATCAATCCACCTTAGATTCTGTTACAAACAAGCCGATTTCTAGGTTTTTTAGAACAAAAAAATCAAAAAAATACCCCATTAAGATTTCTGAAAATTCATTTTTGAGGACAGATTTTACGGATACAATTCATCAAAACATAATAGACTCTAAATTGTTAGACGAAAAAAAATACCGCTACAGTGATTTGCCGTATTATATTCTAAAAGATTACTTAGAATCATTTTATGATGTTTCACTCGATGCACTTATTCAGCAACGATTTTATAAAACCATTGGCGCTAATTATTCTACCTATAACCCCTTGGAAAAATTTGATAAAACTCAAGTCATTCCTACAGAAAAAGACACATATTTCAGATTTGATACCGTTCATGGCCATGTCCACGACATGGGGGCAGCAATGCAAAATGGAGTAGGCGGTCATGCAGGACTTTTTAGCAATGCCAATGATGTAGCAAAACTCATGCAAATGTATCTTCAGTATGGGCATTACGGAGGGAAGCAATTCCTAACCCCCAAAACAATAGATGCTTTTAATACCTGCTATTTTTGTGAAGAAGACAATAGGCGAGGGGTTGGATTTGACAAGCCGCAACTCGATGAAGAAGGGCCAACATGTGGGTGTATTTCAATGACAAGTTTTGGACATTCTGGTTTTACAGGGACCTACGCATGGGCCGACCCCGAGGAAGAAATTATTTATGTATTTTTGTCCAACAGAACCTTCCCAGATTCTAAAAATAATCGCTTACTAAAAGAAAATATTAGAACCGAAATACAGCGCCTTATTTACGAGGCCATATTGGATTAAAATGAAAATAGGAATTGTATGTTATCCGACCTTTGGCGGAAGTGGAGTTGTAGCAACCGAATTGGGACTTGAACTATCACGCAAAGGCCACGAGGTCCATTTTATCACTTACAGCCAACCTGTACGCTTGGAACTCTTGGGCGCCAATGTTCACTTTCATGAAGTCCATGTGCCAAATTATCCATTATTCCATTATCAACCCTACGAATTGGCATTGTCAAGCAAAATTGTTGATATGGTAAAAGCGCATCAAATTGATGTTTTGCATGTGCACTATGCTATTCCTCATGCTTATGCCGGTTATATGGCCAAAAAAATGTTGCATGAAGAAGGTATTGAACTTCCAATTGTCACAACGCTTCATGGTACAGATATTACCCTAGTTGGGAGTCATCCTTTTTATAAAACTGCAGTCACATTTAGTATCAATAAATCGGATGCAGTGACGTCTGTTTCTCAAAGTTTGAAAGATGATACACAACGCCTTTTTAGCACCAACAAAGAGATTACAGTAATCCCCAATTTTATTGATTTAGAAAAGCATAAACCTAGCGTTAAAAACTGTCAACGCGATGTTTTGGCCGAACCCCACGAGCGAGTCATTACACATGTCAGTAATTTTAGAACAGTCAAACGCATTCCCGACGTGATTCATATTTTTGATGCCATTCAAAAAGAAATTCCATCAAAGCTAATGATGATTGGCGAAGGCCCCGAAAGAGAAAAAGCTGAGCAACTATGTACACATCTCAATATCGAAGACAAAGTTGTTTTTTTAGGCAATACCAATGAAGTCAATAAAATTTTATGTTTCAGTGATCTCTTTCTTTTGCCCTCACAAACAGAAAGTTTTGGGCTGTCTGCATTAGAAGCTATGGCCTCTGGAGTGCCGGTAGTTTCTAGCAATACTGGTGGGCTTCCAGAAGTCAATATCAATAAAGTTTCAGGGTTTTTGAGTGCTGTTGGTGATGTTAAAAGCATGTCTCAAAATGCGATTCAAATTCTAAAAAACACAAATGACCTAGAGGCGTTCAAAAAAGGAGCGAGATCTACAGCGGCAAAGTTTGATATCCATCAAATTGTTCCTGCTTATGAAGAAGTTTACAAAACAGCTTTAAAAAATTGTATCTCAATTTAGTGCCTACTAGCGTTTGTTTTAGTAATTTTACCCTCATTTGAAATTAAAATCATATAAATGGCAGGCAATTCTTTTGGTAATGTATTTAAATTAACAACTTTTGGAGAGTCACACGGCTTGGCTATTGGTGGTGTAATTGATGGCTGTCCAGCTGGTATCTCTATAGATTTTGATGCTATTCAGCGAGAAATGGATCGTAGAAAACCCGGACAATCAAAGATTGTAACGCAACGAAAAGAACCCGATACCGTAGAATTTTTATCTGGTATTTTTGAAGGGATTACGACGGGAACTCCTATTGGATTTATCATTAAAAATGCCAATCAAAAATCCAAAGATTACAGCCATATCAAAGATGTTTTCCGTCCCAGTCATGCCGATTTTACTTACACAGAAAAATATGGTCAACGCGATTACAGAGGTGGTGGGCGTAGCTCGGCAAGAGAAACCGCATGTCGAGTAGTGGCTGGTGCTATTGCTAAACAATTTTTAAACAGCATTGAAATTAATGCCTACACGGCATCTGTTGGGGCTATTGCTTTAAACAAAAACTATCAAGACTTAGATTTATCCAAAACAGAATCCAACGCTGTGCGTTGTCCAGATCCTGTAATGGCCGAAAAAATGATTGACAGAATTAAAGCGATCCGTAAAGAAGGAGATACCATTGGTGGCACAGTCTCTTGCGTCATAAAAAATGTTCCCATAGGTCTAGGAGAACCTGTTTTTGATCGCCTACATGCGCAATTAGGCAAAGCGATGCTTTCGATCAATGCTGTAAAAGGATTTGAATATGGCTCTGGTTTTGAAGGGGTTAGAATGAAAGGAAGTGAACACAACGACGTATTTAACACCGATGGCTCAACCAAAACAAATCGCTCTGGTGGAATTCAAGGTGGTATTAGTAATGGAATGGATATCTATTTTAATGTAGCCTTCAAACCTGTAGCAACAGTTATGCAAGCACAAGAAACTATCGACAAGGACGGCAATGCTGTAGAAATGCATGGTAAAGGCCGCCACGATCCCTGTGTGGTTCCACGTGCAGTTCCTATTGTCGAGGCCATGGCGGCATTAGTTCTTGCAGATTTTATGCTGCTCAATCGACTATCAAAACTCTAAATCATATGAAATCATTAGCCCTACATTGGAAAATATTAATTGGAATGCTTCTTGGTCTTGTCTTTGGCTTTATCATGCTTCAAGTTCAAGGTGGTGCAGCTTTTATTACTGCATGGATAAAACCCCTTGGAACCATTTTTGTTAAACTCCTCAAACTCATTGCTGTTCCTCTTATTTTAGCCTCTTTAATCAAAGGAATTTCTGACTTAAAAGACATTTCTAAATTTGCATCTATTGGCATAAAAACGATTGTAATTTATATCCTTACCACCGTAATTGCTATTAGTATTGGTTTGACTTTAGTAAATATATTTAACCCAGGTGAAGGCGTTTCAGATGCAACCATTTCTAAACTCACAGCAACTTATGCCAATAACAGTAGTGTACAAGGAAAAATTGCTGAAGCAACCCGCCAACAACAGAGTGGGCCTTTAGATTTTGTTGTGGATATGGTTCCCGAAAATGCGTTTTTAGCTTTGAGCAACAATAAACTCATGTTGCAAGTGATTTTTTTGGCTATATTTCTAGGGATTTCTCTTTTATTGATTGGTGAAAAAAGTGCAAAACCATTAAAAGATGTTTTCGACTCTCTCAACGATGTCGTCCTCAAAATGGTTGATTTAATCATGCTAACGGCACCATACGCCGTTTTTGCACTCTTGGCCAATGTGGTGGTTTCTTCTGGCGATCCAGAACTACTATATGCACTCTTGTACTATGCTTCAATTGTAGTAGGAGGTTTGCTCTTAATGGTTTGTTTTTATATGATAGTAGTGACTGTAGCCACCAAAAAGAACCCGCTTTGGTTTTTAAAACAAATCAGTCCAGCACAATTATTGGCTTTTTCTACAAGCAGTAGTGCGGCCACCTTGCCTGTAACTATGGAACGCGTAGAAGAACATGTGGGTGTTGATAAAGAAGTGTCCAGTTTTGTGTTGCCCGTAGGTGCTACAATCAATATGGACGGTACAAGTTTGTACCAAGCGGTAGCGGCGGTTTTTATCGCACAAGCCCTTAATTTTGATTTGACCTTTACAGACCAACTCATGATTGTTCTTACGGCCTTACTGGCCTCTATTGGTAGTGCTGCAGTTCCCGGAGCAGGAATGGTTATGTTGGTGATTGTGTTAGAATCTGTAGGTTTCCCTGCCGAAAAATTGGCCATTGGATTGGCACTTATTTTTGCAGTGGACAGACCACTAGACATGTGCCGAACAGTGATTAATGTCACTGGCGATGCTACAGTCTCTACCGTTATTGCAAAATTGGAAGGAAAACTCCATACCCCAAAACCCAAAGAATGGGATGACCATTTGGAAGAGGTGAAGTGAATTTAATCCAAAAATCTAGATTTTAAATCCCTCGCTATCGCGAATAACTTTGATCGTGCTCTTGTGTTGGTATAGGGCGCAAGCGTGGACGCTTGCACCAGCAGGGGGATTTGTATGCTATTGGTTTCGGTTTAAAAACAACTATCACAAACACAAAACTACTATTAATTTTAGCCTTAAACCCTTATTATGCTTATACGTTGTTATGCAACGGATTTATTTGTTTTAAAAAGTAGAATTACAATCAGTAGGGGAGCACATAATGAAATTGATATTAGTAATACTTTATTGGTCTTGTATCCTATTGCTTTATATATCATTACAGAAAAAATAATCGAAACAACTATTGACAAAAATGACATAAAGTATCTCATTTTTTCATAAACTGAATTTCGATTTTCGTCGGTAATTTCGACAGGATAATTTGCATATTTAGGGTTTTTAATTAAAAGCCCCATTACTATAAGTAGAACAGCATTGACAGCTAATGCAACAATTAAATGATATTTTTCTCCATAACCATCAGGATTTCCGGAGTAATCAATGTGTGTTACAACAGTGTTGGCAATTTTACTATAATTTTTTATGAGAAAACAGGTGTATGTTAAAAAAACGGAAAGTCCTATTGTATATATATATTTAATTTTTTTTGAAACCATTTTTTAAGATTTAATGAAGAGTTAATATGTAATAAATAAATTATAAGACCACCAACAATTGAAAAGAAAAAAGAGAAAATTCCGTGGTAAATAATTATTAAAAAATGAAAAAGTACTGCAAACGGAAATATGTACTTACGCATCTTTTTTGATGCTGTTAAGCAAAGGAAGAGAATAACTTCAGCTATTAAAACAGAATAAGTTAGTATACTCACAATCCATTTGTTAGACAATATGTAATTCATAGGATTAGCTAAATATTCAGGCATACCAAAAAAACTATGATTAAACCAATAATATATTGCAGTACCATTCCTCCATTCTGGTATATCAAATTTTCCAATTGCTGCGTGAAAATATATTATAGCAATTTGAAGCCTAATAAGATTGACAGCAACAATTCCTACTATGTTTTTTGGCTTGCTGTATGGTTTAATATAATTCCAATGGTTTTTTCTTTCATCGGTAAGACATATAGGAATTAATAAAAAGCTCAATATAGATGCAATTTGGTCACCTCCATCTATAACAGAAGATGAAAGAAAAAAACTAATAGAGATCCACCAATGAAAAATAGAAGTTACTTTTATAAAGTACCCCGAAATAACCATCAATAATAAAAGTATTGCTAAATATCTCATTAGGTCAAACTGTTCTATTCCAAAAAGAAGAAAAAAATTAAATTTATTAATTTCTGCTATTGGATTTATTAATGGATTTAGATATTCTCCTGTATCCATTTTTTGCATTAATACACTAGATGTGTTTGTCAAAAGGGTTAATAATGTGCCTAATGCAATAACACTTCTTGATAAGCCTAACACATCCGTATAAGGAAAATTATTTATAGCAAATTCTTTTAATTTATTGTTTAATCGCATAATTAATCGTTAATTTTAAATCTAATTATTTTAGCAGGCATTTTTATTTCCTTGATTGATTTACTCCAAGCCCAAGGCACAGGTTTTTGATAAACCACAATAAAATTACCCAATAATATAGGGTCATAAATTTCATTTTTACATTCAAAAGTATTTGTTATAATCTTATCAAATATATTAATTTGGTAATTCCATTTCGCATCTGAATATAAAGAGTCTACTGTTTTAAGTTTTAATAACTGCAATTCCGTAAGTAATTTACTTGAAGTCCTTTTTAATCCAAAAAGATTAGTAAATAACGAGTGTCTTTGTGGATAAGGTTTTAGAATATTATCATTTTCTATTTTATAGATTGCTATTTGTGCCTCTCTTGGGTCGCGTGTAAAAAAAGCCCAACCTTGAGGAATAAAATTAAAAACCCTAGAATCAACCTCATTGGTTATCTCAATCGGATTGCCTCTTACAGTAATCAAAAAAATATTGATAATTAACCAAAATGAGACAGTCAATGAGGTTATTAGATAAATGATGTAATTGTTATTCTTTAAAAAACTCACCATTGAATATTAGCAATTTCTTCCACTAACATTTCTTCTCTTAGAGTATCATCCATATCATCAATAAACGCTCCATCACCTTTGTGTTTGTCAAGGCTAGGTCCCCATAAAGCAAATACTAGATAAACGTTTGCAGCAACTGCTACAGTATTATGAGCAGCTAGTACAAAGTATACTACACAAGCTATTGCCCAGCTACAAGGACTTAATGCACTCTTACTTGTTATCATATTTTTATGAAGCAATTCGTTATTATTTGATTGAAGGCTACTAACATAATTATCAATATCTTCCATTGTTTTAAAGCTATCTTTCTTGTTAGTAATATCTGATTTAATATTTTGATAAAGAGTTTCATAATCAGGAATTATCGCATTTAAATTGTTCTCAATATATTTACCACCTTCCTTTATAGCTAACTGGATTTCATTGTGATTTTCACTTTTTATTTTTTCCTTAAAAGTGTTAAAATAGTTTGGATTATCTGTCTCAATGGCATCAACAAGTAAGTCAATGTTTTTAAGCATTTCTTCTTTTTGAGCTATTTCTATATTTTGAACACTTTTTTGTTGTGCATCAAAAATAGATAGGTTTGAAGCAAATTCTCCTGATCCAAACATTACTGACTTAAATATATCTTTTGCAGAATAATCTCTGTTTACAGATGAGTCGTCGTATTGTGTACAACTAAATATTAATAAAGTAATACCCATTGATAAGGAAATTTTTGATATATGTTTTCTAATTGTTTTCATCTTTAAAATTTTTTTTTATTATTATGTAGACTTAATTCGGTTTTTATTTAAGTGAGTTTTCAATAGTGTCTATTTATTGAATTACTCACTCTTACACGGAAATATTGCTCCTTTTTTTATTTTCGACCGTTGTTTGTTCATCTGTTGCATAACTACATAAACACACGCATTGCGTATATCCAACTTATATACGTTTCGTGTATTATTTTTAGGGATGTTTTTCTAAGCTCTTGTAAATCAATACAATAGCTTGTTTTTATGGCGTATATCGATTTTCCATAAGCGAAGTTTATATACTCCCCTCATGAGTTTAGACACATAAAACTCTAAAAAGTCACATTTTTTTCGTGTAAGCTTGGGAAAGGGGAAAGGGAGTCGTTTTTAATCCAAAAATCTAGATTTTAAATCCCTCGCTAGCGCGAATAACTTTGATCGTGCTCTTGTGTTGGTATAGGGCGCAAGCGTGGACGCTTGCACCAGCAGGGGCTCTTGTGTTGGTATAGGGCGCAAGCGTGGACGCTTGCACCAGCAGGGGGTTTAGACACATAGAACTCTAAAAAGTCACATTTTTTTCGTGTAAGCTTGGGAAAGGGGAAAGGGAGTCGTTTTTAATCCAAAAATCTAGATTTTAAATCC
>CANNCM010000004.1 GCA_947503105.1 uncultured Flavobacteriaceae bacterium | reverse complement strand
AAAAACTCCTACTCAATCCAATTCAAATTAATCAAATCCTCTCCAAAATAGTTCGACTTCACTCCTCTTGGCTCCACCAAATGGGACAAACTCAAATTTTTTGAGATTTGTCTCTTTTTGTTATTAGGCAGCATCAAAAGCTCGTTTAAAATAATGAAAAAACATACACATAAGTCCTTGAAACATAGTTCATCAGCATTCATAATTTTAAGAAAAATCTCACATTTTAAATTAAATTTAAACGTACCTTTGAGTGGTGAAAAAAAGTGTTATTGTTATCGGTTCTGGTGTGGGAGGCCTTTCTATTGCCATTCTTTTGGCCAAAAAAGGCTATGACGTTACGGTCCTCGAAAAAAACGCCAGTTTTGGAGGTCGTGGTGGGGTTTTTTCTGCCAAAGGGTTTCAATTTGATATGGGGCCATCTTGGTATCTTATGCCTGACATTTTTGAACATTTCTTTTCACTGATTGGAGAAAATATCCAAGATCATTTTACGCTTAAGCGATTAGACCCATCTTATAAGATTTGGCTTGAAGAAGAAGTGAATCCAGTAGAAATGACTTCAGATCTCGAAAGGGACGCTAAACTCTTTGAATCCTATGAGCCTGGAGTGATGAAAAATATCAGTATATACCTCAAAGAAGCTGCAGCAAAATATAATATTTCAAAACATACATTCATCTACAAACCGTTTAATAGTGTTTTGGATTTCTTTGACAAGCGAACCCTTTTTTTGTGGACTAAATATTCAGTAATATCCTCTTTCCATAAGCATATTGCAACTTATGTTAAGCATCCAACCATTAGAAAAATTTTACAATACCCTTTATTATTTTTGGGCACATCGCCCTACAAAGCACCGGCGGTTTATTCTCTAATGAACCATATTGATTTTGAAATGGGCGTGTTTTACCCAATGGGCGGCATGACAAAAATTTTCGAATCGCTACACAGCATCGCAGAAAAAAATGGCGTAAAATTCAAGTTCCAGACGCCTGTAAAAAAGATCATTGTAGACCATAAAAAAGCCGTTGGTGTGATAACAAATGAGGGGGCACTTAGGGCAGATATTATTGTTTCAAATGCCGATTATCAGTTTACAGAAATGGAGCTGCTTGATAAAAAAAACAGACAGTTTAATCAGAAATACTGGAACAGTAGAACCATGGCGCCCTCTGGATTTATATTATATCTAGGAGTTAGTAAGCAATTTGAAACGCTAAAACACCACAACCTTTTCTTTGCCGAAAAATGGAAAGAAGGATTTGAAGCAATTTTTAAAGGAGAAACCCTCCCCGAAAACCCATCCTACTATATTTGTGCACCAAGTAAAACCGACCCCACTGTCGCTCCTGATGGCTGTGAAAATCTTTTTGTTTTAGTCCCTACAACCACTAATCTCAAACTCGACGAAAAAACAATAAAAAACTACAGAGCTAAGATTTTAGCGCACATGGTTAAAACCATGAACTTAGAAGGTTTAGAAGAACATATTATTTATGAACGTATTTTCACAGGTCACGACTTTTCTGAACTTTACAACGCTTATAAAGGTACGGCACTTGGCTTGGCACAAAACCTAATGCAAACCGCGGTATTTCGTCCAAAAACAAAATCAACCAAAGTAAAAAACTTGTATTACACTGGCGCCAACACCAATCCTGGGATAGGAGTTCCTATGTGTCTTATCAGTTCACAAATTGTCTATAAACGAATTCATGGCATTACGCACGGACGCCCACTCTCTGCTGCCGATACTAAATTTGACACCGTATAAATGAAGCACTTGAATTGGATTATTAGTATCAGCAGACCCCGATTTTGGCCCTATCTTGCAGGTCCTTGGGCCGTGGGTATGGTTACGGCCTCTAGTTCTATAAGCGATTTTAAAAATACTTTGTTCTGGATTGGTATGTTGTTCTTCCTCTGGCCAGCTAATTTTTTCCTCTATGGCGTTAATGATTACGCTGATGGAGACACCGATAAATACAATCCAAAAAAACAAAATTATGAACACCTCTATCAAACAAATCAAAATAGACTTTTAGGAATTTTACTTGGATTACTGGCAATTCTTTCGATCGTTTTTGTAAGTTTCTTTCCAACTCTTGAATCTCAAATAGTCTTCGCATTGTGGGTTTTTTGTTCTACATTTTATTCAGTGCAACCTTTGAGATTTAAAGCAAAATTATTCATTGATTCCTGTTCAAATGTATTGTACATACTTCCTGGAGTTATGGTGTTTTTAATGTTTCAACCTTTGGCCAATTTGTCCTGGCCTTTGGTGGTAGCCGCATGGGTATGGGCCATGGGAATGCATTTATTTTCTGCTCTGCCAGACATACAATCTGATCGTAGTGCAAAAGTGAAAACCACAGCGGTTTGGCTAGGTTTTAAAAAAGCAACTTTACTCACTGCGGTATATTATAGCACTGCAGCTTTACTGTGTGGGTTGTATGCCAATACTTGGCTTGGGCTGTTGGCCTTTTTGTGCTACAGTGTTCCAACGCTCTATATTTATTTCACAAAAAACAAAGAGAGTGTGTTTTTCCTATACAAGAAATTCCCTTTTATCAATTTATTTTCTGGTGCAGCCCTATTCATCTACGTGATTTTTAAATACAATTTACTTTTCTCTTAAACTGAATGAAAAAAATACAATCAACCACAGTAGTCTTAACCATACTGATGATGGCCATAGGGTATTTTGCATATACTGCTAGGAATGACTATTTTTCAGTAATTCCAATGCTGCTGTTAGCCGTTCCGGCTTATTTTGCTTTACTAAAAACAAACGTATGGAACGGGCTTTTATTTATAGTAATATTGAGTTGCTATGCTACCGCAATTGAAGCTTTAAGCATACAAACCTCTTTTCCATATGGCGCTTTTGAATACAATGCACAACTTGGATACAAACTCTTTGATTTGGTACCCTGGACGGTTAGTTTTGGCTGGGTTCCTCTAGTTATAGGATCTTTTGCAATCAGCTGCTGGATTTTTAAAAAAAGAAGTTTACAATTTTTTGGCGGGGTCTTTCTTTTGGTTTTTTCGGATTTAATTATCGATCCGGGTGCTGTTCTAATGAATTTCTGGACATGGACCCACCCCGGGTTATACTACAGTATTCCGTTTTCAAATTATTTGGGTTGGGTTTTATCCTCCATTATTGGTGGAATGGTGTTGTTCGCGATAATTCCGAAACATGATATTTTACAACTGCCGTTTTACAGCACTTACACCCTGGCATTGGGCAATGCCTTTTGGATTGGTGTGACTTTCAATGCTGCTTATTGGATTCCGTTTTCTGCAGGAGTTCTACTTCAAATCCTTATTCTTTTTTTTATAAATAAAAGTATAGACTTAAAAAGAAAATAAAACTCAATTCAAAAAAATATCTCTTGAGCGACTTCAAAGGTATTTGAGTGGGCATCGATAATATCTTTCAAATGTATAGAATACCCTCCGCCCATACTCACTTGAACAGGAATATTATTGTTTTTACACAGCTCTAAAACAAATCGGTCTCTTTCTTTACAGCCCTTAATTGACAGCCCCAAACGGCCTAGTTTATCAGTGTTTAGAACATCTACACCAGCTAAATAAAAGATAAACTCGGGTTGAAAAGCATCTACCAACCTTGGAATATGGTAAGCTAAAGCTTTGAGATAGGTCTCGTCATTGGTATGATCCTCTAAAGCTAAATCAAAATCACTGGTTTGCTTTTTAAAGGGATAATTTTTTTGGCCATGAAAAGATATGGTAAATACAGAATCTTGACCCTGAAAAATAGAAGCAGTGCCATCGCCTTGATGAACATCGAGATCAATGATCATAACTTTTTTAGATAATTTATTATCAATGAGATAATTGGCTGCAATGGATTGATCGTTGAGCATACAAAACGCTCCTGGTTTTGCTCTGTAAGCATGATGAGTCCCCCCTGCTATGTTCATCGAAATTCCATGCTCCATAGCAAAATGTGTGTTCTGTATGGTGCCTTGAGCAATGACGTGTTCGCGCTTGACCAGCTCCTCGGACAAGGGGAAGCCTATTTGCCGACGCTCTAATTTACCCAAAGTTAAATGAACTAAATCCTCATAATAGGTCTCGCAATGTGTAGATAAAACATGCTTTTTTTCAATAGCGGTTGGCGCAAAAAAATGGGCTTGTTCACAAATATTTTTTCTAAGAAGTTGCTGAGGCAACAACTCGTACTTTTCCATCGGAAACCGATGCCCTACTTTTAGGTTGTGTTTATAAATGGGATCGAAGGCAATCTTTAACATTTAACATTCATTTATTATCGATCTTAAAGATATGGGATTAAAAAATTATAATATTGTAAATCATAGATTTTATAAATTTTTTATGAAATTATTCTAAGCGTTGCGCTTAAGGAAGATTATGAGCCTATGAAAGAACGTATCAAGCACTGTAAACTCTGCCATTTAGATTTTTCTACACTATTTAGGGTGCAATACAGCAACCCGAAAGAATGGGTGTTTTTGTGTAAAGAATGTCTGCTTCAAGTTAAAGAAAATAACAGCGCTTACAAATACGGTGGTACTTGGAAGAAATAAAAATCTTAAATTTGTTTGTGTTTAATCCACAAACTCAATAAAAATAGTAATGAAAATAAAGTTCTAAACATTATGATAATAAAACAAATAACATTTGGTCTTTTGACTGTTGGACTGTTCAGTTGTAATTCGATTCAGAAAAAAAAGGGTGTGGCAGAAAAAGATACTTATGCTGACATTCATAGTGTTGCTGCGATGAAAAACGTGATGTGGAAGGGCGAATTAGGCCCTCAAATTTATCTTGATACTATTTCGAATAAAAATGGACTTTATGGATTAGGTCCTGTGAGCTACCTCACAGGCGAGTTATTGATTAATAATGGAAAAAGCTATGTGTCAGAAGTGGTTTCGGACACTACAATGCGGGTAATACATTCTTTTGATACTTCTGCGCCTTTTTTTGTGTACGGAAACGTTAGTGCATGGACCGAAATTGAATTACCTACTGAAGTCAAGACTATTCAGAGTTTGGAAAAGTTTATTGATCTCAAAACAACTCATGATAAAAGACCTTTTGTTTTTAAATTAATTGGAGACGTTTCTAATGCGGTTATTCATATTCAAAATTTACCAAAGGGAACAAAAGTATCTTCACCAGATGAAGCCCATCAAGGACAGACAAATTATAAGATTACAGATGAAAATGTTCAAATTATTGGATTTTTCTCAACTGAACACAAAGGTGTTTTTACGCATCATGATTCATTTTCACACATGCACCTGATCACAACTGATGAAACAAAAATGGGTCATCTGGACGCATTAGAGATTGGAAATATGAAGCTATTACTTCCTGAAAAATAAAACCTTTTTTCAGAGTTTTTTTTAATGACCTATTTTCAATAAATCAATACTTAACAAACCGCTTTGTTATAAATCCACTCAAATCAATAATAGAAATTAAATAAACACCTTCACTGAGCTGACTTACATCGATTTCATTGGTACCAAAGGCCGTTAAAACCCGTTGTCCAATAACCGAACTCACCTCGATATATTTGTTGGATACATCACCAGAAATATAAAGGATATCGTTTACAGGATTTGGATACACCACCAGCTCATCTAAAGGGTCTGTGGGTGGTGGTATAATAGTAGTGTTTACAGCATTTGGACTTCCAGTTGCATTGATACAATCCCAGTTTTCTGGCAGTGCATTGTCTAGTTCTGGAGCAATCAATTCTAGTGTATTTCCAGTTCCATTTGCACAACTTGGCCATGGTGATTCAAAACTATAATAGACCTCATCCATTAATTTTTCAGCAGAATTGTATAGTCTTACGGCATCTGTTTGACCAAATCCAAAGCCCAATTCCCCAATGTAAGGAACGTTTGGAAATACACTGGTAAAATTCATTTCATTTTTAACAACGACCAAATACCCATTAGCAGCTATTTGTGTTCCATTTGGAATTACAAAAATATTATTATCATTATCGTCTTTAATTTTCCAATTTGAAACATCTATTGAGCTCGATTTTGAATTGTACAGTTCTATCCAATCACTAGGTTTGAAGGCCTCGTTGGAGTTATAATTAATTTCATTGATAACCACTTGAGATCTGACTTTGAGAGGCACACTTTCTCTGTACATACAAATTTCTGATTCATCTTTTACAACAATATTGTACGTTCCAACAGCTAAGTTTAAAAACACATTATTTTGGTCAAAATTTTGACCGCCATCAATGCTATACAAATATGGACCATCGCCAGACGTAGGGATGATTGTTATTGCCCCATCTGCAGAAACTACAGAAGAAACTTCCAGCACCGTAATATCAACTGTGGTTAGTTCGCAAGCTTCAACCAAAACCGTATCCTCAAAAGTGCAAAGTCCTTGAGCGCCCATAACGACTATATTGTAATGGTCTGGAGCTAAATTTTCAAACGAATTTGAATCAGAAAATGTCTGACCTCCATCGATACTGTATTGAAATGGGCTTAATCCAGAAGAGGTGTAAATTCTAATTGTGCCATCATTTGCAGAGGAAGAAGTCGCATGAGTTATAGCTATGTCAGCGGCAATACTACAACCCGTTTCATCTGGACAAAACACTTCCTGCGCTTCGGAATCAAATTCACCACTATTGGTTAAAATAACATCGCCATTAGCATCAAGAACACTAAAGTTCCCTTCTCCATAGCTGCAGCAAATTCCATCGCCATAGGAGTCATATACATAAAGCGTAAAACAAGAACTATAATCCAAACAAATATCTTCGCTATAAAAAGTTGTTCCAGATTGTAGCGAACCTGTAGATACAATTTGATTCGCACCTTCATCAAAGAGTTTCCAAGATGTTTCTTGTGGATAATTATCAGGATTAATTACCAAAGTAACACTATCATAATCCGAATCTAAATCGGTGGTTATCGACTCTGAATTATTACTAGTATCCCCATCATTTTGAGTATTTACTGCTAATAAATTTAACGTAATTTGATTGTTATTTTGTTGAAGATTATCTTCTATTATTATTGTAAATGCGTCTTGATTTTGGAAAGTTATGTTTACAGATTGATTCACAGTATCAACCACCACGCCGTTGACAACAACCTCCACGGTCACTGCTGTTATCGCAGCTGCGCCCAAATTTTCTATTATGGCCTCTATTTCTACTTGATCATTACAAATTGCAGTGGCATAACCAATAGAGAGTGCGCCCTCTAATTCATGTAATTTGCTTACCACCGTACTTAAAGAATTGTTATTTTCATACTCATCATTTGTATGACTAACATTGACTGTAATATCATAAGCGCCAATAGCAGAAAAATCTTGAGGCATTGAAAATTGAAAGTCTGCTTCACTAAACGTTGGAATTGTTTGAGGAATTGTAAGCGTTTCAACAGATTGATCATTGATTAGCAACTCAATATCAAAATCGCTCATATCGTTCAATCCAAAATTGGAAATTGTAACAGTGACTAATTCATTATTAGCTAAGTTGGAAGACGATTGAGGTTCGACAATTGCAGTCACTCCCAAATCGTAATCGCCTTTGATATCTGCCCAAAAAGAAACCCATGGTCGTGCTTGTTTTATGGCTAATTGATCTTGAGCCGTAACCTTATATTCTATATCCATTCCAAATCCTTCCGCACCAACAACGTCGTAGAGTATAGAAAATTCGTCGTGGATGGTCGTCAAATAATCTCTCATTTGATCGAGGTAAACTTGATCCATGACTAACTCTCCTGGGTTTACCAAATTGGACAACCTTAAAACAAGATATCCACCACTTTGAGAGGGATTTTGATACAATAAAATTTCTTCTGGCACCGAATTTGGGTCAGGATTTGTAATTAATGATTCGCCGACTTGTGTATTCAAATAAAATGTATCCTCTGTTTTATAAATTGGGTCGATACTTATCCCAACGCCATTTGATTTTTCTTCTTGAAAATTGGGATGACACAGTACACCCATAGCAGCCACGAAGTGATCGATACGATAAAAATCTCGTTCTTCATAAGCTCTAAAATTCCACATACTGGCATAGACTTGTTTTATGGATTTTGAGATATGCCCTTCGTCGAGGTGTTGGGTTTTTGAGGTGTATAGACCAGCACCACTAAATCCAGGTAAATCCTCATTGTTAGTGCTCGATCGGCATCTTACGGCTGTACCCTCCGGAAAGTCATCATGCATAGCTTGTAAATCATCCATCATCCATTGGGGCATTGGAGCTGCTTTTATGTCTCTTCTAAAATCTTTGAGTCGTTCAGTTCTAAAATTAATATCATTTTGAAACGCAGGATTATCAATCATAACTTGAGCTTCTTGATAGAAATTATTGAATTTCATAAACTCATCGTAGTAATAAAATGGGATTCCAAAACCATCGGGGATAGTGCCCTGCGGAAAATCAAACGTCCTCATGGTGGCAACATTAGAACACTTTGCTCCAAACGAACTAGACATTCCAAAGGCAATGTCATCCAACGGCATAATTTCAGTGATGCTCAAATCTCGAATTGGTGTTTGTGTCTCTGTTGGCCTGAGGTCTTCATACCAATTATTAACTTCAGTAAGAGTAGCTTCTCGTATCTCAAATTGTTCATTTTCCACTTTATAGTAGATATAATTTCCGAGTAAATTGGCAATGGAATCTATGGCCAAAGGCTCTGCGATATAGGCATTTGGAACATTATCTTGTATGGCTCTCAAATTCACATGCGACAAAGGAGTTTGTATGACAGACGTTATTATGCCTCCAACTCTTGGCAATGAATTGGGAAGTGCATCATAAAGAACAATATCCCGGCTGCCAGGGGTTTCATTCAGGTCTTGCATATGTTTAAAAAATCCATACCCTTCTGCTTCATGGAAAGGGATATAATTGACTTCAGCAAAGACATCAGATTCTAAAACTACATCTATTCTTGAACCTTCAAAATCATCAGCATAATTATTCAGATGGTTATTTTCATCGGATTGACCAATAAAATGATTCATATTGTTTTGAAGAAATGGCATACTGGCTACCAACAACTCATAGGTTCTTTGTGTAGCCTCAAAATCATAAGCATCACCAAAAGAAAAATTAAATGAATAACTCCCGATACTGCCATTTGGAAGAATATCATTGGGGTTAAAAACAATTTCTCCTGAGCTGTCATCACCCGTAACCGATGCGCCAATTCCGCCCCAAAAACTTGCATGAATAATATAGGTGTTGCTGTTGATAAAATAAACTTTTGGATTTGGAGTATCACGATCGAGTATTCCAAACTTCACATATAATTGATCATCAAGAAAAGGAGCCCAACCAACATTATTTACTGTGGCCAAATCCATAAATGTTTGCGCATTAGGAATAGATGTTGATCCATCGACAAAATCAATTGGTGACGCAAAATTAAAAGGAGAATCGGTTGGCATATTATTAAATTCTGTGATATCATCAATGCCATCTCCATCATAATCGTCTGGAGTTGCTATGTCATGTTCTGTTATAGAATAATTTTCTAATGGATATGCCCCAGCTGATTCAGAAATAACCATGGTACCCTCTACTCCAATCGTCAATGAAGTTGCCCAATTGAACGTTGGATTGTGTTGTGCATGAAGAATATAATATTTGCCTGCCTGAGCTTGAATAGATAATTGTACTTGACCAAGACCATTTACTGAATAATTATCAATGGTTACAGTTTGAGCAGAACAAAAATTAAAAACAAAAAAGAAACAAAGAAGTGATAAAATAATTCTCTTTGTCATTGAAATGATCTTTTAAATTGGTTTATAAATGCCTAATATACAAATGTTTAGCAAACCAATAAAAGAAAACCTTAAAGAAAGTTAGTCTCTAGATTTTATTTTAAATCATTTAAAAATAATCAATCTTGACAATCTAAGGGTAGATGTAGAAGGTGCAGCTGCTTTTTAGAATTGCAAATGACCACTTGATATATACGATCGTAAATTTCTAAATCAAATGCACCCAAAGTTTCATCAACTAAAAGACCCGCCAAAACGGCTGTTGTATTGCTGTGGCCAACAACAACGGCGTCTTGTTGGCGATTTATTAATTCTTGTGAAAACGCCTCAAGTTTTCTAGGATCATAGTTCATGATTTCTAAATTTTTGGATTTTGCTGTTGGCGTCGCCGTAGAAAGCGTCCGAATATAATCTGTACTATAAATTACCTCAAGAGGAACATCTTTGAGAAATTGATTCAAAAGCTCCGATCTTTTTTCGCCACATTTGGAAAGTGGAGGATTAGAATAATTTGTAGCATTTAAATCTTTTTCTGAATGTCTTACCAAATATATTGTAAATATGTCGTCATCGTTTTGGGCATAAATATGTTCACTGCAAGAAGTAAAAACTAATACAACCAAAAGTAATATCAAATTTCTCATTGTCTATTTTAAATTTTAATACCTGCTAAATTTAAAACAATTTAATTTTATAATTCTCAAAAAGACATAGGGTTGAAATTATTTTTATAAATTTGTTTCAATCTGAATAGAGATGAAAAACAAAACAAACAACATAAAGAATAGTGCAGCAAGTCTTTTGTTTGCCATTTTGATGTTTCCAACTGTTTTCAACTTTTTTCATCACTTTGGTGAGCATCAACACATAGAATGTTCAGAAAATAAATCTCACATCCATCAATCCATTTCTAACTGTGATATATGTGATTTTAATTTATTATCATTCAATTATGATGTTGTTGATGATTTCAAGATACAAACAATAGAAATTCATAAAGAAGCAAACTCTATTTTTGCCTCTTTGCAATTTCATTCATTTAGTTTAACCAACATACAGCTCCGCGCACCTCCTGTTTTTTCTTAGCATCAACTCCCCTTTTTTTAAGTTAATGAAGAAAAAATTATGCGCAACTATGCTTTAGCTATTCTGCTGTTGTTCAGTTATTTAGCTATATCTCAAAATTGTAAATATACCCTATCGGGTAAGGTTCTGGACCTGCATGATGGCTCCGTATTGTCTGGAGCAACACTTGTGGTATCCGAAACTGAAGAGATTATTCAAACCTCTCTTGAGGGTGTTTATACGATTTCAAATTTATGCAAAAACACAAGTTACAGTATCAAGGTTTTGCATTCGTCTTGTGAGTCTAAAACATTTGATGTAAAAATATCAGAAGACACCAAAAGAGATTTTAAGCTTGAGCATCATTTAGAGGAACTTAATGAGATTATTTTGGAAGGAAAAGCTTATGACAACACTACCAATACGGTGCTCGAAAACAATGTTTCTAAAGAAACATTGGAGCGTTTAAGTACAGGAGCTTTAGGCGATGCCTTGAACAGTTTGAGTGGTGTATCTTCATTAAACAAAGGAAATGGAATTGTAAAACCTATTGTAAATGGCTTGCACAGTAGCCGCATTATTATGATTAATAATGGTGTGAGAATGCAAGATCAGGAATGGGGAGCGGAACATGCACCAAATATTGATGTAAACTCAGTTGGCAGACTGACGTTAGTAAAAAGTGCTGGTGCACTGCAATACGGCGGAGACGCAATGGGCGGCGTTATTATTGCAGAAGCCTTGAAAGTTCCTGTAAAAGATAGTCTTTATGGCAAAACCATGTCCTCATTAACTTCAAATGGACGTGGTGGCGTATTGACCTCAACATTGACAAAAAGTTATGCTAACGGTTGGTATGGTACCGCTCAAGGTTCGCTCAAGCGCTTTGGAGATTTTGAAGCCGCAGATTATGTTTTGAGTAATACTGGAATCATAGAACAAAATGCATCATTGCGTTTAGGACTCAATAAATTCAATTATGGAATTGAAGCCTATTTTTCATTTTTCAGTAACGAAATAGGCATTTTACGCGCATCTCATTTACATGGTGCCGCAGATCAAGTTCGGGCCTTTGATAGTGATATGCCATTAATTATTAATGACTTTACATACAACATTGGTGCGCCACGACAAAATGTAAAACATCAATTGGCCAGAATAAAAGGATTTAAAACAATTGAAAATTTTGGAACATTGAGTTTGCAATACGATTATCAACAAAATAATCGGTTTGAATTTGACATAAGAAGAGGAGATGACAAAGATAAAGCTGCAATAGATTTGAAACTTGGAACCCATACACTTTTATTGGATTTTGAAAACAATTTTGAACGTCAATTGAACATAAAATCAGGTGTGATGACACGCTATCAAAACAATTTCGCAAATCCAAATACTGGAGTACGCCGATTAATCCCTGATTACGATAAATATGATTTAGGAATTTATCTTTTGGGAGATTATACTCTGAATGATCGTTGGTTATTGGAGGCCGGGGCTCGTTTTGATTACACGCAGATGGATGTCTATAAATATTATCGCACCTCTTTTTGGGAAGAGCGTAATTATGATATTTTATATCCAGAGATTGTGGTTAATGATCTTGGCACACAAGTATTGGCCAATCCAAATTTAAAGTTTCATAACGCGTCTGCGACTGTGGGTGCAAAGTATAGCTTTAATGACGATTATCATCTATTTTTAAATTATGCTTTGGCCTCGCGTGCGCCAAATCCTTCGGAGCTTTTTAGCGAAGGCTTACACCACTCCGGAGCCCGCATAGAGCTTGGCGATTTAAGTTTTGACTCTGAAGTTGGACATAAAATATCGGCTACATTGCAACGCGATCATGATCGCTTTAGTTTTTCTATAAATCCTTACATCAATTCTATTTCTGACTTTATCATTATAGAACCCACAAAAGTTCTAGAAACGATTCGTGGAAATTTTCAAGTTTGGGAATACAGACAAACGAA
Organism: uncultured Flavobacteriaceae bacterium; assembly: GCA_947503105.1. Taxonomy (GTDB): domain Bacteria; phylum Bacteroidota; class Bacteroidia; order Flavobacteriales; family Flavobacteriaceae; genus UBA3537. The sequence goes on along the minus strand of CANNCM010000004.1, from coordinate 225,749 downwards.
CGCCCAATTGCTAGGCGTTGATATTGATGCTGCTTATAAATTTACAGATAAGCTAAGTTTTACGCATCAATGGTCTATAGTAAAAGGATATGACCGAAGCAGAGACATGCCATTGATTAGCATGCCTCCTATCGCTACTAAAAATGAAATTTCATTTGAACATCCGAAATTCTATAATCTGAAACTGGCCTTGCAAAGCGAATATGTTTTTGCACAAAATGAATACCCCGATACTAATTTTGAGGTCTATATTCCAGAAACAGAAACTTGGGAACTTTTGGATACAAGCACTCCGCCCAGTGCATATCATTTGTTAAATTTTAATTCTAGTATAGATTTAAAACTGAACAAAACGTCATTCCTAACTGTAGGATTAGGAATCACGAATATTTTAAACACCTCCTACAGAAATTACTTAAATCTTCAGCGTTTTTATGCCGACGATTTAGGTCAAAATATTTTATTAAACCTAAAATTCAATTATTAATTTTATAACAATTATAACGATGAAAAAACAATTTTTTATTTACCCAATATTAGTCTTATCAATAATTTTTACGGGATGTTCTGATGATGATCCAATTCCAACACCTGTAAATGAGGAAGAGTTAATTACAACAATGACAATTACTTTATCTCCAGATGGTGGCGGTACAGATATCGTTCTCAAAACTGTTGATATGGACGGTGATGGAGGCAATGCCCCAGTTGTTACAATAACTGGAGGTAATCTAAGCGCTGGAACCACTTATAACGGTTCTATTGAGCTGCTCAATGCATCTGAAACACCTGCCGAAAACATCACAGAAGAAGTGCAAGAAGAAGCAGAAGAACATCAGTTTTTCTATACAATAGGGAGTGGATTAGACGTTACTACTACTTATGAAGATGAAGACGGTGACGGTAATCCAATTGGAGTTGAATTTACATTAGTTGCAAATACTGTAAGTGCTGGTGATCTAACTTTTACATTACGTCACGAGCCCAACAAATCTGCAGCAGGTGTTGCTGATGGAGATATTACAAATGCTGGAGGTGAAACAGACATTACTGAAACTTTTTCAGTGACTGTAGAATAAATCAAAAATTCACATCAACAAAAAACCCAACGCTCTTGCGTTGGGTTTTTTAATCTTAAAACTAGACCTTAATTCAAAATGAGTTTTTTTGTAACCGCTTTGTTTTTTGTATTTAATTTAATGTAATATATTCCATTTGAGGTATTTAATTCAAATTTAGGATTAAGTTTCAAATTTCTATTTTTCTCGTAAAGAACAAGTTTGCCAAGGGCGTCAAAGATTTTAATAGTAACCAATTCATTGGTATTCCATTTTATATTAAACAATCCATTTGAAGGATTCGGAAAAAGATCAACGTCATCTGCAACTACAGCGTTGACACCAGCTGTTGCAGGATTAAATAAATGGACACGCCACAGTCCACGACCATATGTTCCAGCATAGAGTTTATCATCTGCAGTATTCACTTCAAGTTCATTAACAATAACATTTGGTAAGCCCACATTGAAAGGTACCCATGCTGTATCGTTAGCTAGTAAATAATAAACCCCATAGTTCATACCAAGATACAACACGTCTGTTCCGAAGGTTGTATCCCAAACCAAAGTTAAGGCACTAAAATCAGGTAAATCATAAAGTGCAGTAGTCCATGTATTACCACCATCGTTAGAGATATAAATTTTTTGAGACGAAGTTGTAGCGAGCGCAATTTTATTTGGATTTGAAGGGTGAATAGCAATTGAATTAATACTACCAGAAAAATTATTTAGCTGTTGCCACAATGAAAAACCGCCGTCCATTGTTTTAAAAAGTTGATCTCCATAGGCAGCATACATTATTTGATTATTGGATTGAGCAATTTTTAAATGATTTAGATTTGATCCAAAATTTTGTGAAATAGATTGCCAATTTGAGCCTCCAACCGACGATTTATACACCTGGTCATAACCAGTATAGATTGTGTTTGCTTCAATAGGGTCTTGTTCGAACGGGGTTACCCAATTTCCTTCTTGACCGAAGCCAATGCCTTGATACGTAGTTCCTTGATCAAAAGACTTATACAAACTTCCAAATTGTGAGGTTCCATACAAAGTATTTGAATTGGAATGATCAACAAAAGTCTCCATACCGTCTGCTCCCAACCAATCGTCCCATAGCATATTTGGTTTATAAACAGAAGTACCATTATCTTGTGATCCTCCCGAAACAACAACAGGATCTGTTTGACTAACCCCTATTTTGTATAATTGTCGAATTCCCAAACCTGTTGACAAGTCGGTATAATAGGCACTACTCACATTTAGTGGATCGTTGGCCACAAAGATACCGCCATCGCTACCAACATAAAGTTTATTGTTTTTGTACATCATAATGTCGATATCGGCATGGCAATAGCCAATATTTTCGAAAGAGGCATTTTGTGGCACCCACTGGGAAGTAATGTTAAAATTTGTCCCTCCATCTGTAGAACGCCAAGATAAAATTCCAGCAATATGAACATCGTTTGCATCATTTGGATTCACCACGATATCCATATCTCTTGGTGCTTGACCTCTATTATCACTGGCCGTAGAGCTGTAACCAAAATAGTTTTTTCCTGTATGATTTAATTTAGTAAAATGATCTCCACCATTTGTTGATTTGTAAAACCCACCAAATTTTCCAGACGATTCTTCTAAAACATAAACAACATTTGGATCATCGGAGGAAACACCAATCATTTTGGCACCACCACCAAAACTGTTTGGATCCTGCTCAAATCCATTTTCAAATATAGTGCCAAGGGCAAGGTCTGTTACCGATACATCATCTAAGGTAGTAGATTTCCCATAATTATTTGTGACTTCAAATGCTATATAATATGTTGATGATGGATTTGGCAAGTTAATAATCACATTGGTCCATGATGCTACAGTGGTATCATAGCTCGCTAATTCAACCCAAGCACTGCTTTGTGATGTTCTGTAAAATACTTTGAAGTCATTAAGAAAAGGTAGTCCCCAATCTACATTAGAGAAATAAAAATTTAGTTTTGGTGCAGTCGCTGATGATAGATCTAGCTCTGGAGAAATGAGTTTCGTTTTTGGATGGTCGTAACTTGGAAAGTAAAAATTAGCCATTTTTGTCCCCTCAATTGGAACTACAGTGTTGTGAGGGTTCGATTCTGAAATTGTCCAATCATGATTTCCAACACTATTTTCTTGTATCCAAGGGGCAAATAAATTTTCCGAAAAAAATGTGGCCCCACCATCAATCGATTTAAAAAACAAACTACCACTTGCATAAATTGTATTGTAATCCTCTGGTTTGAATTCAATATCAAAACCAGTGGTGGCATCAGGATGAATTATTGACCAATTATTTCCTGCATCGGTAGATTTAAAAATTCCACCATTTTGAGCACTACAATACAATTTATTTGTGTTGGAAGGATCAATTAAAATTTTATTGACATCGCCTTGCCCGACATCTGCAATTTGATTCCATGTTCCACCACCATCTGTGGATTTGAAAATTATCCCGGAAGAAGTCCCCCAATAATACACTTCAGAATTTGTGGGGTCTATAGCTAAAGCATAAACAACAATATTTGATAAATTATCAGTAAGTACAGACCAAGAATTACCGCCATCAATAGATTTCCAAACACCACCTGTTTGTGAGCCAACAATAATATGATTATCGTTATTTGCATCAATTGCGATACTTGTTATTCTTCCTACTCCTGGGTTCCATCCACTGGTTTGATTCCAATAATTAGGCCCTAATTCTTCCCAAGCATCGACAGCAACCATTCTATTGTTTTGATTGAACTGATTTCTGTATGCATTGTAGTTTTCTAGAGTGTTATAATAAAAATCTGGTTGTTTTAAACGTCCATTTTCGTCTTGCATTCGTAGTGCATTGTATTCCCATCGTTTGTAACTTTTATAGCCTGTTCCTCTTCCCTTGTCGGAAGACTCAAAATGTAAGGCCGCAGCATCTTGAATTTCTTGAACAGTATGGTTTCCAGAACCTATCATTTTAATATAATCTTGACTTGTACCCACAAAAAAGGAAAAACACAAAAGTGTTTGTAAAAGTGATCTCATATAAATTAAATTGGTTAAAATTGAATTATATCACAATAATACAGGTAAAATTACCTAAAAAGGATAACTTTAAAGGAAAAACTAATCAGCTTTTTTTAAAAGTGATTCATTAAAATCTATTGGTTTTAAAAATTTGTATCAGATAAAATTATCGTTTTCAGTTGTTATTGAGTCCAACCTGCAAGTTGAATAATTTTATGAAATATATCAGTATTATCATAAACTCCAGAGAATTGCTCTGCACCAGGACCATAAGCAAATACAGGCACTAAAGTTGCAGAGTGCCCTCCAGTAGAGAATTTCGGTTCTAGTTTCTTGTAACTGCTATAGGTTTTTCCTTCATTGGTTATGTAGTTTTCCCCAGCCAAAGTAAACCCTCCTGTTTCATGATCGGAAGTCACAACAACTAGTGTTTCTCCGTCTTGTTCGGCAAAATCTAAAACTCGTCCAATGAGTTCATCGAAATCTATAAGTTCAGAAATAAGATAGTTTACATCATTATCGTGACCAGCCCAATCAATCTGTGACCCTTCAGACATTAAAAAAAATGCTGTATCATTCTGATGTAAAAACTCAACACCAAGCATTGTTGCTTTTGATAAAAAATCTCCTCTACCCTCACTCATTTTTGGCATGCCATCATCACTCAATATAAAGCCTTGTTTTTTATGAGATTTAATCGATTCATAAGGACTAATTTGGAGCGTATCAATATGAAATTCTTTAGCTTTTTTTGAATTGAATAAATTAATTTCATCCATTTTATTTTGAAAGAATTTTTTTCCTCCTCCTGCAAAATAATCAATTTCAGAATTAAGAAGTTGAAGTGCTATTTGTTCTTCAAAATCTCTATCGGTAACATGAGCATAAAAACTTGCAGGGGTAGCATGTGTAATTGAAGATGTTGAAACAACACCTGTCTTGACCCCTTTTTTAGAAGCAATTTCAACAATATTCTCAACTTTTGTTGAATCTTCTAAAACCCCTACAGCACCATTGTATGTTTTTTCCCCACTGGCAAATGCAGTTCCGCTTGCAGCAGAATCTGTAATGTCTTCGCGAGAGGAATGGGTTGTAATAAGACCGGTATGCTCAAAACGGGAATAATTTGGGGGTGTGTTTTTGTAATAATAAGCTGCTGAAATTTGTGATAATCCAGTGCCATCTGAAATTAGTAATATGACATTTTTTGGAGCTTTTGTAATTGCTTTATTTGGAGCTTTGTTACAGCCCATAAAAAGTAGTAATGAAAAAAGTAGGATAAGTTTGTTGTGCATGAGTAAACGTTTTTTATTTAGGCAAAAATAAATAATTGTTTGAAAAATAATTGATGAATACATTAATAAAATACATTAGTAATGTTAAATTTGTCCAACTAACTAATTTAACTCATTTTTCGTTCAAATATTCTAAATCCTTGTCGTCTAATTTGTTGTCACACAACATTATCATATTGTGCATTGAATCATATTTGAATTTTTACAATTAACCAACCATGAAATATCTTTTCACTTTTTTTCTATTTTTATTTTTATATTCAACTGTTAATGCTCAACTAGGCTTTTGTAATGGAAATTCGGGAACCCCTATTTTTGTTGAGGATTTTGGAACTGGAATTGGAAATGTTCCACTTCCACCAGGAACTACTAACTATTTATACTCACCTGGTTTTCCTAACGACAGTTTCTATACTGTTAAAAATGGAACTTTTGGCAACCCATACGATTGGCAAGAGGTTGAAGATCATACGCCAAATGACAACAATGGAAGGTTACTAATTGTAAATGCTGATTTTAACCCTGGAGAATTTTATAAAACAACCATATCAGGTTTGTGCGAATTTACGACTTATGAGTTTTCTGCTTGGGTTTTAAACTTGCTAAAAGTACCGGGATTTTGTGTTGATTTAGGCATCGAAATTCCAATTAACGTCAAGTTTCAAATATGGAATGAAAGTGAAACAGCTCTCATTGCAAGTGGCGATACAGGCGACATCTATGCCACAGCAGCACCAACATGGGGCGAATATGGTTTAGTATTTCAAACTTTAGAAAATCAAAATTCTGTTGTTTTAAAAATGTTAAATAACGGTGCTGGTGGTTGTGGTAATGACTTAGCTATAGATGATATTGAATTTAAAACCTGCGGAGACAATGTCTTTGTATCAGATGAACTCGGCAACTCTATTGTATCAATTTGTGAAAATGAAATGCCATACGCTACAACCTTAACTGCTACTCCAGATTTCTCAGTTTTTTCTTCGCATTTCTATCAATGGCAAGAAAGTTCAGATGGTATCACATGGCAAGACATATCCGGAGAAACAAATCAAAGCATAACTATTAATACAACATCAGCAGGGTTTTATAGAACAAAAATTTCTGAATTTGCAGATAATCTCTTGAATGATCAATGTGTTTTGTTTTCCGATGTATTTCAACTGATCGTAAATCCAAATCCTCCTGCGCCCTCAAGTGATGGAGATGTTGAGTTTGACTGTAGTTTAAATCAAGCGGTATTATCTGTAACTTCAACTTCAAATACCAGTGTAAATTGGTATGATTCTGCCTCTGGCGGACTGCTTTTGCAAACGAATAGCGTAACATATACGGCCAACACTATTGGAACCTACTACGCTGAAGCTATTGATAATTTAACAGGTTGTATTTCTACAACCAGAACAGCTATTGATACGTCATCGAATACTCCAGCACCAAATGCACCTTCGCCACAATCTTTCTGTTCTTCAGTTTTACTTCAAGAATTACAAACTAATGGTGAAAATATAAGATTTTACACAGAACAAACTGGTGACACTGAATTAGATGAAATCACTGAAATTACGGCCGATACTACTGTTTATATCTCACAAACTGTGGATGACTGTGAAAGTCTAGACTTAGTTGCTATTGAAATTATTATTGAAGATCCTACTATTTATACCGATCATTTTGAGCTCTTATATTGCGAAAGCAATAACCCAATGGTGAATTTGTTCGATGCTTCAGATGTATTTTTAAGTTCTAATTTTTCTGGATTTTTTAACTCTCTAGATGATGCCGAAAACGCTACAAACAGTATCAACACTCCTAATGATTTTGTGGTTGTTTCAGAAAATCAAATGGTTTATGGCCGTATAGAAAATGGTGTGTGTTATGAAGTTTATCCACTACTTTTGGTTTCAGAAAATTGTGATATTATTATTCCTCAAGCCATTTCACCAAATGATGATGGATTAAACGATACTTTTCAAATTCAAAATCTTTACGATGTGCATTTGAATCACTCTTTGAAGATTTATAACCGTCACGGTATATGCATTTTTGAAGGAGATAATAATCGCCAATGGGCTGGAAAATCAAAAGATGGAGATGTAGTGCCTGTAGGAACTTATTTTTATGTCCTAAGACTCAACAACGATGCTAACGATGTCTTTACGGGGTGGGTCTATTCCAACTATTGATTTTTTTTTAAAATAAAATTTTATCTGCGTCCCATTCGGTTATTTCTGAACTCGGCCATTTTATTTTGAATGATATCTTGATACTCATTTTTTGTAACTACAGTACCCTTTTTTGGCGCTTCTATTTCGATCGACACATCGGGATTTATGACAAGTTTTGAACAAAGCATGGTTGTTGCACCAGCACTAACTTCTAGAATAAGTCCAGGCAAGCCCCAATATTCGGAAGGCCCATGTCTAACAGGTATTTGCGGTGTGTACCATGCTTCAATTTGGGTCACGTCAACTTCGGTTTTTTTATTTTCATCAACCGCAGAGTCTTGAGTTTCCGAAGTCCTCATTCTGCTCCACGAAAAAGAATACCACAACAAATCGTCTGTTGGAATAAAAGTTGTAGCTCTAAAACATGTATAATTTCCGATTTGTTTACTTTCTTTACCCAAAGTCCAATCCATTTTTTGGAGTTTATCTTTAACTAAAAATTTCTTGCCATAAAATTCTTGTTGTTGAATCTGAGCATTTGTTTTAACGTTTTTATAAGTTTCCCCAGCTGCGAAATTTTTTCCCCAAGAGTCTGTTGCTCCAGAAATGGCATCTAATTGCTCTTCTTCATTAAAAATGGATTCTTCTTTATTGAAAACTAGAATATATTCTTTTTCCAAACGATTTTTCAATCGGGCCGCAATTTGCTTTTTTTGAGCTTCACTCATTCGCGCACCCCAGCTTCCAAGTTCCAATTTAGATTTAGAAACATACGTCGCTTGACCTTGGAAATCTTGTGCAAATAGTATCTCACTACTAAACAATACACTGACAAGAAATAAGAAACTTAGTTTAAAATATGAATTTTTCATTTTGTTTGATTTTAGTATCACTACACCAAACAAATATATAAGAAGACGAGATAAATTGTTTTTGCTTTACCAAAATATTAACACAAACCGCGTTATAACCCAAGTTCTTGATTCAACCAATTCATCCTAGCTGCCAACCATTGTTTCACATAATTAACTTCCTCCTGATGCGTATCAAACCAAACCGGATTTGGCCAAACATAGGTGCCCAACGTTTGCCAGATATCATCATTATAGCTTTGAGAAACACTTAAATATGAACTAAAATCGTCTATTGTATTATTAAAGTTATCTAAATTTTGATAATAAAAATCGAACCTATCTCGAACAAGATTTTCAAAGTAGGGATCTTCAAACATTCGACTGATCCATGGATTATATTTTATCCAAAAACCCTCAGGAAATTCTGCATCTGCATAATCGACGTTTCCATAAGATAAATCAAAATCCCAAATAGGGCCCATTTTAATTTTCTCGCCAGGCACATATGTGAAATATATACTAGAATACCATCGGGCATCAACAGTTTTTGCAATTTCATTAATTAAAAACCAATCTACAAAACTATCAATATCAACAAAAGCGCGATAGCCAGAGACTGGATTGGTGAAGTCGGCCCCAAATAAAACCGCTTCAAATGCGTTGATATGATCTTCTATTAATGAAAATTCGGCTGTTCCATAAGCAATGTTTGGCGCTTTCACATTAAATACATTGGAGGTGTATTCTTGAGTGAAAAGTGTGGGCCTAAAAAATACATCGTCTGGATCTACTCTGTAATCTTGGTCAATTTCAATCAAATAGCCCTCATCGCCAATGTTGACTCTATTGCTAGATTCTTCAACTTTTTGAGCTAAAATATAAGTGCCTTGATGATTATCATTCAGAAAAAACTCCACATACTCTCCTTTTGGTGTATAGTCCAAACTACTCATTGCCCCCATTTGGTAGGCCATTTTATTTCGTATGAGCGACTTATCTGAATACTCCGCCAGAAGAACCCATTTTCTATCTTCAGGAAGTCCGAGAACAGAAGTTTTAGTATCAAATTTTATTTGATATGGTTTTTTGGAATGAAACCAAGTTGAATTACCTCGACCTCTAATGCGTATTGAAGCGAGGTCGATGTCATCAAACATGAGCCCTCCAAATACATCCACTTCACCATCAACGTAGATATCACGAGAATCGACAGGAATGTTATCGGTATGAACTGAAATGATAGGCAGGCCCGTAAAATAGGTTAATCTAATTTTATAACTCCAATAATCTGATTGGCTCGCATTAAAAATATCGAGATCAACTTCCTTTGAAAAATCGTGTGATGATATATCATTTTGATAATTGATTTCATCCAACTTGATCAATGCATTGCCTTGATTTATAAGAATACTTGGAATTAAATTTTTGATGTCAACTCCGTAAGGAATAATGCCCGTAAAAAGATCTATACCGTCAAAATCCAATACAATATCTTGAGCAATAGTAGAATTTAAATCTGCCTTGAAACTAATTTGAGTGATCTCGTAAGGGCTTTCAATAACATCTCCAATTGAACCTAGAGGCTCAATATTATCATTACAACTAACTAAAACTGTTAGTATAAATAAAAGGATAAATCTTTTCATGTGTAATTTAATTATCAAATTGCAATATATTACAATTATTGAGTATTAACACATAAAAAAAAGATTAAAAAAGGACTAGGCGCTAGGCAAGTCGTGATCGTCTTTTAGTGGCAAATCTGAAGCGCCCATCAAAAATGCATCTATGTGGTGTGCAGATTGTCGGCCTTCGGAAATAGCCCAAACAATAAGCGACTGCCCTCGTCTGATGTCGCCAGCAGCAAAAACTCCTGGAATATTGGTTTTAAAATCTTTGGTTGTTGCTTTAATATTTGTTCTAAAATCGGTATCCAATTCCAATTGATTGACAAGGTTAGAACCTGGACCTGTAAATCCTAGGGCTAATAAAACCATGTCGCAAGGCCATGTTTTTTCAGTTCCAGGAAGTTCTTTTAATTGTGGACGCTCACCTTCTTTAAAAATCCATTCTACTTCACAAGTTACCAAAGCTTTGAGGCGGCCATTTTCATCACTTAAGAATTTTTTTGTAGAAACACTCCAGTGGCGTTCCACACCTTCTTGGTGAGAGGAACTTGTTTTCATTTTCATGGGCCAAAATGGCCAGGGCTGGTGTGCAGGTCGTCCTTCTGTTGGTTTGTCCAGAATTTCAAAATTTGTAACCGATTTTGCGCCGTGTCTGTTGGAAGTTCCTATACAATCTGAACCTGTATCTCCACCCCCAATGACGATTACATTTTTTCCTTTTGCAGAAATAATTTCATCAAAAGTTTTCAAGCCATCAACATATTCGTTATTCAGTTTTAAGAAATCCATTGCTTGGTGTACCCCTTCTAAATTCGACCCATCTATGGGTAAAACTCGACGTGCTGTTGCACCACCACATAGAAGTAGTGCATCAAAATCGGCTCTTAACGTTTCTACTGAGACATCCTCTCCTACAGTAGTATTGGTTTTGAAGGTAATGCCCTCTTGTTCAAGGATTTCTATACGTCTATCGATGATTGGTTTTTCAAGTTTAAAATCGGGGATACCATAGCGCAGCAATCCTCCTGCTTTTGCATCGCGCTCAAAAACTGTAACTAGGTGTCCTGCGCGATTCAATTGTTGTGCAGCTGCTAGCCCAGAAGGGCCAGACCCTACTATGGCTACCGTTTTGCCTGTTCTGATCGCTGGAATTTGTGGTTTTACCCATCCTTTTTCGAAAGCAATTTCTACAATATTTTTTTCAATATTCTCTATACTAACAGGGTCTTCATTGATACCCAATACACAAGCTTGTTCGCAAGGTGCTGGACATAATCGACCAGTAAATTCTGGAAAATTGTTTGTAGAATGCAAAATTTTTGCAGCTTTTTCCCAATTTCCGTTATAAACGTTGTCATTGAAGTCCGGAATTAAATTCCCTAAAGGACAACCACTATGACAAAATGGAATGCCACAATCCATACACCGTGCACCTTGGTTTTTTAATTCCTTTTCTTCCAATGGAACTGTAAATTCTTTGTAGTGTTTCACGCGTTCTTTTACCGGATCATATGATTCATCGACGCGTTTGTATTCCATAAAACCTGTGATCTTTCCCATAATATTATTTTTTTACAAGGTTTTCTTCTTCTAATCTGATTAATGCTTGTCTGTATTCTTCTGGCAGCACACGAACAAAGGCCTTGACGGCAACTTCCCATTGTTCCAAAATGCGTTGCGCAAGAGGACTCAACGTTGTATTGTAATGATTTTCAATTAATGCTCTTAATTCCAAAATATGTGCATCGTCCGAAAGAGGATCCAAGTTAAGGCCTTCTTGATTGCATTTACTTTTGAATGTTTTGTCTGGATCGTATATGTAAGCAATTCCACCACTCATACCAGCTCCAAAATTACGACCAACTTCGCCCAATACAACTGCAATACCGCCAGTCATATACTCGCAACCATGATCCCCTATTCCCTCTACAACAGCCGTAGCACCAGAGTTTCTTACACAAAAACGCTCTCCTGCTTTTCCATTGATATAGACCTCGCCAGAAGTTGCTCCATATAGGGCTACATTTCCGATTATGATATTCTCTTCGGGAACAATAGTCGATTCATCGGGGATACGTACCGTAATTTTTGCACCAGAAAGTCCTTTACCCAAATAATCGTTGGTATTACCAATCACGTTTAGGGTTAATCCTTTTGTTGCAAATGCCCCAAAACTTTGTCCTGCAGATCCTTTAAAATTGATTTTAAGCGTGTTTTCAGGCAACCCTTGAGCACCATAAATTTTTGAAATTTCGTTACTCAAAATAGCCCCGACTGCTCTGTTTTCATTATTTATTTTTAAATCTAAAACTGTGGGTTCTTTTCTAAATAAAGCAGGGTGTGCTTTGTCAATTATTTTAAAATCCAAAGCGCGCTCCAACTGATGATCTTGTGTTTCTGTATTGAGGATATCAACATGATCGTCCACCTCAACTTTATGGAGAATTGGCGTAAGATCTATACCTCTTGATTTGTAGTGTTCAATAGCAGAATTGCGATCTAATTTTTCAACTTTTCCAACCATTTCATCAACGGTTCTGAATCCAAGTTTTGCCATAATTTCTCGCAATTCCTGTGCAACAAAATACATGAAGTTAACAACATGCTCTGGTTTTCCTTTGAATTTTTTACGCAATTCAGGATTTTGAGTTGCAATACCAACAGGACAAGTGTTCAAGTGGCAAGCTCTCATCATGATACATCCAGAGGCGACCAATGGTGCTGTTGCAAAACCAAATTCTTCTGCACCCAAAAGGCAAGCGACAGCTACATCTCTTCCTGTTTTTAATTGACCATCACACTCGACAACGATTCTGCTTCTTAAATCATTCATCACAAGGGTTTGTTGCGCTTCTGCTAGTCCTAATTCCCATGGCAATCCAGCATGTTTTAATGAGGTTAAAGGAGACGCTCCTGTTCCACCATCATAGCCAGAAATCAAAACTACATCTGCTTTTGCTTTGGCCACACCAGCCGCTACGGTTCCTACCCCAACCTCAGAAACTAGTTTTACATTGATGCGCGCCTCGCGATTAGCGGATTTCAAATCATAAATCAGTTGTGATAAATCCTCAATAGAATAAATATCGTGGTGCGGAGGTGGTGAAATAAGTCCTACATAAGGGGTAGAATTTCGTGTTTTGGCAATATCGGGATTTACTTTTGGCCCTGGTAACTGCCCCCCTTCGCCGGGCTTGGCTCCTTGTGCCATTTTAATTTGAATTTCTTTCGCATTGGTCAAATAATTTGATGTAACACCAAATCGGCCCGAAGCTACCTGCTTTATAGCACTGTTTTTCCAATCGCCATTGGCGTTTTTATAAAAGCGCTCTTGATCCTCTCCACCTTCACCAGAATTACTCTTCCCACCAATTCTGTTCATCGCAATCGCCAAGTTTTCATGGGCTTCTTTACTTATAGAGCCGTAAGACATTGCCCCCGTTTTAAAACGCTTTACAATATTGGTCCATGGCTCTACCTCTTCTAATGGAATTGGGTCGTAATTTGTAAATTCGAATAATCCACGAATCGTCATCAATTGCTTAGATTGATTATTAATCAACTCCGAGTATTCCTTATATTTTTGTGGTTTGTTTGTTCGTACTGAATCCTGAAGTTTTGCAATAGAAAGCGGATTGAACAAATGATGCTCTCCATTTCTTCTCCAACGGTACTGCCCGCCCATTTCCAAATCAAGATTGGCGTTTATAGTTTTTTTGATGTAGGCAGTGGCATAGCGTTTAGAAATTTCTTTTTCTAGTTGATGTAAATCAACCCCTTGAATTCGTGTTGCCGTTTTTGGAAAATACTTATCCACTACATTGGTATTGATTCCAATACATTCAAATAATTGTGAACCCCTGTAAGAATTGAGTGTTGAAATTCCTATCTTATTCATCACCTTTAAAATCCCTTTACCAACGGCTTTGTTATAGTTGGCGATGGCTTTTTCGGTGTCTGCATTTGAATCGTGACTAAGAACTTCATCTTCTATTATTTCGTTCACCATATACGGATTGATAGCACTTGCACCATAACCAAACAACAGTGCAAAATGATGTACTTCACGTGGTTCTGCAGACTCTATAATGATGCTAACTTTAGAGCGTTTTCCTAATTTTTGGAGACCACTATTTATAAATGAACACGCCAAAAGAGCCGGAATAGGGGCTTTATCTTTAGAAACTTTTCGGTCTGATAAAATCAAAATATTGGTGCCATTATCAACATGTGAAGACACTGTTTTTAAAAGAACATCTAGTGCATCTTCCAATCCATTATGTCCTTTATTGATGTCATACAAAATAGGAACAGAAGTAATCTTGAAGTTTGGATGATTGAAACTTTTTATTTTATCTAAATCCTGCTTAGAAATAACAGGATTTTGAATTTTTAATTTTTGACAATGAGCTTCATTAATCTCAAATATATTATGATCACTACCCAAAGTTAAACTGATATCGGTAATAAGTTCTTCGCGAATACCATCCAAAGGAGGATTGGTCACCTGAGCAAATAATTGCTTAAAATAATTATATATCAATTGAGGTTTTTCGGACAAAAGTGCTAGTGGCGTATCGCTCCCCATAGAGCCAATAGGTTCTTTGGCTTGATTGGCCATCGGTAATATGATGGTTTTGATATCTTCTTGAGTATATCCAAAAAGAACTTTTCTTTTATTCAAAGGCTCTTGGTCCAGAAAAATCGGACAATCGTTGTATGGAATCTCTTTCAAATAAACAAGTTGATCGTCGAGCCATTTACGATACGGCTTTTGTGCTGCAATATGCTCTTTTATTTCTTCATCATTAACAATACGTCCTTCGTTCATATCGACAAGGAACATTTTTCCAGGTTCCAAACGACCGTGATGAGCGACATTTTCTGGTGCTAGCTCAATGACTCCAATTTCTGAAGACATGATGACATAACCATCTTTTGTTACAGAATATCGCGAAGGTCTTAATCCATTTCGATCCAAAACTGCTCCTATATAGTTACCATCTGTAAAAGGAATGGAAGCAGGCCCGTCCCAGGGCTCCATTAAACAAGAATTATATTCGTAAAATGCCTTTTTTGAAGAAGACATTTCATTGTTTTTTTCCCAAGCTTCAGGAATAAGCATCATCATCACTTCTGGCAAAGAACGGCCTGTCATCAATAACAATTCCACCGCCATATCCATAGAAGCTGAATCAGATTTATTTGGAAGAATTATTGGCAGAATAGATTTGATGTCCTCACCAAACCAATCACTTTTAAGCAATGCCTCTCGCGAAAGCATACGAGACACATTTCCACGAAGTGTATTAATCTCTCCATTGTGACACATATATCTAAAAGGTTGTGCCAAATCCCAAGTGGGAAATGTATTGGTCGAAAAGCGTTGATGTACCAATGCAAGGCGTGTCACAAACAAAGGATTTTCCAAATCTCTATAATAGAGTTTGATATCCTCTGGAATAAGTAGTCCTTTATATATAATAATTTTTGTTGAAAGACTAGGAAGGTAAAAAAAGTTACTTTCGGAAAGCTTAGAACTGTAAATTTCGTGTTCTGCTTTTTTGCGAGCAATAAATAATTTTAGATTAAAATTAAAATCGTCTTGCTGCTCATCGCTTTTGGCAATAAAAATTTGCTTTACACAGGGCTCCGTCTCCTGAGCAATACTGCCAAGAACAGTAGCATCGACAGGAACTTCTCTCCATCCCAAAACATTAAGCCCTTGTTCCTTTATATAGTTTTCAAAAACTGATACACAATAATTTCTTTGATTTTCTTTCTTTGGCAAAAAAACATTAGCTGTCGCATACTGTCCAAAGCTAGGCAAATCAAAAGAGCAATCATTCACAAAAAGCTCATGTGGAATATCGGTGAGAATACCCGCACCGTCTCCAGTTTTTCCATCCGAACTTACTGCCCCTCTGTGTTCTAAACGTTCTAAAATTTGAAGCGCTTTATGAATAATATCATTAGACTTATTCCCTTCCAAACTACAAATGAACCCAGCGCCACAATTGTCGTGCTCGAATTCTGGTAAATACATTCCTTGTTTTTTCAACATATGCTCAGTTTAAAATGTTCGTTTATAACAAATTAGACATGTAATATAAGAACAAAAACAGGATCGACAACAATGCTAAATGCATTATTATGATTTTATTAATTTATGGGCTTTAAAATGTGTTTTAACTATTTTGAACCTATTGTTTTTGATGAATTATTAATGGGATTTTACTGAAATTTTCGTTTTTACTCAATTGAAAAAAATAAAATAAAACACGTTTTTACAGCAAACCAAAAATCTACAAATTTTCACTAAACACCAAAAATCATAATATGAATTTGATAATTTTAATACTAAACAAAGTTATTACCCTAAAATAAAAGGGGTAAATTTTATTATATAAATAAAAATTACATATGCACCCCTAATTTTTTAGGGGTTTTTATGTTTATAGCTTATGTTTGACTCATTAATCACTATAAATCAATTAATAAATACTATGAAAAAGATTTTTACATTACTAACAATTGCATGTTCTGTTGTTGTTTTTGCACAGGACGAAGCGCCAAAACTATCGATATCTGGAACAGTTGACGCGTATTACCAAACAAATTTATCAGCCTCAGACACTGTCTCACAATCATTTGGAACTTCTTTTGCAGACGAAACAGGATTTGCTTTAGGTATGGCCAACGTCATTCTTTCCTATGAAGGTGAAAAAACAGGTGTTGTTGCTGACGTTGTTTTTGGACCAAGAGCAGATGCGGCTGTTGGAGGATATAACATCAACCAATTGTATGCCTACTGGAATGTATCTGAATCAACCACACTTACTGTTGGTCGTTTCAATACATATTTAGGGTATGAAGTTATTTCACCTGCTGGAAACTTCAACTACAGCACATCATATTTATTTTCAAATGGCCCATTTTCGCATGTTGGTTTGAAAGCTGATTTTGATTTGGGGAGCGATGTAAGTTTAATGCTTGCATTTATGAACCCAACTGATGTTAATAACAATACAACTGGAGGTTATGCTTTGGGCGCTCAGTTGGGATATGCTGGCCAGTACCTTAACCTTTATTATGATGACGAAGAAGTTTTAGGATTTGAAATCGACTATACTGGTGGTTTTGATCTTTCTGATGACTTTTTCTTGGGCATCAATGGTGCATACCAAGTGAGTGATGACGCTGGTTTCTACGGATTTGCTCTTTATCCTCAGTTGGCAACTTCTGATGCCTTTTCTATTGGTTTGAGAGGAGAGCTGTTTGGATTGCATGCAGATGGTGCAGATGATCTACCAAGTGTTTTTGCAACAACTCTTACAGGAAGTTACACTGTAGAAAACCTAACAATTAAGCCAGAAATCAGATTAGATTCATGGAGCGAAGCTATGCCTTACGTTGATAGTGATGGTGCTGCTTCAGATGCTCTTGCTGCATTTACAGTTGCTGCGATCTACAGCTTCTAAACTTATAAAAACATTTTTTTGTTTGTGATTAAAAAGTCCTTAGGCATTTATGCTTGAGGGCTTTTTTTTAAACTTAAAAACTCGATTCTACAATGACATAAGATAGAGTTGAAACTGTATGTAAAAAAAGCAGTTTTGAAAAGAAAAAAACCCTTAAGTAAAATGCTTAAGGGTTATGTTTTATTAGGCAGAGTTTCTACTCGCGTTTATGATACCATACAAGGTCCGTGTCACTATTTTTTCAAAAACTTCAATCTGTTCTTTATCCACAGTTTTTTGTTTTTGTAAGTGCTGAATTTTCCGCAACGCATACTGCTGAATTGTAACCAAAGGCAATACGATAGACTCACGAACATCAATGGAAGCTTTTCCACTTGGTTCATTCTCCATCAATTCTTTATATCCAGTAATTTTCAACAATAAACGCAATGTGAGTTGATATTCATTGTAGATTATAGTCCAAAACTCACCAAACTCTTCATCTTCAGCCATATATTTTGTCAGTGCAAAAAACGACTTACTCAAAGACATCATACTGTTTTCTAAAAGCGTTTTGAAGAAGCTAGAATTGTTATAAAGTGCAATAACCTTATCGAGTTCACCTCGTTCTTCAAAAGAATGAATAGCAGTACCAACTCCAAAAAATCCTGGAACATTTTGTTTCAATTGACTCCATGAGCCCACAAAAGGAATAGCTCTCAAGTCCGAAAAAATCAAACGCTCTGACTTAGATCTTTTCGATGGGCGGCTACCAATATTGGCTTTTGCATAATATTTCAACGTACTGATGCGCTCCAAATAAGGGATAAATTTTGGATGCCCTTTAAAGTCTTGATAGGTTTTATAACTTATTTCGGCCAAATCATCCATAGTTTGACGGTCTTCGTCTGAAAATCCTTTATTTTCAGAACCCAAACTATTGGACAATCCAGAACTTATTAATTGTTCTAAATTATATTTTGACGAGTCTGGTGTTCCAAAATTTGAACTAATGGTCTGCCCCTGAATCGTCAATTGAACTTCTTTATCTTCAATGGTTGGACCCAATGAGGCATAAAACTGGTGTGTTTTTCCTCCGCCACGAGCAGGTGGTCCTCCACGGCCATCAAAAAACACAACATCAATATTGTATTGTTTTGATATTTTGGTCAGCGCTTCTTTTGCTCTAAATATTGCCCAATTGGCCATAAAATATCCACCATCTTTTGTACCATCAGAAAACCCTAACATTATGGTTTGTTTTTGACCTCGAGATCTTAAATGGGCTTTGTAGGCCTTATTTGTATATAATTGCTCCATAACTTTTGGAGCATTTTCAAGATCTGTTACGGTTTCAAACAATGGCACAATATCGATAGTTAGCTTATCATTGAATGCCACTAATTTCAACATTGCATACAATTGCATGACATTAAGTGCCGTTTGATTGTTGCTTATAATGTAACGATGCGCTCCTTTTTCTCCATTGGTATGCTGAATTTCTTTAACAACTTTTATGGTCTGAAGCGTATTTTTAACCAACTCATCTTCAAAAATAGAAGTCTCTAATACACCTTCAATTTTTGACAAAACCTCAATTTGTTCGTCCTCATCTAGACTATCATAATTGTCGGGAAAAATAGCATTATTTACGGCCTTAGATTTTTCAACAATTTTTGAAAATACAGTATGATGAATTCGACTGTCTTGACGAATATCGAGGGTGGCAAAATGATGTCCAAAAAGTTGGATTTTATTAATCAAACTTGTGATCTCGGTCAAATACAATGAATGATGATCCTTGCTGACCACTTTTCTAATTTCTTTTAATTCATTTACAAAAGCATCTAAATCAAATGCACCAAGATTAGCATATCCTTCATAGGCCTTATCTATCAACCCACCAATACGATCTTCTACACCTCTAAAGGTTAGCTTTCTCTTAAGGTTTTTTAAATCTCTTGCATAATTTTTGAGGATTGATTTTTTAAGTAATCCAGCAACTTTAAGCGTTGTATCTGGAAGAACAAATGGATTTCCATCGCGGTCACCACCAGGCCAAAAACCAATATTTATAATTTCATTTTTGATGACTTTGTTGTCATAAATGTTCTGTTGGATATAATCAAAAATAGATCCAAAAGAATCATAAAAAACATTTTCTAGATACCAAATTAGATTGACGGCCTCATCATATGGCGTAGGTTTTTCGTGCTTGAAAAATGGAGTTTTTCCTAGCTGTGCAAGCAAATTATTAATGCGTTCCAAGTCGTTATCTTTGATAGCCTCGGTCAAATCTGTGATGATTCCCAAAACCGAACCTGGATAAAACTGAGTAGGATGTGCTGTCAGTACAATACGCACTTTAAACTCGTCCAAATAGGCTTTTAGTTCATCAATTTTATTTTCTGAAAAAGCTTTTTCTTTCAAACTACGAAGTGTTCCTATTCCATCCATATTATTTATAACAGGAAAAGCGGCATCCTCAATAGCATCAAAAAGTACAACCTGACGCTCAATGTATTGAATAAATCGGAAAAGTAATTTAATTTGACTTTTCTTTGTACGCCGTGCTTGATATTTTTGAAAAAATGTTTCTACAATGGTACTCGGATTGTCTCCCGCTTCATAACCCTTCTCACAAGTTTCATGAAACAACGGCAGTAGAACCCCAGTTTTTGTGATTTGATCAAAGGGCAAAGTCATAAAGATGCTATTGTATATCTGAAATTTTGATAATACATTTTTTTTGAAACGCTCTAGTTTTGGTTGAACCGCCATGGAAATAGTACTTAAATTGGTTGTAAAGATAACAAAGCTATCTTCTTAATTTGCAATGCGTAAT
Organism: uncultured Flavobacteriaceae bacterium; assembly: GCA_947503105.1. GTDB lineage: Bacteria > Bacteroidota > Bacteroidia > Flavobacteriales > Flavobacteriaceae > UBA3537. The sequence continues at coordinate 205,406 of CANNCM010000004.1, read as the reverse complement.
ACAAATTATTGGATTGGTAATTTTATGGGTTTAATTTGTTAATCGTTCAATGAAAGGCCCTGATTATTAAAAATTTAAAATGTGTAATATTTGTTTTAACTTGGCACAAAATCATATGGGTTCGGATTTAATCAATTTAAATTAAGTTTTAATCTCTATTTTTTTTTAATTTTATTATTTAAACTAAAAAATCATGAGCAAACCAAACTTTATAAATGCGCTAGATCTTCCTGTTGTAGCAGCCCCAATGTTTCTAATTTCTGGACCAAAATTGGTTATAGAATGTTGTAAAAACGGTATTGTTGGTACATTTCCAGCACTGAATCAACGCACAACAGAAGGGTTTGAAGAATGGGTAGTTGAAATTAAAACAGCGCTTGAAACTTTTGAAAAAGAAACTGGAAAAAAACCAGCACCTTTTGGCGTTAACTTAATTGTACATCATACAAATCCTAGAGTTCAGGCAGACTTGGCTATTTGCATAAAACACAAAGTTCCATTGATTATTACTTCTTTGGGTGCAGTACCACAACTTGTTGGGGCGGTTCATAGTTATGGTGGTCTTGTATTTCATGATGTCATCAAAAAGCGGCATGCCGAAAAAGCGGCAGAAGCAGGCGTGGATGGGTTAATTTTGGTCACCGCAGGCGCAGGTGGTCATGCTGGAACATTAAACCCTATGCCTTTTGTTGCTGAAATTAAGACATTTTTCAAAAAAACTATTTTGCTTTCTGGATGCATTTCCAATGGTAGAGATGTTGCATCTGCATTACAAATGGGTGCAGATATGGCTTATATGGGCACGCGATTTATCAATACCAAAGAAAGTATTGCATCTGACGATTATAAAAATATGATTATAAATTCTGGAGCAAGTGATATTGTTTATACTGCTGCAATTTCTGGGGTTTCTGCAAACTTTCTCCGCCCGAGTCTAGAAGCTATGGGAATTACTGAAGAAATGTTAGCGAAGACAAAAAAAATAGATTTTGGAAACGAGCTTTCGGCAATGGAAAAAGAGGCCAAAGCTTGGAGCACCATATGGTCTGCTGGACAGGGTGTTACAAACATTCAAGACAATCCGTCTGTAGATGAACTGGTAGAAAAAATGAAAGATGAATTTGTAAGTGCCATCAAAGCACAAAACGATTTGCTTAAAATTTATGCGTAAAAAGATTTTAAATTTCTTTTAACCTCTTAAAATCAGTACTGCAATTCCAATAAAAAAACCGACTTGTAAACGCTTTAACAGTTTAAATCGCTTTGGGGAATTCAAAAATAATTTTGAGAAGAAACCAGACAAGATCACGAAAAAAGTAAACACCAAAAAAGAGGTGAAAATAAATAAAAACCCCAAAACAAAAAATTGCTCAAAAAGAGGCAAAGCATCACTAAAAATAAAAGCCGGAAAAAAGGCCAAAAAGAAAATAGACACCTTGGGGTTCAGTACATTCATTATAAAACCTTGTTTGAATAATTGAAAGCTGTTTTTTTGTGATATAGCGCTAGATTGTGACTTTGTGTTTTGTTGAGATTTATAAACTTTAACGGCCAAATACAACATATATATTGCACCAAAAAGCTTAAAAATCCAGTATAATTTTTCATTAATTTGCAGAAAACTAGACAGTCCAAAAGCAACAAGTGACGTATGTACTAAACATCCCGTCATCAAACCACAAACAACAGCCATTCCAGATTTTTTTCCGAAAGTGGCACTTTGAATTAAAACAAAAATATTATCTGGTCCTGGCGAAAATGCAAGTGTTGCTGTTGCAATAACAAACGATATGAGAATCTCGAAATTCAATTTTAAATGGCCTTTGCTCTTTGGATAAGCGCCTTATTGATACGTTTTATAAGTGCGGGACCTTCATAAACAAACCCTGTGTAAATTTGAACTAAATCTGCTCCCGCATCAATTTTTTCAAGAGCATCTTCTGCAGAATGAATCCCTCCTACACCAATAATAGGAAATGCTTTATTGCTGTTTTTGGATAAATATTGAATCACTTTTGTGCTTTTGGACTTTACGGGCAAACCACTCAATCCACCATTTCCAATCGCATTCAATTGTTGCTTTGAAGTTTTTAGACCTTCGCGAGATACTGAGGTGTTTGAAGCAATTACACCCGCAATTTTAGTCTTCTGTATCAATTCAATAATTTCATCCAACTGAGCAGGGTTCAAATCGGGTGCAATCTTTAATAATATCGGTTTTTGAACATCAAAAGCTGTATTCAATCGTTTCATTTCTGAGATGAGTTCTTCTAAATAATCTTTGTCCGTAAGTTTTGCATGACTCCCTACATTTGGACAACTCACATTGAGTACAAAATAATCGACATACGGATGTAATGCCTTAAAACAGCTGGCATAATCTTCTGTATAATGTTCTGGTGATGTTGCCGTATTTTTACCAATATTACCGCCAATTATAAGACGTTTTTTGTTGTGTTTCAACTGCTCAATAATCGCATCTAGTCCTGCGTTATTAAATCCCATTCTATTGATAAGCCCTTGATCGTCTTTGAGTCTGAAAAGGCGTTTTTTTGGATTGCCGTCTTGAGCTTTTGGCGTTACTGTTCCGACTTCGATAAATCCAAATCCAAAATTTGCAAGTTCATTATAAAGTACTGCATTCTTATCAAAACCAGCGGCAAGACCAACAGGGTTTTTAAATTTCAATCCAAATAATTCGCGTTCCAAAGCAGGGTGCTGAACGTTGAAAAGAAAACGCATCAAAGATGGAATGAATGGGATTTTCGAAAAAAATTTTATAAAATCAAAAGTGAAATAATGTACAGTTTCTGGGTCAATTTTAAAGAGAAGAGAACGGATTACTGCCTTGTACATAATGGTCATTTGAATGCAAAAATACATTAATTTAAGAACACAAAAAAGACACAAACAAAAGAAGCACAAGATTTGCCTCATTTGATCAGGTTAATTATTTTTGAAAAAATCCTATTTTAAATGTTAGACAGACAAAAAATTCTTAATCGCTTTCTTACTTATGTAAAAATTGATACCGAAAGCGATCCCAATTCAAACACTACTCCAAGTACAGAAAAGCAATGGACATTGGCTAAACTTATTGCAGAAGAATTGATGGCAATTGGATTGAAAGAGGTTTCTATAGACGAAAATGCTTATGTCATGGGAACGCTTCCGTCAAATGTTGAACACGACGTTCCTACAATTGGATTTATTTCTCATTTTGATACATCGCCCGACTTTACAGCAGCAAACGTATCGCCTCAAATTATTGAAAACTATGATGGGAAAGACATCATTTTAAATAAGGATCAAAACATCATTTTATCGCCAGATTATTTTGAAGATTTATTGCACTACAAAGGGCAAACCTTAATAACCACCGATGGTACAACTTTGCTTGGCGCAGATGACAAAGCGGGAGTTTGCGAAATTGTGAGTGCAATGGAATACTTAGTGCAGCATCCAGAGATAAAACACGGCACTATAAAAGTTGGTTTTACACCCGATGAAGAAATAGGCAGAGGAGCCCATAAATTTGATGTTGAGAAATTTGGAGCAGAATGGGCCTACACAATGGACGGAAGTCAAATTGGAGAGTTAGAATATGAAAATTTTAATGCCGCTAGTGCAGAAGTTACAATTCATGGAAAAATAGTTCATCCGGGCTATGCCAAAGGAAAAATGGTCAATTCTATGTATTATGCGCAAAAGTTTATAGACCGCTTGCCAAAAGGAGAAACTCCAGAGCAAACAGAAGGGTATGAAGGGTTCTATCACCTTCATACTGTGGAGGGCAAAGTTGAAAAAACAGTTTTAAAATACATTATTAGAGATCATGATATGGCTCTTTTTGAAGCTCGAAAAACCACCATGCAACAGCTGGTTGAAGCTTTTGACAGAAAGCACGACAATGTAACTTTTGACGTCGAAATAAAAGATCAATATTTCAATATGAAAGAAAAAGTTCTGCCTGTGATGCACTGTATAGATATTGCCGAAGCGGCTATGAAATCTCTTAAAATTACACCTTTAATCAAACCTATACGTGGCGGAACCGATGGCTCTCAGTTGAGTTATATGGGCTTGCCGTGTCCAAATATTTTTGCAGGCGGTCATAATTTTCATGGACGCTACGAATACGTTCCACTAGAAAGTATTTTGAGTGCGACGGAAGTCATTTGTAAAATTGTAGAACTCACTCAAAAACGATATGCATAAAAAAAGCTGCCAAAAGGCAGCTTTTTATTTGACTTAAAATGAATATTACTTCTTGTTAGAAGCATTCAATTTTTGTGTCTTTTCCATAGAAATCGCAGAGCGGTCAAATTTAATTTTACCAGCAAGCGTTTCTATGACACAAGAAGCGTCTTTGTCGTTCAGCTCCGTTACTTTGCCGTGCATTCCAGATATCGTAATTACACGATCTCCTTTTTTAAGAGCAGCTGCGAATTTTTTTTCTTTTTTAGCGCGCTTCATTTGTGGTGCAATCATAAAAAAATAGACGATTACAAACATTAAAATAAAGGGCATAAAATTACTAAGACCTTCCATAAGTGTGTGTTTTATTATTGGTTTATTGCTTTTTTACAACAGGTGCAGCATTTGGATCTGGCTTAATGAATGCCGAGATGCGTACTTGCTCTCTCCCCTTTTCCGTATTGGTTGTTAGTGTAATGGTTTTCGAGACTTTATTCGCTCCTTTTCCATTGAACTTTACTGTAAATTGTGAAGAAGCTCCTGGTGCTAATGGCTCTCTACTCCACCCTTGAGGTACAGTACATCCACAAGTACTCTTGATATCGGTAACAACTAATGGAGATTTTCCTGTATTTGTATATGAAAACACTGTTTCTACAGGGGTTCCATTCATAATTTCACCAAAATCATGGGTTGTTTTATCGAATGTTACAGCTGGAAAAACAATAGCTTGAGCATCGCGCTCCGCTGCCTTTTCTACATTTTCTTGATTTATTTTTTCTGCTGCTTTTTCTTTACATGAAGTAAATGAAACAAGTGCAATTGCGGATAATAAAAACAGTTTTTTCATGTCTAAATAATATTGATTAATTAATTTTTTTTGTGGTTGTAAATTTAACAAAAATTACAATAACCCACGACCTTTCTTGTTTAAGGTTTTATTCTCTTTATAATCTCGTACAATTTTATCCAAAACACCATTGATAAATACATTACTTTTTGGTGTAGAATATTCTTTTGCGAGCTCTATATATTCGTTGATAGTCACTTTGGTTGGAATTGTTGAAAATTCTTGAAGCTCACAAATAGCCATTTGAAGTAAAACAAAATCAATTGTTGCAATGCGATCTTTGTCCCAATTTTTTGTGTACAAAATTATGTCTTCATTGAACTTCTCTTTGTTTTCGAGAGTTGTGTTCAATAGTGAAATTCCAAAGCGTTCATCATCTTTATCCCTAAACAACAGTGGAGTAAAATATGTATCTGTAGCGTTTTCTTTGAGTTTGCCAAAAAGTTTAACCAAAGCAGTATTGACAACAGGCAAATCGTCAATCCAAGTTAGATTTTTGTCTTCAAAATAATCATACAACTTTTCATTGGTAACAATTATTTGTTTAAATAAATCAATGACAAAAGCTTTGTCTAATTTGAAAGACGTTTGAGGTGCATTCATATACTTATGATACAAATTGCTTTGTATCATTTCTTGAAAAAATAATTCAATATACTCTCCGTCTTGCTCCCAAAAATCAATTTTATAAAATTCTAACTTTGATTTTAGAGCCTCACTTTGAGCCATTTTGACCAAAAGTGCATTTTCTACAAAGCGCATATTTGGGTTTGCATCTTCTTCTGAGGGCTGCATTTTTTGTTTGGCTTTTTGCTGATGGTCTGTAGCGCGTTCACGAAGTTTAATAAATAAAGAAAGTAAGACTAGATGAAGTGCATACATGTTCTCAAAATTTTCATGCAGCTGAGACGCGCTAGTATTTTCCGATGTATTGCTTGTTTGCGCATAAAGAACTTGCATTACTTTGGCACGAATATGTCTTCTATTGAGCATGATTTAAAGAACTTAAACTTCTAATTGATTAATGTATGTTTGGCAAACAGCACGCATTTGCCTTGCAAAAATAATGTTATTTTGGTCTTAAAAAATTGAAAATTAGTTTTTTTATAAGATCTCTTCTAAAATCTAAAAAGTATCTTTGCAGTGTAGATCATTATGAAAGAACTCCGTTACCTAAATAAATATTTCGTCAAATATAGATACAGGGTCATCCTTGGTGTGATCATAGTTGCTTGTGCAAAGATTTTTTCATTGTTCACTCCCCGACTTATTGGCGATGTGATTACTCTTGTAGCCAACCAAATTTCGAATCCTGTAGATGTCGCCAATTTCAAGACGGCTATTGGACTTAAAATCCTTTTTATTTTGGGCGCTGCCATAGCAACTGGAATATTTACATTTTTGATGCGACAAACACTTATCAATGTTTCTCGATACATTGAATTTGATTTAAAAAATGAAATTTATGAGCACTATCAACGCTTATGCCTACCATTTTACAAACAAAATAGAACTGGAGATCTTATCAATCGAATTTCTGAAGACGTTGGTAAAGTTCGAATGTATGTAGGTCCCGCTTTGATGTACACCATTAATATGGTAACATTATTTATTGTAGCCCTCGCATACATGTATAGCAAAGCGCCCAGCCTTACACTTTACACCATTATACCACTACCTATACTCTCGTTTTCGATTTATTTTCTAAGTAAATTTATTCATAAACGCAGTACAATAGTTCAAGAGCAACTTTCGACACTTACTTCTGCTACTCAAGAAATTTTTAGCGGCATTACAGTAACAAAGGCCTATGCATTAGAAGAGGAAACTGAAGACAATTTTACTGATTTATCAAACGATCAAAGACAAAAACGTTTGAATTTAAGCAAAACACAAGCGTTCTTTTTTCCATTAATGTTACTTCTAATTGGTACCAGCAACTTGTTGGTGATTTATATTGGTGGACAACAATATATAAGCGGAGAAATCACTGAGCTTGGAACTATTGCAGAATTTATCATTTATGTGAATATGCTGACATGGCCTGTTGCCTCTGTGGGATGGGTGACTTCTTTGGTGCAACAAGCAGAAGCGTCTCAAAAACGGATTAATGCATTTTTGAAGCAAAAACCAAGCGTTTTTAATACCCAAAAAAAAGCAAGTGTAATCAAAGGTAAAATTGCTTTTGAGAATGTTCATTTTACATATCAAGACACCAATATTGAAGCGCTTAAAGGTGTGGATTTCACTATTGAAGAAGGTAAAACACTCGCGGTTATTGGTAAAACAGGAAGTGGAAAAACCACTATTTTAGAGCTTATAGGAAGAATGTACAATACTACAAAAGGGGACATTAAAATTGATGGTGTTTCAATTGAAAATGTGAATCTTTATAGCTTACGCGATAGCATTGGCTATGTTCCTCAAGATCCTTTTTTGTTTTCGGATACCCTAAATAATAATATCAAATTTGGAAAAAATAAGGCCTCAGATCAAGACGTGATTCAAGCCGCCAAAGACGCTGTAGTTCATGACAATATCATTAATTTTTCTAAGGGCTATGATACTGTTTTGGGCGAGCGAGGTATTACACTTTCTGGGGGGCAAAAACAACGCGTTTCTATTGCTCGCGCCTTTATAAAATCGCCAAAAATATTACTTTTAGACGATTGCCTTTCGGCTGTAGATACCGAAACTGAAGAGCAAATTTTAAATAATATTGAGAAAATCTCTAAAAATACCACAACGGTTATTGTGAGTCATCGTATTTCTTCAGTAAAAAATGCCGATCATATTATAGTTCTTGATGATGGACAAATTATCCAAGAAGGTACACATAATCAACTGGTTAGAAGAAATGGATATTATAAAACACTGTACAAAAAACAACTTCAAGAATTTTCATCTTAGTCTTTTGTGATACATTCATTCAAATTATAATTTAAAAAAGTTGGCGACTTCATTATTTTTTTAGACTTTTGGTTAAATATAAATTGAAGCAAACAAAAAAATTTGACTATGAACGATCGAGAACAAGACATATTTTCTAAGGCATTACGTGCAGGAAGAAGGACCTATTTTTTTGATGTAAAAGCCACCAAAGCTGGAGACTATTACCTGACCATAACTGAAAGTAAAAAATTCACAAACGATGACGGTTCGTTTCATTTCAAAAAACATAAAATCTATTTATACAAAGAAGATTTTAATGAGTTTAAATCTATTTTGGAAGAAACAACAAACTTTATCATCGGCGAAAAAGGCGAAGAAATCATCAGTGACTACAACCCTGAACAAGCCGCTACAAACACCGAAAATCAGGATAATGAAAATACATCGGAGGGAGGATTTACTGATTTGAAATTTGAAGATATTTAAAAATAAATTCCACTAGATATTATAAACCACCACAATTCATGGTGGTTTTTTTATATTTATATAAATTTTAAAGCATGAAATTACGCCTTTTTTTACTTTTTATTCCAATTTTCGTTGGCGCACAATCAACAACTGATCTTGAATATTATTTACCAAACAGCAACCAATACAATATTGAAATTCCTACTCCAGAATCGATTATAGGACATCAAGTTGGGCAATGGCATATCACCCACGATAAACTGCTGCATTATATGCAAATTTTAGCCGAAAAATCTGATCGAATTCAATTGGAAAATAGAGGAGAAACTTTTGAGGGGCGACCTCTCGTTTTACTAACAATTACCAGTTCTGAAAATCATCAAAACTTAGAAGCAATTAGAAAAACTCATCTAAAGGCAACTGATGGTGTGGATCTGTTGGGTACTTCAGAAAGGCCTGTGGTTGTCTATCAAGGATTTTCTATACATGGCAATGAAGCTAGTGGATCTAATGCTGCATTACTTCTTGCTTATCACTTGGCGGCGTCAGAATCAGAAGAAGTGCATAATTTATTAAAAAATACCATCATTTTATTTGACCCAGCATTAAATCCCGATGGTCTTCAGCGCTTTGCACATTGGGCCAATACAAATAAAAGTATCAACTTAAATCCAGATCCTAACGATAGGGAGTATAATGAAGACTGGCCTGGAGGCCGTACAAATCATTACTGGTTTGATATGAATAGAGATTGGCTACCTGTACAACTGCCAGAGTCGAGAGCTCGTATTGAAACATTTCACAAATGGATGCCCAATATTCTCACCGACCATCATGAGATGGGGACTAACTCTAGTTTTTTCTTTCAACCTGGTATTCCATCTCGAACACACCCTCTGACCCCAAAATTAAACCAAGAGCTCACCAAAGAAATAGGAACTTATCATGCCGCTGCCTTTGATGAACTGGGATCTTTGTATTATTCGGAAGAAAATTATGACGATTTTTATTATGGTAAAGGTTCAACATTTCCAGATATCAATGGAAGCATCGGGATTTTATTTGAACAAGCAAGTTCTCGCGGTCATATACAAGAAAGTGATAATGGCCTTCTCACATTTCCTTTTACAATTAGAAATCAGTTAACGGCTGGATTATCGACATTAAAAGCAGCGGTAAATATGAGAGAAAAATTACTGCAATATCAATTTAATTTTTTTAAAAATGCACGCCGCGAAGCGAAATCACAAACTCAAACTGCTTATGCTTTTGGAAGCCAAAATGATCCTGCAAGAGCATTTCATTTGGCAGAAATATTAAGTCGCCATAAAATTCAAGTTTATAATCTGAGTAAAGACATCTCTTTTGATGGTAAAACATTTAAAAAAGGTAGTTCCTATATTGTCCCTAAACAACAAAAAAATAACCGTTTGCTCAATGCAATGTTTGAGCAACGTACAGCGTTTCAAGACAGCTTGTTTTATGATATTTCAGCTTGGACCCTTCCATTAGCATTTGATCTTAGTTTTTCTGATAAAGGCGATACAAAATATGCCGACAAATGGAGTTCAATTTCATTACCAAAAGGGAGGTTAGTTCAAAAAAGCAATTATGCATACATCTTACCATGGAATGATTATTACAGTCCAAAAGCACTCTACAAGCTGTTAAAGGAAAATATTCGAGTAAAAATGGCTATGCAACCCTTTAATTCTGAGGGTAAAAATTTTGGTTATGGTAGTATCCTTATTCCAACTCAAAATCAAACGTACTCCTCAAAAAAAATTCAGGAAATTTTAGAGAAAATAGCACAAGAAAGTCATCTTAATTTTTTTGGAATTTCCACTGGGTTGGCACTAGGTCCAGATCTTGGGAGTAATCATTTTAAAACACTTACCAAACCCAATATAGGCCTTATTGTTGGTCGTGGTATTGATGCATATGATGCTGGAGAAATTTGGCATCTAATGGATACACGATACAATATACCGATTTCAAAACTAGACACTTCAGCATTGAATTATACCGATTTGGATCGCTATAACTGTATAGTATTACCAAACACCTATAGTTTAGAAAATAAAATAGCTCAAAAACTCAAAAAATGGGTAGAAAACGGAGGTACATTAATTGCATATCAGAACGCCTTAAAATGGCTCAAAAAAAATAAAATGTTTTCAATAGAACTCGAATCCAAAGCTTTAGATGCCAAAAATGTTCGTTTTGAAGACCGATCAAAATTTAAAAGCGCTCAAGGCATTGGAGGAGCCATTTTTGAAGCATCACTTGACCGCTCACACCCAATTAACTTTGGATATGATAACGAAAAAATAGCATTGTTCCGAAATACAACACTTTTTATTAAACCTGATAAAAACAGTTACAACAACCCTATCCAATACACACAAAACCCTTTGTTGAGTGGTTATATATCAGAAGAAAATTTAGAACTCATTAAAGGAACTGTACCTCTAAAGATTGAGCAACTTGGGCAAGGGAGGATAATTGGATTTACAGACAACACCAACTTCAGGGCTTTTTGGTATGGCACAAATAAGCTGCTAATGAATGCATTATTTTTTAGAGAGGAATTCTAATCCTACTGCACCGTTGATCCGTTAGGAATTTTTTGTGTAGGTTCGAGCAACACTACAGCATTTTCGTGCACTGCTCCGACCACCAAACACTGACTTTTGAAGTTGGCAATCTGCTTGTCTTCAAAATTAACATTAGCAATAATTTGCCTATGTAATAATTGTTCTTTAGAATAAAGTGCTGTAATTTGAGCTGATGATTTTTTGATCCCCAAAGGACCAAAATCTATAGTCAGCTGGTATGCTGGCTTTCGTGCTTTTGGAAAATCGTTGATCTCAATAATAGTACCCACTCTCAAATCTAACTTTTGAAAATCTTCAAATAAAACTTCACTCATTTATACGTAACTTTATGGTGTAAAGATAAAAATTTAAGATCATTATGGCGAGAACTCCCTCCACTATGTTGCCCATAGGCACAAAAGCACCTGAGTTTAATTTATTAGATACGATTTCTGATGAATTTCAAACATTGAAACAACTAGAAGGAACAAACGGAACACTCATTATGTTCATATGCAACCACTGCCCTTTTGTGATTCATATCAATCAAAAATTGGTAGAACTTGCAGAAGTGTACCAAACTAAGGGTATTCAATTTATAGCCATCTCAAGCAACGATGTGATCAACTATCCGCAAGATGGCCCTAATGAAATGAAAAAAAATGCAAAGGCACTAAACTACTCCTTTCCGTATTTGTACGACGAAACACAAGAAATTGCAAAAGCATACGATGCTGCTTGTACACCAGATTTTTTTCTGTTTGATTCCAATTTAGAACTTGTCTATAGAGGACAGATGGACGATTCTAGACCAGGAAACGGGCTTCCTGCGAATGCTAAGGACTTGAAAAATGCAATGGATTGTTTGCTGGAAAATACTCAAAATACATGGCCTCAAAAACCAAGTATCGGATGTAATATCAAGTGGAAATAGATTTAAAATAAAAAATACTTAAATTTGATGGTGTAATTTACAACCCAAATTTATTATGAAATCTATAGTATTCCTTTTTGTATTCGCAGTATATTCCTATTCTCAAAACTCTCAATTTTATACAAATAATAAAGGAGATTTACATTTATGTGGTGAGTTTTCAATTGAAGAATTGGAAGAAAACATTACTTTTAAAACTTGGTTTAATAAAAGCTATTCAAATTTTGAATTGTTTAATGGCAAACAAAAATGGGCAAAGAACTTAAAAAATCTAGAGGTCGAAATCTATTTGGGGACTTGGTGTGGAGACAGTAAAAATTGGGTTCCAAAATTCATCAAATTATGGGATGAACTAGGACTAAAAAGGGATCAATTAAAACTTATTGCTTTGTATGATATGAAAGAACGGTACAAGCAAGGCCCTAACAATGAAGAAGAAGGCTTGTATATCCACAGAGTACCAACATTCATCTTTAAGGACAATACTCACGAAATTGCACGAATAGTTGAATATCCAAGAAATGATTTGCAAACAGACGTGGCTCAAATTGCACTTGCTGTGCCGTCGAGTCCAAATTATCCGGCTGCAAATTACCTATATAAACTTTTACATACCGATGCAAAAGCTTTAAAAAACAACTTTGAAGTTCATTATAAAAACATCAGAAAACTTGTTGGTAAAAGTTCAGAATTAAATACTTTAGGGTATGTTCTGCTTAGAAAAAAACGTATAACTGATGCTTTGATTTGTTTCGAATTAAACACCTATTTATTTCCATACAACCCTAATGTTTTTGATAGCTTTGGTGAAGCTTTAATGCTTAATAATGAAAATAAAAAAGCACTCAAAATGTATAAAAGAGTAGTAGAGTTAAAGCCTAATGATGAAACTGCAAAAAATAAAATCCAAAAACTTAAAAGTATTATCAGTCCTGAACTTTCAAAATAAATAAATCCTGATATTTAAGGATGTAGGCAGAGGTGTTGACATACCCTCCCCCTTCTTTTTGAATATACTTGAATTTATTTTCCAAATAACGTGTTTGAGTTGTTGTTAGTTGCTCAAAAATAGAATCAAAAGCGGCGAGACGAAGCAGTACATCTAGAGTCAAATCGAAGCCCCTTGTAGCATAGCGTGTTGGGTATGTCCCAAACTTGGCTTTATAGGCCTCAGTAAAAGAGGTAGAATCTTCTTTATAAAAATGGACGGATGGAAATTGAAAATTCAAATTGGACAAATCTGTGTTGGAAATATTATTCCCGATAAAGGCATTGTTGCGGTTAGTTGTCATTAAAATCAATTCGCGTTCCACCTTAATTTCTACATCCTTGTCGTTCTCATCTTTTTGCAATGTGACCCCATTTAAACCATTGAGCATACTGGACACATTGGACGCAAAACTCTCGTTATTGGTTTCCAAAAAAACTATGGTTCTTCCTGGAGACAATGCTTTTTGTACATTTTCAAATTCGATATAATACTGCTCTTCTCCCTTGTCATTTTGTTCAGAAGACAGCGTTTTAGCTTTTGGAAAAGCCCTACGGATTTGTTGAACACGATCCCTCGATTTTGAATCATAAATGATTAAAGTTTGATGAGGAATGGTGTCTTTTTTGGCATATTCTAAAAGCTTTTCTGCCATCCAATCATCATTTGGAATGGTCTGAATTAGATTCGGGTAATTCTTATCTAATTTCACAAAAGGAGACACTACAGCAGTTGTTGTTTGTTGTAAATTCTGTGCGACTATAGTTGTATTTTTGGATGTTAATGGCCCCAAAACTAGATCGTATTTTGAGAACCTATGCGTTTGCAGCAATTGCCGCGTTGTTTGTGGGTTTGCTTCTGTATCAAATACATCTAGAGTAGTAGAAATTCCTAAACGTTTTGCAGAATCTAGGGCCATTTCTACACCAGCATAAAACTCTGTAGAAATGCGGATATAGCCATCTCTTTGAATTTGCTGTTTGGCCAGCTGAATGGAATCAAAATCAACCAAATTGGCCTTAAATGGAAGCATTACGGCTATAGATTTCGTATTCAAATTTTGCAATTGATCAGCTAAGTGAGTAACTTCAAGAGCCGTCAAATCTATATCACTAATATTTGCCGCAGGAACTTTCAAAACCATTCCCGCTTTTAATCCTGTTTCGGCCAAACCAGGGTTCAATTGCTCTAAGCTGTCTTGAGAAATTCCTAACTTTTTAAATAACCGATAAAAGCCCTCCTTAGGGAGCACTTCATAAAAACCAAAACGTTCATCCGAAACAGCTTTCTCTTCTGTAGTTTCGATATTTGGCACATAAAGTAATTGTCCCTCTTGAAGATTATCGCCTAAATTTGGATTGAGTGCCTCTAATTCTTGAACAGAAATCCCAAATTTATAGGCCACACGCCACTTGCCTTCTTTTGGTAAAACTGTGTAAGTTTTTAATGCTTGTGGAACAACAGCAACCCTTTTTGTTTTGTATTTGGGAAGATAAATTTTGTCTTTAAACTGCAACGGCGCATCGTTCAATTGTTGATTATGTGTTTTGATTTCTTCTATACTCAAATCAAACTTTTTTGCGATGCTGTACAGCGTTTCTTTTCGTTTAACACGATATACTTTATAAGAAACTAATTCTTTAATTTCGGTGGTTTCGTTGGTTTTTTTTTGAATTGGATTTGGAATCACAAGAACATCCCCAAATTGAAGCTGATTTTTCACATCGGGATTGAGCGCCAAAATATCTTCTACAACCACCCCGTAACGATGTGCTATTGATTCTAAAGTATCTTTGGCTTCGACCGTATGAGTGCGTAGAGTTTGTGCGGACAAAATGCCGAAAAATAGAAAAAAAATAGCGTTTAAAAAAAATCTATTCATAGTGTTGTTTTGATGCACAATATTAAAACTACAGCGTCATATTGAGAAATCCAAATCTTATTCCCATTCAATGGTTGCTGGAGGCTTCGAACTGATATCATAAACCACGCGATTGACACCTTTCACTTTGTTGATGATCTCATTGGAAGTTTTTTGCAAAAACTCGTAAGGTAAATTTACCCAATCGGCGGTCATCCCATCTGTACTTTCTACAGCACGTAAAGCCACACATTTCTCGTAGGTCCTTTCATCTCCCATAACGCCTACACTGTTGACAGGCAACAACATTGCTCCTGCTTGCCACACTTTATCATACAAATCCCATTCACGCAATCCGTTGATGAAAATCGCATCAACCTCTTGTAAAATACGCACTTTCTCGGCAGTAATATCACCCAAAATTCGAATGGCCAAACCAGGACCTGGAAATGGATGACGGCCGAGCAATTGTCCGTCAATTCCCATTGAAGCCCCCACCCGGCGAACTTCATCTTTGAACAATGCTTTTAAGGGCTCCACAACTTTCAATTTCATAAAATCTGGCAACCCTCCAACGTTGTGATGACTTTTTATGGTAGCACTAGGGCCACCAGTAGCCGAAACACTTTCAATGACATCTGGATAAATCGTGCCTTGAGCCAACCATTTTACATCTTTAATCAAATGTGCTTCATCATCAAAAACCTCAATAAAAACACGCCCAATGGCTTTGCGCTTCTGCTCTGGATCATCTATTCCTGACAATGCATCCAAAAAACGTGCCGAAGCATCTACGCCTTTGACGTTCAAGCCCATACCTTCATATTGTTTAAGGACACTACTAAATTCGTCTTTGCGCAACAACCCATTATTGACAAAAATGCAATACAAATTTTTTCCAATGGCCTTGTTGAGTAAAATGGCTGCAACGGTAGAATCTACTCCACCTGAAAGCCCCAAAACGACTTTGTCATTTTGTAATTGTGATTTCAAGTCATATACTGTTTCTTCTACAAAAGAATCGGGTGTCCAATCTTGTTGAAGACCTGCAATATTGACCAAAAAATTCTTTAATAACGTTTTCCCATCTGTAGAATGATATACCTCAGGGTGAAATTGAATCGCATAGGTCGTTTCACCTTCTATTTTATAGGCCGCATTTTCAACATCATGAGTACTGGCAAGCAAGACTCCGTTAGTGGGCAAAGTTTTTATGGTGTCGCTATGACTCATCCAAACTTGACTCCCTTCTGTAATACCGTCAAAAAAAGATGTATTCGATTTGATATAAGACAAGTTGGCCCGCCCATATTCTCTGGTATCGGATGGTGCTACAGTACCTCCCGAGAAATGCGCTAAATATTGGGCGCCATAACAGACACCCAAAAGTGGCTTTTTGGCGCGAATTTCAGACAAGTCAGGATGCAATGCGTCATCGCCTCGAACAGATTGTGGGCTACCCGAAAGCACTACAGCTTTGTAGTCGTCTAAAGCAGTTGGAATTTTGTTATAGGGATGGATTTCACAATAAATATTCAACTCCCGAACGCGACGCGCTATGAGTTGTGTATATTGAGATCCAAAATCGAGAATGAGTACCTTATCATGTTGCATGCCCAAAAGTACTATTTATCTCTAAATTTTAAATTATTTTTTTTTAAAACTTATAAAGAAATTACTGTAAACCCTTGTTGAAAAGGATGTAATTCTGATTTTAACTTTTCAATGAAATCATGTCCATGATCCGCAAAAAATGTTGAAAAATTTAAAACGCGTTCTTGTAAATTTCCATTCGGAAATAAAACCGATTGCAGCCATAGTGCTTTTTCAATCTGTGCATTGTGCTTTCGTTTTTCAGCCTTTAAAAGTCGCTTTTCCAAATTGCTTAACCCTTTGAGCTGCTTTTGCTCTTGTGCTGCTACTGCGCCCAAAAAAGACGCATCGGTTTGCTTTGCTATACTGTAAAGATTTTCAAATTGTTGTTTCAAATGCTTTTTTTGATCTGAAAAATCAATCAAATGGCTTTGAGTTTTTACGATATGTGCTGATAACTCCGATGAAGACAAAAATAAATCTTCAATCGTTAAATGTATTTTTTTTAGTTTTTCTTGTAATCTTTTTGAAACGATTATTGCAGAATTACGATGCAATAGCAAAGGAAAATTTATATTAAAGGCATCAAAACACGATTTGAGTTGCAGCCAGTACGAAAGTTCACCACCACCACCAACATAGCATAAGTTTGGTAGAATTGTTTCTTGATACAGCGGACGCAATAACACATTTGGAGAAAAACGCTCAGGATGAGTTTCAAGTTCTTTTATAATTCCATCCAAATTCCAGCTCAAATCTGTATTCAAAACTCGAAAAATACCATTGCTGACTTCAATGCGTTTTCTTAATGTATTAGTGATATAAAACAAATTTAGAGGCCTTGGATTGACTTGAATTTTAAAATTTGAATCCACACTTTTCAGGGCCTGATTCGTTTTTGAAACCTCATCAAAAACCAACTGTTTTTCAAGCTCATTCTTTATGGCTGGCAAAAACAAACGCTTGAGTTGGGCATCATCGCCATCTACAACAATAAGTCCATCCTTTCCAAACAGCTGATGCACCAAACAACGAGTAGCATCGGCCAAATTATGTTGTTTTATGTAGGCCTTTTGAAACATATCAATTACCGCTTTTGAATGCTCATCAGCTCCCAAATGTGCAGAAAATTGACTAAAAAAAGCGGTTAATTCTTTTGTTGATAATCGCCCTACAGGCCCTTGAGACGGGTACTGCCATTTCAAACGGTGTTCTCCAAAATAAAAATGATTGATTTCTTCAAAATCATGATCTTCTGTAGCCATCCAAAACACAGGAACAAAAGTATATTTTGGGTATTTCTCTTTTAACCTTTTGGCCAGATTGATGACCGAAATAATTTTATACAAAAAATATAAGGGCCCTCCCATCAGGTTGAGTTGATGCCCCGTAGTTACTGTAAACGTTGAGGCCTGTTTTAATGCATCAATTTGTGCCTTTGTAGAGGTTTCGGGATTTAAATGGGTGTACTGCTCGTTTATGCAGTTTGCCAAAACAATTCTATTTTCAGTAGAAAATTGAGCCGCTTTTGCTGTCATTTGAGCGCTAAAATTCTCTATGCTCGTGGGTGCCGTATAAAACGATTCCAACATCGGATTCTTTTGCTCCACTTCGTGTAGAAGTCGAGGCAAAGTAGCTGTGCTTGTGTATGGAATAAAGGCCCTAGCCATCAATTGTTTTTTTAGACGGTAAAGATAATTGAATTAATTCAAATGTATTTTGTAATTTTTTCACTCTAAGTCCTCCCGTTGGTGCGGAAAATCGAAGAATAAATCACAGCACTTCTGCGTACAAATCAAAATCAGCCGCTTCAGTAATGGTCACTGTGGCAAATTCTCCAGTTTTGAGATACACTTTAGAAGCATCAATCAGCACTTCGTTGTCCACATCTGGAGAGTCAAACTCAGTACGGCCAACAAAATACTGTCCTTCTTTGCGATCAATCACAACCCTTAGGGTCTGTCCAATTTTTGCTTGATTCAATTCCCAAGAAATTTGAGATTGCAATTCCATAATGTCATTGGCACGAGCTTGTTTCACTTCTTGAGGAACATCATCAACCAAATTATAGGCATGGGTGTTTTCTTCGTGAGAATAGGTGAAACATCCCAAGCGCTCAAAACGCATGGCTTCTACCCATTGTTTGAGCGTTTGAAAATCTTCTTCTGTTTCACCAGGATAACCAACAATAAGCGTTGTCCGAATGGCCATATTGGGCACAGCTTCTCGAAATTGTTGTAATAATTTAGTTGTTTTTGCTTGTGTGGTTCCGCGGCGCATACTTTTCAGTATTTTATCTGAAATATGCTGCAATGGAATATCCAAATAATTGCAAATTTTGGGCTCGTTTTTCATTACATCCAAAACATCCAATGGAAAACCCGTAGGAAACGCATAATGCAAGCGAATCCATTCAATACCATCTACGGTTACCAAGGCCTTTAACAACTCTGCAAGGTTGCGTTTTTTGTATAAATCCAATCCATAATAGGTCAAATCCTGAGCAATAAGAATCAACTCCTTTACACCATTTGCAGCTAGTTTTCTGGCTTCAACAACTAAATCCTCTATGGGGGTAGAGCGGTGTTTGCCTCGCATCAACGGAATAGCACAAAAACTACAGGGACGGTCGCAGCCCTCTGCAATTTTTAAATAGGCATAATTTTTTGGTGTTGTTGTCAAACGCTCACCAATGAGTTCATGCTTGTAGTCTGCACCCAATGCTTTCAAAAGCTGGGGTAGTTCTGTGGTTCCAAAATACTGATCGACATCAGGTATTTCTTTGATTAAATCTGGCTTATAACGTTCACTCAGACAACCAGTTACAAAAACTTTATCGACATCACCAGCATCTTTTTTCTGAACAAAATCCAAAATAGTATTGACACTTTCTTCTTTGGCATTATCAATAAATCCACAGGTATTAATCACTACAATATTACCCTCCTCTTCGTGTGCTACCGTCTTACCATTGGCTTTGAGCTGCCCCATAAGAACTTCACTATCATATACATTTTTGCTGCAACCCAAAGTCACGACATTAATTTTGTTTTTCTTAAGTGATTTTGTTCTCATAAAAAGTTAATCGTATTGGTTTGGAAAAGGACGTTTTTTGGCTATTTTTTCAAAATGATACCCCCATTGATAAAGTTGGGTTTCTTGATAGGGTTTTGCAATAAATGTGAGCCCCATTGGAGCATTGTCTTTGTTGAGCCCCATTGGAACAGTTAGTGCAGGATATTCTGCCACAGCAGCATAACCTGCATGATAATTATTTATGGACAATATACCATCTAATTTCTGTGCTGTCATTACAGTATCAAAATAGGCGCGGCCATTAGTCTTTAGAGTCGTTTTTATAGCTTCAAATTCCGAGACAGTAGCCGAATCGGCAACGATGCCTTCAAATAATTTTTGGCCATAAGGTGCTCTATGTATAGAATCCAAATTGTTAAAATCAATTATAGATTGCACGCTATTGAATTGAATGTTTTTATGAGCTTGGTTTTGAAAATACAAAGGTAAATCGGCTTTCATATCTAAATTCAATAACCTTAAAAAGTCTGGTAAATTTTTGTTTTCTGGAGTCATCGTAATGACTTCCGCGCCTTGTTTTTTTAGTAATTCTATAGATTTTGAATAAAGAGAATCTTTTAATAATTCTTTGATCGCGCCAAAGCGTTTGCCTTGAAAAGACGTATTTAAAACATATTTAAGATCAATTTTTGAAGTTGATTTTGATTTAACATCATTGGCATCATACCCAATAATAGCATTGTAAACCAAGGCATTATCAATAATATTTTTTGTAATCGGCCCGGCAGTGTCTAGTGTACTCGAAATGGGAATGATCCCGCTTCGACTTATGGTTCCAATGGTGGGTTTTAGGCCAACTCCAGCATTTTGACTTGCAGGCGATAAAATAGAACCAGAGGTTTCACTCCCAATTGCAGCGGCACAAAAATTGGCCGCGACAGCAACAGCACTTCCCGAACTCGATCCTCCTGTGTCTAAAGTTTTTCTCCCGTAGGGATTAAACGTTTGACCTCCAACTGCGCTATACCCGCTAGGGCAATCACCACAAAAGAAATAGGCCCACTCGCTAAGGTTTGCTTTACCTAAAATTAGAGCTCCTGATGATTTTAATTGTTGACTTAAAAATGAATCTTCTGTTGTGTTTTTCAGTAAAGCTACGGCTCCTGCAGTAGTTACCATACCGCTGGCATTAATATTATCTTTCAAAAGAATAGGCATGCCATACAGAGATAATGCCGAAAGATTTTTAGGGCGGTTTTTATCCTTTTCTCTAGCCTCCTCAATGATTGATTTGTTTAATGAAATTACAGAATTTAGAGATTTTTGGTTCTCTCTATCCAACAAATTAATGCGGTACAAATAGAATGTAACTAAGGCCTCGTAGCTTAATTTTCGGTTTTGAACATGACGCTGAAGTGTTGGAATGTCTTGATTCATGATTAAAGGTTTCAAGGCATTATATTTTTCTTCAGAAAAAGCAGAAAGTTGATCTTGAAACGGCGCCCAAAGTGTAGTCAAATCAATATAATTAGAATCTTCTACTTTGAAAGTTCTAAACGCTTTTTCAGAAATATCACTTAAATTATCCTCTGTTTTTTGAGCATTATTTTTACACCCAAAAAAAGGAATCATCAAAACGAACACTACGATTTTTTTCATGTCACTATTATTTAAAAAAGGAATCTACAAATTCAAATTTATTGAATACTTGAAGATCATCTATGCCCTCTCCTACTCCTATATACTTTACAGGAACCTGAAATTGATCACTAATTCCAATCACAACACCACCTTTTGCTGTGCCATCTAATTTGGTGACTGCCAGCGCATTAACTTCAGTAGCCGCCGTAAATTGCTTGGCTTGTTCAAAAGCATTTTGACCTGTTGATCCATCAAGAACGAGTAAAATTTCATGTGGTGCATTGGGAACCACTTTTTGCATGACACGTTTAATTTTGGTCAACTCATTCATCAAGTTAACTTTGTTATGCAAACGACCAGCAGTATCTACAATGACAACATCGGCGTTGGAACTAACAGCACTTTCTAAGGTGTCGAAAGCCACAGAGGCAGGGTCGCTACCCATATTTTGTTTTACTATTGGCACCTCAACACGATTGGCCCAAACTTGCAATTGATCGATGGCTGCCGCTCTAAAAGTATCGGCAGCACCCAATACAACATTTAAACCCTGTTTTTTGAATTGATGCGCTAGTTTTCCTATTGTGGTTGTTTTTCCAGCACCATTAACACCAACCACCATAATAACATGAGGTTTTTGGGTTTGAGTTAACGAAAAATCAGTGGCTTCACCAGAATTTGTTTCAGAAAGTAATGCGGCTATTTCCTCTCTTAGAATGACATTCAACTCCTCCGTGCCTAGGTATTTATCTCTCGATACACGCTCTTCAATACGTTCTATAATTTTAAGCGTTGTATGCACTCCAACATCGCTGGTAACCAAGACCTCTTCGAGATTGTCTAGCACACTGTCGTCAACTTTAGATTTACCAGCAACAGCCTTTCCTAGTTTATCAAAAAAACTAGATTTAGATTTTTCAAGCCCTTTGTCTAATGTTGCTTTTTTTTCTGAAGAAAAAATCTTTTTAAAGAAACTCATACCAACTGTTATTTTATCATTTTTTGATGATTTGCAAGGTACTAAAAAAATAAAAGCCGCTTTGTAGAAAAGCAGCTTTTGACTCTAAAATTTTTTTTAAAAAATTACTTTTTATTCAAAAAGTCATTTACTTTTTCAGGAGACATAATAGACTCTACAAAAGTATAAGCACCAGTTTTTGGAGATTTTACCATTTTGATTGCTTTTGTCAAACGTTTAGATCCTGTTTGAAGTGATGCTACTGATTTCTTTGCCATGATTAAAGTATTTCTTGGTGGTTCTTTAAACCCCTATAATTATTTAATTTCTTTGTGCACCGTCATACGCTTTAGAATGGGATTAAATTTCTTAATCTCCATGCGATCTGGTGTGTTTTTTTTGTTTTTTGTTGTAATGTATCGAGACGTTCCTGGCTGTCCTGATGCTTTGTGCTCAGTACATTCCAAAATCACTTGAACTCTATTTCCTTTCTTTGCCATGATGCTTTACTTTATGGTATAATTATTTTAAAAACCCTTTGGATTTTGCTTCTTTAATTGCTGCGCTGATACCAATTTTATTGATCGTTTTCAATGCAGATGTTGAAACTTTTAGCGTTACCCACTTATCTTCTTCAGGGATGTAAAAACGCTTCTTTACCAAATTTGCATTGAATTTGCGTTTTGTTCTATTCAAAGAGAAGGAAACATTGTTTCCAACCATTGCTTTTTTTCCTGTAAGTTCACAAACTTTTGACATGATCTTTAATTTATATGTTTTGTTGTTTCAAAACGAGGTGCAAAAATACGAATTCTTTGTAAGTTCACAAATTTTATCAAGTCAATTTTAAAAAATTTCTTTCTGAAGCAACGTCAACGCCATATGTACCGCTTTTGTTGTTATGCGCTCTCTGTGTTTTCCGAAGGTAAATTGCTTTGAAAAAACACGATGTGGTGTAGCAATAGCGATGCAAACAGTCCCGACTTCTGCATCAGAATCCCCTTTGGACGGACCAGCATTTCCGGTCGTTGCTATGGCATAATCTGAATTATATAGCTTTTGAACACCCAAAGCCATAGCTTCGGCTACTTCCGTACTGACGACTGAATGGGTTTCAATTAAAGGTTTATCAACTCCCAAAACTTGTGTTTTTATTGTGGTGTCATATGCAATTACACCCCCTTTAAAATACGCTGATGCCCCAGGATTGGCTGTAAATTGCGCACCTATTCGTCCGCCAGTACAGCTCTCTGCAACTGCTAAGGTTGTGTTGGATTTAATCAATTGATTTCCAATAATTTGCTCTATCGAAGACTCTTCTTCAAACCCAACAAAAACATCACTAATTTGCGGTAAAAGTTTTTCGATTTCATTATGAATGGATTCATATACAACGGCTTTATCATATCCTTTTGATGATAAACGTAATCGTACACGCCCTAAATTTGGCAAGTAGGCCAATTTTACAGACTTGGGTAAGTTGTTTTCCCACTCCGAAATACGATCGGCGATAACACTCTCTCCCAACCCATATGTCAGTACAGTTTTGTGTAAAATAAATGGCAATTCAAATTGTTTAGAAAGCCGAGGTAAAACCTCATTTTGCATCAGAGCTTTCATCTCAAATGGCACCCCTGGAAGTGAAATAAAAACGGTAGTATTATTTTCCATCCACATGCCTGGTGCAGAACCAGACTGATTCATCAAAACTTTAGCTTTCGATGGAACCAATGCCTGGTCTAAATTGACCTGCAAAAGAGGTTGTTTGATATAAGTTTTCCAAATGTGCTTGATGTGTGCTACAACTTCTTTGTTCCGCACTAAAGTATCTTCAAAATAGTCTGCCAAAGTTGTTTTTGTAATATCATCTTTTGTTGGGCCTAATCCACCCGTTAGAATCACCAAACCAGCATGATTTTGTGCGTTTTCTAAGGCCTCTAAAATATGTTTTTTATCGTCTTGAACTGAAGTAATTTGAAATACAGAAATTCCAATTTTATTGAGTTCCTTTGCGATGTATGCAGAATTGGTATCTACAATTTGACCGATGAGAATTTCATCGCCAATGGTTATGATTTCTGCATTCATTTACTTGACTTTTATATTGAAAAATTCTTCGTTTTCGATAAAGCCTTTAAGGCCATCGTTGGGTTGAACTGGGCCAACTCCAGAGGGTGTTCCTGTAAAAATAATATCTCCTATTTTTAATGTAAAAAATTGCGAAACATAAGCGATAATATCGTTAATAGTCCAGAGCATATCTTTAGTGTTTCCAGACTGAACAATGCGATCGTTTTGTTTCAAACTAAAGGATAGAGAATTCAAGTTTTCAAATTGATGCTTTGAAACCCACTTTCCTACAACTGCTGAACCGTCAAATGCTTTTGCTTTTTCCCAAGGCAATCCTTTTTGCTTCAATGTTTGCTGTACATCTCGAGCAGTAAAATCAATACCTAACCCTATTTGATCGTAATATTTATGGGCAAACTCTGAAGCAATGTACTTACCAACTCTATTGATTTTTACAAGCACTTCAACTTCATATTGTACGTTTTTGGAAAAATCAGGGATGAAAAATGGTTGTTTTTTTAGAAGTATTGCTGTATCTGGCTTTAAAAAAACTACAGGTTCTTTGGGTTTTTCATTTTGAAGCTCCGCAATATGATTGCTGTAGTTTCTGCCAACACAAATCAGTTTCATCTGTTACAGTTTCTGGTTAAATGCACGAAGTTTGATGGCTGTTAAAACTTTTTTGGTGTATAACGGAAAATCTGCATTGAGCAACCAGCCAAAATATCCTGGTTCTTTTTCTAGAATTTCAGTTACTTTTTTGCCTTTGTGTTTTCCAAAAGAAAAACACTCATTACCCTCTTTGTCATACTTGATAAAACCGGCAAAGTCAGCAAACTTCTGACGGGTGCTAAATTCGGCTAAAAAAGAGGTGTCATTTTCTAGGTTTTCGTACCGATCGAGTTGTGCCTTTAGTACTTCGTAAGTTGCTATAGTATCGGCCTCTGCACTGTGTGCGTTTTCTAGATTTTTATCACAATAAAATTTATATGCAGCTGTAAGTGTGCGTTGTTCCATTTTATGAAAAATCGTTTGCACGTCAACAGATTTTCTGTTTTTCATATCAAAATCAATACCTGCTCGAAGCATTTCTTCTGCAAGAATTGGAATATCAAAACGATTGGAATTAAAACCGCCTAAATCTGCATCTTTCACCCAAGTATGGATTTCATTTGCCAGCATTGTAAAGGTGGGTTCATTTGCTACTTTTTCATTGGAAATGCCATGAACAGCGGTTGCTTGCGCTGGAATTGGCATTTCTGGATTTACCAGCCAGGTTTTTTTTTCTTCTTTTCCGTCGGGAAAAACTTTCAAAATTGAAATTTCTACAATCCTGTCGGCAGTAATACTGATCCCAGTTGTTTCTAAATCGAAGAAACAAATAGGTTTTTTTAAGTTGAGTTGCATTTTCTTATACTTGTCTATTGTCGTCCCAAGACTCCAATAATTCTTTTACTGTTTTAATAAACTGACCGCCAAGCGCACCATTTACGACGCGGTGATCGTAAGAATGAGACAAAAACATTTTTTGACGAATCCCTATAAAATCACCCTCGTTCGTTTCAATAACTGCAGGCACTTTTCTGATAGCGCCAAGAGCCAAAATTCCAACTTGTGGCTGATTGATAATAGGGGTTCCCATGATGCTTCCAAATCCACCTACATTGGTCACAGTGTAGGTTCCACCTTGAATATCATCTGGATTCAATTGATTTTGTCTTGCTCGAATGGCCAAATCATTGACACGTTTGGTCATGCCCATTAAATTGAGTTGGTCTGCATTTTTGATTACAGGCACAATAAGATTGCCGTCTGACAAGGCCGTCGCCATCCCTAAATTGATGGATTTGTGTTTGATAATATGATTGCCATCAACCGAAACATTGAGCATCGGATGAATGCTGAGTGCTTTTGCCACTGCTTCCATAAAAATCGGTGTAAACGTAATTTTTTCACCTGTATTTTCTTGAAATTTGGTTTTAATTTTTTCTCGCCAATTCCATATTTTCGTTACATCTACTTCTATAAAAGACTGCACATGTGCCGAGGTTTGCACAGAACTGATCATATGTTTGGAAATGAGCTTACCCATGCGCGTCATTTCGATAATTTCATCGGAACCACTTCGAATTGGAGGAGGGGCCGATGTTGTTGTGGGTGCCGCTGTGGGTTGAGGCCTTTCAACTGCTGCTGTACTTATTTGCGAACGGTTTTCAATGTACGCCAGCATATCATTTTTAGTAACTCTACCACCTTTTCCACTACCCACAATTTGATCGAGTTCTGTTTGTGTAATGCCTTCTTTTTTGGCGATATTTTTTACCAAAGGAGAATAAAACCGTATTCCGTTTGAACTGATTGGGGTGGTCAAAGATTTGGCCGTTGCAACTGTTTCTTGAACATCGGCAATAATTTCGGCAACTGGAACAGTTTGTTCTTCAACTTTAGGCGCCTCTTTTGGGGTTTCTGCATTTGCGTCTTGTTCTGTTTCAATTATGGCTATGGTTTGTCCAACCTCAACAACTTTATCGATATCAAATAGTTTTTCTACTAAAATCCCACTCACCTCACTAGGAACATCACTATCAACTTTGTCTGTTGAAATTTCTACCACAGGCTCGTCTATCTCCACACGATCACCTATTTCTTTTAACCAAGAATTGATAGTCGCCTCCGCAACACTCTCTCCCATTTTGGGTAATTTGAGCTCAAACTTTGCCATATTTAATGTTTTATTGGGGTGTTATTTCGTGCAGCAAAACTACAGAAAATTGACGACTTTATCAATTGTTTTTAAAAGTAGCTTCTACTTTCAAATTTATCAAAATGAACAACCTCTCCACGCTGCATAGAAGAATCACTACCAACAAAATAGCTGCAGTTTTTTGGTCGAAATTTGTGAGATATAAATTTATTTTTTGTGGTGTTGACGTATTCTATCACCGATTGGAAATCAAAATAATTCAAATCTAAAACAACATCAAAATAGGTGTTTTCTGGTAATTCTTTTATAGAATCAACAGCGGCTAGGTTTTTGTTTTCCAGCCACTTTGAGGGTGATTTTAAGAAAACAAATTTTTTATCATGCCTTTTTGCAGGATGTCTTTTATTTGGAATATATGGCGCCAATGCTGAGGTGATGTTTACTAATACTTCAATGAAAATATTTGCTTTAAGATGCTTTTTGTAAAACAATTGCATTGCTTCATAAAAGCGTTTTGATTGCGCCGTATTTTTCATGGTACTTTCTCCCTTAAAATGAAGCACTGTTGTTGTTCCTAAATAATAATTTTTATAGCCTAATTGGCACGCCCTGTATGACAAATCTATATCCTCACCATACATAAAAAAATCTTCATCAAAACCATTTAGAGTAGTATAAAGCGAGCGCTTTAAAAACATTAAAGCACCTGCTAATACTTCAACTTCCGTTTCGGCAAATTCCTCAATTTGATTGGCATAATAGTGCCGACTTAGTCCAATTAATTTTTGAAATGCTACAGCAACTGTCGGAAAATTTCGTTTGCTTTCTGGCAAAAACTGTCCAGAACCATCAATGAGGCGACAACTAATAATGCCTAATTTTTTCGGTTTTTTTTGAGAAAATTGAAGCAATTCTTGAAATGTATTTTCTGTAACAACTATATCAGGATTAAGAATACAAACATACTCCCCTTGTGCCACGCGTACCGCTTGATTATTGGCTTTTGAAAAACCAACATTCTCTTTATTTTCTATGAGTCTAAGCTCCGGGAATTTTGCTTTAACCATAGCACAACTATCATCCAGAGAGTTATTATCAATAATAATAATTTCGGAGGGAATATCTTTCAATGCCGCTTGTACACTTTGCACACAAAGCTCCAAAAAGTAGCGTACATTATAATTGAGAATAACGACCGATAATTTCAATGCATTAAGATTTTAGAGATGATTCAAATGGAACTCTATTGGTTATGCTTCGTCCCAAAGTCACTTCGTCGGCATATTCCAACTCATCGCCAACAGAAATCCCTCGTGCTATTGTGGAAAGTGTAATCTCTGCATCTTGAATTTGTTTGTAAATGTAAAAGTTGGTTGTGTCGCCTTCCATTGTTGAGCTTAACGCAAAAATGAGCTCTTTTATTTTACCTTGATTAACTTTATTTACCAAACTTTGTATATTTAAATCTGAAGGGCCAATACCGTCCATGGGTGAAATTTTTCCACCTAAAACATGATACACGCCGCGAAAACTTGCAGTGCTCTCAATAGCCAAGACATCTCGAATATCTTCTACAACGCAAACTGTGCTGTGATTTCTATTGGGATTTGAACAAATCTCACACACGAGTTGATCTGAAATATTGTGGCATTGTTGACAGAAATTTATTGACGACCTCATCGCCAAAAGCGCTTTGGAAAGCTGATGGGTTTGGTCTTCTGGCTGACGCAAAAGATGCAGCACCAAACGAAGCGCTGTACGACGGCCAATTCCTGGTAATTGCGCTACTTCATTCACGGCATTTTGCAACAACTTCGATGAAAACTCCATTTTATTTATATTTTGTAAAAGACTGTAAACACTTCATTCGTAGAGGTTTAGAAAAAACAATTGAAAAATCTATACATTTAACTATAGATTATTTCAGAATATTTTACATTTGAACACAGACTCGTGGTACATTTGAGCATCACAAATATAAATTTATTAAGTTGAAAGGACAACACATTCTACTCATCACTTTTGTTTATTTTATTTTTCTTGTCATAATCGCGAGAATAACAGGAAAAAATGACACTAACAACGATTTTTTTAAAGCCGGAAAACAATCGCCATGGTATTTAGTTGCCTTTGGTATGATTGGTGCTTCGCTTTCTGGAGTCACTTTTATCTCTGTTCCAGGCTGGGTACAAAATTCGGAGTTTAGTTATTTTCAAGTATGCTTGGGGTATATTGCTGGTTATGTTGTAGTCGCGTTTGTATTATTGCCTATTTATTATAAATTAAATCTCACTTCTATTTACGAATACCTCCAACAACGCTTCGGGCGTGTAAGTCATAAAACAGGCGCATTTTTCTTCTTTGTTTCAAGAGTTTTAGGAGCGGCTTTTAGGATGTACCTTATGGCTATTGTATTGCAACAATTTGTTTTTGAACAATGGCAAATTCCTTTTGAAATTACTGTTATTCTATCCATAGTATTGATTTGGATTTACACCAATAAAGGCGGCATCAAAACTATTGTATGGACCGACACCCTTCAAACCCTTTTTATGGTTTGTGCTGTGGTACTTTCAATTTATTTTATTACCGATCAACTCGGGTGGAGTTTTTCAGAATTTTTAGTTTCCGACGAACTCGATCAGTACAGTTCTATCTTTAAAACAGACTCTATTTTAGCAAGAGACCATTTCTTGAAATCATTTTTTGGCGGAATGTTTATCACTATTTGTATGACTGGATTGGACCAAGACATGATGCAAAAAAACTTGACCTGTAAATCCCTCAAAGAGGCTCAAAAAAATATGTTGTGGTTTTGTATCGTACTCACGCTTGTTACGTTCTTATTTTTATTATTAGGAGCGCTGTTATTCATCTATGCAGAACGTTTTGAAATAGCACTTCCGTTGATGGATGGGCAACCAAAAACCGATTTATTATTCCCGGAAATTGCATTGAATTCAGGCTTAGGATTAACCTTAGCATCTGTATTTATTTTAGGACTTATTGCTGCAGCATACAGCAGTGCTGATAGTGCACTGACTTCGCTCACGACTTCTTTTTGTGTCGATATTTTGGACCTCAAAAAATATTCTGACACCGACAAAAAACGCATTCGAAAACAAACGCATATCGGTATGAGCGTGCTTTTGATTTTAGTCATTATTGCTTTCAAGCATATTTTAGACTCCAACGTCATAGACAGTCTTTTGACGGTAGCTGGATATACTTATGGCCCGTTGTTAGGACTTTTTGGGTTTGGGATTTTTACAAATTACAAGGTTAATGATCACTATGTCTGGATCGTTGCTTTAGTATCGGTTTCCATTGCCTACGCACTTGGTCAAATTCCAGCAGAACAACTAGGCGGTTATGTTATTGGCTATGAGCTACTTCCAATCAACGGACTTCTAACGTTCTTAGGATTGATATTGATTCGTAGAAAGCAACACTAAAGTACAAGCAATTTCATACTGTATGTTATACCTTTCTAAAAGCTTATAAAAATCAGGATTTTCTGTTCCAGGATTGAAAATTACACGTTTGGGATTGAGCCCTAAAATATACTCCATATAGGCCTCTTGACGCTTTGGATTCAAATAAAGTGTTACTGTATGAATCGTTTTGTATGATTTCAAACACGTCTCTATTTCAATATCACTTACAACACCTTTTTGCAGACCAAAAGCCACTACAGGGATATTGGCTTTTCTCAACATCAAGATTGCTTTGTGAGAATAGCGCTCTGAATTGAGAGAAGCACCTAAAACAAGCGTTTTATTAATGTCTACCATTTGATAATCACACTACCCCATGTAAAACCACTTCCAAATGCTGCAAGAACAACAGTATCACCAGATTTTATTTTACCTTGTTCACAAGCTTCACTAAGCGCTATTGGAATTGAAGCTGCAGTGGTATTTCCATAATTTTGAATATTATTAAACACTTGATCATCAGTTAGTTGAAACTTTTTTTGTATGTATTGTGCAATTCGTAAATTGGCCTGATGAGGAATCAACATATCAATGTCTGAAACACCAAGATTATTGGCGCTCAACCCTTCATGTATCACCTCACTAAATCTTCGAATGGCATTTTTAAATACAAACTGTCCGTTCATGTAGGGTCTGTAGCTCATATCATCTGGGTCATTATCTTCAATAATTTCGGTCACCCAACGTTTTCCCATTCCTGGTGCCTCTGCAGCAAGCTCCAAAGCATGCTCTCCTTCAGAATGTAAATGTGATGACAAAATCCCTTTGGTTTGGTCCTCTTCTCTGCTCAAAACTGCAGCACCAGCGCCATCACCAAAAATGACAGATATACTTCGACCTCTGGTTGAAACATCAATACCTCGAGATTGTAATTCGCTACCAATAACCAAAATATGTTTATACATCCCTGTTTTTATAAATTGATCAGCAACAGAAATTCCATAAACAAAACCAGAACACTGATTTCTAACATCCAAAGCACCAACAGTATCGATACCCAATGCTTCTTGAACTTGCACCCCAGGCCCAGGAAAATAATAGTCTGGACTCAAAGTTGCAAAGACTATAAAATCAATATCTTGCTTATCTATTCCTGCATTTTTAATGGCGTTTTTGGCCGCTTTCAACCCCATGCTAAACGTTGTATCACCATCGCCTTTGACAGCCCAACGGCGCTGTTTGATCCCTGTGCGTTCCTGAATCCACTGGTCGTTAGTATCCATGAGTTGCGACAAATCGTCATTTGTTACGATATTTTCTGGAACATAATGTCCCATGCCTATTATTTTTGAATTGTACATATCCTTTTTTTGATGTGATTTGTTTACAAATATAAACTTTATAAAATGTCAGTTTGTCACATTTTATAAAATGGTATTCTTTTTGACATAAGTTTAACAAAGTAATCAATATTATAATCATTAAAAAATAAATAAAATTATGAGTAAAGGAACGATTAATGTATCCGTTGAAAATATTTTCCCTCTAATTAAGAAGTTTCTGTACAGTGATCACGAAATCTTTTTGCGTGAATTGATCAGTAATGCTACGGATGCCACCCTAAAATTGAAACATTTAACCAATATTGGCGAAGCCAAAGTAGATTATGGTGATCCAAAAATTGAAATCAAAATTGACAAAGAAGGCAAAAAATTGCACCTCATCGACCAAGGTATTGGAATGACCGCAGATGAAGTTCAAAAATATATCAATGAAGTTGCTTTTTCTGGTGCCGAAGAATTTTTGGATAAATACAAAGATAAAGTTGAAGATGCAGGAATTATTGGACACTTTGGCCTAGGATTTTATTCAGCTTTTATGGTGGCCGAAAAAGTGGAAATCATTACAAAATCTTACAAAAACGAACCTGCAGCACATTGGGTTTGTGACGGAAGTCCTGAGTATAGCCTAGACGCTGCTGACAAAACAGAACGAGGAACAGAAATTATTTTGCATATCGCAGAGGATTCTACAGAATTTTTGGAAGATAGCCGCATTACTGAGTTGTTAAACAAGTACAATAAATTTATGCCAATTCCGATAAAGTTTGGCACAAAAGAAATTAACGATCCAGAACACAAACCAAAGACAACAACAGACAAAGACGGTAAAGAAACCACAGAACCGCAGCGAAAAATCACCATTGACAATATCATCAATAATCCAAATCCAGCATGGACCAAAACACCAGCGGACTTGAAAGAAGAAGACTATAAAGGATTTTATCGTGAATTGTACCCGATGCAATTTGAAGAACCACTATTTAATATTCATTTGAATGTCGATTACCCGTTCAATCTGACAGGAATTTTATATTTCCCTAAGATGACCAACGACATGAATATCCAAAAGGATAAAATTCAATTGTATCAAAATCAAGTTTTTGTAACCGATAATGTAGAAGGCATTGTTCCTGAGTTTTTGACGATGCTTCGCGGTGTGATTGATTCGCCAGACATTCCTTTGAATGTATCTCGATCTTACTTACAAGCCGATGGCGCTGTAAAAAAGATTTCGTCATATATCACCAAAAAAGTCGCCGATAAATTAAAGTCATTATTTAATAACAATAGAGAAGACTTTGAAGCCAAGTGGAATGATATCAAAATTGTAATTGAATATGGAATGCTTTCCGAAGAAAAATTCTTTGATAAAGCTGAAGCTTTTGCTTTGTATCCAACCGTAGATGGCACCTACTTCACATACGACGAACTGTATAACAAAATCAAAGCAAAACAAACGGATAAGGACGATAAGTTAGTCATTTTGTATGCTTCAAATGCAGAAGAGCAGCACAGCTATATCGAAGCAGCAAAAGCCAAAGATTATGAAGTTCTTTTGTTAGATTCTCCAATTGTATCACATTTGATTCAAAAATTGGAAAGCAGCAAAGAAAAGATTTCTTTTGTTCGAGTAGATGCCGATCATATTGATAAACTGATACAAAAAGAGGATACTACAATTTCTAAGCTAACAGAAGAAGAAAAAGCAACACTAGATGAGCAACTCAAAGCAGTAATTTCGTCTGAAAAATTTAGCGTTCAACTGGAAGCCATGGACAGCAATGCTGCGCCATTTATGATTACACAACCAGAGTTTATGCGCCGAATGAAAGAAATGCAACAGACAGGCGGCGGTGGAATGTTTGGTATGGGTAATATGCCGGAAATGTATAACCTCGTTGTAAATACAAATGCTGATCTAGTGCATGAAATTCTAAACACAAAAACTGCAAAAAAACGCGAACGCTTAATCAGTCAAAGTTTAGATTTAGCACAGCTTTCACAAGGTCTTCTTAAAGGAGAAGCACTTACAAACTTCATCAAACGAAGTTACGATATGATTAAATAAACGCTAGTGAAAGCACAAAAAAAAGGTGGTTTTTTTTTAAAAAAAATCACCTTTTTTTATTCAATAATAAAATTGAAATAGGTGCTTGGAAAAGGCTCATTGTTGAGTGTAAAATGCCACCATTCTTGTGCATATGGTCGAAAACCGTGTTTAATCATAATACGCTGTAACAACTGTCGGTTGGCATGTTGCTTTGAACTTAAATTTTGGTAATCTAAATTCGAAATTTTTCCAAAAAAATCATACGGACTTCCCATATCAAGTTCCTCACAACTGCTAAAGTCTATAAGGGTAATATCTACAGAACTCCCTCTGCTGTGGCCAGAACGCGTTGCTATATATTGAGCTTTGAAGAGTTGAGATTTTGGAATATTGGGGTAAAATTGTGCTTTTTTGAGTGTATCAATAGGATTTTTGGCCCAACGCACAAAATGATCAACAGCGCGCTGAGGACGATAGCCGTCAAATAATTTGAGGCCCAAACCCATTTGTCCAAATTCTTGTTGAGCCGCAAGCAACGCTCGGGTCGCTTTTGTACTCAAGATTGCTTTTTGAGCCTTGTAGCCATCAATTTTTTGACCAATAAAATTATTTTTTGTTGCGTAGCGTAAATCAATTTCTATGTCTTGAATAATAGTTTTTGCATTACTAAAACCCTCAGGCAGTGGTGATTGAGCAAAAAAAACAATCGAAAAGAGAAGAGCTAAAATTGAGAATACTTTTTTTTGTTGCATGAATTGAGAACTTATGCTAATTTAGAAAAAAAATCAACAGATGCTTTTTGGCGATCAAAACAATAAAAGTACCATATTAAAAGATGGTGAGATTTTGTATGATAAAAACTTCTTGAATCCAGAAGATGCGTTGCGCTATTTCAATATTTTACGCAAAGAAACAGCATGGCAGCAGGATCAAATAAAGGTCTTTGGAAAAGTGTATGATCAACCTCGGCTTACGGCTTTGTATGCCAATAACAATTTGCCCTATAGCTATTCTAATATTACAATGCACCCCTCTCCATTTTCGCCAATGCTTTTGGAACTTAAAGAAAAAATTGAACACAGATTAGATCATGTTTTTACCACTTGTTTATTGAATTTATACCGCCATGGACAAGACAGCAACGGTTGGCACGCAGATGACGAAAAGGAGCTGGGCCAAAACCCTGTAATTGCATCGTTGAGTTTAGGTGCAGAGCGTATGTTTCATATGAAACACCGCAATGATTCCTCACACAAATTAAAAATCAATTTGACACATGGTAGTTTGCTTGTAATGAAGGGCAGTACACAACACTACTGGTTACATCAAATTTCAAAAACAAAAAAGCATGTTGAAGAACGTATCAATTTGACATTCAGAACTATAAAATAAAATTATCATGACACAAATCTTCAGATTTTTTAGTTTCTATTTTGTTGCAACAAGTCTCTTGGTTGCGCAAAATTTCTCAACAAAAAATATTACTATTAATCCCCATGTTGAGGGAACATTATTAACACCAAAAGACCAAAATATTGCTCCATTAGTGATTTTGATTGCGGGCTCTGGCCCCACAGATCGCAATGGAAATCAATCCTTTATGAAAAATGACATGCTAAAAAAAATAGCTGAATCAATGAGTAATAATGGTATCGCATCGTTTCGATACGACAAAAGAATTGTAAAGCAAATTCTAAATAAAACAATTGATAAAGATATATCATTTGATGATTTTGTGACGGATGCCAAATCTGTTATTTCTTATTTTAAACCAAACTATAAAACTATAGTAGTGGCCGGCCACAGTCAAGGAAGCTTGGTAGGCTTGTTGGCCTTAGAAGAAGGCGTTTCTGGTTTTATTTCGTTGGCAGGCGCTGGAAAACCAATTGATGAAATTTTGATTGAACAAATTTCAAAAACAGCCCCGATGTTTTTGGAAGACAGCAAACGCGTTTTGACACTTCTAAAAGCGGGTAAAACAACTACAGATTTTCCAATGGCTTTATCCTCTATTTTCAATTTAGATGTACAAGGTTTTATGTCCAATTGGATGCAGTACAATCCTGCTGAAGAGATGAAAAAACACAATATCCCTACATTAATCATCAATGGCGACAAAGATTTGCAAGTTAGTGTTGATGAGGCAAATCTCCTATACAAAGCAGCTCAAAACGGCGTATTACTTATTGTTGAAAAGATGAATCATATCATGGTAAAAATTGAAGGAGAACAATTGGAGAATATGAAATCTTATAATGATACTTCATTGGAGATTTCTCCGGAAGTCGAAAAAAGTATGATTGAATTTATAAAGAATATAAACTAAAAAAAGCACTGAAAGAACAGTGCTTTTATTACTAACCAACCAAAGTGTATTTGAAATACAATCTTCTAAAAACAAAATTAAGACCTAAAGTTAATTCTCACACTATGTTTAACAATACTTTCACAAATGGAAAAAGCATCATTTAAAAAAATGATGCTTTAACCACTAACCAACCAAAATATATTACTAACAAAAAAATTAAATAATATACTTTACATTTATCAACTTCCGTGCCAAAAAATAAATTAGATTAAAATATGTTTGAAAAAAGACCTAAACTAACTGTACCGCTCTCCACCTCTGACCTTTGGATTGATCGTGCTTCATTTTTAGTATTTTTCTTGATATGGATCAGTGTATTCGTTTATTATCCCGGTCTTCCAGATGAAATTCCAACACATTTTAATGGTCGTGGCGAAGCAGATGCTTTTGGTTCCAAGCAGTCTATTTGGATGTTGATGGGAGTTTTTAGCAGTATATTTATCGGGTTATACATTTTAAATAAATATCCTCATTTACACAACTATACTGTAAAAATAACAGAAGAAAATGCCCTAAAAAACTATCGTTTTAGTACAAGAATTTTAAGGGTTGTCAATTTTTTAAATCTTCTATTATTGGCCTATATTTTAAAAACAATGATGACGCCCCATGAAAAACAAGATACAGAACTCGGTTCATGGTTTTCCCCGCTGATAATAATAGGCAGTTTAGTCCTTATTATTTTTATATTTGTTAGC
The DNA here is from genome assembly GCA_947503105.1 of uncultured Flavobacteriaceae bacterium. Taxonomy (GTDB): domain Bacteria; phylum Bacteroidota; class Bacteroidia; order Flavobacteriales; family Flavobacteriaceae; genus UBA3537. Next base: position 168,721 of record CANNCM010000004.1, on the reverse strand, counting down.
GCTAATAAATTAAATTCAAAACAATAAAATCTGATGACCGACACTACCCCTCTTTTTACAAATGATAGCATTGTGTTTGGACTTTTGATGTTGGCCATTGCATTTATTTTTTATACCGAATCCAAAACCTCCGGTTTTTGGTTCAAATTTTATAAAATTGTTCCTGGACTTTTTATGGCCTATATGCTGCCGGCTGTTTTTACAACATTGGGGTGGATTGCTCCTGAGTGGCAAAGTATTTCAACAGACGGAATACTAACAAATGAAAACAGTAATTTATATTATGTTGCTAGCCGATATTTATTGCCAGCAGCATTGGTGCTCATGACCTTAAGTATCGATTTGAAAGCCGTTTTTAATTTAGGATGGAAAGCACTTATTATGTTTTTTACTGGAACACTAGGTATTGTGATTGGCGGCCCAATCGCTATTTTCCTTATTGCAATGGTATCGCCAGAAACTGTTGGCGGCGTTGGACCAGATGCTGTTTGGAGAGGGTTATCGACACTCGCAGGCAGTTGGATTGGTGGTGGTGCCAACCAGACAGCCATGCTCGAAATTTATGGATATAACCCAAAACTCTACGGTGGGATGGTGTTTGTAGATATTGTAGTGGCCAATATTTGGATGGCGCTTTTACTGATTGGAATAGGAAAACGCAAACGCATCAATCAATGGCTAAAGGCCGACACCACTGCTATCGAAGAATTGAAAGAAAAAGTTTCTACTTTCACCGAAAGTGTAAAGAGAAATCCTTGTCTTACCGACTTGATGATTATGGTTGGGATTGCTTTTGGATCTGTAGGTTTTGCGCATTTTTGTGCAGGGCAATTGGCTCCATTTTTCAAAACAATTGTATCTACAATGAACTCAGAAACCACACGAAATATTTTTACGTTTTTGGGGTCGTCGTTCTTTTGGATGATCAGTATATCTACACTAATTGCTGTAGGATTATCTTTTACAAAAGCAAAAAATTACGAAGGTGCCGGCGCTAGTAAATTTGGAAGTGTTTTTATTTATATTTTAGTTGCAACAATCGGAATGAAAATGGATCTCACATTAATTTTTGAAAATACAGGCCTTATTGCGATTGGCTTTATCTGGATGAGTATTCATGCTTTGTTATTGATTTTGGTGGCCAAACTTATCAAAGCCCCCTACTTTTTCCTTGCTGTTGGAAGTCAAGCCAATGTTGGTGGCGCCGCTTCTGCTCCTATTGTTGCATCGGCATTTCATCCGTCGCTGGCTACAGTTGGTGTTTTATTGGCTGTTTTTGGTTATGCCATTGGAACTATCGCCGCTATAGGATGTACAATTTTAATGGCACTCGCTGCCGCTTAATTCAATCAATTTTAATTTATAAAAAATGAAAAAACTTTTTCAACTTGCCCTAGTATTATTTATAATTTCTTGTCAAACCAATCCGAAACACAACACTACAATTTCTGCAAAAATAAAAGGATTTCAAAAAGGCACAGTGTATTTACAAAAATTTCAAGACACAGCTTATGTCACACTAGATTCATTGGTTGTAAAAGGAAAAGAAGTAGTTGAATTTGATTGTCATTTAGAAGAGCCAGAAATGTTGTATTTAAGTTTATCCAAAGCTGTTGATGCCGAACGTATTTCGTTTTTTGCAGTTGCTGGCACTACAACCATTGTTACACGCCTAAAACAGTTTGCTATGGATGCGAAAATTGAAGGAAGTCAGCAACAAAAATTGATTGAAGACTACCGCAAAAATTTAGAACGCTTCAAAAATTTGCACTTAGATTTATTGGAAGCATCGCTCAATTCTAAACGTGTTGGGGATAAAGACAAAATCGATTCTATTCAAAATAAAATGGACAAAAACTTAAAAAGACAATATTTGTATAGTATCAATTTTGCTATCAATAATAACGATAGCGAAGTTGCACCTTATATTGCATTGTCAGACGTTTTTGATGCAAAATCTTCATTTTTAGATAGCATATACAACAGCTTAACACCAAGAATATCGGAATCGAAATATGGAGTTATATTAAAAGAATACTTAGAAAAAATTAATCTAAAAAAATAGACCTAATTATAGGGCGTTGATTTTATCAATCATTGCGCGACCTTTGCTTTCGAGTTCTGATGCAATAGTTTTGAAATGAGCTTTATGATTTTCAACTCCTTTGGCATTTACTTTTTCGATAAGATCATCAAAAGTGGCGATGGCTTCATCAATTATAGCTTCACTTTTTTTGCGGTCTTTCCCTGGGTTTGCAGATTCCCAAATGTATACTGCTTCAATGATATCTCCTAAAACATAATTGATATCTTTTTTTAAATTTCGAATATTAGCCATTATTTGTATTTTAATTTTTTACAAAATTACATCATTTTTAGATATAAACCTCCAACAATCGAGCATTAGTCGAAGTGATGCTAAATTCTTTGAGACTTGCAGGGATTAAAATAGTTTCTCCATAGTGCAAATCCGTTGTTTTTCCATCAACATGAAACACAGCATTTCCTTCTACAGCCATATAAATCATAAAAGAGTCGTGGTTATTTTGTTTTTGAAACTCACTATTTATTGCAATAATATTGGTAGTAAAGTATGGACACGACACTAATGTTGTGGGTTTGTTTTGCTTTGTTTTGTAGTCTACTTTAAAATCATTTGGCATATTAAAATCAATTGCGTCCATGGCCAAATCGTTATGTAATTCTCTAGAATTCCCTTGATCATCTGTGCGGTCCCAGTCATATACTCGATAGGTAATATCGCTGGTTTGTTGGATTTCGGCCAACATAACCCCTGCACCAATGGCGTGCACACGTCCAACTTCTATAAAAAAGGTGTCGCCTTTGGCAACTGTTTCAAAGTTCAAAATTGATGGTAAGGTTTTGTTTTTCAGGTGCTTGAGGTACAATTCTTTTGTTGTGGGTTGATTAAAATCAATAATTAAATTTGAATTGTCGTCGGCCTGCATGACATACCACATCTCTGTTTTTCCAAAACTTTGATGGCGTTCTTTGGCCAATTCATCATTGGGATGCAATTGCACAGACAAATCTTTTTTGGCGTCGATATATTTTATCAAAAGGGGGAACTTTGCCCCAAAATGATCATACACTTTTTGGCCCACCAAATTGGCTTGATAATGTTGCAAAAGCGTTTTCAGGGAGGTTCCTTTTAGCGCACCATTGGCGACAATGGAGGTGTTGTCTTCGACATCGCTGAGTTCCCAACTTTCGCCTGCACATTTTGAGGGTGTTGATTTTCCTAGTAATTGATTGAGCTTGTTACCACCCCAAATTTTATCTTTTAAAATTGGAGTGAATTTTAATGGATAAAGTACTGTCATAAATTATTTTCCAGAATAGGATACAAAGTTACGAGGAGTTTCGTAAAGCGTTACATTCAAATCTAAATGATTTTCCAAAACTGCTTTTAATTTATCATAAATAACCACAACTATATTTTCGGCGGTAGGGTTTAGGTTTTTAAATTCTGGAACATCAAGATTTAAATTTTTATGATCGAAAGCATCTTCTATTTCTGATTTTATAAAATCTTTAAGAATTTTCACATCCACGACATAGCCAGTTTCTGGATCAATTTCTCCAGTTACACTGACAATCATTTCGTAGTTATGCCCATGAAAATTGGGGTTGTTGCATTTTCCAAAAATGGCATCATTTTTTTCAAAACTCCAGTCTGGTCGGTACAAACGGTGAGCGGCATTGAAATGGGCTTTTCTACTAACTGTGACTTTCATTTGTGGTATTTATATGTTTATAAAATTTTTCAAAAATAATTTTGAACCAAGCTGTATAAAGCTCTGGCTGGGCAGCAATATCTAGCCTTACCTCCTCTAAGGGCATCCATTTCCAGGCTTCGACTTCGTCTGGGTTGATGCTAGGTGCTTTTTCGTAATGACCAATCATAATATGGTCCAATTCATGTTCCGTTAGGCCATTATCAAAAGGCGCTTTGTAAATGAAAGACGTGGTTTCTTTCAACGGAGTTGTAAAACCCATTTCTTCTTGCAAACGGCGTGTTCCTGCTTGAATGTTAGACTCCCCATCGCGCTGATGACTACAACAGGTATTGGTCCATAACAAGGGTGAATGGTACTTATGTGCTGCGCGTTGTTGGAGCATTAATTCATTTTTGGAATTGAAAATAAACACCGAAAAAGCGCGGTGTAGCACCGCTTTCTCATGCGCCTCCATTTTGGGCATTAAGCCAATTTGCTCGTCATTTTCATTAACCAATATGACCTTTTCTTCTATCATGCTGCTAAATTATCAACTATTTTATGATATTATATTAATTAATTGCTAAAATAAAAATATACATTTTTTTTGTACGTTTGTGCATACCTAAAATCTTATTATGAATCGCCTACAAAAATGCCTTACATTATTTTTCTTATGTTCTGTTCTAAGCTGTTCCAGCTCGAAAACAACAGAGCAAAACGACCCAACCCTATTATTATTTGAACAACAAGCAAATGCTCTAAAGCGTAATTGGAATAGCATAACAAAATATGTTGACTTGAGTTATGAAAAGATTTCAAGTTGGATACCCGAGAGTGGAATCAGAGGGCGCTATGCGCAATTCAAAACAAAACTAAGTCGGCAAATCGTTGAGAAAATAGTAGGACACAAAGCGTTTATAAAAGGCCCTCATGGACAGACACTAAATTTCAATAGTTTGACAGATTTTGGGCATTACAACCCAATTTTTTTGGAGCAACTTATTAGAAAAATGAATACTTTATACGCCAAAAAAACTTTTGTCAAAACCTTTCAAGATTTTTATGATGCAGAACTTCGAGATTATTTGAGAGTATATTACCAGGCCTACAATTTTATCAAATATAACGAGGATTTAAAGGGTATTTATTTAGAGCATATTAAAACTTTCAAAAAGCATCCAAAGTTAGCCGCACAAGGATTATCTCCAGCATTTGAAATGCACAATGATTTTTACATTTTTGCAAACGACATGCAAGATGATGGTTATGATGTATATGAGGGTTATTCCTGCCCTAGTTTTTGGTTGAGGCGTTCAATAGATGGAACATCAGACCAATTTTACACACTTTTGACAAGTACCCTCAATACGTTTGATCCAGAATTTATTTATTAAATACATATAAAATGAGTTCAAAACTAATTTTACTCTGGTGCTATCTTATCGTGAGCTGGCTTGTATTTTTCTTTACTTCTTCGGGGTGGACCATGTGGTTATCTAGATTGTTTGGTTACGGTTCGCTTTTTGTAATGGTTGGAGCTATCATTACTTTTCGTTTTCTTAAAAATATACCTAAATCTGAAAAAATAAGTTACAAACCGCTAATTATTGTACAACTATTAGCCATACTTTTCAACTATGGTGACTGCGGTGATGCAAGTGGCAGTTTCAATTTTTTTGAGCGCATACTATTAATGAATGGGTGGAACATCATTGGCGAACCCTGTCAATCACCATATTTAGATCAAGTTTTTTTTGAAGGCTTTGCTAGAGCAATTTCCAATATTTGTTTTTTAGTCTTTTTTATATTTTTAGTTGTATTCTTGGTCAAGCAAACACAAAGAAAATAACGAAAAGTATTCTGCTTTGGTGAATACATAGTATCTTTGGCGAAATTTAGTTTTTATGTCTTTTCACAGCGAAATTGAACGCCGCCGTACTTTTGGAATTGTCTCTCACCCCGATGCAGGAAAAACAACCCTTACAGAAAAATTATTACTTTTCGGAGGTGCCATTCAAGAAGCCGGTGCTGTAAAAAGTAATAAAATAAAAAAAGGAGCTACCAGTGATTTTATGGAAATCGAGCGCCAACGTGGAATTTCCGTTGCAACGTCTGTTTTAGCTTTTGAATACCGCGGCGTAAAAATTAATATCCTAGACACCCCTGGACACAAAGATTTTGCCGAAGATACCTTTAGAACACTAACGGCTGTCGATAGCGTTATTGTGGTTATTGATGTCGCCAAAGGTGTAGAAGAGCAAACAGAAAAACTAGTGCAAGTGTGTCGAATGCGTAATATTCCAATTATTGTTTTTATTAATAAACTTGATAGAGAAGGAAAAGACGCTTTTGACCTTCTGGACGAAGTTGAACAAAAACTAGGACTCAAAGTGACCCCCTTAAGTTTCCCAATTGGTATGGGATATGAATTTAAGGGCATTTATAACATTTGGGAGAAAAATCTTAATTTGTTTACTGGTGACAGCAAAAAAAATATTGAAGACACAGTAGAGATTTCAGATTTATCCGATTCGAAACTAAATACCGTTGTTGGTGATGTGGCAGCCGAAACACTTCGTGAAGAAGTAGAACTGGTGCAAGGCATTTATCCTGAGTTTGATAAAAATGATTATTTGAAAGGCGATTTACAACCTGTATTTTTTGGCTCAGCGCTAAATAATTTTGGGGTCAAAGAACTTTTGGATTGCTTTATTGACATTGCCCCATCCCCACTTCCAAAAGCTAGCGAGGAGCGTTTGGTACAACCCGATGAAAAAAAATTTTCTGGATTTGTTTTTAAAATTCATGCCAATATGGATCCCAAACATCGCGATCGCTTGGCTTTTATTAAAATCGTTTCGGGAGAATTTAAGCGCAATACACCATATTTACATGTACGCCACAATAAAAAACTAAAATTCTCTAGTCCAAATGCCTTCTTTGCCGAAAGAAAAGAAATTGTAGACATCTCCTACCCTGGTGATATTGTAGGACTTCACGATACTGGAAATTTCAAAATTGGAGACACTCTAACCGAAGGCGAGGTTCTTAATTACAAAGGAATTCCAAGTTTTTCTCCAGAACATTTTAGATACATCAACAACGCAGACCCTATGAAATCCAAACAGCTTTTTAAAGGGATAGACCAGCTTATGGATGAAGGTGTTGCACAGCTCTTTACACTCGATCTCAATGGCCGAAAAGTGATTGGAACGGTTGGAGCACTGCAGTATGAAGTCATTCAATACCGATTGGAGCACGAATATGGTGCAAAATGCAGCTATGAAAACCTAAACGTACACAAGGCCGCTTGGGTTGAACCAGAAGACGAAAAAAACGATGAGTTCAAAGAATTTAAACGTGTTAAACAACGTTTTTTAGCTAAAGACAAACAAGGACAATTAGTGTTTTTTGCGGATTCTAAATTCTCTCTCCAAATGACCGAGCAGAAATATCCTTCCATCAAATTTCATTTGACATCAGAATTCTAATTCTTTTTCAAAAAGACTTCTTTTATTAGAAAAAACGTTTGCTTTTACCCAAGTATCTGTGAGGTTTTCAAAACCTCTCAGATTTTATTTTTTAATCTTATTCGTTATCCACTGGTTTTAAAAGCTGTTGGAAAACAAATCGTTTTCCGTGTCGTAATCTAGTTTTGTTTTTATCTACAATTCCAATAGTAAGATACACATTGTCTGTGCTGGTTGGCAAAACGGTAGTGTATTTGTCATTGGCATTGAGTTCCATTTTATGAAAACTCAGTAGATTGTTTGAGAAATTACCTGTGGTCGATATAAGTAAATACACTTCTTCGTTTTCCGAAACTGTTAAATCGGCTTTGTCAAATGCAAGGTTAACATCTGGCGTAGTTCCAGAGACTTGCATTAGCCATTCTCTGCCTATTCTCTCGTGACCTGCACACTGGCATATCTCTGTAGTTTGTCTGGAAAAGCTTCCATTGTTATTAGAAAGCATTACTGCCTCTAAGTTCTCTAAGGTATCTGTATGAGTACCATTTGTATTTGTAAAATTCGTATCTGTAGAAAGGATGAAGAAAGCATCACTGTTTATGGATTTAGAGATTTGTTGATTTAATGCTGAGTTCAGATCCTTAGCTATTCCAAATATATCGTGCTTATAGGAAGCTGCAGTATCCTTATCCCACAATTTTGAACCATCACTTGCCACATAATTATTTTGTGTTGTTGTCTGATCTAGTGTAATACCATATTTTATTGCTAAATAAGATTCTACCTTTTGACGTTCTGGAGTTGTTAATCCAGCATCATATACTATAAACTCACTTAACCCTCCTTGAAAAGGAAGTGAACTTGCTCCATTATAGGTTGACTCTCCAATGGCGTAGTTTCCATTATATGTAAAGTTCCCTAAGTTAGTTGTAGATGTAACAGGTATTCCTCCATCTACAAAAGAGCTCCATTGCGTAGCTAACCTTTCGCCTACTCCAATATGTGCATTGGAAGACCCTACAGTCCATGCTGTATTCACCGCTTCACTAAAATTTCCTGTACCTACTAACATATACGGTGTTACATCCAACTCCAAAGATACGCCTCCTGTACCTCCTGTATAAGGCCCAAAAAATCGTCTTATTCCTGAAGCATGATTATCCTTTGCAACAGTGAAAACTGTAAATTCACCATTAAGTTCAGATGCAAATTCAGTTGGTAACTGTAATTTTTCTTCTGCTGGTGTATAAAGTAACGTTGGATTGTAATTTGAAGCATTACTATTTGTTCCATCAACATAGGAAGGAACCAAATCGGCACCATTTCGAACAGCGTTATAGCCATTGCCTGAATGATCATTCCACTGTGTTACGGTTGTAGTTCCAGTAACTCCAACATCTGCTTTTAACCATAAGTCACTTCCTTCAACTCCTCCTGGACTTGGAATAGTGCCTAATGTATAATACATGCCATCTGTTAGAGTTGTATTGATTTCTCCTGATGCATTTAAAGCTCCAACTACTGTCGCTCCTGATGAGAAATCTCCATCTGCATCACTTATCAATGAATAGGTGTCATCAAAACCGTTAAATTTAAGGTGTATTGCTCCTACACTTCCTGTATTTTCTGCTCGCCACGCTCTACCTATTCTATTGATAAACTTTGAAGCATCCATTTCGGTAGTTTGTGTTGTGGTAGCCCCTCCATTATGTGCCATCACTAAATACTGACCATTTGTAAGCTGTGTTCTTGTTCCACCATTTGCACTCGAAAAATCGGCATCTGTAGCAAGCATTAGAATTGCACCTGTATTTTGAGACTTTGATACTCTTTGATCTAAACCTCCTGCTAGATCATAAGCAATTCCTACTACATCATTTTCATAACCACCGGTATAAGTATATACTGGAGTACCTAAAGAATTAGTGTAAGATGCTACGGAATTGTCTAATGTAAGACCATATTTGAGTGCTAAATAAGATTCTATTTTTTGACGATCTGTAGCCGAATTTGCTGTATTCGAAAATACAATCATTTCTGCTACTCTACTGTGAGATCTCTCTCCAGTTGCCTTTCCTTGATTTATATCTATTCGAACACCTGAAGCGGGATGGGTTCCTGCATAGCTACCTATAGAACTTCCTGAAGATCTAAAATCAAGTGCTCCTGAACTATTACGAACATAACTATACAAGTCAGCATTGTTATCTGCTGCAGAAGTGGTAAGAACATTTGGCGCGGCTTCTAAATACAAAACATCTTCATAGACTGCCCAGTATCCCCATAGATTATTTCCTGTATGTCCATCAAAAAGTCTTCCATTAAGATCTGATGATAGCTTAGTGGCTACTGTATATACCGACCAGTCTCCTCCTGCTCCTAGTTCTGCTCCTGCTGGTGCGTCAAATCCTCCTGATAAAATTTCGACTGCTGAGTTGAAATTCATCTCTGCTGCATTGGCAACTGATGTTGGCCCTGTAACAGTCGTATAATCTAATCCGCTTCCAGAATTAGCCCATGTTGCTCCTCCTGAGAATTGATCTGCTTTCAACCATACAGTACTTCCTGGAACTCCACCTGGTTGTTGCGCCATAGCACTAATTCCTGCATTCAAAAAGGCGATAACCAATAAATATAAAAAGGTAATATTTTTCATTTTAAGTTTTTTGTCTATTTTTTTATGTAAGTTCTAAAAACTGATGATAAAAAATAGTATCTAAATCGCTTTATAATTAAGCTTAATGTCTCCTACGTAGGCTGCTTTGTTACCATCACTGCTCATATTTATTAGGACTATAATATGGTCATTTGCAGCAACTGAAGTGTTAGTGATGTTGTAGTCTATGGTTATAAGACTAGTACTACTTTGCCCTGTAATTGCCGTTCCTAAAACGGTTCCATTCTTATCGAATACACTAATATCTACATTAGCACCTCCTCCAGCATCTACTTTATAGTATAATTGTATGGCATTAGCAGCAAACTTATCAAAATCGCTTGGTATTTGAATTTTTACACGAATAGCATATTCCTGGGCTGAAGCTTCAGAGCTTAGCCACTTATATACATTCGTATTGTCACTAGTTATGAACTCTGCAGACATACATCCTTTATTGTTTGAAGAAGCACCTTCTGTAGAGAGGATACCTCCATCGTATTCTGCAGATAAAGTAAATGTTTTTTCTTCAGAATACGATCCAATTTTTAGCCATTGATTTCCATCCCAAACTTTAGCAAGTTTGGTGTTTGATAATGAAGTGTCAAACCAAATATCATCTTCTAAAGGATTGCTAGGTTGTGTATTTGAGGTTGTGACCGTATTGTTTCGTACGTTTTTAATTGTGCCTTTATTGTCTATGACTCTGATTTCTTGAGCAGACAGTGTAAGGAAGAAAAATAAGAATAAAAGGGATAGGGTGTACTGTAGGTTTGTAGGTTTCATAATAATTTGGGGTATTATTTGTCACAAACTTATTAAAAAAAACAGCACACACAAAAAAATTTGATTTTTTTTCCAAAAAAATCTATTTCTTTATTTGTTTTTCAGATTTATAAGCCATTGAAACTGAGTATTTAAACACAAAGGAGCATATTTATGCCATTGTAAAAACCAAATGATTAGGTCTGTTTTTATATCTTTGATGCTATTAACCCAAATTTATAATATGATGAACTACAACTCAAGGCCAAGATTTTTTGGCGTTTCTCTCATTTTAGGGCTTGCGCTTTTAGGTTTTTTTATCTTTAAAGGCCTCAAAACATTTAGTGACAAAGACCGTGTTGTGAAGGTAAAAGGGTTGGCAGAAATGTATATGACTGCAGAATCGGCTCAAACCAACTTAAGCTTTTCAAACTCTGGAGATGTTTTAAAAAATGTCATTCAAAAAACAGAGCACAAAAAGCGTGGAATATTAAGTTATTTGAAAAAAAACGGCTATCAAAACACTGAAATCATCCTGAAAGATCCAACCGTTACAGACAGAGAAAGCTACCACACAGAAGAGTGGCAGAATGGGAGAAAAATAAAGGTTAAAGCTGATAGATATTCCTATGGTCAAACTATAGGAATCTTGATAAAAGACGTTGAAAATGCAGAAAAAAAATCTGCTAAGCTAAAATTAGATTTAGTACAATCGGGATTAACCGCAGATATTAGCACCCATTATAAATTTCCAAAATTGAATACCATAAAACCGCAGCTCATTGCGGAAAGTACAAAGAATGCCCGTATAGCTGGTGATCAATTTGCAAATGATTCTCAAGCCAAGCTAGGTAAGATTAAAACAGCATCTCAAGGACAAATTTCTATTGCAGGACGGTATTCGTATGGAGCAACAGAATCCTACAAACCCCATATCCAAAAAGCAAGAGTAGTCAGTACAATTGTATTCTTTTTGGAATAGATAAAATGGTGTTTTTTATGGATAATGATGTGACTAATTCCGTAAAAAACTTATAAATATTTAAAGTTTATTATGACATTTTAAAATGGAACGAAAATGACCTAAAACCAATGAAAATAAAAAATCCCACAGTTTTGTGGGATTTTTTTATGTTATGCCTGACCAGTAGGGCCAAAATTAAGAGGCACTGGCGGCTGTTCGTAGTCTTTGATTTCACCATGAGCTTGTTCAAAGCGTTTGACATTGTCTTGTAATGCTTTGGAGAGTCTTTTCGCATGCTGTGGAGTCAAGATAATTCTTGATTTCACTTTGCTTTTTGGAATTCCTGGCATAATATTGACAAAGTCAACCACAAATTCAGAAACAGAATGATTAATAATTGCTAAGTTGGAATAGGTGCCTTCGGCAACAGAAGCGTCTAACTCAATATTTATTTGACCTTTTTGTTTATTTTCTGAATCGCTCATGTCTTAGATATTAAACTCTTGTTTTTCTTCTTTAGCTTTCATCAAAGTTTCAAGTTCTTCACTAGAACCAACAATCATATTGTCGTAAGCTCTAAGTCCTGTACCTGCCGGAATACGGTGTCCAACAATGACATTTTCTTTGAGTCCATCTAATGAATCTACTTTTCCGCTCACTGCGGCTTCGTTCAGTACTTTTGTTGTTTCTTGGAACGATGCTGCTGAGATAAATGACTTGGTTTGAAGTGAAGCACGAGTGATCCCTTGCAAAATTGGCGTTGCTGTCGCTGGGCGTGCATCGCGAGCACTAACAAGGGCTTTGTCTTCTCGTTTCAAAATTGAGTTTTCGTCTCGAAGTTCTCGAGCTGTTACAATTTGCCCCGCTTTTAAGGTTGCAGAATCGCCAGCATCTTCTATGACTTTCTTTCCAAAAATATCATCATTTTCATCAATGAAATCTGATTTGTGTACCAATTGATTTTCTAGGAAAATAGTATCACCAGAATCCTCAATTCTCACTTTTCGCATCATTTGACGAACAACAACTTCGAAATGTTTATCATTAATTTTTACCCCTTGCAGACGGTACACCTCTTGAACTTCATTCACAAGGTATTGTTGTACTGCAGATGGGCCTTTGATATTCAGAATATCGTTTGGTGTTACAGATCCATCAGAAAGTGGCATACCCGCTTTGACAAAGTCGTTTTCTTGTACCAAAATCTGATTTGAAAGTTTTACCAAATATTTCTTGATATCTCCAATTTTAGATTCAACGATAATTTCTCGGTTACCTCTTTTGATTTTTCCAAAAGAAACAACACCATCAATTTCACTCACTACTGCTGGATTTGAAGGATTACGGGCTTCAAATAGCTCGGTAACACGTGGAAGACCTCCTGTAATATCTCCTGCTTTGGATGACTTGCGTGGTATTTTAACTAAAATTTTTCCAATGTTAATTTTCTCGTTATCTTCAACCATCAAGTGCGCTCCAACTGGTAGGTTATATGAACGAATCACACTGCCTTTACCGTCTTCAATATGAAGCGTAGGAATAAGTTTTTTGTTTCTAGATTCAGAAATTACTTTTTCCTGGAATCCAGTTTGCTCATCAATTTCAACTTGATATGTTACCCCTTGCTCAATATTTTCAAAGCGTACTTTTCCTGAGAATTCAGAAATAATCACACCGTTGTAAGGATCCCACTGGCAAACAACAGTTCCTTTTTTCAGGTTTTGACCGTTTTTCACAAAAATAGTAGAACCATATGGTATGTTGTTGGTACTCAGTACAATACCTGTTTTCTTATCTACCAGTTTAATTTCAGAAGTTCTAGAAATGACGATATCAATGTCATTACCTTCGTTATCTTTACCCTTTACTGTTTTTAAATCTTCAATTTCTGCAACACCGTCAAATTTTACAGCAAGATTATTTTCTTCAGAAATGTTACCAGCAATACCTCCAACGTGGAATGTACGCAGGGTCAACTGTGTTCCTGGTTCTCCAATAGACTGAGCGGCAACTACACCAACAGCTTCTCCCTTTTGAACCATTTTACCAGTTGCAAGGTTTCTGCCGTAGCATTTTGCACAAATTCCTGATTTTGCCTCACAAGTTAGCGCCGAACGAACTTCGATAGAATCAATTGGCGAATCCTCTATTTTCTTGGCGATAACTTCGTTGATGTGATCTCCAGCACCAACAAGAAGTTCTTCTGTTAGTGGGTCGTAAACATCGTTTAAAGATGTTCGGCCAACAATACGTTCTTCAAGTTTTTCTACAACTTCTTCATTCTTCTTCAATGGTTCTACAGTGATACCCCGCAAGGTGCTACAGTCATCGGAATTGACAATCACATCTTGTGAAACATCAACCAAACGACGTGTTAGATACCCCGCATCAGCGGTTTTAAGTGCGGTATCGGCAAGACCTTTACGTGCCCCGTGAGTAGAGATAAAGTATTCCAAAATTGAAAGTCCTTCTTTAAAGTTAGAAAGAATTGGATTTTCAATAATTTCTCCTCCACCTGCGTTAGATTTTTTAGGCTTTGCCATCAGTCCACGCATTCCTGTCAACTGTCGAATTTGCTCTTTAGATCCACGTGCTCCAGAATCAAGCATCATATACACCGAGTTGAATCCTTGCTGATCTTCACGGATACGTTTCATAGAAAGCTCTGTGAGTTCTGCATTGGTAGATGTCCAGATGTCAATAACTTGATTATAACGCTCATTATTGGTAATTAATCCCATGTTGTAGTTAGCCATAATACCATCAACTTGTTTATTAGCTGAAGCGATCATTGCATGCTTTTCTTGTGGGATAATGATATCACCTAGACTGAAAGACAATCCACCTTTGAAGGCAAAGTTGTATCCCAATGATTTGATTTCATCTAAGAAAGCTGCTGTTTCTGGGACAGAAGTAGCTTTCAAAATACCGTGGATAATATCACGAAGCGATTTTTTTGTCAATACTTCATTGATGTATCCGGCAGCAGCAGGAACTTTTTCATTAAAAAGCACACGCCCTACAGTGGTTTCAATAATTTGAGTTGTAAGTTCGCCATCGGCATTAAAATCTTGTGTACGCACTCGAATTTGCGCGTTCAAATCGACGCGCTTTTCGTTGTATGCGATGATGACTTCTTCTGGCGAATAGAACGTTAATCCTTCTCCAATAATTTTTACATCTTTTGTTGACTTACGCAGCTTGGTCATGTAATATAATCCAAGAACCATATCCTGTGAAGGAACTGTAACCGGAGATCCGTTGGCTGGATTTAAAATATTGTGCGATGCAAGCATCAAAAGTTGAGCTTCCAAAATTGCTTCTGGTCCAAGTGGCAAATGAACAGCCATTTGATCTCCATCAAAATCGGCGTTAAAAGCAGTACACACCAATGGGTGTAATTGAATTGCTTTTCCTTCAATCAATTTAGGTTGGAATGCTTGAATCCCTAAGCGGTGTAAGGTTGGAGCACGATTGAGCAGTACTGGATGTCCTTTCAAGACGTTTTCCAAGATATCCCAAACCACTGGCTCTTTTTTGTCTATAATTTTCTTTGCAGATTTAACTGTTTTTACAATTCCTCTTTCAATCAGCTTTCTGATAATGAATGGTTTGTATAATTCAGCTGCCATATTTTTTGGCAATCCGCATTCAAATAATTTCAATTCTGGTCCAACAACAATAACAGATCGTGCAGAATAATCGACACGTTTTCCTAGTAAGTTTTGACGGAAACGCCCTTGCTTTCCTTTCAATGAATCTGAAAGTGATTTTAGAGGTCTATTAGAGTCCGTTTTTACTGCAGATGATTTTCGTGTATTATCGAAAAGTGAATCTACAGATTCTTGAAGCATACGTTTTTCATTTCTTAGGATCACTTCCGGAGCTTTGATTTCTACCAAACGCTTCAAACGGTTGTTTCTAATGATGACACGACGGTATAAATCATTTAAATCTGAAGTCGCAAAACGACCTCCATCTAGAGGTACCAATGGACGTAATTCTGGTGGAATAACAGGGATGGCTTTCATAATCATCCATTCTGGTTTATTCTCACGATTTTGGTTTCCGTCTTTTAACGCTTCAACAACTTGAAGACGCTTTAATGCCTCCGTTTTACGTTGTTTTGAAGTTTCTGTATTGGCTTTATGACGCAATTCAAAAGATAATTCTTCTAAGTTGATGCGCGACAAGAGTTCAATCAAACATTCTGCCCCCATCTTTGCGATGAACTTATTTGGATCGGAATCTTCTAAATACTGATTTTCTTGCGGCAGTGCTTCTGCAATGTTTAAATATTCTTCCTCGGTTAGGAAATCCATTTTTTGTACAGGCTCACCTTCTTCATTTACCGCATTACCTGGCTGAATCACCACATAACGTTCGTAATAAATAATCATATCTAATTTCTTGGATGGTAATCCAAGAAGATATCCTATTTTGTTTGGTAAAGAACGGAAGTACCAAATATGTGCTACTGGCACCACCAAATTGATGTGGCCGACACGCTCACGACGTACTTTTTTTTCTGTTACCTCTACGCCACATCGGTCACAAATAATGCCTTTGTAGCGAATACGCTTATATTTCCCACAAGCACATTCATAATCCTTTACAGGGCCAAAAATACGCTCACAAAACAACCCATCTCGCTCTGGTTTGTGAGTTCTATAGTTGATTGTTTCTGGTTTAAGAACTTCACCTCTAGAATCTGCTAAAATAGACTCTGGAGAAGCTAAACCTATAGAAATTTTATTAAACTTTTTTTGTGCTGTATTATCTTGTTTTCTTGCCATTTTTTATGGTATATGATAATGTTTTTATTCCTCTAATCTGATGTCTAATCCTAATCCTTTCAATTCGTGCATAAGTACGTTGAATGATTCTGGTAAACCTGGTTCTGGCATTGGTTCGCCTTTTACGATAGCTTCGTAAGTTTTGGCTCTACCAACAACATCATCAGATTTTACAGTAAGGATTTCTCTTAGGGTACTAGAAGCACCGTATGCTTCTAATGCCCATACTTCCATTTCTCCAAAACGCTGACCACCAAATTGTGCTTTACCACCAAGAGGTTGTTGTGTTATTAAGGAGTAAGGTCCAATAGAACGAGCGTGCATCTTATCATCTACCATATGCCCAAGTTTAAGCATGTAGATTACACCAACCGTTGCCGGTTGATCGAAGCGATCGCCTGTTCCTCCATCATACAAGTAGGTATGTCCAAATTGTGGAATCCCTGCCTCATCTGTGAGTTCGTTAATTTGATCTAGTGTTGCACCATCAAAAATTGGTGTTGCAAACGTTCGACCTAGATTTTTTCCTGCCCATCCTAGAACGGTCTCATAAATCTGACCAATATTCATTCGTGATGGTACCCCAAGCGGATTCAATACAATATCTACTGGTGTTCCATCTTCCAAAAATGGCATATCTTCTTGACGTACAATTCTGGCAACAATACCTTTGTTTCCGTGACGCCCAGCCATTTTATCACCCACTTTAAGTTTACGTTTTTTGGCAATGTAAACTTTGGCCAACTTAATGATTCCAGCTGGCAGTTCGTCTCCAACAGAAATTGTAAATTTCTCACGACGAAGGGATCCTTGAAGGTCATTTTCCTTGATCTTGTAGTTGTGAATTAATTCTTTTACTAGATTATTCAAATTTGTATCTGTTGTCCACTTTCCACCAACAAGGTGAGCATAATCGTCAACAACATTAAGCATTTTGAGTGTGTACTTTTTTCCTTTTGGAAAAACCTCTTCACCCAAATCATTAAAAATACCTTGTGCTGTTTTTCCGCCTACGATAGAGAATAGCTTTTGAACTAAAACAGATTTTAATTCTTCAAACTTAATATCGTACGCATCTTCCAACTTAGCAATATCTTCTTTGTCTTGTGCCCGTTTACGCTTATCTTTTACTGCTCTTGAGAATAATTTTTTCTGTATAACAACGCCATGTAAAGAAGGAGAAGCTTTTAATGAAGCGTCTTTTACATCGCCAGCTTTGTCGCCAAAAATAGCTCTAAGTAATTTTTCTTCTGGTGTTGGGTCAGATTCTCCTTTGGGTGTGATTTTTCCGATAAGAATATCGCCCGGCTTAATTTCTGCACCAATACGAATCATTCCATTTTCATCCAAATCTTTTGTCGCTTCTTCAGAAACGTTAGGAATATCGTTGGTGAGTTCTTCGTTACCTAATTTTGTATCACGTACATCCAAAGAGTATTCATCGATATGAATGGATGTAAAGACATCATCACGTACTACTTTTTCAGAGATTACAATCGCATCCTCAAAGTTGTATCCTTTCCATGGCATAAAGGCCACTTTCATGTTACGTCCAAGGGCTAACTCTCCATTTTGAGTTGCATATCCTTCACACAATACTTGTCCTTTGGTGACTTTATCACCTTTTTGAACAATGGCTTTTAGATTTACTGACGTCCCTTGATTTGTTTTTCTAAACTTCGTTAATGGATAGGTATAGGTATCTGAATCAAAACTAACTAAGTTTTCATCATCAGTTCTGTTGTATTTAATGACAATTTTATCTGCATCAACATATTCTACGACACCATCGCCTTCGGCATTGACTAATACTCTAGAGTCGGATGCAACTTGACGTTCCAAACCTGTTCCAACAATAGGAGCTTCTGGGCGCAATAGTGGTACTGCTTGACGCATCATATTGGATCCCATCAGGGCACGGTTGGCATCATCATGTTCCAAGAAAGGAATAAGTGAGGCCGAAATCGATGAAATTTGATTCGGTGCAACGTCTGTATAGTCCACTTGACTAGAATCAATCACAGGGAAATCACCTTCTTGACGTGCAATCACTTTATCCATAGTAATTTTGCCATCTTTGTCAACAGGGATACTGGCTTGAGCAATGAGCTTTTCTTCTTCCTCTTCTGCACTCAAATAAATCGGTTCTCCTTTGATATCGACGACAGCGTTTTCAACTTTTCTGTATGGTGTTTCAATGAATCCCATGGAATTCACTTTGGCATAAACAGAGAGAGAAGAAATCAATCCAATATTTGGTCCTTCAGGCGTTTCAATTGGACATAATCTTCCGTAGTGTGTATAGTGTACATCTCGAACTTCAAATCCAGCACGTTCTCTTGAAAGTCCTCCAGGTCCTAGCGCCGATAGTCGTCTTTTGTGTGTTATTTCTGCCAATGGATTGGTTTGATCCATAAACTGCGATAACTGATTGGTTCCAAAGAACGAGTTGATCACGGACGATAATGTTTTTGCATTAATCAAATCGATAGGTGTAAAGACTTCATTATCACGAACATTCATTCGTTCACGAATGGTACGCGCCATACGCGCTAGTCCAACACCAAATTGAGAGGAAAGTTGTTCACCTACAGTTCGTACACGACGGTTCGATAAGTGATCAATATCATCAATTTCTGCTTTTGAGTTGATCAACTCAATAAGGTATTTAATGATGGTGATGATATCTTCTTTGGTCAAAACTTGTTTGTCCATTCCGATATCTAGGTTCAATTTTTTGTTCATTCTATAACGTCCAACTTCACCTAGGTTGTAGCGTTGATCACTAAAGAATAATTTATCAATAATTCCACGGGCAGTTTCCTCATCTGGCGGCTCGGCATTACGCAACTGACGATAGATGTGTTCTACTGCTTCTTTTTCAGAGTTTGTTGGATCTTTTTGAAGGGTGTTATGGATGATGGCATAATCGCCTTGTTGAGACGTTTCTTTGTGAAGTAGAATAGTTTTTGTTCCAGATTCAAGAATTTCCAAAGAATTGTCTTTATCAATAATTGTATCTCTATCCAATACGATTTCATTTCTTTCAATAGAAACAACTTCTCCTGTATCTTCATCAACGAAATCTTCGTGCCAAGTATTAAGTACACGCGCCGCTAATTTTCTTCCAATAACTTTTTTCAATCCTGCCTTTGAAACTTTTACTTCTTCTGCAAGATCAAAAATTTCAAGAATGTCTTTGTCTCTTTCAAAACCAATCGCTCTGAATAGAGTGGTAACAGGTAATTTTTTCTTACGATCGATGTAGGCATACATTACACTGTTGATGTCAGTAGCAAATTCGATCCATGATCCTTTAAAAGGGATCACACGTGCTGAGTATAATTTTGTTCCGTTTGCATGAAACGATTGTCCAAAGAATACCCCAGGTGATCTATGTAGTTGAGATACGACTACACGCTCTGCACCATTGATACAAAATGTTCCGCTTGGGGTCATGTATGGAATTGTGCCTAGGTAAACATCTTGAACGATAGTTTCAAAATCTTCGTGTTCTGGGTCTGTACAATAGAGTTTTAGACGTGCCTTTAGTGGAACAGAGTATGTAAGGCCTCTTTCGATACATTCTTCGATAGAATATCGTGGAGGATCAACAAAGTAGTCTAGGAATTCTAGAACAAACTGGTTACGGGTATCTGTTATGGGGAAGTTTTCCATGAAGGTATTAAACAAACCTTCATTGGCTCTTTCATCTGATTTTGTTTCTAACTGGAAAAAATCCTGGAAGGATTTTATCTGAATATCAAGAAAATCTGGATATTCTGTTCTATTGACTATAGACGAGAAATTTAATCTTTCAGCTTTTTTTGCTAGCATCGACGGACGAATTATTGATTAAAAAATAAATTTATTTGGTGCATATCACTTTATACACAAAAGGGTTTAGGTCATAGAGCAGCACACTCTAGGACCTAAACCGTAATGTTTGGATATGGTAAGCTTACTTAAGCTCAACCTCAGCTCCAGCTTCTTCTAAAGAATTTTTAAGCCCTTCAGCTTCGTCTTTAGAAACGCCTTCTTTGATGGCACTTGGTGCGTCATCAACTAGACCTTTAGCTTCTTTCAAGCCAAGACCTGTAAGTTCTTTAACTAGTTTTACAACAGCAAGTTTAGAACCTCCAGCTGCTTTAAGTATTACATCAAATTCTGTTTGCTCTTCTGCAGCGTCTCCACCAGCAGCAGCGCCACCAGCAGCAACTGCTACTGCAGCAGCAGCAGGCTCAATGCCATACTCATCTTTTAAAATTGTAGCAAGCTCGTTTACTTCTTTTACTGTTAAGTTTACTAATTGTTCTGCGAAATCTTTTAAATCTGCCATTTTTCTATCGTTTTAATAATGTTTTAATAATAATTTATAATTGTTGTAAGTGCGTACACGTTTTGTTTTTTTATCCCTCTTTTTGAGATAAAGTTTTTAGGATTCCTGAAAGTTTTCCACCGCTCGATTGTAATGCCGAAACCACAGTTTTGGCTGGCGATTGAAGCAATCCAATGATGTCTCCAATAAGCTCTTCTCTCGATTTGATGTCCACTAACATATCCAATTGATCGTCCCCAATGTAAACTGCTTCCTCAATGTAGGCCCCTTTCAAAAAGGGCTTTTCAGATTTTTTACGGAATGCTTTGATTACTTTTGCGGGGGCGTTTCCTGTTTCAGAATACATAACGGAAGTGTTACCTTTCAATGTTGTTGGTAACGCTCCAAAGTCTTTATCTGAAGCCTCCATTGCTTTTTCTAGCAATGTGTTCTTTACAACAGCCAATCTCACATTTGCTTTGTAACAAGCACGTCTGAGAGCGGAAGTTGTTCCTGCATTCAATCCTGAGATATCGGTCAAATAAAAATTTGAACTTTCAGCCAATTGCGCAGTTAACTCTTCTATTACTTTTGATTTTTCTTCTCTTGTCATAATACTTTATTTAACGCCTAACTAGCTGCTGCTTTTGAATCCACTGCGATACTTGGGCTCATGGTACTTGACATAAAAATGCTTTTTACATAAGTTCCTTTTGCTGCTGTGGGTTTTAACTTCATTAAAGTTGAAAGTAATTCTTTGGCATTGCCTTCTATTTTGTCTGCCGAAAAAGAAACTTTTCCGATAGCAGCATGAATGATACCAGATTTATCAACTTTAAAATCTATCTTACCTGCTTTGACCTCAGATACTGCCTTGGCAATATCCATTGTTACAGTTCCAGTTTTTGGGTTAGGCATTAATCCTCTTGGTCCTAAAACACGACCTAGTGGGCCTAATTTTCCCATAACGCTTGGCATGGTAATGATGACATCGACGTCTGTCCATCCACCTTTGATTTTTTCAAGGTATTCATTAAGACCGACGTAGTCTGCACCAGCATCTTTTGCTTCCTGCTCTTTATCAGGAGTCACTAGTGCCAATACTTTTACATCTTTACCTGTCCCATGAGGAAGAGATACTACACCTCTTACCATTTGGTTTGCCTTTTTTGGATCTACTCCAAGGCGAACAGCGATATCTACAGAAGCATCAAACTTTGCGTTTGATATTTCTTTTACTAAGGCAGAAGCTTCACTGAGAGAGTAGAATTTACTCTTATCAATTTTTGCAACTGCTTCTTTTTGTTTTTTTGTTAATCTTGCCATTTCAAATACAATTTATTTGGGTGCATCACCACCTTTTACAGTTATACCCATAGATCTGGCAGTACCAGCAACCATTTTCATTGCAGACTCTATTGTAAATGCATTTAAATCTACCATTTTATCCTCTGCAATTGTCTTCACTTGATCCCAAGTGACTTTAGCTACTTTTTTTACATGTGGTTCGCCAGAACCCTTTTTTACTTTGGCCGCTTCCAATAATTGTACTGCAGCTGGAGGTGTTTTGATAACAAATTCAAAAGATTTGTCTTTATAAACAGATATCACAACCGGTAGTACTTTACCAGCTTTGTCTTGAGTTCTCGCATTGAATTGCTTACAAAACTCCATGATATTGACCCCAGCAGCACCTAAAGCGGGTCCGACCGGTGGCGATGGATTCGCTGCACCTCCCCTAACTTGTAGTTTCACTACTTTGTCTAGTTCTTTTGCCATTTTTAATTTTTAGTGGTTCGTATTTAGATTGGAAGCTAAAAATACAAACCGTGTTAGTTGTAACAATTATTAAATTTTATCGACTTGCATATAGCTGAGTTCTAATGGTGTTTTTCTTCCGAAAATCTTTACCATAACTTCGAGCTTACGCTTTTCTTCATTTATTTTTTCGACAGTACCATCAAATCCATTGAATGGCCCATCGATTACCTTTACTGTTTCACCAATCACAAATGGAATAGCCACGTTTTGATCGGCTTCTAAAGCCAGTTCATCAACCTTACCAAGCATTCTATTGACTTCCGACTGGCGTAATGGAACAGGATCTCCTCCTTTTGTTTCTCCCAAAAATCCAATAACATTTGTTATGGATTTGATGATATGAGGAATTTCTCCACTCAAATTGGCTTGAATCATGATGTAGCCTGGAAAGTACACTTTTTCTTTTTGTACTTTTTTTCCATTTCGGATTTGAATTACATTTTCTGTAGGCACAAGAACTTGATCAACAAAGTTATCAAGACCTAGACGAGATATTTCTGTCTCGATATACGTTTTGATTTTGTTTTCTTGTCCGCTTACTGCACGAACAACATACCACTTCTTCTCTACCTTTTGCTCTGCCATGAAATGTTTTATTTAATCCAATTGAAATAGGCTTCTACAACACGTGCAAAAACAGTATCTACACCCCAAATTGCTAGAGAGAAAATTATAGAAAATAACGCAACAAGGACCGTTAAACTTTGTCCTTGAGGCCATGTTGGCCAGCTTACGTTGTTCTTTAACTCTTCAAATGATTCTTTTATATACTCTATCATTTTTACTATTTATTTGAGTTGATTTGGATTTTAATTCGTTTTTTTGGTTGCACTTTTCTTAACCTTGCACGGGTTGAGAGACTCGAACTCCCGACACCTGGTTTTGGAGACCAGTGCTCTACCAACTGAGCTAAACCCGTAAATACAAGTCAAGGTATCCCGAATTTTCAGGACACCTCAACTAGCATTAATTTAACAATAATTAGTCTAAAATCTCAGTTACCTGACCTGCACCAACTGTTCTACCACCTTCACGGATTGCGAAACGTAGTCCAACATTCATTGCAATTGGTTGAATCAATTCAACTGTAATAGTCAAGTTATCACCAGGCATTACCATTTCTACTCCAGATGGTAGTGCGATATTTCCAGTAACATCTGTTGTACGCACATAAAACTGTGGACGGTAGTTGTTATGGAATGGTGTGTGACGTCCACCTTCTTCTTTTTTAAGGATGTAAACCTCAGCTTTAAATTTAGCATGAGGAGTTACAGAACCTGGCTTACAAATTACCATACCTCTAGAGATTTGAGTTTTCTCAATACCTCTAAGTAGGATACCTGCGTTATCTCCAGCTTCTCCTCTGTCAAGAATTTGTCGGAACATCTCGATACCAGTAATTGTAGAAGTTAATTTTTCTGCACCCATACCAATGATTTCTACTGGGTCTCCAGTGTTTGCGATACCAGTCTCGATACGACCAGTTGCAACAGTACCACGACCAGTAATTGAGAATACATCTTCAATTGGCATAAGGAAATCCTTATCAACATCTCTTTTTGGTAATTCAATCCAAGAATCAACAGCTTCCATTAATTCCATTACAGTATCTACCCATTTTTGCTCACCATTAAGTGCGCCTAGGGCAGAACCAGAAACTACTGGTCCATTGTCTCCATCATATTCGTAAAAGTTTAATAGATCTCTTACTTCCATATCAACAAGCTCTAAAAGCTCTTCATCATCAACCATATCTACTTTGTTAAGGAAGACAACAATTCTTGGAATACCTACCTGACGTCCTAATAGGATGTGTTCACGTGTTTGTGGCATTGGCCCGTCAGTTGCTGCAACCACTAAGATTGCACCATCCATTTGAGCAGCACCCGTTACCATGTTCTTTACGTAATCCGCGTGACCAGGACAGTCAACGTGAGCGTAATGACGATTTGCAGTTTGGTACTCTACGTGAGATGTGTTAATTGTAATACCTCTTTCTTTTTCTTCAGGAGCGTTGTCAATTGTATCAAATGAACGTGCTTCTGATAAACCAGCGTCTGCTAATACTTTAGTAATTGCTGCTGTTAAAGTTGTTTTTCCGTGATCTACGTGTCCAATAGTACCGATGTTTAAGTGCGGTTTGGAGCGATCGAAAGTTCCCTTTGCCATGATTTAAATTTTAGTCTTTGTTATATTAATAATATTAGTGTTCTAATTTATGCCTTAAAATAATGAGCCAATGACGGGATTTGAACCCGTGACCTCTTCCTTACCAAGGAAACGCTCTACCCCTGAGCTACACCGGCCAAAAAAATTTTAGAGCGGGAGACCGGGTTCGAACCGGCGACATTCAGCTTGGAAGGCTGACGCTCTACCAACTGAGCTACTCCCGCAATATAATTTTATCCTTTCCATTAAATGTGGGGAGAGCAGGATTCGAACCTGCGAAGTTAAAAAACAACAGATTTACAGTCTGTCCTCGTTGGCCGCTTGAGTATCTCCCCAATTTAAATTGGTTTCAGTATTTTTAAGAACTTGAGCCGATGGAGGGACTCGAACCCACGACCTGCTGATTACAAATCAGCTGCTCTAGCCAGCTGAGCTACATCGGCTTTTTAATGATTTTACGCACTAAAAAAGCCCGCTATTTCTAACGGACTGC
Organism: uncultured Flavobacteriaceae bacterium; assembly: GCA_947503105.1. Taxonomy (GTDB): domain Bacteria; phylum Bacteroidota; class Bacteroidia; order Flavobacteriales; family Flavobacteriaceae; genus UBA3537. The sequence goes on along the minus strand of CANNCM010000004.1, from coordinate 143,526 downwards.
AAATGTATATATATTTTTTTGGTTTCAAAACATTTTTTAAAAATTTTTATGAGGTTTGTTGACGTATTTTTTCTTTTCGCTTTTTTAGCTGACGTTCTAGTATATGGACTGCGGTGTCTACACCCTCTTCAAAGCTTTTACATTTCTTCTTGACCACCAAACTATCCCCTGGTACCGACAGCTTGGCTTCAAATACTTTATTTTCTTTATCTGATGTGTTTTCTACCTTAAGAAATACATCGGCTTTAATTATTTTATCATAAAACAAATCGAGTTTATTCATTCGCTTTTGTATAAAATCAGTAAGCTTTTTATCTATTGTAAAATTGATGGATTGTGTGTTGATTTTCATAATGACAAGATGTTATGGATTATATTTTTGTTTGTCTGGGGTGTGAGTTTTCATAAACTTTTTTGAGTTCTGAAATATTATTGTGAGTATAAACCTGTGTCGCCGCCAAACTCGAATGCCCCAATAGTTCTTTTACAGCGTTCAAATCTGCACCATGACTCAGCAAATGTGTGGCAAATGAATGCCGAAGGATATGAGGGCTTTTTTTGACTTTTGAAGATGCTTCTGAAAAATAGGTGTTTATTACTCTATAGACCAGTGTGCCATATGTCTTGGCGCCTTTTTGAGTCAAAAAAAGAAAATCTGTCGCGACAATGTGCTTCAAGGTGTTTCTCATTTCAAGGTATAATTTGAGGGTCTCTTGTACTGTAGATATTAACGGAATATAGCGCTCTTTATTGCGTTTTCCCAACACTTTTATTTGCTGTTGAACAAGATCTACATCATTAATTTTTAAATTTATAAGCTCCGATCGACGAATCCCTGTAGAGTACAATAATTCTACAATTAGTTTGTTTCTTAGGGCTTCAAAATCATGAGTTGCGGCGCTATTCAAAACTGCATTAATTTCTTCTTCTGAAAACGGTATATGCACTTTCTTTTGTACTTTTAGAGCTTTATGTTTTGCTAAAGGAGAATGCTTCAAGTCTCCTATTTTAATCAAAAACTTGTAATAACTATTTAAAGACGATATTTTACGGTTTATAGTTCTATTGCTATTACCCTCATCTACAAGCTGAATGATCCAAGTTCGAATTTGGCTGTAGCTAATGTCCGTTAAATTATCATCAGAAAATTCATCTAACAAATAGTTTTGAAATACTTCCAAGTCTTTTTGGTATGCTGTGATGGTGTGATCCGCATATTTTTTTTCTAAAGAAAGATAATCGACAAAAGACTGAATAGACATGATGTATATTTTGTATTCCTAAGATACAAAATTATCATTAGCTTTTGCCGATTTTGCCTTGTTTTGTTTTATTTTTTATCTGAAAAAAAGCCATTCATATAGCCTATAACTCCCCCAACGATGGCGAGTATGACCGTCTCAATGGCTAATAGAGCAAAGAAGTTTGCATCGAATTCTTTTGTTGAATACATGAAAAAATTCATACTCAACGTATAAAGAAACCCAATAACAAAACCTGCTTTCAAGCCCGTAGAAAAAGTGGTAATGTTTGCCCAACGTGTAAAAATAAATGACACTAACAGCGCCATAAATAAACAGCCAAAAAGGATCATCTGTGGGCATGGTTTGGTGTTAGTGCCGTGAATTTCTGGAAATAAAAAGCCGTAAAACAACCAGCCAAGAAAAAAATAAACGATGGCACCAACGATGCTTGATAGGAAAAATGATTTGGTATTCATATTTAATTAGATTTAGGTTAGGCAACAATATAACAAAAAAAAAGCACCTTAGATAAGGTGCTTTATATTTTAACAAATTCAGTTTTTATAGATTCTCGGCGTCTCTTAGGCCTTGAATGTATTGTGCTTTTTGAATTTCTGCTCGTCTTTTAACGGAGGGTTTCGTAAATTGTTTACGAGTTTGCAATGAGCGTTTTGTTCCTGTTCGGTCAAACTTACGTTTGAAGCGCTTAAGTGCTCTATCTATGTTTTCTCCTTCTTTTATTGGTATTATTAGCATAAATGTAAACCTCCTTTCTTTAGAATTAATAGGCTGCAAATATAGTCTTAATTATGATATTGCAATAATTTATTTTAAAATATTTCTAGCAATGACTAGCTTTTGTATTTCTGTGGTGCCTTCACCTATAGTACAGAGTTTGGAATCTCTATAAAATTTCTCCACAGGATACTCTTTTATGTAGCCATATCCCCCGTGAATTTGTACGGCTTCATTTGAAATTCTCACACAGGCTTCACTAGCATACATTTTTGCCATTGCCCCCATAGTGGTTACTTTTTCGCCATTATTTTTTAGGGCCGCGGCCTTGTGAATCAAAAGCTCAGCGGCTTGTATTTCGGTAGCCATATCTGAAAGCTTAAACGAAATTCCTTGAAAACTAGAGATCGGTTTTCCAAATTGAACACGTTCTTTAGAGTATTTTAGAGCGGCCAAATAGGCTCCTTTAGCAATTCCTAGAGAGAGTGCTCCAATAGAAATTCGTCCTCCGTCTAGGAGTTTGAGCGACTGAACAAAACCTTCTCCTTCTTGACCGATAAGGTTGTCTTTGTGGATTTTACAATTATCAAAAACCAATTCGGCAGTTTCGCTAGCGCGCATGCCTAATTTATCCTCTTTTTTACCCCCACTAAAGCCAGGTGTTCCTTTCTCTATAATAAAGGCAGACATACCATGAGAGTCGCCTTTCTCTCCTGTACGAGCAATGACTACAGCAACATCACCACTTTTTCCATGGGTGATAAAGTTTTTAGATCCATTTAAAATATAATGATCGCCATCTCTTACTGCAGTGGTGTTCATACCGCCGGCATCACTACCTGTATTGTGTTCGGTCAGACCCCAAGCGCCAATCCACTCTCCGGTGGCCAATTTTGGTAAATATTTTTGCTTCTGTGCCTCATTAGCAAAATAGAAAATATGACCTGTACAAAGCGAGTTGTGTGCTGCAATCGACAACCCAATTGAGGGGTCAACTTTAGAAATTTCTTCGATGATAGCAACATACTCATGATATCCAAAACCAGAACCGCCATATTCCTCAGGAATAAAGATACCCATGAACCCCATTTCACCTGCTTTCTTTAAAACTTCTACAGGAAAATGTTGGCGTTCGTCCCAGTCCATAATGTGTGGGCGAATATGCTGTTCTGCAAAGTCGCGAGCAGCCGATGCAATCATTTGTTGTTCTTCTGAATATTGAAAATTCATTTCAAATTATTTTATGTACAAATATAATTTAATTATGTCTAATCTATTTGTTGGAAAATCTTTAATTTTTGTTAATTCCTCAATTGAAACATAGACTTCTTTTAACACTCTCGTTTCAATGATGCGGTAGGCCAATTCGTAGTCTATAAACGGAATTTTAACCAAATCTTCTTGGTTTGCTGTATTCAAATCAACGGAATGTATCGGTCTTGGATGCGCTATAATAAACTTTTTTTTGATGTTTTCAATAACATCCTCAGACAGGCCATAAATAGCGCTAAGTTCTATCATATTTGCAAAACCTCCATCATATTTTTCTCTGTATCGTAAAATGCGTTCAGATAATTTTGATCCCACACCATACACTTTTTGAAGTTCTTCGGCTGTAGCCAAATTCAAATCAAGTTTTGATATTTTTTTAGGTTTATAAGTGTTATTTTGTGAGGACTGAGTTACCCATTTTGGAAACTTAAAATAGGGCGATATGGCCGCTAATAATGAATCTGAAATGCCGGTCACCTTCTGGAAATCTTGTGATGAGTTGATCCACTTGTTTTGAGCTCTAAATGCATGTAAACGTTCAATTTCTTCCAAAGACATTCCAAGTTCGTAGCCCTTATATGATGTTATGAAATTTGGATTAAACGGATAGCGTTTTGGTGTCTTCTTTTTTAATTTCTTTTGATGTAAAACATTATATTCTTTATCAAGAATTGCAAGTGTATTGTCATCAAATCCATTTGAAAGAAAATCGTTTGTTGAGACAGAAAATAAAAGGAGTTGCACTACAATCACGATCAAAAACAGGAGCAATACTCCTATTCTTTGACGCTTTGTAAAATAACGAAACACTAGGCGTTAGGATGACGTTTAACCCTTTATTGCTTTCAAATATTTTTCTAGCTCTTTCTTAACTTTCGGTGCAAGTATAATTACACCTACCATATTGGGTACCATCATGGCAAAGATCATTGCATCTGAAAACCCAATTACAGAACCTAAACTAGCCGCCGATCCTACAATTACAAAAAGGCAGAAAATAATTTTATAGGTATATTCCATTTTCTTGGAACGTCCAAATAAATAGGCCCACCCTTGAAATCCGTAATAAGACCAAGAAATCATGGTACTGAAAGCAAATAAGACCACAGCTATTGTAAGTACATACGGAAACCATGAAATTGCAGATTCAAAAGCACCAGATGTTAACAAAATAGCCTGAGCATCGTTTAAAGAGGCGTTGGCCGCATTTACATTTCCTGTAATGATGAGCACCAAAGCCGTCATGGTACACACCACAACAGTATCGATAAAAGGTTCTAGCAGGGCCACCATTCCTTCTGATGCTGCATATTTTGTTTTCACTGCAGAATGTGCTATAGATGCAGAACCAATACCAGCTTCGTTGGAAAACGCAGCTCGTCTAAATCCTTGAACTAAAACCCCAATAGCACCACCTGCTACACCTTCTGGACTGAATGCACCTGTGAAAATTTGTCCAAACGCATCGCCAACCATATTAATATTTGAAAAAATTACAAACAAAGATGCAGTCACATAAATGACCACCATAAAAGGTACAATCTTATCGGTTACTTTTGCGATTTTTTTAATACCTCCAATGATCACGATACCAACCAAAGCCGCCATAACTACACCAAACAACCAGCCTTTTCCGTGTAGTACAGAGGCCTCACCGCCTGTAATATTTTCTACCAACTGAAATGCTTGATTTACCTGAAACATATTGCCACCACCAAATGAACCCCCAATGACAAAAATGGCAAACAATACGGCTAAAACTTTTCCTAATTTCTCTAAACCTTTAGATTTTAATCCTTTGGTTAAATAATACATGGGGCCTCCATAGACCACACCATTTTCGTCGATATCTCTATACTTTACTCCGAGTGTACATTCTACAAATTTAGATGCCATTCCCAAAAGTCCAGCAACAATCATCCAAAAGGTGGCTCCCGCCCCACCAATAGAAACAGCAATGGCCACACCTGCAATATTCCCTAATCCAACTGTTGCCGAAAGTGCCGCAGTAAGTGCCTGAAAATGAGATACTTCTCCCTCATGTCCTTCCACAGCAATAGTTTCTATACTGTCGCCTCCTGGTGTTGCATCACCAGCAGCTTCCATGGTTTCATGATGGTCCAAGCTATCGTATTTTCCTCGAACAATATTGATGGAGGTTCGTATCCCACGAAGATTGATGAATTTAAAATAAATAGTAAAATATGTGGCTCCCATTATAAGTGGAAACAATACCCAAAACACTTTGATGTCTTCTGTGAATTCAATTTGATAAAAAATAAAATTGACAAACCACCCCGTAGCATCCCCAAATTTTTCATCAATAATTTGATCGATGCCTTTGTCTTGAGCAAATGAAAAAATGGGAAGTAATAACGCTAAAAGTGTATGTATTTTGAGTTTCATAAAAACGATTTTTTGTGTATTTAAAAAGAGGCAACAAGATGACAAAAAAAAACGAGTTATGCAACAGATGAAATAATGCGTCATTTTTTAAACTCAATTTCTTCTTTTTCATAAAAAAAATGTGACTTTTTAAATTTTTATGTGTCTAAACTCATGAGGGGAGTGGATAAACTTCGCTTATGGAAAATCGATATACGCTATAAAAACAAGCTAGTGTATTGATTTACATGAACCTAGCAAAACACCCAAAAATTGATATACGAAACGCATAAAAGTTGGATATACGCAATGCATTTATTTATATAGTTATGGGTAATTGAAAACTAAAATTATGGAATTAAAATTAATTGTATGGCAAATCATTAATCTAATTGGAATAATTGCAATTGGATATTTAATTATTAAATTTTTAAAAAAAATCAAATCAAAATTATGAAAACAAAACTTTTTACATTAATCATGATTGTTTTAATATTTTCTTGTTCTAAAGAAGAAAATGGCATCTCAAATTCAGATATAAGGACGGAACTAGGGTTAAAAAAACAGCAATTATCAATAAAAGAAATAGACAATATTAAAAAGAAGACTGAACCTATCTATTTCAACAGTATTGAGGAAGCGAAAGAATTTCTTGATATTACTTCAAATGATTTTGAAGATACTGAAATAAAACCTTCTGAAAATAAAGTTATGATAATGTTCAGACAAGGCCCTTGCGATAAAAAAAAGGGAAGTGCAAAATTGACTACGGGAAATTTATCCATATATATGTATTTAAATGTTACTTTCAATTATGACGGAAAAGAAGTTAGCGATATGGACTCAAATATTTCTGGTTTTACTCTAGGATTAAGTTATGACCATGTTTCCTCCAATTATAGTGTCTCGTCGGACAACAATATAAACTTTACAGTTCAAGGAATAATGAATTACAATATAGTTGTTGAAGGAATTGGAACTGTTTTTAGACAAAATGTAACACTTGAAGGGAGTTATAATCCATGTAATAACTCAGGAAGCATCACAAGATGCCCTCCATATGTTTGTGGAGGATTACAATAAATAACATAATCAAAACTACCCATAACAATGTATAACCGCAATTACGGCGGATTCGACTACGCCCGAATCCACGCGGAATTGCTGAAGTCAGAGTCAAACCGAATATTAACACATATAAACCCGTAACTGACGGTTATACGTTACCGTTGTAAAACATTACCTCAGACACTCTTTATCATTTCAATAAACTAGCACCATAACTTTAAATTACCTTAATAAATTTGAATTACACGTTACAATGTGTTACATTTACAGTGTTATTTAACACGTTGTTACATGAAAATAGAAAACCCACCACATATTGAAAGTTTAGACTTCAATAAATACATAGAGTGTTTTAAGAAAGATGGAATGAATTCTTTCCTGCAAGAAACAGATAAACGTTACTTCTATTGGTCTGAAATAAAACATCGTCCTAATTTACCATTTGACAGTCCCGAAAAAGCTTGGGAAACAATTAAGGCACATAGATTTATTGGTGCTAAAAGATTAAATTTTGGAAAACATAAATTTTCTTATAATCTAACATCATTTATCCAAGAAGATTTACACAATTTTGATTTAAAACTTATTGGAGGATTATATAAAAATTCCATAACCCCTCAAGAACAACAAGAATATTTCAAAAACTCTCTTATTGAAGAAGCTATTGCATCTTCACAAATAGAAGGAGCTGCGACTACGACAGATGTTGCGAGAGATATGATAAAATCTGGAAGAAAGCCTAAAACGGAATCTGAACAGATGATTATTAATAATTTCCGAGCTATTAGTGAAATTGAAAATAGACTTGATGAAGATTTATCAATTGAATTAATATTAGATATCCATCAAATAATGACTGTTAAAACTGATGCTGCAGTCTATGCTGGAAAATTTAGAGACCATCCAATATATGTTAAAGATCATATTGATGGAGAAATTGCCTTTACTGCACCAGACCATTCAGAAGTAAATGAATTAATAGAACAAATCACAGATTTCGTAAATACCGAAAACGAGTTTTATCATCCAATTATAAAAGCCTCTATACTTCACTTTATGATTGGATTTATTCACCCTTTTGGAGATGGGAATGGACGTACAGCAAGAGCTCTTTTTTATTGGTATTTAATAAAAAAAGGATACTCTTTATTAAAACATATATCCATCTCAAAAGCAATTCTAAATTCACGAACTAGTTACGATAAAGCATTTCTAAAAACAGAAAATGATGACAATGATTTAACTTATTTTATTATGTATTCTATGAAAAGTTTAAGAGTTGCTTTTCAAAGTCTAGTAACATATCGTGACAGAAAAAGAGATGAGAGACAAAAAGCTTCAGAAATAATATATGAATTAACTCAAAAAGGATTTAATAAAAGACAGGCGGATTTACTTGGTTATTTATTTATTAAGCCAAAAGCAAAAATGACAGTTCCAATATACTCTAAAAGACATGACATCGTTAGACAAACTTCTACTAGGGATTTATCCGATTTAGAAGAAAAAGGAATTATAATAAAAAGTAAAGATGGGAAAACCATGGTTTATGAATTAATAGATATTGAAAAAATAAGTACCTATTTAAACAAATAACGTTTTACAACAACGTATATAAAAAATGCGTCTGATGATTAACAAAATGAAAATACTTACTTTTAAGAAACTATAACCAAATCTGAAAAATCCGTCTTCTTAAGGACGCACTTTTCTTATACTAGACCGTTGTAAGTAATGCTAAAATCGAGCTGAAATCACGATATAAAAATCACAACGATGTTAGATAAATTACTTGGGCTAAAACTTGGAAAGCATGTAATTTTTTACAAATCCATTTCTAAAGAAAAAATTGAAATGATTAGAATTTTTCACGGAAGAATGGATTTAAAAAATAAAATGACCTTGTAAAACAACTAACTCACCTCAATATTATACATCGAATTTAGGGTTTGGATTTGTTCTGGTCGTCCCAAAACAATCACTTTGGAGCCAGGCACCAACTTTTGGTCTGCTTCTGGATTGATATGGTAATTTCCATTTTCGTCTTTATAACCAATAACATTACACCCCGTTTTTTTGCGTAAATCCAGCTCCAAAATAGTTTTTTGCGCTGTAGTATCATACAATTGCTCCACAGAAATTTCTTCTATATTTATGCTATTATTTCCCACTATAGAAAGATTATCCACAAACTCCAATAAATCGGGCACCACCACCAAGGAGGCCATATGATCACCGCCAATACGATCGGGTAGAATCACATTATTAGCGCCAGCAAGTTTCAGTTTGCTGTAGGTACTTTCGTCTGAAGCTCTACTAATAATACGCATATTGGGATTGAGCTGTCTGGCAGAAAGAACTACAAATACATTTTCGGAATCGTTGGGCAGTGCAGAAATTAGACATGAAGCGTTGTTGATTCCTGCGCGAAGCAAAACCTCGTCTTCATTGGCATTGCCTAGCACAAATGAAATATTACTGTCTGAGTTTTTCTGTGTGACGTGCTCATCTTTTTCAATTACCACAAAATCGCGATGGTGTGCGGCCAATTTTTTTGCGGTTTGTTTTCCATTTCGACCATAACCACAAATAATGACGTGGCCTGAAAGTGCATCAATTTTCTTTTGCATTTTCTTCTGTTTTAATTCGTTGATATCATTTTTTGAAATGATATATTCTGTAATTATTTTGAGTGCATATCCTACAATTATTACACTTGTAAGAATGAGTAAAATTGTAAATAGTTTTGAGTCCTGATCCAACGGCTGAACCTCTCCAAAGCCCACTGTTGTCACCGTAATTACAGTCATATAAATGGCATCTAACCACGAAAAATCTGAAATTATTTTGAATCCGAAAACACCAATAAATAAAACAAAAATAAGCAACACAATAGCAGTGTTGAGCTTGGATCTAAAAATTTTAACTATTGGATTGGACATGGAATTATATATCAAAAACTGAACTGCGCTTCGAAAAAATAAAATCTTTTATTCGAAGCCAAAAGGCGATAAACAAATACAGTGCAAAGCCAAATCCTACCGTCACAAAGGTGACATAAATAAAAGAGGTACGAACCACTTTGGCGCGCATCCCAAAACGATCGGCTATACGCTGACAAACATGAAATCCGTGGCGTTGCAAATAGAATAAAAGTTGATAAAATAACTTCATACTGCAAGTTACGCATTTCGATTTAAAAGTCCACTACCAATTCCACATTGAAGACATCTTAATTTAGAACAATAATTGTTTTTTAATGCAATCAAAGCTTGGGAGTCTAGTGCATTTTCAGAAACTGGCTTTAATGCATTAAATCCTTTTACAATGGAATTTTGCTCAGATGGTATAGATTTTATTATGGATATAATAGACTCTTGATCTTGGCCGTTGGTATGCTGAAAAGCGTATTTCATAGGCAATACCGAATTGATAATCAGTAAATCGGCAAATGCCTTTGAGAGGTGTTTTATGCGCTTTTGAGACGCTTTTTTGAAGGTATAGTGGGTGTGCCAAAAATTTGAAGTCGTACATTGAAAAATTATCTGCAATTCCTCATAAGTGTTGGCTTGAATTAGTTTTGAAAATAAATGGGTGTTTTTGTGATATAATTGCACCATTTGTGCCAATCGAATCGTTGGGAAATTTGGCGGTCGCAATCGAAAAAACTGTAATGGAAGTACACCAAAACTTGAAAGTTGATGCTTTTGTTTTAAAAAATGATAAGCGGATTTTAATGCTTCAAAATATGGATCTTCAACATCGGCCTCTAGCAAGCCCGATTGGCCAAACAGTAACGCTTCCATTTGAATAGGATCCTTTTGAAGTTTTCGGAAAACAGAAAATGGAAATGATTTGGCCAAACTCCAAAAGGCATCGCCATTAACTTTTGCGCCAAAACCTCGAGCCAATTGCCAAAACATGATGGCCTCCCAATCTTGCTTTGTCGATAATAGCTGTTTTTGGATGGGTTTAAATTTTTGTTCCAATCGTTCAAAATAAAGACGCTCCAACCAGTTTTTGATTTCAAAATCACTGACTTCAGAAAATTGTGACGCACAAGCAATCCATTTGTTTTTGTTGGCTTTTAATGCTCTATAATTTCTTAGAACTTGGGGGTGTACAAAAGGTTTTAAAACCAGAGTAGGGATTATAGAATTATCGGCTCGAAACACCTCAGAAGTGTGCTCCCAAACAACATGTAGAATGACATTATCGTAGGCAGAATCTTTCTCATGATGATGAGCATACCAATCTGAAGATTGGAGATGAATTTCTACAGTACCCACCCACAATTGATGGTCAATATAAAGTTGTGCATTAAAAAAATCGGGGCCAGAATTGTCATTAGGCAAACCCACTGATTTTATAATAATGGGCTGATGCTCTGTAGTATATAGCGATTCTAGGGCGAATTTTTTATGCAGCCAGACGTGATGTAAAAAGTCTTCTTGCATGGCCTAAATTTAACCAATACAACGACATTATGAAAATAAAAAAGAATAAGTTTCTAAAAAATCTAGAGAACGATTTAATCTATATACCCCATTTCACGCATCCAATCGTCATTAAACATTTTGCCTACATAACGGCTACCATGGTCGTGAAACAAGACCACCACAACATCTTCTGGACCAAAATGTTCTTTGAGTTGTAATACGCCTTTAACAGCTGCTCCGGCAGAATTACCCAAAAACATGCCTTCTTCTTTGGCCAAACGCTGCGTATATACCGCAGCATCTTTATCTGTTACCTTTGTAAATCCATCGATAAGACCAAAATTCACATTGGCTGGAAGAATGTCTTCTCCGATGCCTTCGGTAACGTATGGATAAATTTCATTTTCATCAAAAATACCAGTTTCATGATATTTTTTAAAAACACTACCATAAGTATCTATCCCCCAAATTTTTACATTTGGGTTTTTCATTTTCAAATAGCTCCCCACTCCAGAAATGGTGCCTCCAGTACCTACCCCAACGACAAAGTGTGTCACTTTTCCTTCTGTTTGATCCCAAATTTCTGGACCTGTACTTTTGAAATGCGCTTTACAATTGCTAGGATTATCATATTGATTAACGTACCAAGAGTTTGGTGTTTCTTCAGACAAACGTTTGGAAACAGAATAATATGAACGAGGGTCATCAGGCGCAACAGCGGTTGGACAGACCACAACTTCGGCGCCAACAGCTCTTAAAATATCCATCTTTTCTTTGGATTGTTTGTCTGATAGAACAAAAATACATTTGTACCCTTTTACAATCGCCGCAAGTGCAAGTCCCATTCCTGTATTTCCAGAAGTACCTTCAATAATGGTTCCACCGGGTTGCAATCGGCCATCGGCTTCGGCATCTTCTATCATTTGCAATGCCATGCGATCCTTTACAGAATTTCCAGGATTGAATGTTTCATACTTTGCGAGTACCAAACAGGGCAATTCTTCGGTCAATTTATTTAATTTTATTAATGGCGTTTGACCTATGGTTTCAAGAATATTTTTGGCGTAATTCATATAGAAAATTTAAGCAAATTTACGTCAAATAAAAAGGCGTTGCAAACCAATGTTATTGAATTTAAATCAATCAAATTTTATGGCTTGAACGGGATTAATTTTTGTGATCAAATAAGAAGGGAAAATCAGGACTAAAACGCAAATTAAAAAGGTCATTACATTTAAACCAATAATAGAGCCGAAATCAATATGAACGGGGGCACTCGTTACATAATATACTGACGGATCTAATGAAATTGGACGCCAACATTTTTGAATAATTAACAGTAGTAGCCCTATCCCATTTCCAATCATCAATCCAATAATTGCCAAATAACTAGCGGTATATAAAAACACTTTTTGGATGCTCCAATTGCTGCAGCCCATTGCTTTCAATACTCCAATCATTCGGGTTCTTTCCAAAATCAAAACTAGCAAAGCGGTAATCATATTTATGACGCCAACAAGTATCATCATCCCTAGAATACCATAAGTATTTTTATCAAAAATAGATATCCATTCGAAAATGAGTGCATATTTTTGTTTGATGGTTTCTGCATTGAGCGTTGATGGCGTTTGTGCATATATTTCTAAACCTTTGTCCTCCAAAGTATTAAAATCCTCTACAAAAACTTCAAATTGCCCAACTTGATCATTTTCCCAGCGGTTAAGGCGCTGCACGTGATTTATATCCCCTATTAAAAATGTTTGATCTAATTCTTCAAAACCAGAGTTGTAAATTCCTACAACAGAAAACTTCACAATACTTGGTGGGCGACTGGCATCAGATTTGAGGAAATACATTTGAAACGTTTGCCCTACTTTTAAATTGAGTCTGCGTCCCAAAAATTCAGAAATGAGCACCTCTTCGCTGTAGGTTTTAGAGTAATTGGGAAGGCGTCCATCGACTAAAAAATCGTCAAAATAACGCCAATTGTAGTCCTCGCCTACGCCTTTGATAAAAAGGCCTTCAAAATCTGTTTCCGTTCTGATGATTCCAAATTTATGTGCCACTGCCTGAACATGACTAACTCCATCGACAGACGAAAACTTAGGATAAAACGTTTGATGTATAGAAATGGGAACCTGTGCGCCTTGAGATGCATTACTGTCAAAATTAGTAATCGTAATGTGACCGTTAAAGGCAACAGCTTTGTCTCGAATTTTTTGTTGTAATCCAACACTAACAGCAACAGCGATAAGCATTACAATCATACTTATTGCAATTGCTGCAATTCCTATTTTTATTATTGGTGCCGAAACACTACTTTTATAGGACTTGGCGCTGATGAGGCGTTTTGCAATGAAGAATTCGAAATTCAAACTTAAAAATGAAATTAAAATTTATCAAAAATACAGTTTTATTATTTGTTGTGGTGCTACTCTCCTGCGGAAATCACACATCTGTCAAAAATGAGTTGCCTTTTGTTGGAGCCAATAGGTTGGAGCTGTATTTGCCACTAATTGAAGGAAAAAACATCGGTGTTGTAGCCAATCAAACCACAGTCATTTTTAAAAACAATACCGATTCAATTGCAGAAAACACCCACTTGGTGGATTCGTTATTGAAATTAGGAATTTCGATAAAAAAAGTATTTGCTCCAGAGCATGGGTATAGAGGAAAAGCTGATGCAGGTGAGTATGTTAAAGATGGTATTGATATTCAAACGGGCCTGCCCATTGTGTCGCTTTATGGTGCAAACCGAAAACCAGATCCTCGTATTTTGAGCGATCTTGATCTTGTGATTTTTGATGTTCAAGACGTTGGCGCTAGATTTTACACTTTTGTATCCACACTGCACTATATGATGGAAACTTGTGCTGCTTTGAATATTCCTGTTCTAATTTTGGACCGTCCTAATCCCAACGGCCACTATATTGATGGCCCTGTTTTGGATTTGAAACACAAAAGTTTTGTGGGCATGCATCCTGTTCCAGTGGTTCATGGGATGACCATTGGCGAATATGCAAAAATGATTAATGGCGAGGGCTGGCTAAAAAATGGTATTCAGTGTGAACTGAAAATTATTTCTGTTGCCAATTATCATCATAAAAAAACATATAATTTACCCATAAAACCATCTCCAAACCTTCCAAATGCCAAAGCCGTAAATTTATATCCGAGCTTGTGTTTGTTTGAAGGTACTAATGTGAGTTCTGGTCGCGGTACTGATACTCAGTTTCAAGTTTTTGGAAGTCCTTTTCTCGACTCAGAAAAATACAATTATGCTTTTATTCCAAAACCAAATATTGGAGCAAAAAATCCTATGCATAATGGCATAAAATGTTATGGAGAGGATCTTACAGACTCAGAATTTTTGAGTTCAATCCATCTCGAATGGCTTATTGATGCTTACGCAAATACATCTGATAAATCCTCTTTTTTTAATCCGTTTTTTACAAAATTAATAGGTCAAAAAAAACTACAAGAGCAAATTGAAGACGGGTGGAGTGCCAATAAAATTCGAAAAACTTGGCAAAAAGAATTAGAAGAATTTAAAAAAATTAGAGCAAATTACCTTCTGTATCCGTAGTTGGTTTTCTGTACGCTTGAAAGGGTTGTTTTAGGAGTGCTTTGAGGTTACTGTTTTCAATTTCATTTGGAAACGTATCAACTCCATAAACAAGTGCATCGCGATCCAAATAACTATAAGTCCCAAAAAAACGATCCCAAATAGAAAAAATATTTCCATAATTAGAATCTGTATGTGGCAGTTTATAATGATGATGTGTTTTGTGCATATCAGGCGAAATCAAAACATAACTCAACGCTTTATCTAGAGATTTTGGGAGTTTTATGTTGGCATGACTAAATTGGGTAGCTACCAAAGAAAGTGATTGATACAGCATCACAATGGCAATGGGCGTGCCTATGATAAAAACACCAAAAAGTGTAAACATATAGCGCACTACACTTTCTAAAGGATGATGCCTATTGGCCGTTGTAGTATCTACTTTATGATCCGAATGATGTACCAAATGAATCATCCATAAGGGTTTAATCTTATGTTCTGTAAAATGAGGCAGATAGGCCCCAACAAAGTCCATTAATAAAATTCCAAGAACAACAAACAACCACAAAGGCATTTCTGGAAGCCAAAACAAGAGTCCAAATTCATTTTCTACTACCCAATCTGCTGAGCTAAGAAGTAAAAAAGCTAAACTAAAATTGATAACTATTGTAGTTCCTGTAAAAAATAAATTAGGTATAGCATGACGCCATTTTTTATAATCAAATTGAAATAATGGCACAGACCCTTCCAAAATCCAGAAAAAGGTCAATCCCCCCACAAGAATGATACTTCTATGTAGTGATGGTATGGTTTCAAAATAATTTAAAATCTGCTCCATGGTTAATTTCAAATCAAAGATACTAATTTATTTTTTTCATCATAGTTTCAACAATATTGAACGCTGCTGGACAAATCTTGACATTTTTTAGGGTAAGGTGTGCAATTTGTTGAAATTTACGGCGATCGGTATGTGGAAATTCGCGGCAAGCTTTTGGACGAATATCATAAATACTACACTTATTATCGTGGCCGAGAAACGTACAAGGAACAGACTGTAAAACGTAATCATTATCTTCATCAATTTTCAAATAATCATCAATAAATTTTGAGGGTTTCATTCGAAAAGCTTTTGAAATCCGTTCAATATCTTTTGTGGTAAACAAGGGCCCTGTAGTCTTGCAACAATTGGCACATTCCAAGCAGTCTGTACGCTGAAATTCTTCGTCATGAAGTTCTTGCATCAAGTAGTCTAACTGCTTTGGAGGTTTCTTTTTTAGTTTTGAGAGAAAAATTTTGTGTGCCTTATGCTTATCTTTGGCACGTTCGGGCAAATCATTCAATTGGTCTTGCATGATGCAAAAATACAGTAAAAAATAATTTATGAACGATGTTTTTGGAGAAGCTATTTTAGATTATCAGCTTGGAAAATGTAAAGAAGACATTTTGACTTCTACAAGTATTTCAGATGAAGAACCACTAAAAGTATCTTATTTATTTCGGACTTTTGACAAGATGCCATTACTAGAACAAACGGCACTTGAAATGGCCAAAGGGAGAATTTTGGATGTTGGTTGTGGTGCAGGAAGTCATAGTCTATTTTTAAAAGAAAAAGGATTTGATGTGAAGGCGATAGATATTTCTCCAAAAGCGATTGAGTGTTGCCGATTGAGAGGGCTGAAAAATGCAGAAGTAATGGATGTTTTAAACGAAACTGATACCTTTGACACAGTGTTGCTATTGATGAATGGTTCTGGAATTTTGAACTCTTTAGAACAGACCCCAGAGGTTTTGGCGAAGCTAAAAACGTTACTTAATAAAAATGGGCAAATTTTAATTGATTCTTCAGATATAAAATACATGTATGAAGATGACGATGGCGGGTTTTGGATCGATGCACATAGTGCCTATTATGGGGAGTTGGAATACTGCGTTCGCTACAAAAATAAAGAAGATTCATTCCGTTGGATGTATTTGGATTTTGAACGATTAAAAACGGCTTGTACAATTGTAGGCTTAAATTGTAGAAAAGTCAAGGACGGACCTCATCACGATTTTTTGGCGCAAATTACTCTCAAAAATTAGAAATAAATTAAAGGTCAAATTTATAAAAAGCTGCTGCCGAAATTTGAAGGCCTTGAACAGGAAAATGCATCCAACGTTGATAATTTTTTCCTAAAATATTATTCAATTCTAAGCGAGCAGACCAACGGTTGTCTATGGCATAAGTCGCGTCAATATTCAAATCAAAAAAAGCGTCTAGACTTATAATTTTATCGAAATTAGCAATTGTTATAGTGGAGGATTCAAATTTTTGAAAATCATATCTTTTTCCTGTAAAATAGCCTTGAACTCCAAAAAACAATCGGTCTGTGGGATGATAACGCATGCTTAGTGTCGATTCGATTTCTGGTAAATTCCAAGCATTTTCTTCTGTGTCTAAATTAAAGGAATTGAAAGTTGCTGAACCGCTAAAATTAAATTGATCATTTAATTCAAAATTGAGTACCCCTTGAATAGAAACTGTTTGTAAATCATCATAGACCAAGCCAAAAGAATTGCCATTGGCATAGCCCATCGAGTTATAAGCACCACTATGCCAATTTTTTTGAAAAAATACAGCATCATTTTGTTGAGAAAAAGCACCACTAATATCATAAGATAGACTATTACTGAGCTTTCCTTTTGTTCCAAAAAATAATTTATAAGACATGGAGGTGGGCTTGATATTTAGGGTAGGCGAAACAAAAGAATTATCCAAATACAAATCCTTGTAGGTGTTTTGAATTAGGTCGCCATCGATGCCAGCATAGGCAATCAAAATAGAATTTACGATAGCAGCACTAGTTTTTATTTTTGGATACACATAAAATTTTTGCTTCGCATGTTCAAAATCATTAAAATAAACCGTTTTAAATCCAATATTAATATTAAAATTTGAGAAGTTTAGAGTGTGACCTGGAGCAATAAATGCAGTGAAATTTTCATAATTCAATGGAGTAGATTGGCTGAAATTTTGCGCAAATGTTCCTGAAAGCATGTCAAAACCAATGTTTGTTGTGATGGGCGTATGAAACAAATCAAGATTTAAATTTGAATCCAATTGTCCTCTCATTTCTTTGGAATCAAAATCGTCTTTAAGGAAATAAAATTGAGCATCTGTCGCATCAAAAATACTTTCATTTAAATTCAAACTGCCTTTAGCTTCAACAATAGAAACAACTTGTTTGACATCAAACGGCTGCTGTTGATGAGTTTCAAAATCTGGAAATAATCCATACCAATTGGAGGCAGAACGTTGAACTCCAGCTTCTAAATTCCAATACTTTTCACGATTAGAAACTTCATATTTCAACAGTCCTCGACTTGTAGAAAAATCATCATCTAAAAATAAATCTTTTATACCTCCTTGTGAAGAATGATGGCCTAGATACGCTTCAAGATTTTTTCCTTTTGAAATGGATGAATTTAAAAATAAATCGCCTTGAAGATTCATGTAATTACCAGCAGAAATGACAGCTATATTACTGAACTTTTTCTCTCTTTTAAGTTGTTCTAAACCCACTGATTTTGATTTTGCTGGGCTAAATACAGAGGCCACTGGCACAGAAAAAATGGTGTATTCTACAGGCCTTTTTTTAGAATTGTTATGATGTTCTAAAGACGGAAATTGCTTTATTTTAAAGGCATCAGAGATCTTTGGAGTGTAAGGTTTTACCACCTTTACCAACTGCGTATCTAAAGTGTCTTTTGCACCTTCAGATTGTGCTAAAATTTGTGTAAAACTCAAAAGTGCTACACACACAAAAACGATATGTATGACTTTATTTTTCATCCTTGTTTGTTTGTTCTTCCTTTGTTTCAATAGAGGCGTTGGATTTTGAAAGTTCTCGCTCATAAGTTTCCAACAACTGAGTCGCTTCAATTTGTAGTTCTTCAAAGTTTGAGAAATTCTTTATCACATTCTCCAAAATATAGGTAGCCTGAAAAGCATCGTTTAGAGCGTAATAATTTTTGGCCATCAAAATAAGGCCTTTTGCAGCAAATTTTTTATCGCTTGGGTATTGCTGTATCAGTTGTTGAATTGATTGATTTGAGGCTTCAAAATCAGTATTTTTATTTTGAAAAAAAGCAGCATAATATTGAGCTTCCGCCCCATAATTTGAGACCCCTAATGATGCCACCGCAGCATAGGATGTTTTTGCTAATTCTTCGTTGCCCAAAGCAAAAGCAGAACGTGCGGTAATGATGTGTGCATCGTTTTTGATATAATCATCTGTACTTGGATTTTCTAGTATGATTTTTGCATAGTCTAAAGCCGAAGAAAAAGCGCCCTTATTGTAGGCAATTTTCATCAAATTAGATTGTGCAAAAAGAATATTTTGAGGCGATTTTGCTTCGAGTTCTAAGCGTTTCAAATCTGATTCAGCATCAGTTTCACTTTGCAATTTTATAGCACACACTTTTTGAAGGGCTTGCTCTGTAAATGCGTTGGTAGGTTGTCCAATTACAAATTCATAATGTGGCAAAGCATTTTGTTTTAAATTTTGTTTAACATACAGGGCCGCTAAGTAATAATGCGCTTTAATGATTTGAGTTCCATTTGGAAATTTTGAAATGTAATTATTAAAAAGAGTAATCGCCTTATCGGTATCATTATCAAGATATTGTTTTTCAGCGGATTCATAAGCTGTTTTTTCCAAATCAGCATCTGTAATGGCGACATACTTTAAGGTCCCCACCCATTGCGCATAGTCTTCTACATGACCATTATCGACATAAATAGAGCGCGCAGAGCCTATGGCTTGAAATGCTTCTGGAGTTGAAGGATATTCCTCGGCTACTCTTTGAAAAACTTCCAAAGCTTTATGTGTTGTATTTGCATTGTATAGCAACAACCCCTTGCGTAATAATGCCTTAGAAACGAGTGCACTTTTTTTATAATTATTTATAACAATATCGTATTCTTGAAGGGCTTTTGCCCTATCATTTTGATTGCTGTAAGTATTTGCCAACTCAAAATGAACTTGATCTAAATATGTTGATTTTTTATACTTTAGAACTTTTTTAAGATGAGTCAATTTTGATTCTGTTTGTCCCAAAAAACCATAACTTACAGCGGTTTGAAACGTCGCATAATCTGACGATGGGGCTTTATTTATAACAACTTTAGTATAAGTATCAATTGCTTTATTGTACAATTTGGTCACATAATAGGCATCTGCCATGCGCAACAAAGCATCGTTGGTATAAGAATTATTTTCTGTACTACTCGAAATATAATTTAGAAATGCAACGATGGCTTTTTGATATTGTTTCAGTTTAAAATAAGTATAACCTAAACTATAATCGACTTGCTTATGTTCTGGAGATTTTGATGCAACAGGACTATTTTTGAAGGTTAAAAAATGCTGAAGTGCAGTTTCGAAATTTAAATTCATAAATTCTATTTCTGCAGTCCAAAATGAAGCTCTTGCCGTTATAAGAGGGTCGATACCCAATTTGATAGCTTTTTTAAATAAGGGCTGGGCTTCAGAAAAATTAGAGTTATTGTACAACTCCAATGCTCTAAAAAATGCTACTTTTTGATAATTTGGCTTGACTTCATTTCGAATATTGGACTCCAAAAGCGCAAGTGCTTCCTTGTAGTTTTTTGATGAAATATAGGAGTCCACCAATAGGGATTCAACTGTTTCTCTAAAGGGAGATTTTGGATAAGCATCCAAAAAATCACTCAATACTTGAGGTGTAGATCTGTATGGATTTCCGATATCGTAACTTAGTTTGGCATAATTCAACCATGCATCTTCTTTAATTTTGGCATCAAAATCCATTTCAGAAGCACTTCTAAAAGCGTTAAGGGCTTGTTGTTTTTTTTCTAAATTGATATAACTTTCGCCCAAATGATAATACGCGTTTTGAGCAATGGCATTTTTTCCATTGATGATTTTATTGAACTCACCAATGGCATGTTCAAAATCATTTTGCTTATAATGTGCATACCCCAACTGATAAAAATCAACATCGGTCCACTTGCCTTTTTTTCCTTCGTATGCGTTTAAATATGGTATAGCTTTATCATATTTTTTTAGATTAAAATAACTTTCACCAATAATTTTTGAAAGCTCCGAAGTTTCTTTTTTATTGGCATTTTTGAGGGCTTTTTTGGCCAAATCCAATGCCTTTTGAAACGCTCCAAGTTTAAAATTCAGATCAGCTTGAAAATAATTCAACTCATTTTTGTAGCGCTCTTGATTTGATACTTGGTCTAGATATTTAGTCGCATTATCGTAATCATCGCCTTCGTAGGCCATAAAACCCATGTAATATTTTGCTTGTGCACCATAAACAGCGGAGTATTCAACCTTTGATAAGTTTTGTTTGGCTTGCTTATAATTTTTTGTCACATAATTGACATACCCATTATTGAAGTAAAATTGCTCTTTTTTTGAATCAGGTATTGAATTGATTTTGACATTTTTGTACCATTTTTGGGCACGTGCATATTTGGCATTTGCAAAATAATAATCTCCAGCATCAATGAAAATGGTATTTTGTTTTGGGCTTGTAGGATAATCTTCTAAAAACTGCTCAATATATTGCTCAGCTTGAAACTGATTTGATCTTATGGCGCAAACCGTAAAATAATATGCGGCATCATAGGCAATTTGTGGATATTGATATTGAGTTTGTAAATCCGCAAATACATTTTGGGCAGATCTATACGCTTCATTATAAAAAAGAGAAATGGCCTTTTTATACTCTTGATAGACTTGTTGGTGGGCTTCGGTTTTTTGGGCTAGTAACGGAAGACTAAAGCATAAAATTAAAAGATAAAAAAATAGGTTTTTTTTATTCATATGAATTGTTCTCGATTTGCATTCAAATATAAAATTTATACTATTTATAACGCTAATTTTAAAATTAAATTATAACCAAAAGTTGAAGTTTTAAAGAACTCAAGGGGTTTAATCTTGATGAAATTTGATTATTGCTTTGAATAGTAATACTTTTATAAAATATTTTTAATTTTCATACATGTCAGAATCCGTTTTAAAATTAGATAACGCTTCTATTTTTCAAGATAAAAATTTAATTCTCAATGAAGTCAATATTGATGTCAAAAAAGGAGAATTTGTATACTTGATTGGAAAAACTGGCACCGGAAAAAGCAGTCTATTAAAAACACTTTATGGCGATTTGGAACTTGCTCATGGTACCGGACAAATTGTGGGTTTCGATTTGAATACTTTAAAAGATAAAAGCATTCCTTTTTTGAGAAGAAAATTGGGTATTGTTTTTCAAGATTTTAAACTTCTTAATGATCGGACAATAAACAATAATTTAGATTTTGTTTTGCGTGCTACAGGCTGGAAAGATAAAATCAAAATAAAACAAAAAATTGAGGATGTATTAACTAAAGTAAATATGCAAAACAAAGGGCACAAATTCCCTTATGAATTGTCTGGCGGGGAACAACAACGCGTGGCTATAGCTCGGGCATTATTAAATGATCCAGAGCTCATTTTGGCCGATGAACCCACTGGTAATTTAGATCCAGAAACCAGTATGGAAGTTATGGAAGTTTTGCAAGATTTAAACAAAAAAGGAAATACAATTTTTATGGCCACACACGACTACGGCCTATTGCTAAAATACCCAAGCAAAACCCTAAAATGTGAAAATAACAGAATATTTGAAGTGGTGCAAAGAAAAGACTAAAAATGCTTTCAATTTTAATTCCAACTTATAACTTCGATATAACAGCTTTAGTCCATGAAGTTCACAAACAATCTACAACGTGCAACATAGACTTTGAAATTCTTGTTTTTGATGATGCCTCTGAAAATCTAGAAATTAGAAAAATTAATACTGCTATCAATGGCTTAAAAAACACCTCCTACACCATTTTGAAATCAAATATTGGAAGAAGTGCCATTCGTAACAAACTTGCAAAAAATGCGCAATTTGATTGGTTATTATTTTTAGATGCCGACGTGATTCCTGTAAATGAACATTTTATTTCAAACTATGTCGCTGCGATTTCAAAGTCAAAAAAAATAATTTATGGAGGGATTTTATATCAAAAAAACATGCCTGAAAAATCACAATTACTCCGCTGGGTTTATGGTAAAGAGAGAGAAGCTTTGTCCGTAACAAAAAGAAAAGAAAACAAATATATTAGTTTTTTAACCTTGAATTTTGTCATAAAAAAAAATGTATTTGAAACTATTTCTTTTAACGAAGACATTCCAAATTTGAGAAACGAAGACACATTATTTTCATACAACCTTAATCAAGAAAAAACACCAATAGAGCATATAGAAAATACTGTTTATCATCTGGGTTTGGAAAGTAGCGAAATTTTCTTAAATAAATCAAGAGCATCTTTGGAGGCATTGAATTTATTTTTAAAACAAAAATTAATTGACGCTCAATATGTAAAAATATTAAGAGTAAAAAATAGACTTCAAAAATTTAAACTTGATATTTTCTTTTCGACAACTTATCCTCTTACCAAAACTATATTCGAAAAAAATCTTTTGTCTCACAAACCGTCTTTGCTCATTTTTGATTTATATCGATTGAGTTATCTTTGTTATATATCCAAAAAATAAATGCCAGTTTTTTCAGTTGTCATACCACTTTATAATAAAGAAAATTACATTAAAAATACTATTGACAGTGTTCTTAATCAAACCTTTACCGATTTTGAAATTATTGTGGTAAATGATGGATCGACTGACAATAGTACACAAGTAATAGAAAAATCTTTCAGTCAGAACTCCAATATTCAACTTTTCAATCGTAATAATCATGGATTGAGTGCTACAAGAAATTTTGGAATAACTAAAGCCAAAGGTGAAATTATTGCGCTTTTAGACGCTGACGATTTGTGGAATCCAAATTATTTATCCTCACTTTATGAACTCTATGGAAAATTTCCAAAAGCTGATTTATATGGATCTGACTATATTGAATTATACTCTGAAAAAAACTTTTTAGAACCTAAAAAAAATATTTCTAAAACTCTCAAGAATACTTCTTTT
This sequence comes from uncultured Flavobacteriaceae bacterium, assembly GCA_947503105.1. Classification (GTDB taxonomy): domain Bacteria; phylum Bacteroidota; class Bacteroidia; order Flavobacteriales; family Flavobacteriaceae; genus UBA3537. The sequence continues at coordinate 119,771 of CANNCM010000004.1, read as the reverse complement.
TTGGTTGACGATTTTTTTAAAGTTAGTATGTATCAGCCTATCTTTACTGCTAGTAATTTTGCTTTTAAAAAATCTGTTTTCAATACAGTTCAATTCAACGAAAGTACTCAATATGCAGAGGACATTGAGTTTTTCATTAAATGCAATTTAAATTTCAAACTCGCCTACATGTATAGACCTCTTGTTGAAGTTTATTTTAACATACCAAATCAAATGACTAAAGCAGGTTTTAAAGGAAAAACCATTATTGATTTTAGTCAATTTGAAGTATTTATTGATAAAAATAAATCGTTAAAAAAATATTTAGACCGCTACCGCTACTATTTTCTTGTTGATTGTAAATTAAATAATGATACAGAAAACTATAAAAAGCTAACAAAAAATTTAGAATTTTCAAATTTGACAACGAAACAGCGGTTTCTTCTAATTTGCCCTGTATTATTCGTCAAATCCATAAAAAAGATCAAAACTCTTTTTCTTAAAAGAAATATACGCCTTACTTCCTACTGAAGTAAATCTAACCATTTCGGCAAAATACTAGATGATGAAAACTTCTCAATAGAATTTATAGCTTTTGATTGGCATTTTTTATAGAGATCTTCATCTGTAAAAAGAAGGTTCATCGCTTTTGTTAAAGCTTCAAAGTTTTGAGGTTCTACTAAAAGCCCATTTGATTTATTATCAATGATTTCAGAAGGCCCAGAGTGGCAATCAAATGAAACTACAGGTGTTCCTACCGATAATGCCTCTAACAAAACCAAAGGAAACCCTTCAAACTGGCTTGATAGAATCAAAAATTTAGCGCATTTCATATAGGCTAAGGCATTTGTTTTGAGACCTAATAATTTTACATGATTTTCTAATTCTAATAACTTGATTTGATACTCTAACAATTGCCTATCTGGACCTTCCCCGAGAATATATAGTGGTATGTTTTGATTAAATAATTTGGAGTTTTTATAGGAATCAATCAAGCGGTCAAATTGTTTTACATGGTTGTTTAACCGACCAACTGCAATGACATAATCAGACTCGATAATTGTTTTGGTCTCTAAATCTAAGCTTGATGTATTAGTGATAAAATTTGGTATGTATTTCAAATTTTGAAATGGATATACAGAATAGACATCGTCTATCATAGCCTTAGAAACACATACAACAGCACGAGCTTTTGCATATTGGTTATAAAACCAGGCAAACTTAGGTAAGTGATAAAAAATATTTGAGCTATGAATTGTAAAAACCGTTTTATTAATTTTAAAAACAAAAAGATGTAAAGCTATTTCTAGTAATGTTCGGTTTCGCATTCTAAAATCTATATATACATCAGCATCAATTTTTTTGTATACCTTTCTAAAAGCCAACAATTTACAGAACTGTTTTATAAGTTTTATTCTGTATTCTTTTTGCCCTAAGTTATAGAGTTTGCCTTTATATGCATAATCAATATTATCTCTAATACAGACAATAGAAACAATAAATTTATCTTTTAGAAAAATAGAAATTTGAGCTGCTATTTTTTCTGAACCACCACCACCCAATTCATCTACAATAAGGCAGACTTTACGTTTGGAGGATTTATTTTTATGAGTGCTATAAATATTAATATCTAGTTTTTTTATTTAGGAGCATAGACTCCAACATACACTGTTATTTTGGGGGATTTTTAAAAAAATTAATTCTTGGTGTTAGACTAAGCATTTTTCATATTTTTAAAATCGTCATAATCTCTGATGTAATCATCTTCTGAAAATTCTCCAGAAGAAAGCACTAAACAAACAGCCCCTGATGAAAAATCTTCTAATTCACGCCATATCCCAACAGGAATTAATAAGCCTTTGTTAGGTTTATTTAAAAAGAATGATTTTTTTGAAAAACCATCATCTAATGTTACATTAAAACTTCCGCTTATTGCAACTAAGAATGCCGATTGCTCTTTATGAGCATGACCCCCTCGAAAAGAATCACTCGGAACATCAAATAAATAATATACTCTTTTAATTTCATAAGGAATTGTGTGTTTTTCAATAATGGCAAGATTGCCTCTAATATCTGTTATTGTTGGAATTTCAGAAAATTTAATGTCCGATAACTTTGTTCTACATTTTTTCATTTCATTGGTAATTTACAATTATATCTTCAAAACAATTTATATGAGAACTTTAAAAATAATTATATTGTTAAAATTAAAATCTTTAATTCTATACTTTTATCTTTAACTTTAGATATTTAAAATTATTGTTATAACAAATGTATAAAAATATAGATGAGGATTTTACTAATTGGTGAATACAGTAGGCTTCATAATTCTTTAAAAAAAGGATTGTTGGATTTAGGTCATGACGTTTTACTTGTTGGCACAGGTGATTTATTCAAAAATTACCCTGCTGATATTTCATTAAGACCTACAATTTTTTCAAATAAACCATTTCCTCACCTTATAAGAAAACTGTTTTTTAGGTTAATAAAGAAAGACCTTGCACACTGGGAAATAGGTTATCGATTCAAAAAATTACTTCCTCGATTAAAAAACTACGATGTAGTTCAATTAATTAATTCGAGGGCTATAGGCGCTTTTCCCAAGACAGAAAAAGAATTATTAAAAGTGCTATTTAAACAAAATAAAACTATTTTTCTAATGGCATGTGGTGACGATTATCCTGTTATTAAGCACTATTTAGAGGGCAAAGAACGTTATCATATTTTGACCCCATATTTAGAAAGTAAAGGAGAGATCAATGCTGATTTTTCATTAGAATATATATCTCCTCCTTTCAAATCATTATTTGATTTTGTATATCAGAATTCAAAGTCTATCATACCAAGTGATATTGATTATAAACTTGCTTGGGCAAATTGGGAAAAAGTTGTTCCTGTGATTCCAAATCCAATTTTAATTCCTCAGACATACAATCCTATTAATTGCGTCAACAGAAAAGTAATTATTTTCTTAGGTATCAATACATTTAATTATTCAAAAAAAGGATATGAGTATTTTGAAAAAACGTTAGAGAAATTACAAAAAAATCATCCTAAGAAAATAGAAATTATACGAACAAAAAACTTACCATTTGTAGAATATTTAAAGCATTTAGATTCTTGTGATATTCTTTTGGATGCGGTATTTCAATATGACCAGGGCTACAATGCTTTGGAAGCAATGGCTAGAGGTAAAGTTGTATTCACTGGTGCTGAGATGGAATTCATGGAACACTATAATTTGAAGCACAGAGTATGCATTAACACTTTACCAGACTCAAATCAAATTTATTCAGAACTAGAAAACTTAATATTAAATCCTGAAAAAATAAATGAAATTGGTAAAAAAGCACGTAATTTTATAGAAAAAGAACATCACCACAAAACAGTTGCAAAAAAATATATTCAGGTTTGGAAAGATAATTAGAGAAAATAATTATTTCTCTTGATTTTCAAATTTAAAATATCGGAATACTAAAAAGACGACAACTAGTAAATAAATTACATATCGAAACAAATGCCCCATCACAACACCTTCAACACCATATATATCACTCAAATAGTTTGCAAAAACATAGAACAAAACAAGTGATAAGATTTCAGTAAAAATAAAATTTCTTACTAATCTTTTTGCAAAAAATTGATGGGCTAAAACTATTGAAATTAGTTTTATAAAATCTGCAATTAATTGCCATTTAAATAATGGCTTCATTCCTATATAATCTACAAAAATATAATCAATAAATAATTGACGCCCAAAAAAGATAACAAACATACCAATCGCAAACAGAGGTAATAATGTCTTATATATATTCACTATTTCTTTTACAAAATCTTTTTTACTATAGATTCCCGAAAATTTAGGAATCACATATAAGGTAAAGATAGCACCAGAAAAAACCATATAATTTTTTGATAATGTTGTCATACCTGTCCAAACATCAGCGCCATTAGGTCCAATTTTATTTTCTATCATTACACGAATATTTGCTTCTACAAAATTTAATAATATGGTAGAAACAAATGACATCAATGAAAATGCAAGTAAACTTTTGAATAGAGGTGTTCTAAATTGAATTTTTGAAAACTGAACATATTCCCTCAACACCTTTATAAAAAAAAACATCATTACAATAACTTGAATGATTGGGATAGTTGCTATGGCTATTAATACTCCTTCCAAATTGAATTGATACAAAAACCAAATGGTTAATAGTGAAGAAATTATATAGGCAACTAATTCAATTTTTGCAAAATATTTGTACTCTGACAAACCATTAATTACACCATAAAAAACACGCTGGATTGCTATAAATGGAGCTATAACTGCTATTATTTTTACGATGTAACTATATTCTGATGAGAAGAAAAAATAAGTACTTATTGATTCTGAGAAAAAATAGAGAATGATAAAAGTTACTAAGCTACCTATGATTGTAAATACAAATGCTGTGGAAAATAACTTTTGCAAGTACTGTTTGTTTTCTTTGTGTTCAGCTACATATTTAACTATACCATTAAAAATCCCTAATGATGTAAATGACGATAAAATTTGCATTAAATTTCGAAGAGATCCAACTTTAGCATATCCTCCACTCACAAGATTTTGTGTCAATTCTCTTTGAATAAAAAAGCCTACAAAAAGTCTCATTAAAATAACTCCTGTGTTTAACGAAGTTATTTTTAATAGTAAATTTTCTTTTAAAAATTTTGGTAACTTCAATGATATGAATTTAGCGTTGAGATGATAAAGTTAACATCTTTATCTGAAAGTATAGGACTGATAGGTATACTAACAACCTCATTTTGAATTCTCTCTGTATTTGGAAAACTTAAATTTGAAAATTCCGAAAAGGCCTCTTGTTGATGAGGAGCAATTGGATAATGAATTAGAGTCCCTATTTTATGATTTTCAAAATGAGTAATAAACCTATTTCTATCCTCTACCCGAATTACAAATTGATGAAAAACATGATCTTTTTTATGACTATACGATGGTAATTTAATGTTTTTATTTTCGACGTACTTTAAATACTTTTTTGCAATTTCTATTCTCTTTTGATTGTCTTTGTCTAAAAATGGTAGTTTTTTTCTTAACAAAGCTGCTTGTAATTCATCCAAACGAGAATTAATTCCAACATACTCATTGACATATTTTGAGGAAGTCCCATAATTTCTTAGCTTTTTGATTGCAGTAGCCAGTTGCTCATTGTTTGTGGTTACTGCCCCTGCATCGCCTAGTGCTCCAAGATTTTTTGAAGGATAAAAACTAAACCCTGCAGCATCTGCTAATGCTCCAGCTTTTGTGCCAATTTTATTGGTAGCGCCATGGGCTTGTGCTGCATCTTCAATTACCAATAAGTTTTTTTTCTTTGCAAGCGCTAAAATTTCGCTCATTGGAGAGAGTTGACCATATAAATGTACAGCTATAATTGCCTTTGTTTTTTCTGAAATTAAAGACGCTAATTCTACTAAATCAAAATTATAAAGAACTGATTCAGATTCTACAAGCTTTGGAACTAAGCCAGCCTGTTTGATCGCCAGCACTGTTGCAATGTAAGTGTTTGAAGCCACTAAAACTTCATCACCTTTTTTTAGCTGACCAAAGGCGATATAACCCTCTAAAATTAAACGTAAAGCATCTAATCCATTACCCACCCCAATACAATGGGAAACTCCACAATACGATGCAAATTCTTTTTCAAATGCTTTTACATGAGACCCTAAAATATAATATCCAGAATCTAAAAATGAATTAAAAACAGATTTAAATTCATCTTCAAAACGCTTGTTAATTTTTACAAGGTCTATAAACGGTATCATAAAAATAAATCATTTAATAACACATGATTTTTTGTGCTAATTTCATAAAATTCATGAACAATACTTCGCCCACCAAAACTTTCTTTCCAAGATAATAATCCTTTATTTACATAATGACCTTGGTTTTCTGTTGAAATCCCAAAATTAAAATATTTTTTGTGCTTATATTTTTCATTAATTAAACAATTAAACAAAACGTCTAAACTGCCAAGTTGTTGACGGTCTTTATTTGCTGAAATATATTGTACGTGTGCTACTGAATCCGTTTCAAAAATAGTAGCACCAGCTACGATTTTATTTTTATGAAAAACACTATACTGTTTAATATGATTTGGAAAACTATTTTTAAGTTTATTAATCTCCGAAACTGTATGCACTGGCAAGACATTGTGACTCTCTTTTAGGTTTGGAATCAATATTTCGTTCCAAAAAGTAGATAAATCAAATTCTTCTTTAATGATTAAATCATTCTTAATTCCTTTTTTAATTCCCCGCTTTCGATTTGAAGAATCAATTTGTAGCTGATGTGAATACTCAATTACTGAAGAAATATCTTTCCGCACCAATGATGCTTCTGTCTTGAACAACAAATAAGAGATCTCGTTGCTTGGAAGTTTAGTATAAATATCTGGCAATAATTTTAAATGAAACTTTTTGATATTGTGTTCTTCTAAGTACTTTAAAAGTGAATAATAAATATAAAAAACATCATCAAATTTCGATTTAGAACTTAAAAGAATTCCACCATAACTTAAACCTTGGTGAGAATAAATTTCATCTTCAACACGATTTGCAGGCAACAAACCCACAAGTTGCTCATCCTTGAAAAATAATAACGAATAATCCTGAAATCTATCTTTATGATATTCTAAAAACTCTCTTTTAAAAAGAAAGGTTGCATTTTTGGAACTGTCAATAAAACGATTCCAAATCATTTGGTCTTCTATTTTATATTTTTCTACTTTATAAATAATCTAATGTTTAAAAACCACTCAAAAAATATATTTTGATTGTACTAATAAATGGTTATTTTTTAATAAATACAAATTCTCCTTTGTCATTTATAACTTGATATACCGAATTGTAAAAGTAATTCTCTACATGAATATTGTAGCTTGAATCATCTTCCATGTGATCGAGATGCTGCTTATTTTCACTTAACACTGAAAACAATACACGAAATAGGTTTACATTCGATATTAAGTCTAAATCATATCCTTTTGGATCTATACCATTCCATTTAATTGCTGCAAGTGTTGAAAAAATTGATTCAATTTTTGCTTTGTCCTGGGTTTGAAACATCTCATTATAATCTACCATACCTACCCAACCTCCGTGATCGGCTAAAACAATAATAATAGCTTCATTGTCTACCTCAGAAATATATGAAATAGTTTCTTTAAGCCAAACATTCACTTCTTCTATTTTTTTAATATACAACTTACGTTCAGTTTCTACTCTGTCTTCTGGAGCTGAGAAATGAACATGATGTGGAAGCAACTTTTCTATAAAATAAAAATTGGAAGATGTATTTTTATTAATTACATCTAATAGGTCTTCAAAAACTACTTTTTTAATTTTATTTCCATCCGTAAACATCGGGATTTCATTGTTCGAAATATTTGAATAATCATATTTCATTTCAGAATAATTTTGTTGAAAGTAATCATCTTGAACAATAAAATGGGTTTTGTAATTATTATTTGTTAAAATTGTTTTTACCGGATTATCCCCACAAATTATTTCTCTTGCATTTGGCATTTCTATGGATGGAAATAGTGTTTTCCCAAATAAATGTTGTTTCATTAAAAACATTGAAGAATTTGATGTTAAACTCGCAGGATAATTACTCCTAAAGCGATCATATATTTTAAACTCATTTTTTCGTAACCAATCATATAAATCACTATTGTGTTGATATATATTACTTTTCATCATACTCTCAGCAACATAACCATCTGGCTGTATTAAATAAATATTAGGTGTTTTTTTAAGTTTTGTATTTAAAATTTCAATATCATTAAAATTATATTGTCCATTGACTATACTTTCTATTAAATGGTTGAAAACTTTAAACATTGGTATTATGGTCATTACAATAATGAGGACTACAACTTTTTTGTATTCTCTAAAAAGTTTTAAGGACAACAAAATACTTACTATTAATATGCATAGTAATATTTTTTTTTTAATAATTAGAAACATTACATACGTCAGTAGTACAGCACAACAAAAGATCAAAGAAACAAATAATACATGCTTTTTGTATTTCAAAAACTTTGGATTGTATTTAAAGAACAGTTGTAATAGAACAAAATAAAGTATTGGGATTCCCAAAAATAAACTTCCAATGAAAGTAAGGTGCTTCAGGGAATTTATTGCAAAAAAATTGTTAGAGAAATAAAACACTAAAGAAAAAAAACCACAAATAAAACCTAAAAAAAAAGGATTATCAGAGTCATTTTTATAATAGCCATCAAGCTTTTTCTTTAATGTTTTTAGCATGACTTATTTTTTCTTATAAAGATATATAATTCGTTTTGTACCCTCCAACACTGTTTTCTTTTCCAAGTTGAAATATACATTAAATGCTTTTTCAAAGTTCTTTTCATTATAAAAATCGAAATGGTTGATAAACTCCCTTTTTCTTGTCAATAAAGAATCTACCCAAGAATCTTCTCTTTTTGGAAACTCTATTATTAATTTTTTTGAAAAGGAAGCAAAAAATGAAGCAGATTTTTCAAATGGGATATTACCTGACAAGGTAATGTGGTGTACAAGCGCTAAGGCAAGAGTTACATCTGGTGAGAATTTGATTAATCTTTTAATTAACGTTTCACGCTCTGTATTATCAAAACCAATTCCTGGTGAGGGCTGTAAAACATCACTAACGAAAGGTAGTAAATTTACCTCGTTATTATCTCTTACTTTTTGAAAGTTCAAGTCAATTGCATTGCTGTCAATGTCTGTTACTAAGATCTCTGCCACATCATCTATTACTGTTCTAGCAAAAGTCCCATCATTTCCACCAAAATCGATTAAAGATTTTGGACTCAAACGCATTATCCATTCTCTAATAAGGGCTATTTTATTTGAAAAAGCATCTGTATCATAATTGGTTTTCGAATAATAATCGCCCCACTCTGAAGCTTTATTTAGTGTTAATTTTGAAATAAATGAATACAGGGTTTCTAGAATTTTTTTTTGTGCATTCTTAGACAACTTAGCAATTTTTGCCTTTCCCTCATAATCAACATTATGCTTATGTTCCATCTTTGCCAATAGATGAATATTTGAATATAATATTGGACTAAATTGACTTCTAAAAGGTAATAATGAAGAAATTAACTCAACAGGGATTCCATCAATATGGACTTGCATCATTTTTAGCATTTCTGTACCATGATATTTTGCCAAAACCAAAGGTCCTAAAAAATGTGTTATAAATTGTTTATATGCCCTCCAAGGAGTATCTTCCTTGTAAAAATCAAAAGACAATGTGTCAATTAAAATAGGTTTTCCTTTATGAAATGTTACATTAAAAGCAGACGCATCTTTTAAAATAAATCCTTTGGATAGTGCAAAGTTTTGAATTTTTAAAGTTAAAAGAGCGGCTTGTTTGTATTGTTCAAAACTCCATTCGTAAGGGTTGGTAACAAAAGGAATCTTTTCTGGAGTAATGATGATTTGGTTCTCTGAAACAGAAGTTTCGGTATGAGGGATCAATAGATTTTTTTGATTTAAAATCTTAAAAAAACCGCTTTCCTTTAATTTTTTATACTGAGGAAAATAAATGGGCTGAATTGATCTCCGTAAAACATCTCCATCATGAAACAAAAAACCTGAAGGATCTCTAAAGGAAGCGTGATGAATTTTATTCTTTTTCGTCATCAGGTTCAATATTGTTGTTATCAATATCTATTGAATCATACTCATCATCTTTAGATTTAAAACCCAGTATGATTTTGATTTTATACAACAAGTTTTTTGTAAAAAGTAAGATTCCTGCAACAACTGCTACAAGAGCCTGAACTATCATTGCCCCCAAGCCTGGATCAAAATATAAAAATTTCATTTTTAATTTGTTTGTGCTTTTTAATTTACACAAAAAAATGTAAAATAAATTGGATCAAACTTCTAAAATTAGAGTTTTAATATCCAATATAACATCTATATTATGCAAAATACTGATTCAAAGCAATTTACTAATTTTTCTTTAGAAACAAGTAATAGCAATTAATCCCAAAAATAGCGGCATTTGAAATGATGATTGGCCATGCATTAGAGAGCATAATTCCATAAACGATAAACAACAAACAGGCCGTAGAATTGATAATTCTTAACGATCTCATACGTTTCATTGTAAAGGAAGTCAACAAAATCAAAGTGGCGATATAGCCAATCCATTCTGCGATTTCAACGCCAAAAAACTCCATTTATAGTGTTTTGTTTCGTTTCCGATCCACTTCTTTGAGGTAAATTTTTCTAAGTCGTAAATGACTTGGTGTAACCTCTACATATTCGTCTTTTTGAATATATTCCAAAGCTTCTTCCAAAGAGAATTTAATGGCTGGTACAATCTTCGCCTTATCGTCTGCGCCAGAACTGCGCACATTACTCAACTTTTTTGTTTTTGTAACATTCACAACCATATCATCTCCACGAGAGTTTTCTCCTATCACTTGCCCCTCATAAATAGACTCTCCTGGATCTACAAAAAACTTTCCGCGATCCTGAAGTTTATCAATAGAATAGGGAATGGCTGTGCCGTTTTCCATAGACACCAATGATCCATTTTGACGCTCTGGAATACCGCCTTTTAAAGGTTGATATTCTTTAAAACGGTGTGCCATAATCGCCTCTCCTGCTGTGGCAGTCAACAATTGATTTCTCAATCCAATAATACCACGAGATGGAATGATAAATTGACAAACCATACGTTGCCCTTTGATTTCCATACTCAAAAGCTCTCCTTTTCTTAGGGTAACCATTTCCACGGCTTTTCCAGAAATTGATTCTGGTAAATCAATGGTCATTTCCTCAATCGGTTCGCATTTTATGCCATCGATTTCTTTGATGATGACCTGAGGCTGACCAATTTGCAGCTCATACCCTTCTCTACGCATGGTTTCAATTAAAACAGATAAATGCAAAACCCCACGACCAAATACCATGAATTTATCGGCGCTATTGGTTTCCTCCACACGAAGTGCTAAGTTTTTTTCAAGTTCTTTTTCTAAACGCTCTTTGAGATGTCGAGAGGTGACAAATTTTCCGTCTTTTCCAAAAAACGGAGAATCGTTAATTGTAAAAAGCATACTCATTGTTGGCTCATCTATCGCAATTGTTTCTAGGGCTTCTGGATCTTCAACATCCGCTATGGTATCCCCAATTTCAAAGCCATCCAGGCCAACAAGTGCACATATTTCTCCAGCAGAAATAGAATCTACCTTTTTTCTACCGAGACCCTCAAAAATTTGAAGTTCTTTTATTTTTGACTTTAATATAGACCCGTCTCTTTTTATGAGAGCTACCGTTTGATTTGTACTTAAGGTTCCCCGTTGAAGGCGACCGATGGCAATTCGTCCTGTAAAGGAGGAATAGTCCAAAGACGTAATCAGCATTTGCGTATTTCCTTCATCAAATTTTGGCGTAGGAATATGGTCTATAACCATATCCAAAAGCGGTGCAATTGAATCTGTTTCTGCTTTCCAATCTTCACTCATCCAATTGTTTTTGGCAGAGCCGTATACCGTAGGAAAATCCAACTGCCATTCTTCGGCTTCCAATTCAAACATCAAATCAAAAACAGCTTCGTGAACTTCGTCTGGTGTGCAGTTTTCTTTATCCACTTTATTAACCACCACACAAGGTTTCAACCCCATTTGTATGGCTTTTTGAAGTACAAAACGGGTTTGTGGCATTGGACCTTCAAAAGCATCTACAAGAAGTAAAACGCCATCGGCCATATTTAAAACACGCTCAACTTCTCCTCCAAAATCGGCGTGACCAGGGGTGTCAATAATATTAATTTTTGTGTCTTTATAAACAACTGAAACGTTTTTGGAAGTGATGGTGATGCCACGCTCACGTTCCAAATCATTGTTGTCTAAGATTAAATCGCCTGTATTTTCGTTTTCACGAAATAATTGACAGTGGTATAAAATCTTATCAACTAAGGTTGTTTTACCATGATCGACATGGGCAATGATTGCAATATTTTTTACTTGGTCCATATATAACCCTTTTGAGCGTGCAAAGGTACACTTAATTTTAGGATTTTCGAGATTTATTAATGTATAGTCGCCCTGTAAAATTGTTTATATTTGCATCATAAATAAAAATCAATGCAACTTCAATCCATTCCAAAGCTTAAACACAGCAATTCAAATCAGTTTTTTTTACTTGCAGGCCCTTGTGCAATTGAAGGCGAAACCATGGCACTTCAAATTGCAGAACGCATTTGTGAGATTACAAATAAACTCGAAATTCCTTTTGTGTTTAAAGGAAGTTTCAAGAAGGCCAACCGCAGCCGAATTGACAGTTTTACAGGTATTGGCGATGAAAAAGCGTTAAAAATTCTTCATAAAGTTTCGAAAACATTCGACATACCAACCGTAACCGATATTCACGAAGTTAGCGATGCTGCTCTAGCAGCACACTATGTAGATGTGTTGCAAATTCCTGCATTTCTTGTGCGCCAAACCGACTTGGTTGTTGCAGCTGCAAAAACTGGAAAAGTGGTGAACCTAAAAAAAGGACAGTTTATGAGTCCAGAAGCCATGAAACATGCGGTCCAAAAAGTAAAAGATTCTGGCAACAACAATGTTTGGATTACAGATCGTGGAACAATGTTTGGCTACCAAGATATGATTGTCGATTTTAGAGGCATACCAACAATGAAGCAGTTTGCTCCAACTGTTTTGGATGTTACACATTCTTTACAGCAACCAAATCAAAATAGTGGTGTAACTGGTGGTCGTCCAGAAATGATTGAAACGATTGCAAGAGCGGGTATTGTCAATAATGTAGATGGGCTATTTATTGAAACTCATTTTGACCCAGCGAATGCTAAAAGTGATGGAGCTAATATGTTGGATTTAAATCATTTAGAAAAACTTCTGACCAATCTTACGACCATTAGAAAGACCATAAACACTTTGTAAAAGTAAAAAAATACGGCTTAATCTTTTAATTGATCTTGACTTTGAATCGCATTGAAACCATATTTATCGATGAGATAAACCAGGGAAGTCATCGTTGCAGCTCCTAACTCCAATTCGCGTTTGTTTACCGCATCAAAAGTATCGTTCGCAGCATGATGATGATCAAAATAGCGTTGAGAATCTGGACGTAATCCTGCCAAAACAATAGCATCATCTTTTAGTGGTCCAATATCGGCTCCGCTCCCTCCTTTCTTAAAATAATGAATCAAATAGGGCTCAAAAAGTGGTTTCCATTTTAAAATTTGATTGATTTTATAATCTGGTCCACTAAACGAAAATCCTCTTGGCGTGAATCCTCCTGAATCACTTTCCAATGCAAAAACATGTTTCTCGCCTTTTTTCTTGGCGATTTCGGCATATTTTCGACCGCCACGTAAGCCGTTTTCTTCATTCATAAACAGCACAACACGTATTGTTCTTTTGGGACGAATACCTGTTTCTTTCATCAGACGCAAAACATCCATTGACTGTACGCAACCTGCACCATCATCGTGAGAACCATCACCCAAATCCCAGGAATCTAAATGACCACCAACAACAATAATTTCGTTAGGAAATTGACTGCCTTTAATTTCACCAATAACATTATACGATTGAACATCTTTGAGTTGTTTGCAATTTTGCTTGAAATAGAATTTAATATTGGAGTCAATTTTTAGCATGCCACTCAATCGTTCTGCATCATTTGTACTAATGGCGGCCGATGGTATGCGTTGCTTTACTGGTGTATCTCCATAGGACATTGATCCTGTATGTGGCAAATCATCGAGGCGTAGATTCATAGAACGAACAATGGCGCCTACTGCACCAAGTTTGCCAGCTTCCATGGCACCAGCATAGCGCTGATCGACACAGCCACCGTAAGCTTCAAATGTTTGTATTAAATCGGCTTGCATTGGGCGATTGAAAAATACTATTTTTCCTTCCACATCAGCGCGATTCATTGCTTTTAAATCTTCTATGCCTTGAACTTCAATGACTTGAGATTTTAGGCCTTTCAAAGGAGTTGATACTGAACCACCTAGCGCACAAAGATTGACTGGAATTGTTTTTCCTGGAGCGGTTTCTATGTAAGCAAATTCGGGATTGCCACGCACCCACTTTGGCACCATTACAGGTTGAAGCCATACTCTATCTAAGTCAAGTAAATCCAATTCCTTTTTGGTGTATTCTACAGCAAGTTCTGCATTTAATGATCCAGACAAACGACCACCAATTTCGTTGGACAAATAAGACAACCACTCATAACTTTTTCCATTTGTGAGTGACGTTTTATAAATTTTCTGAAGCTGTTCTGAATCGTTTTGAGATGAGACGATAATACTTAAACATAAAAACGCCGTTAAAAATTTGTATTTCATAGATAGAGTTTTAGGATGTGAAATTAAAGCTACTAAGTTTTATTACTTATAATAAAATCATAAAAAAATTAAGATTTACTTGCAAAGGTAGTAACATCTTTTTCTGATATTTCATCCGAACCAAGTATGATAAGGCGCTCTACAACATTGCGCAATTCTCTAATGTTTCCTGTCCAATCGTAGCTTTTCAAGAGCTTTAATGCTGGCTGTGAAAATTGTTTTTTTGCAGTGCCTTGTTCGGATGCAATTTTGGTACTAAAAAAATCTACCAATAGCGGTATGTCATCTCTTCTGTCGTTCAGTGCTGGTACTTTTACAAGGATGACGGCAAGACGATGGTACAAATCTTCTCTAAAACGTCCTTCTGCAATTTCCTTTTTCAAATCTTTATTGGTTGCAGCCACAACACGCACGTCTACTTTAATATCCTTGTCGTTTCCTACACGCTGAATTTTATTTTCCTGAAGTGCACGCAATACTTTTGCTTGAGCAGACAGACTCATATCGCCTATTTCATCTAAAAATAATGTGCCTTTGTTGGCAGCTTCAAATTTTCCTGCACGATCTTTATGGGCGCTGGTAAAAGCCCCTTTGATATGGCCAAAAAGTTCACTTTCAATAAGTTCTGCTGGGATGGCCGCACAATTAACTTCTACCATAGGGCCTTTGGAGCGTTCGCTTTTTTGATGTAACCAATGTGCTACAAGTTCTTTTCCAGTTCCATTTGGGCCTGTAATCAGTACACGAGCTTCTGTGGGTGCTACTTTTTCAATGATAGATTTTATGTCTGCTATTGGTGTACTCTCACCAATCATTTCATAGTTCTGACTTATTTTTCGCTTAAGACGCTTATTTTCTACGACCAATTCTTTTCGATCGAGAGCATTTCTAATAGTATTCAAAAGCCGATTTAAATCTGGTGGTTTTGAAATATAATCATAGGCACCTAAACGCATGGTACTGACAGCGGTGTCCAAATCGCCATGACCAGAAATCATCACAATTGGAATTTCTGGTTTAATTTTTTTGGCGGCCTCCAAAACCTCAACGCCGTCCATTTTTGGCATTTTTATGTCACACAGTACCAAATCGAAGTCTGCCTTTTTTATGGCTTCAATTCCTGCCAGTCCATCACCAGCTTCAAAAACTTGATAGTTCTTGTTTTCTTCTGTAAGAATTTTTACCAAAACGCGACGAATGGCTTCTTCATCTTCAATAATTAATATTTTTGACATCTTTTTTTGGTTTAAATTCTATGGTATCAATAGTTCAACCATTTGATCAGCTCTTTATAAGTTGGTTTTTTTCCATACATCAAAATTCCTACACGATAAATTTTAGCAGCGGTCCAAACGGTTAGCATAAACGTAATTATCAGTATAGAAAAAGATAATGCTTGCTCCCAAATTGGAACACCAAAAGGAATACGAATCAACATAACAATTGGTGATGTAAATGGAATATAAGAAAAAACTGTGGAAATAGTGCCATGTGGATCTTCTAGTGCCGTAAAAAAGCCAACATAAAAACCAACTACCAAAAGCATGACAACAGGCATTAAAAATTGTTGAGTGTCAGTTTCATTGTCTACCGCTGCGCCAATTGCGGCATACAGCGAACTGTATAATAAATACCCTCCAGTAAAAAATAAAATGAAAGCAATCACTAAATTTAGCAAAGGCAAAGAATGAAATTCTGAAATCAGCGCTTGAAGTTCAGAATTGGTACTGGCATCAGAAATAGCACCAGCCATCATTTCTTGCTGTGGGGTTGCAGATAAATCTACTCCAAAAAAGAAAGAAGCAGCAACAGACAAAACGCCAATCAAAATTATCCAAATGGCAAATTGAGTAATGCCTGCCAGCGATGTTCCAAAAATTTTACCGAGCATCAATTGTATGGGTTTCACAGAAGAAATAATAACTTCGATAATTCGGCTTGTTTTTTCTTCAATAACACTACGCATTATCAAATTTCCATAGATGATGATAAACATAAACAACAAATATCCCGCTGCACCCCCAAACATCAATTTCAAAAAACTTCCGGTTTTTGAGGTTTTTACGCCTTCAAAGTTTTCTTGATTCATATCAATATTGGTTTTTGCCGCTTTGATTTTACTCAAATCCACTCCCAATTTCTTTAGTTTGAGTTCGCCTATGCGCTTTTCAATTTTAGATTCTAAATTTGAAATCAAACTCAGTGATGGAGATTCTTCTGAATAAAATCTAATTTGACTTGAAACCTCATCTAAAGCAAAAGCTGGCAGGTGTAGCAGCCCATAAGAATTGTTCTCGATTGATACTTTTTTAGCTTCTTCCAAACTGATATCGCTAAGATATTCATAGATCATTTGGTCTGTAGAAACTAGTGTTTCGTTTAAAAAACCGGACTCATCCAAGACCGTAATGGTACGGACTTTTTCATTATTGACACTCGTCAAATAAGCCACCAGACTAAGAAGTGCTACTACAATTAGCGGACTCAAAAATGTCATGAGAATGAACGACTTGTTTTTCACTTTGGCCAAATATTCTCTTTTGATGATTAAAGGTAAGTGGTTCATAATGAGCTATTTTTTACAGTTTGAATAAAAATATCATTTGCACTTGGGATAACTTCCACAAAATGATTGATCGTTGCATTCGCATTTAAAAAAGTTAACAAATCATTTGGTGTATCGGATGTGCTCAATTTTATATTGAGTTTTAGATCGTTCTCCAAAGATTTAAATTCTGCTGCTGTGCTGTCAAAACGTTCCGCAATTTGTATTTTTAAATCGTTCAAATTGCTGGAAGACAACCCCACTTGAAAAGTGTTTGTTTTATGACTTCGTTTTATGTCCAAAAGATTACCATCCAATATTTTTTTAGATTGATGAAGCAATGCAATATGATCGCATAATTCTTCAACAGATTCCATACGGTGTGTTGAAAAAATAACGGTTGCGCCCTCATCGCGAAGTTTGAGTATTTCGTCTTTAATAAGATTAGCATTTATAGGGTCGAAACCTGAAAAGGGCTCATCAAAAATTAAAAGCTTCGGTTGATGCAAAACGGTTACAATAAATTGTATTTTTTGCGCCATCCCTTTGGATAATTCTTCAATTTTTTTGTCCCACCAATGGGTAATTTCAAATTTCTCAAACCAATGATTGAGTCTTTGTTTTGCTTGCTTATACGACAAGCCCTTGAGTTGTGCCAAATACAACGCTTGTTCTCCGACTTTCATGGATTTATAGAGACCACGCTCTTCGGGCAAATACCCAATATATTGAACATGTTCTGGTTTTAGAGGTTCACCATCTAGAATAACATGGCCAACATCTGGCATTGTAATTTGATTGATGATACGAATGAGCGTTGTTTTTCCTGCACCATTTGGACCTAAAAGTCCAAAAATGCTATGCTTTGGAACTTGAATTGAAACATCATTAAGTGCTTGGAATTCACCAAAGTTTTTGGAAATATTAGTTGCTTCTAAAAGAGTACTCATGTGGTGTTTAGATTTGTATGTAGGTCGTGTTTAAGCGCTTTTCGTTACACTGTAAATCTAAAAAAAATGTCAGATATTTCCGTTATCAATAAGAAAAAATAAAATCTGTGTTATGAAAACATATCTTTTACCTTTTCAAAAAAGGACTTATCGGATTGTTCTGGCTTAGGTACAAAATGCTCATTTTGACGCATTTTTTCAAAGAATGCTTTTTGTTCTTTATTAAGAGTTTTTGGTGTCCAAACATTGATATGTACTAACAAATCTCCTTTGTTGTATCCATTGATATTTGGAATTCCTTTTCCGCGTAGGCGCAGTATTTTGCCCGATTGTACACCTGGTTCTATTTTAAGCCTCACTTTTCCTGTTACTGTATCAATTTCCACTGACGAACCGAGTATAGCATCAGGTAAACTCACGTACAAATCGTAGTGTAAATTGTCGCCTTCGCGTTGTAATTTTGGATGCGCCTCTTCTGTGATAGCAACCAACAAATCTCCAGAAATACCATTACCAGGAGCGGCATTACCTTTGCCAGAAACTTTCAGTTGCATACCATCTTCAACACCTGCTGGTATTTTGATTGATACTGTTTCTTCTTCAATAACAAAACCATTGGCATCAGCATTAGAAGGACGATGATCGATGGTCTGGCCTGAACCCCCACAAATGGTACATGGCGTTGCCGTTTGCATACGCCCCAAAATCGTATTTGTGATGCGTGTGACTTGACCAGTTCCGTTACAAGTTGTACAGGTTTTATAGGTAACGCCTTTTGCTTGTTTTTTCCGTTTTACTTTGACTTTTTTCTCAACACCATTGGCAATTTCTTCTAAAGAAAGCTTCACTCGAATCCTAAGATTACTCCCTCTTGGTGTACGTTGTCTGCGCTGGCCACCAAATCCTCCGCCAAAAGCGCCGCCAAATATATCTCCAAATTGACTGAAAATATCGTCCATATTCATGGAACCACCACCAAAACCACCTGCACCTTCAAACGCTTGATGTCCAAATTGATCGTAACGTGCCTTTTTGTCGGTGTCACTCAAAACCTCATAGGCCTCAGCAGCAACTTTAAACTTTTCTTCAGCAGTTTTATCATCTGGATTTTTATCGGGATGATACTTTATAGCCATTTTTCTATAGGCTTTTTTGATTTCTGCTGCAGAGGCATTTTTGCTCACCCCTAATACTTCGTAATAATCCTGCTTTGCCATGTGTTGAATGCGTTTATTTTTTTATTGTCCAATGACTACCTTTGGAAAACGAATCACTTTTTCTCCAAGTTTATAACCTTGCTCTATAACGTCTATTACTTTTCCTTTCAAGTCGTCACTGGGCGCAGGAATTTGCGTTACGGCCTCATGATTATCAGCATTAAAATCATCGCCTTTGTTGACTTCAACAATACGCAATCCTTTTTGCTGTAATGTAGTGTTTAGCTTATTTTTGATAAGCTCTACTCCTTTTGAAAGTTCTGATTCTTCATGTTTTGAGATTTCAACCATAGCACGATCAAAATCATCCAAAACGGGCAAGAGTGCTTGAATCACATCTTGGCTGGCCGTTGAAAATAACTCAATACGCTCTTTTGAAGTACGGCGCTTGTAGTTTTCAAATTCTGCGAAAAGACGTAAAAATTTATCTTTTTCTTGCGCTAATTCAGCTTGTAGTTGCTCCTCTACTGAAACTTCAACTTCTGGCGCTTTTGATTCTTCTTTCTTCGCTTTTTGCTTTGTTGCCTTTTTGGTCATCTTAAAAGAAATTAATTATTTTTATATGGATGGCAAAAGTACTGCCATTCTGAATAAAATGTCAAAATGTCACGATATTTTTTTTAAAAAAAACCCTTAAACTTATCAATTACGGTTTTAGAAGATTATTTAGCGCAACAGAAAGCTCATGATAATCAAATTTAAAGCCTGTTGATTGAATTTTTTTTGAGCAAACACGTTGACTTTCAAGTACAACGGCACTCATGCCTCCAAGAATTAGCTTTAGCATAAATTCTGGAACATTAGGAAGAACAATAGGTTTTTTGATATTATGCCCTATGGTTTTTGTTAGCTCCGATTGTTGCACTGGATTTGGTGCCACAGCATTATAAACCCCTTTAAGTTTGGATTCTATAGCATGAACAAACATAGCCGCCAAATCGTCGATGTGGATCCAAGACTGCCATTGCTCACCAGATGCCAAAACAGCACCTAAATACTTTTTAATGGGAGCCATAAGTTTTGGAAGCGCACCGCCTTCAGTATCTAAAACAATACCAATACGAAGAATTGCTGTCTGAACCCCTAAGCTTTCAAATTGATGTGCTGCGGTTTCCCATTGCTGAACTACTGTTCTTAAAAATGAACTGTTCTCAGAGGCTGTATCTGGTTCTTCGTAATAATTTGTTTTTGAGTCGGGATAAATCCCAATAGCACTTGCAGAAATGAGGTGTTTTACAGGGATTTTTTCATTTTTTATAGCATTAGCCAAAACATTTAATGCTTGTACACGACTTTTCAAAATGGAAGATTTGGCAGTGGTTGTCCAGCGCTGTGCAATTGGACTTCCTGCTAGGTTAATAACAACCTTAACCCCTTGAAAACAAGACAGATCAATATGATTGTCTTGAGGGTTCCAATAGAAATATTGAATGTCTGTTGCCGTTGATGTAAGCGCCTTTTGAGTCGTCAAGACATGAACTGTATAGTCTTTAGCCACAAGGAGTTTGGTGAGTTTTTTACCCACAAGACCTGTCGCACCTGTAATCAAGACTTTTGTTGTCATATTACAAAATTATTGAATCCTGTTACAGTGTCATGTTAAAATTAAAGTGTTTAACAATTATTTATGCTTATTTTATGTAAAAACAAGAAAATCTTAGGAATTTCTGTGGATTTTCGTAGCGCGCAACATTTCTCTTTTTCCTGGAGGACCAGGCAAACGTTCCACCAAAAACCCAACATCTTGCATGGCACGGCGCACACTACCTTTTGCAGAATATGTCACCAAAACTCCATCAAAACGCATTGCAGAATACATAATTTTAAAAATAGAAATGGTCCAAAGTTCAGGTTGAACACGCGGACCAAAGGCATCAAAATAAATAACATCAAAAGTGTTTATATCTTTCAAATCTGAAAAAAACTCTTGGCGTTTTTTTAAAATAAAATGTTTCGAAATAACGCTTTCTTCATTCCATGGTGCGGCATGAAGTTGGTCGAAAATTTGTAGATTTGAATCCATTAAGGACGTATAATCAAGTGCTTTAAGTTCATCATTTGAAACTGGATAGGCTTCTAGACCATGATATACAATTGTTTTTTGTGATGCCTGTTCATCTATTGCCGTTAGCATTGCATTGAGCCCAGTGCCAAAACCTATTTCTAAAATATTGATATGGTTTTGATTTGGATGTCGCTCTAAGAAACCTTCTAAACCCTGTTTGATATAAACATGCTTTGCTTCTTGAAGTGCGCCATGGATAGAGTGGTAGTGTTCGTTCCAGTCTTCAATCTGGATGGTTTTACTTCCGTCTGCGGTCGTGATTACAGTGCGTTTCAAATGGAAATTATTCTGCGATTAAAACACCATCAGCTTCAAAATTATAGCTTATTTTTGGGGCTATTATTGCTGCAATTTCTTCAGCGGAAGCACCTGCATCCTCTGCATAATGACGTAAGTCTTCAACAGAAGTTTCCGAAAGAAAGGCGTTTCCATGTACAATAACTTCGCCACTTGCATCGAGAGGAACAAAAAACCCATAGTCTTTAAAGCGCACCATTAGTTCAGAATTATTTGCCATCGAGAGTTTCATCCAACACCCTTTTTTGGTACAAACTTCTTTGATGGTTCCTTTGAGTGCTAATTGTAAAGTATCACCCATATTTGAAATGTTTTGCGGAAGTTTATCTATGGATATCATCGAATCTGGATTAAATGAATCGCCAAATAAATGATACGTTTTTGATTGGACTTGAACTGGGGTACGACTCGTTTGTCTTTCTTTACATGAAAAGACTAAAACAAGAGTTAAAAGAACAATAAGTTGGTTTTTCATAGATTTTTGTTTTAAAACTCTAAAGATAAAAACTTTTAGGAATGATATCTCTGTTCGACAAAAATTTTAATAATTTTGTTTTACATTTGATCCAGAAAATTCAGGAATATGATCCAAATAAAAACTACAAAAACAGCGCATTCAAAACGCAGTGAAATTGATTTTAATAACCTAGGATTTGGAAGTGTATTTTCCGATCATATGCTTATTTGTGATTATAAAAATGGGGCTTGGGGAACACCTGAAATTGTTCCGTTTCAGCCCATGTCGCTTATGCCTTCTGCCAAAATTTTTCATTATGGGCAATCTATTTTTGAAGGCATGAAAGCCTACAAAGACAGCGACTCCAACACTTGGCTTTTCCGTCCTGATGAAAATTTTAAACGTCTTAATAAATCGGCCAAACGCTTGGCCATTCCAGAACTCCCCGAAGCTGTTTTTTTTGAGGGATTAAAGGCATTGCTAAAAGTTGACAATGATTGGATTCCCACAGTCGAAGGAAGTTCTTTGTACGTTAGACCTATTATTTTTGCAACAGGCGAAGGTTTCCATGCTTCTCCTGCTGATGGCTATCGTTTTTTGATTGCTACCGCGCCTTCTGGCCCCTATTTTTCTGGAAAAGTTAGTGTACTTATAGAAGAAAAATACTCTAGATCAGCCAATGGTGGTGTCGGGTATGCCAAAGCAGGCGGTAATTATGCTGGACAATTTTATCCAACGCAACTGGCAATCGAAAAAGGGTACAACCAAGTAATTTGGACAGACGACAACACCCACGAATACATCGAAGAAGCAGGTGCGATGAATATTTTTATCCGCATCGATGATACACTTATTACTGGTCCTACTAGCGATCGAATTTTGGATGGCGTAACACGCAAAAGTATTATTGATATTGCCAAAGCTGAAGGTATCGCAGTAGAGGTTAGAAAATTTACGGTTTCAGAGGTTATTGAGGCCTCAAAAAGTGGGAGATTAAAAGAAATGTTTGGTGCAGGTACAGCAGCCGTCATCTCCCCTATTTCTTCATTTGGTTTCAGAGACACCGACTATGATCTTCCTGAATTGGAAAAGTCATATGCAAGTCATTTGAAAGAAAAAATAACATCTATACAAACCAATACCGCAAAAGATCCATTTGGCTGGCGTTTTAAAGTATAAAACCTTACGCCTTTAGTATTGCTTCAATATTTGGCCTAAAATAATTTGGCCCTTTCAGGACTTTTCCATCGGCTCTGTAAATTGGCTGTCCGTCTTCTCCGAGTTTACTCATATTGCTGCGTTGAATTTCTTCAAAAACAGCTTCAATTTTGTGTTGCAGGCCGTGTTCAATAATAGTTCCACAAAGAATATAAAGCATATCTCCAAGAGCATCGGCGACCTCCACAAGGTCGTTGTTTTGAGCCGCTTCAAAATATTCTTCGTTTTCTTCCTTCATCAAATCAAAACGAAGTTGATTTTTTGAAACGCCCAAATCCGCTTTTGGAGAATTTCTGTATCCTATTTTAAATGCATCGTGAAAACGTTGAACCGCTTCTATTTTATTTTTCATGTGTTATTTTTTTGTAATTTTGTAAAAGAATTCAAATCTAAAAATAAACAATTATGTTCAGTCAGGGACAACTAATTTTCGGAATTCTTTTTGCCATTGTTTTTGCTGTGATAATTTTTAGATCGTACAGAAAGGATGCCGCTTTAGATAAAAAATATTACAAAGGCAGCCTTTGGATTCTTTTGATTTTTATCAGTTTTATTTTGGGTATTGCCGCCATTAAATTTCTTTTGGGCTACTAAAAAACCTTGGATTTCTTTATGCTATGATAGAATAGTTTAGCAGTCCTGCGCTAAAGATCTAACCGTAATACACGTCTCCACAAAACAGTTTTTGTTTTTCTTATAGAACCTCTCCAAAAAAAAGTTGCTAAAAAATGTGACTTTTTAATTTTTTATGTGTCTAAACTCATGAGGGGAGTGTATAAACTTCGCTTTTGGAAAATCGATATACACCATAAAAACAAGCTAGTGTATTGATTTACAAGAGTTTATAAAAATATCCCTGAAAATAATACACGAAACGCATAAAAGTTGGATATACGCAATGCGAGTATTTATATAGTTGTGTGTAATTAAAAAAAGACCTATGAAAATATTGAGATTACTTCTAATAAGCCTTTACTTAAGTTCTTGTGCGAGCATTTGTAAAATTGACTCTTTTGAAATTAAAACAGATTCTTCAACAATAAAAATTGCAGATTCTGAATTTACTTGTAAGAAGAAAGAAGATTTTATTAAATCGGCAAAATTAACAACTAAAGCTATTTACTCGGAGCAATTTTTAACTGAATTGAGAAATTATATTAAAGATAGCATCACAGAAGGTCCACATAAAAAAGCTTGGGAGAATCTTAATGCAGATAACATTGTTATGTCAATGAAAAAGCAAATTAATGGAACTCACGTTGATACTTATGGAGGAATCAAAGGTTGGTGGTTAAGTATTTTTTATGGGAATATTGCATTTGATGGAACTAAAAATGGGCCTATCAGATATAATAGAATTCCATTACGAAAAAGAACTATTCCTCAGATTTCAAATACTCTAGCACACGAAGTCGCTCATCGAATAGGTTTGAAACATCCTCATAGTGATACTAATCTAGAAATAGCTAAGAAAGAACCACCTTATGTTATTCAAGACATTATTGAAAGATTAGTAAAACAAGAATTGAATAAAATTAAATAACTACACACAACAATGGCTATAAATAATTGCTTGTTCTCGCCTACTTCTGAAAATCCTCGCGGATTTTCAGCTTGTCGTGTACTTGCAAAAGTTCGTACTAACCCACGCAACTGTTCATAGCCGAGACCGTTGGGCGTAATTAAAACGAATGGGATTCAGAAATTTTGACTTAATAGACTTTGAATTTGTTGAAGTGCGATTTAATTGCTCAAATTGTTGTACACGATTGTTATCTGAAAAAATTGAAATCCCCGAATTATTTGACCCTGAATATCACGATAAAGAAGACTTTTTTTATACTAATGTTGGAGAAAAGACTTGTCCTAAATGCAACAAATGGCATATAATCCATGTGGGTTTTGAAGATGATGAGGAAAGTGGATATATAGAAATAGAAAAGGTTGACAAAAATGATATTATAGAAGCAATTACCTATGACTATGGCTTGTATTCTTATGAAGAAGACCAAGTAGATGCGATTCTTCGTTCTGATAATTCAATTAAAAGATTTGAAGCGGAAATAAATAATTTAACGGAACTCAATACACAAGTTTTTGACAAAAAAACACATGAGAAAACTATTAGAAAATTAATTTTTTCAGGTGGTATAGCTTGTCTTGAAGACTATTTATCTTCTACACTCATTAAGGAAGTTATTCAAGACGAAGTGTATTTTAGAAATTTTGTAAAAACTTACAAAAGAATAAATAACCGAAAATTTGAATTGGGGAATATTTATGACCAATTAGACAACCTATATGATGTAGTCAAAAAAGAACTTTTAGATGTAATTTATCATGACCTTCCAAAGGTTAGAGGGATGTATAAAGATTCATTAGGAGTGATATTTCCTTCAATTGAAATTTTGATGAAAAATATTCAAACAAGACATGATATTGTACATCGGAATGGAAAAACAAAAGAGGGTAAATTCATTTCACTAAAAAAGGAAAATATTGAATTACACTTAAACGAAATTAAAAAATTCGTGACTGATATTGAAAAACAAATCAATAAAATATAAAGACTTTAAGATTATTAAATCTTGAGAAGTTCAGAAATAGAAATTTCTAAACCATCAGCAATTTTTATTAAAGTAAGCAAACGAGGATTAGTCCTACCTTTTTCAATCATATATAATTGAGTTCTTCCAATCTCACAATCAAAAGCAAAAGACTTTTGGTCTATCTCTTTTTCTTCTCTTAATTGCTTGATTTTAGCCCCCCGCTAGCGCGAGCATCCTGCTCGTGACCAGTAAGAGTAAAAAATAGTAAAAATGAGCAGAAAATATAAATTCCATAACAAATCAGCAGCATACTTTATAAGTTTTGCTACGGTATATTGGTTAGATGTTTTTACTCGGCAAGTGTATTTTAATGTTTTAGAAGAAAGTATAGATTTTTGTAGAAAAGAAAAGGCATGGAGGTATTCGCATATTGTTTTATGCCAAGCCATGTACATTTAATATTTAGGTCAAACAATGATGATCCTTCTGGATTAATACGGGATTTTAAAGGGTTTACAGCAAGAAAGCTAATTAAAACAATAGAAGATAACCCGCAAGAAAGTAGAAAAGAGTGGTTGTTATGGATGATGGAGCGTGTAGGAAAAAAGAAGAGTAATGTAAAACAACGCCAATTTTGGCAACAACATAATAAACCAATAGAATTATGGAGCGATAAAGTAATACAACAAAAGATAGACTATGTACATAACAATCCTGTTGAGAGTGGTTTTGTAACTGACCCAGTAGATTGGAAGTATAGTAGTGCAAGGAATTATCAAGAAGATCAAACCGTTTTAGAAATTGATATATGATAGCAAGTGCTAATTTTAGTTTATTTGACGGCACGAGCAAGATGCTCGCGCTAGCTGGGGTTTGTTTGACGGCACGAGCAAGATGCTCGTGCTAGCTTGAGGCTAATTTTAGTTTATTTGACGGCACGAGCAAGATGCTCGCGCTAGCTGGGCGGCACGAGCAAGATGCTCGCGCTAGCTGGGATAGCAAGTGCTAATTTTAGTTTATTTGACGGCACGAGCAAGATGCTCGCGCTAGCTGGGGATAGCAAGTGCTAATTTTAGTTTGTTTGACGGCACGAGCAAGATGCTCGCGCTAGCTTGAGGCTAATTTTAGTTTGTTTGACGGCACGAGCAAGATGCTCGCGCTAGCTGGGGGCAATACCATTCGAGACACTACTCATATGCCAAATCCGTTAATTTTTTTAATCCAAAAAACTATCCTTTTAATTTACATTTGGTAAAAAGTTATAGTGTTTTGAATAATATAGCATTTGGCTTTCGAAGTCTTTTGCATAGTTCACTTTAATTTCAGAAATAGCCCCATTTTCATCTGTTATGGGCTCCAAAACAGGATTTACAAATCCGCCATAAGGAGCCGATTTAAATTGCTTATTTCTTTCTAAAACTTCGGCATGAATCGCTTGATCAACTTTTACACCATAGCCCTCTACAAGAGCTTGAACAGCTTCAAAATCGCCTTCAGATTTGATGCGTTGTGTTTCTCTCAATAGTTGCCCAAAAAGTTCGTGGAGTTTATCATAATCATTAATATTGAAATAGGTGTTGCCATCTCTAATAACTTTCTCAATAACGTTATCTTTTTGTCCTTTTTCAAAAACCCATGCACTTACCCATTGTCTGTTTCGCATGTGTGCTTCTTCAACATCATCTCCAAGCTCCAATCGAATAAGCTGTGTCATAAGACCATTTCGGATATATCCATCAAAAGCAGCCATACCAACAGCTTTCCAATCTTCTACTAACCCTAAATCTTGTAATTTTGAATCATACAGATAATAGAGGCCAACCAAGTCTGCACGACCTTCTTCCAGAGTCGATGCGTAGTTTTTTAAGGTTTCTTTTGTTTCTCCAACACCAGGATTCAATTGCCCCGAAGCGTGTCCAACAACCTCATGAAGTGCAGTGTGAAGTTTATCGGCTAATTGCCCATATTTTTTTTCTAATTCATATTCTTTATCGTCATGAACAAACGCTTTCAATCGTCCTGAACTTCCAGAATTGTTGTATGCATTAATGATATTTCCTAGAGAAACAGATTTACTACCAACTTCTGCACGAATCCAATTTGCATTTGGCAAATTGACACCAATGGGCGTTGATGGAGAGGCATCACCAGCTTCGCCAGCAACATTTACAGTTTTGTAGCTTACTCCAACAACATTTTTCTTTTTATGCTCTGGCATTAATGGTGAGTTATCTTCAAACCATTGTGCATTTTCAGAAAGAACAGCCATTTTTGCAGACATATCAAAATCCTTTATCTGAACTATTGTTTCATAAGATCCTCTGTATCCTAGTGGATCATTATAAACCTCAATAAAACTGTTGATGTAATCAATATTACCTTCAGTAGCTGCTGTCCACGCAACGTTGTAATCGTCCCAAGTTTGCAAATCACCCGTTTTGTAGTACGCAATAAGTAGTTCAAGAGCATCGCCTTGTGCTTTATTCTCGGCAACGCCTTGGGCCAATTCTAGCCACTTTATAATCTCATCAATTGCGGCGCCATATAGTCCTCCAGATTTGTAAACACGTTCTTTAAGCACACCATTTTCTTTGACCAGCTGTGAATTTAATCCAAATGACAACGGCTTGTTAGGGTTTGGTGATGTTTTTGCAGCATAGAATGTTTCAACGTCTTTGTTGGTTACGTTTGGCCCATAAAAATTAATAGCTGATTCCAAAACATTATCTGCATCTTTGGCCTGGTTTACTTTTTTGGAATCTTTGTCATTAAAAATCACATCAAAGGCCTCGCCCTCAAGAGTTGCCGCTGTAGCATCAAGTAAGGATTTTAAATAATTTGCTGTAAATGAAGGTTTTAGTTTTGCATTGCTGTAATGATGATGAATTCCGTTGCTAAACCAAACACGTTTTAAATAAGTTTCAAAAGCGTCCCACTCTTCTGTTGATTTATCTCCATCAAAAGTGGTGTAAATCGTTTCCAACGCTTCGCGAATGGTAAGATTGTGACGGTAGTTTTGATCCCACATAATGTCACGGCCAGAAAGCCCTGCTTGTGTGAGGTAATACACTAGTTTTTGTTCTTCCAAACTTAGATTTTCCCATCCTGGTAATTGATAACGCAAGATTTTGAGATCGGCAAATTGCTCCACCATGTAGGGAAAACTTTCGGCATCTACAGCAACAAATAAATTTTCATTTTGAGTTGATGAATTATCCTTTTTGCACGAAAAAAATAATTGCGTACATGCTAAAGTAATGAGCAATAATTTGTAGCAAAGTTTCATAATATTCTAGTATTTGTTTTGATAGTGATTAAATATTCAAGAGATTACGAATATAGTTTTTTTTGAAAAACCTAAAAAATTAATTTCTATGATACAGAATTGAAAGAAATTTATAAATTAGTGAAAACTATAATATTTCAAA
Source organism: uncultured Flavobacteriaceae bacterium (assembly GCA_947503105.1). GTDB lineage: Bacteria > Bacteroidota > Bacteroidia > Flavobacteriales > Flavobacteriaceae > UBA3537. The sequence continues at coordinate 90,656 of CANNCM010000004.1, read as the reverse complement.
TCAAATGAAAGCATTCAAATTTATTTTATTCCTACTTTTATTTTTAGTGTTGGCCAGTAGTAGTTACGTTGCTGTACAGCCCAATAGTTATGATGTTTTTCGCAAACGTACCATTTCGGCGCCTGTCAGTGTGGTTTATAATACTGTGGAAGATTTTCGCCAATGGGAACCTTGGTCGCCATGGAAAGAAAAAGAACCTACATTGTCTATTGATTATCCAGAAAAAACAGCCGGTGTTGGGGGGTCATATTCTTGGACTGGAAAAGACGGAAAAGGCACAATGAAAACACTTGCTGCTATTGCAAATGACTCCTTGCTGCAAGAATTAAAATTTGAACAATTTCCAGCATCACAAGTGTATTGGAATTTTGAATACAAAGGTCCAAATACGACAGAAGTAACCTGGGGCATGAAAAGTGATGACGTCCCTTTTGTACTTAAGTTTTTTGCATTAATAAGCGGAGGAATGGACAACATGATTGGGCCAGATTACGAAAAAGGTTTAGAAAATTTGGATGCACATTTGCAAAAACAAATGGCCATATACAGCATTGAGGACAACGGAATAATTGATTATGGCGGTGGGTTTTATTTGTACATCACATCGAGTACAACTCCAGAAAATATCAGTTTGACAATGGAGAAAAATTATGCTGCATTGTATAACTATATGAATGTCAATGCAATAGAAAGTAATGGGAATCCAATGAGTATTTATCAATATCGAAATCCAGAAGACGGATCTATGATTATGAGCTGTGGAATTCCTGTAAGACAAAACTACAGCATAAAAGATGCAAGCGGCATTTTATGTGGTTATATACCAAGAACTAAAGCGCTTAAAACAACACTAAAAGGCAACTATAAAAATCTAGAAGAAGCTTGGACAACGAGCTATCAAAATATGACTAAAATGAATTTAAGGCCCTCAAAACTTAAACCTTTTGAAGTCTATTTGACCACCCCACAAGAAAACCCTAATCCTGCACATTGGATTACAGAACTATTTATTCCAGTTTTAAATTAATCAAACAAGAACATATGAAATATGCTTTACTAGTATTTTTAGGAGGGGGATTTGGAAGTGCGTTGCGCTACTTTGTAGGAAAGCTATTTCAGGATGCCTTTGGTACATTTCCAGTAGGAACTCTGATTGTCAATGTTGTTGGGAGCTTACTTATCGGTTTTTTTCTTGGCCTTGGGCTAAAAAATGGTGGTCTCTCTGAAGCCCAAACTCTGCTTTTGGTTACTGGGTTTTGTGGTGGATTTACTACGTTTTCGGCCTTTACTTTAGAAAACCAAATGTTTCTCAAATCTGGAGATTACGTGCAATTTATCAGCTATACTTTAGGGTCATTAATTTTAGGAATAGTTGCTGTCGTTGTAGGCTTATTTTTATCCAAAAACTTCTAAATCATTTGAAGCGTTTAACGCCAGCTTTTACCTGCAAAGGAATATAGTTTTGACGCGGAACAACGGGGCAAGAATAGCGTTCGTTGTAGGCACAATAAGGATTGTATGCAGTATTGAAATCGAGCCAAATGCTATCTGTTATGGGAATTTCCAAATCCATATAACGCCCACCGCCATAAGTAGAAACTCCGTTGGTATCATCTAAAAAAGGAAGAAAAAGATAATTCGATTTCACTTCTGTAGAATCTTGTCCTTGATAGACTTCTAACTCAATTGATTGTTGCAACAATTCAAAAGACAAAACCCCAAATACACGTTCTTTTGATACGCGCTCTGTGGTGGTTTTCATATCAAAATATTCAGAATTTGGTGTTGGTGTCAATTTTGCTTTAACCACAAAATTGGAATCTACTGGAAAAAATGAAAGTGAAGAAAACGTTTTTAAATCTTTTGCTTTCAGAGGAGTTTGAGAAGCATCCTTAAACATGGCATTCATTTTTTTTTGAAATGCTGATTTGTAATTGGTCCGTACTTTGTTGTCTGCGCAAGAACTACTTAATAAGAACACCAATAAAATAGCTAAAAATAATTTTGGTACAAACTTCATGAAATTAGGCTTTATCGATGGGGTTGTGAGTCACCACATTAGAAAGAATAATTTGTGTTTTTGTCTCTCCATAAGTAATGAGCTCGTCTATAAATTTCTCCAAGTGTTGTTGATTTTCAAAGACAACTTCCATAACAATATTTTCGTTTCCTGTGATTCTGTAACAATTGACAACCTCATTGTAGGATTCTATTTTGTGTAAAAAGGGTTTCAATCGCCCCATAAAAGCACGAACCGTAATAAGCGCCCTAAGTCCATACCCTAACAAATTATGATCAACTTTTGCATAATAGCCAGAAATAACGCCCATATCTTCCATTTTTTTGATGCGCTCGGAAACTGCAGGAGAAGAAATCCCTACTTGCTTCGCGATTTCTGTATTAGAAATGCGTGCATTTTTTTGCAAAAAAATTAAAATCTTGGAATGAATGGAATCTAATTTCATTTTTTAATATAATGAGTTAAAAATAGTAAAAAAATTAATATAAAATTAGTATTAACATTAATTTTTAAATAACTAATGCTTTCATCATTTGTAATTTTACGCTATCATACAAAAAAAAGCGATGTCTCATAAAGCAGGTTCATATTTTAATTCGGCGATTTACAAAAAAGCTCAGGAGATTGGTACACTTTCCAAGCACATCTCCGATTATTTGAGTACTGATCTTGCGCCACTTTGCGAAAATGGGCAAGAAAATCCTAATATTTATTTTTCGGGCGATATTGTACAGCAGTCTATTTCGTTATCAACAGAACTTATAAAAGCAGAAGAATCTTCTTTTTCTGAAAAAAAACACTTGCATCTTCACACACTAGAATGGTTAACGTATCGACTATTCCAAAACTGCAAAAGACTAGAACAAAGCAGTAGTAATGGTCGGGATTTTTTATTGATTTTAAAAAAAGAGATAAAAAAATTCAAAAAATTACAAAAACAGTGGATGCTAACTTTATAGTTTTTTTTATTGATACTTAACTAGTAATCAATTCGTTAACAATCATTTATTTTTTCATCAAATAATAATTTGAAAATTTTTCAAATAAAAGTCAAAAAAAAATGTGACTTTTTAAAAAATGTTGTGTCTAAAACGGTAGGGAAGTTTTATTTAAACTTCAAAAACAATTAAATTTAATTAAAAACCTACAAAATTTTATCATGATGAAAAAATTATTAATCTACACTTTTTTGACATTGTTTAGCACAACACTTGTTACAGCACAAAATTTACCTACAAATCCGGATCCAGGTAAATGTTACGTAAAATGTATTACAAAAGATGTATTTGAAACTGTCACCGAAAGCATTCAAGTACACCCGTCTTATCAAACGTTATCTGTTGTACCAGCAACATACAAAAACATCGAAGAACGTGTACTTGTAAAAGAAGCTTCAAAGCGTTATTCATTTGTTCCAGCGGTTTATGAAACTGTTGATGTTGCTTACACGACTGGCGGTGGCGCTTCAGAATTGAATGTTGTTCCAGCACAATTTGGTACTAGAACACAATCTTTTGAAGTCTATCCAAAAACATCTGGTTGGGAGTACAAACAACTGGAGAATTGTCAGTCTGTCAATAAAGAAGACTGTGTGGTAGCGTGTTATGTAGAGCGTCCAGCACAATACCGTGATGTTACTGTAACCACATTAACAAGTGAGGCATCAACAACAAAAGGCCCAGCAGCACCTGCAAGAACAAGAACGTACAAAAAGCAAGTGCTTAAGTCGCCTGCGCGCGTCACAGAAGAAATTATTCCTGCAGTTTACAAAACCATTACACGTCAAGTTGTAGATCAACCTGCCAGAACAGTAAGTCAAACCGTTCCTTCAAAAACACAAACAGTGACGAGAACAATCCTAAAATCTAAAGGTGGTATTACGACATGGGAAGAAGTCGATTGTAAATTACTTGACCCCAATGTACTTCCAATTTTTTACGAACTTGCTAGCGCGCGTTTAACTTCAGAATCTAAGCGTATTATCGACAACACATTGATGCCTATCCTGAGCTCTAAAAACGTGAATATTGAAATCATGTCACATACCGATTCTAGAGGAGATGATGCGTACAATATGTCTTTATCGCAACAACGTGCAAATGCTGTAGTCAATTATTTAGTTTCTAAAGGAATTTCAAGAAGTAGATTATCTGCAAGAGGTTTTGGTGAAACTCGATTAGTGAATCGTTGTTCAAATGGTGTACAATGTTCTGAAGGAGAGCACAAGCGCAACAGAAGAACAGAATTTAGAGTTATTAATAACTAAAAAAGGGATTTAAAGAACCCCCAAATCACTCAAATTCCCCGATTAAAAGGAGCACCGAAAGGCGCTCCTTTTTTTATTCTAATCCTTTTTTTGTAACAGTATAAAAAGGAACTTCACGTTGAACTTTCTCCACCGCAATACCATAGTTATACAAAAGATCGTCAACCATTAAATCATAAAATTTATAGTGTAATTGCCAGTCAAATTGTTGAAATTCGTCTTTCAAATCGCTGTTGGCAACAACAGGCGTTGCAGTTAGTGTCGAAAGCTTAAAAACAAAATCGTCTAGCGTACTGTTATCGGCAGAAAATTGAATATCATCAACCAAAAACTGAGGACTATCTGTACCCCAATCAATTTGATTTTCGGCCCAAAACTGTTCCTTACATCCAGAACAACTCAACTCCAATGCATTTACTTTTTTTGTCGTTTTCTTTAATTTCAACCCTAAAACTTTTAATATCTTTTTTGAAACTTGTTCGAGTTTTTTCTGATACTGTAATTCTAAAATATACATTTTATTTTGACTGCTTTCGAGCAGAATTTGATTTGGAGAGGACTTTAATAAATAGCCAAGAATGTACTTTAGACTTCCTTCAATTTTCATATAGTTTGAATTTCTAAAAATTGTAATTCCAGGACTAATATCAGATGACGATTCAGAAATTTTATAAGTTCCATCAAGAGTTTGTGGAGTGTCACTTTCCAGTTCATACGCCTCCAGCTCTATAAGTTGACTCGCATCAAATCGAGTTGATGATTTTCGCAAAAACCGATCCAAATCATAGTTGCTTAAATTCGCTGGGTTACCTTGCCAAACTATGTTCGCATTAGCATTCAAAAGCACAGCAAAAGGTAAATCCTTAACACCATATTTTTTAAACGTTTCTCCATCATAATCGATTGCAGTGGCAAAACGTGTTGGGCGTTTGTTCAAAAACTTTTTTACTGTTTCTGGGGTTTCCTCCGAAAGTGAAAGAATATACAAATCATTTTTATACTGCTCTTGAAGGACGTCCAAATAATCAGAAACTGTAATACATGGTCCGCACCAAGTTGCCCAAAACTCAATCATGAATAATTTCTGTTTGGAAGTTTCAGTGTGATAATCTGATTCTTGAAGAAGTTCGGAGATTTTGACTTGTGAAAAACTTGAACTAGAAAGAAGCAATCCCCCAAAAAAAAGGATCAATTTGATAAATTTGAAACGCATCATTTGTTATTTGTTATAGTTGTGTAACAAATATCGTGCTAAGGTTAAATTTTAGGTTTAATTATTAAGCAAAATTGTTTTCATTTGCTGTTGTAACTCTTTGGCTTTTCGTGCTGCGTGTTGGGCAAAATCTTTGGTGCTAGAAGCATATATTATTCCTCTCGAAGAGTTAACCAATAGGCCAATATTCGAATTTAGACCAAATTTACAAACTTCTTCTAAACTACCGCCCTGTGCCCCCACGCCTGGCACCAACAAAAAATGATCTGGAACAATTTTTCTTATGGCTTTAAAAAATTCGGGTTTTGTTGCTCCAACAACATACATCAAATTTTTGGAATTATTCCATGTTTTTGAGGTTTCTAAAACCGATTGATATAAGGGTTTTGAGTCCGATTCTAAAGTTTGAAAATCAAAAGCTCCAGAATTTGATGTTAGGGCAAGTAAAATAGTGTGTTTATTTTCGAAAGCTAAAAAAGGTTCAATCGAGTCTTTTCCCATGTACGGCGCTGTGGTGATGCTATCGAAGCCTAAATCGTCGAAAAATGCTTTGGCATACATGCTGCTCGTATTTCCAATATCGCCACGTTTTGCATCGGCAATAGTGAAAATTTCGGGGTAGTTGGCATTTAAATATTCAATGGTTTGTTTTAGGGCTTTCCAACCCTCTTCGCCATAGGCCTCGTAGAAAGCAATGTTGGGTTTGTAGGCCACACACAGATGATGTGTTGCATCTATGATTGCTTTATTGAATTCAAAAATTGGTGAAGGTCCTTTTAATAGATATTGGGGGATTTTAGTCAAATCGACATCCAAACCGATACAAAGAAATGATTGTTTTCTTTTTATTTCTGATACCAATTTCTCTGTATTCATCTTGTTTAAATTTGGTCTGAATCTGCTTTAAGTTTTTCAGTGTTTTCGGCCAGCATCAATTCGTCTATTATTTTTTGAATGTCGCCGTTAATAATATTAGATAAATCATATAACGTTAATCCAATTCTGTGATCTGTAACCCGCCCTTGCGGATAATTATAGGTTCTAATTTTCGCACTTCGATCTCCAGAAGACACCATACTTTTTCGTTTTTCAGAATCGGCCGCTTGTTTTTTGGCCAATTCCATTTCATAGAGACGAGAACGTAAAACTTTCAATGCTTTTTCTAAATTTTTATGGGATGATTTTTGATCTTGACAACTTACAATCATTCCTGTTGGCTCGTGGTGAAGCTTAATGGCAGAATAGGTTGTATTTACAGACTGCCCTCCTGGCCCTGTCGACGTTGTTCTCTCAATTCTAACCTCAGTCATATCAAGCTCAATATCAAATTCTTCGGCTTCAGGCAAAACAATAACAGAAGCTGCACTGGTATGCACTCTGCCTTGTGTTTCTGTTTGAGGCACACGTTGTACGCGGTGCACTCCGGCTTCAAATTTCATGGTGCCATAGACATCTGCACCAGAGACTTCAAAAATTATTTCTTTATAGCCGCCAGAAGTCCCTTCATTAAAATCGACAACATCGACTTTCCACCCTTTTGATTCGCAATATTTCGTGTACATTCTGTGAAGGTCTCCTGCAAATATGCTTGCCTCATCTCCACCTGTTCCTGCACGAACTTCAACAACGATATTTTTTGCATCCTCAGGATCTTTTGGAATCAAAAGAAATTTTATTTCTTCTTCAATTTCTGGAAGTTTAGACTTGGCTTCATCGAGTTGCATTTTGGCCATTTCAACCATTTCTGCATCGCTACCATCTGCAATAATTTCTTGAGCTTCATCTATATTAGATACAAGTGATTTGTAGACTTCTCCCCTGTCTAGTATCTTTTTTAAGTCTTTATATTCCTTGTTGATTTGAACGTAACGTTTTTGATCAGAAATAATATCTGGCTGAATAATGAGATCGCTGACCTCATCGAAACGTTGTTGTATGATTTGAATTCTTTCTAACATGGATTATAAATATTGTGAGCAAAAATAATACTTTAAGATGATATTGGCCTTAAAAACTAATACTCAAACGTTCCGAAATCGCTTTTGATAGTCAATTTTTTTGTTGGTGAGGCTTCTACACGACCAATTATTTGTGCATCGACATCAAATGTTGATGCAATTTCTATAATATCTTTTGCAATTTCTGGCTGAACATACAGTTCCATTCTATGCCCACAATTGAAAACCTGATACATTTCTTTCCAATCTGTTTTGGATTGTTCTTGAATCAGTTTAAACAAAGGGGGGATAGCAAACATATTGTCTTTTATGATGTGGTATTCATCAATAAAATGAAGGATTTTAGTTTGAGCGCCACCACTACAATGCACCATCCCATGAATATGTGCTTTTGGACAAGCATCTAGAATTGCTTTGACAATTGGAGCATAAGTCCGTGTTGGAGAAAGCACAAGTTGCCCAGCATCTATCGGTGAATTTTCTACAGCATCTGTGAGTTGAATCTGACCAGAATAGACTAAGTCCTCGGGGACAGCAGCATCAAAAGTTTCGGGGTATTTTTTTGCAATATCGTTATGAAAAACATCGTGCCTAGCAGAGGTCAATCCATTGCTTCCCATGCCGCCGTTATATTGATTTTCGTAAGTAGCTTTGCCAAAAGAGGCCAACCCTACAATCACATCGCCTGGACGAATATTGGCATTATCGATCACTGCACTGCGTTTCATGCGTGCTGTTACTGTAGAATCGACAATTATGGTTCGAACCAAATCCCCAACATCGGCAGTTTCTCCACCCGTTGAGTGTATGGTTATGCCGTGAGTTTTCAAATCTGAAATAAGTTCTTCTGTACCGTTTATTATGGCTGAAATAACTTCCCCTGGAATCAGGTTTTTATTCCTGCCTATTGTAGAAGATAACATAATATCATCTGTTGCACCAACACACAACAAATCATCAATATTCATAATAAGTGCATCTTGAGCAATACCCTTCCAAACAGAAAGGTTTCCAGTTTCTTTCCAATAGGCATAGGCCAAAGCGCTTTTGGTACCAGCTCCATCGGCATGCATTACCAAACAATACGCTTCATCATGAGTCAAATGGTCTGGTACAATTTTACAGAATGCTTTAGGAAACAATCCTTTATCTATATTTTTGATGGCGTTATGAACATCTGTTTTTGATGCTGAAACCCCACGTTGTGCGTACCTTTGACTTACCTCTTTTCCCATAAATAATTATGAATCACAAATGTAATATAGTATTTGATGTTTTGGAACAAAAAGTATCTAAAATTTTCAGCGTTTACCTTGTAAATAGTAATTCTCTATATTTTGGCAGTGGCCAAAGTTCGTCGTCGATCAACAATTCTAGCTTGTCACAATTATAGCGAATGTCGTCAAAAAGGGGTTTTACTTTGTTGCAATAAGCATCCGCTTTTTTGATGGATTCTTCTATAACATTTGCTTTTTTACGTTCATTAGTCATTTTTGTTACTCCAGAATTGATAGATTCGATATAGATTGAAATATCTTTAATTAAAATCAATTGTTCACTGGCATATTTTTTAAAATCATTCCCATAAATATCTTTTAATCCACGAACATTATTGATAAGTATGTTTTGATATTTTACCGCCGTTGGTATGATATGATTTCGTGCGACATCTCCAAGAACTCGTCCTTCAATTTGAATTCGATTGATATATTCTTCAACTTCAATTTCATAGCGGGCTTCAATTTCGGTTTTATTCATCACACCCAAATCTTCGTAGAGTGCTACTGTTTTTGGTGCAATCTTGACCTTTAAGGCCTCGGGGGTGTTTTTGTTGTTACTCAATCCGCGTTTTTGAGCTTCGTTTTGCCAGGCTTCTCCATATCCATTACCTTCAAACAAAACTGATTTTGATGTTTTGATGTATTCTCTTAAGACATTAAAAATAGCTTCATCTTTTTTGAGACCTTTTTTATCAATCAAAACATCTGCTTCTGCTTTAAAATCCAAAAGTTGTTTGGCTACAATCGTGTTAAGAACTGTCATAGGATTGGCACAATTGGCGGTAGATCCAACGGCACGAAATTCAAATTTATTTCCAGTAAAAGCAAATGGTGATGTGCGGTTTCTATCGGTATTATCGAGGAGTATTTCTGGAATTTTACCAACGACATTGAGTTTTAAATCTGTTTTTTCTTTTGGTGATAATTTCCCTTTGGTAACCCCTTCCAATTCACTCAAAACTTTGGTAAGCTGTGCGCCAATAAAGACAGACATGATTGCAGGTGGAGCTTCATTTGCACCAAGTCGATGATCGTTGCTAGCCGAAGCGATTGAAGCACGTAACAATTCTTCATTATCACAGACCGCTTTTATGGTGTTGATAAAAAAGGTGAGGAACTGCAAATTACTCATTGGTGTTTTTCCAGGCGCCAAAAGATTGACTCCAGTATCGGTGCTTAGACTCCAATTGTTATGCTTTCCAGAGCCATTGACACCTGCAAATGGCTTTTCATGAAATAAGACTTTAAAGTGGTGACGCTCAGCTACTTTTTTCATCAAGTCCATGACTAAGGAGTTATGATCGACCGCTAGATTTGCTTCTTCATAGATTGGTGCCAATTCAAATTGATTTGGAGCAACTTCGTTATGACGTGTTTTTACAGGGATACCCAAAAGCACAGACTCTTTTTCCAAGTCGCGCATAAAGTTTAAAGCACGCGATGGTATGGTTCCAAAATAATGATCATCCAGTTGCTGTCCTTTCGCAGAAGAATGCCCAAGAAGGGTTCTACCTGTGAGTTCTAAATCGGGTCTTGCCGCTGCAAGAGATTTATCAATTAAAAAATATTCTTGTTCCCAACCCAATGAAGCTGAAACTTTCTTAACATTTTTATCAAAATAGCGTGCTACAGCAGTTGCCGCATTATCAACAGCATTTAGAGCACGCAACAAAGGCGTTTTATAATCTAAAGCTTCTCCTGTGTATGCGACAAAAACTGTTGGAATACAAAGTGTTGTTCCAAAAATAAAAGCTGGCGAGGTTGGATCCCAAGCTGTATAGCCACGGGCTTCAAATGTATTTCGAATACCTCCATTTGGAAAAGAAGAAGCGTCAGGTTCTTGCTGTACCAACTGGTTGCCTTCAAACTGTTCTATCGCCTCACCAGGTCCAATGGTTTCAAAAAAGGCATCATGCTTTTCGGCGGTAGCGCCAGTGAGTGGCTGAAACCAATGCGTATAGTGGGTTACGCCTTTGGCCATGGCCCACTCTTTCATAGCTGTTGCTATTTGATCGGCGATATCACGATTTATAGTTTGATTTTTCTCAATTGCTGTACTCAAATTCTTAAATGTAGCCTTGGGTAATGAACTGCGCATAGCAGCTATTCCAAATACATTGGAGCCAAATGTTGAAGAACGTTTTAAATCTTCATTAACTGGAACTGGAGCTCTGTTCATCGATGTTTTTAGTGCATGAAAGCGGAGTGTTGACATAATAATAGGTTTTGTATTCACATACAAAATTAAGATTCTAACGACCAAAAATTTGCGAAACGTGTAATTTTTATTAACAATTTAAAAAATTATGACACTAAAAATTACAAATATTTTGATGAAACCCACAAAAAAATAGGGGTTACATAAAAGAAACCTATATGTTAATAATTTAAACCCTTAAATTATTAGTGTAAATAAGCTTCTTATTATATTTGTTACCTAAACATTTATAGTACACAAAATATATAATTATGGCAAAATCTAAATTAGAATACATTTGGCTCGATGGGTATTTCCCAACACAAAACATGAGAAGTAAAACCAAAGTTGAAGACAATTTTAGTGGAAAACTGGAAGATTGTCCAATTTGGTCTTTCGATGGTTCATCTACACGACAAGCAGAAGGCGGCTCTTCGGACTGCCTATTAAAGCCTGTTGCTATTTATCCAGACCCTGCAAGAAGAGACGGGTATTTGGTAATGACTGAAGTCTTGAATGCTGACGGCTCACCACACGAATCAAACGGAAGAGCAACAATAGACGACGAAGATGATGATTTCTGGTTTGGATTTGAACAAGAATATTTTATCATGGACACCAAAACTCAACTACCCCTTGGGTTTCCTGTTGGTGGATATCCAGCACCTCAAGGGATGTACTACTGCTCTGTAGGCGGGAAAAATACTCACGGTAGAGAACTGGTTGAGGAACATGCTAATTTGTGTATTGATGCTGGACTTAATTTTGAAGGCATCAACCAAGAGGTTGCTTCTGGACAATGGGAATTCCAATTGTTTGCAAAAGGCGCTCAAAAAGCTGGTGATGAAATTTGGGTAGCACGTTATTTACTTGATCGTTTGACTGAGAAATATGGATATTATATTGATTATCATCCAAAACCACTTGGAAAAGATATGGATTGGAACGGATCGGGAATGCACGCCAACTTCTCAAACACGACTTTAAGAACTTGTGGTTCTCAAGAAGTTTATGAAAAAATATGCGAAGCGTTCAGACCAGTCGTTAAAGAGCACATTGCTGTTTATGGAGAGTTTAATGATCAGCGTTTAACTGGATTGCATGAAACGGCATCAATAAATGATTTTTCTTATGGAATTTCAGACCGTGGTGCTTCAATTAGAATTCCAATCATCACTGTAGAAAAAGGTTGGAAAGGATGGCTAGAAGACAGACGTCCTGCTTCTAATGGTGATCCATACAAAATTGCGGCACGAATCATCAAAACTGTAAAATCTGCAGAGCTGTAATTTAAAACAGAAATTGTAATTTATAAAAAAGCGACTTCAAATTTGAAGTCGCTTTTTTTTATTTTATTTTTTATAAAATTGAATTCATAACTTTAAAGAAATACATCGCATATTTCAAATAATTTCCGATTTTATTGATAAAGGCACAATGTTTGATGATTTTATGTGTATTCAACCTAACCCAACTGCTATGAAACATAACCTCAATAACTTAATGTGCCTAGATATTTTTCTATCTAATGCAAACGTAGAAATATTTAATGAAATTGACAACACAGTAGATGACGAGTGTTCCAAAATTATGCCACTCATCAGTTGGGATATGTTTAGTGATCAATATTTCAGAAAATTAAACGCTTCAAAAAAATGCATGGATTTGAAGAAAATAAAAAACTATGCTAAAAAATATCGTTGGAAAAATAATATTGAAAAACTATTCAATTCAGTAGATTTTAGCACCATTATCCTTACAGACAAAAAGCAAAAAATCATGTGGGTCAATGAAGGTTTTACAGCCATGACAGGCTATACCAAAAAAGAAGCTCTGGATAAAACCGCTGGTTTTTTGCAAGGGCCAAAAACGTCTAGAAAGACTAAGGAAGAAATAGCTTCTGCACTAAAAAAAGATAGGCCCTTTCAAACAAGACTAATTAATTATCGAAAAAACCATACGGAATACCTTTGTGAAGTGCATATTTTCCCGCTGTATAACAAAGCAAAAACGACACATTTTCTTGCACTAGAAAAAGAAGTGTTATAAGTCTTTTGCTACAGATTCTACAGCAGCAATCGTAAAATCCAAATCCTCATAAGATAAGGCGTCTGTAATAAACCAACTTTCAAAAGCACTAGGAGCTATATAAATACCTGCATCTAGCATGCCATGAAAAAACGCTTTGAAACGATCGTTGTTGGCATGAGCCGCTGTTGCAAAATCAACGACTGGACTATCAGAAAAATGTATAGAAATCATTGATCCTGTTCTATTTATAGTGTGTTTTATAGTGTAAGTTGTAAGGGCTTTAGAAATACCTTTATGTAAATATGCTGTTTTTTGAGCCAAACGTTCATACACCTCATCATCTTCATTCAAAGCAGTCAAAAGTGCATGACCTGCGGCCATAGCCAACGGATTTCCACTCAAGGTTCCGGCTTGGTATACAGGACCTTCTGGTGCCAAATGACTCATAATTTCTTGTCGTGCAGCAAAAGCTCCAACAGGAAGTCCACCCCCAATGACTTTGCCAAAACAAACAATATCTGCTTTGATCCCAAAAAGCTCTTGTACCCCCCCTTTGGCCAATCGAAAGCCAGTCATGACCTCATCAAAAATAAGGACAGCTTCGTGAGTATCACACAAGGAGCGGAGACCTTCCAAAAATCCATCTACAGGGGGGATACACCCCATATTTCCTGCTACTGGCTCTACGATTATGGCTGCAATTTCATTTTGATTGGCTTCAAAAATTGCCTTTACAGCTTCCAGATTGTTGTAGGGCGCAAGCAATGTGTCTTTTGCAGTGCCTTGAGTAACTCCAGGACTATTGGGGCTACCGAAAGTTACAGCACCACTCCCCGCTTGTATCAAAAAGGAATCGGAGTGCCCGTGATAACAACCTGCAAATTTTATAATTTTTTCTTTTCCTGTAAACCCACGTGCCAATCGCACAGCACTCATGCAGGCCTCCGTTCCAGAATTTACAAATCTAATTTTATCGATATTGGGGACCATAGAAACGGCCAATTCTGCAATTTTTGTTTCAATTTCTGTTGGCATACCAAAAGAAGTTCCTTTTTTTGCTTTGTCTATCACTGCCTCTACGACTGGTTTGTAGGCATGCCCCAAAATCATAGGCCCCCAAGAATTAATATAATCAATCAACCGATTTCCATCTTCATCATACAAATAGGGCCCTTCGGCTTTTTTTACGAATATTGGCGTACCACCAACTGCCTTAAACGCTCGAACAGGCGAGTTTACACCTCCTGGAATTACGGCATTGGCTTCTTTAAATAATTGACTACTGCGTTGGTATTTCATACACTTTAATTTGATGTAATGATGAGGGTTTGGCCAATACTTAGCATATTGGAATTTAATTTATTTAACGCTTTTAGGCGTTCTACACTAAGCCCATATCGTTTGGAAATAGAATATAACGTGTCTCCTTTTTGAACTGTATGTTTTTCGCTGTAAGATTGCTGCTTTTGAGCCCTTTTTTTGGCGTCAAAAATATCGTATTTGTACAATTCATAACGTTCGATAAGACTAATGAGTTTTTGAGGGTATTTTGGATCGGTTGCATAACCTGCTTTTTTCAATCCTCGTGCCCAAGCCTTATAATCGGTTGCTTTGTGTTTAAATAGATTTGCATAACGTTTTCTTTTGGCCAAAAATAAAGAGTGATCCCTGTAAGATTGGTTGGGATCATTATATTTTCTAAAACATTCCTGAGCTCTATCGTCATCATGATACACTCTCGGCCCTGTCCAATCGTGGCATTTGATCCCAAAATGATTGTTGGCATCTCTTGCCAATCGTCCTCTACCTGAACCTGATTCTAAAATTCCTTGTGCTAAAGTGATGCTTGCAGGTATGCCATAAAGTTTCATTTCATGGATTGCTACGCCCTTAAAAAATGCAATATACTCTGTTGTAGAATTGTATGTTGGTGTGATGACTACTGGAGAGGTCTTGGGGGTTTCTCTGGGTGGAATTGTAACCTCTACTCTTACTTCTTTTTTACGATTAGCTTTTTTGCGTGTACCACAACTCGACACTACAATACACAGTAGTAATAATCCTATAGTTTTTTTCATAATCTAAGCAATCAATGCCATTCTTTTTTGTTTCAATTGTTGGTTCATGCCTTCAATTCCTTGCAGTCCTCCTGTGTGAATTGCCAATATTTTTGTGGACGCCGATAACACACCTTTTTGTAATAAATCAAATATACCAAACATCATTTTACCTGTATATACGGGATCGAGTGGAATTTTAAATTCTGTTTTAAAACTATTTATAAAATGGATTAAATCTGAATCCACCTTTGCATAACCTCCAAAATGATAGTCATGGCACAACTCCCAATTGGATTGCGTCGCAAATTTACAAATATCTTCGTTTAAAAATGCACCTTTTAGTACTGGAAAGCCAATTATTTTTTGTGTTGGTAAACTTGAATTTATGAGGCCAGAAATTGTACCACCAGTTCCAACAGGGCAACAAATAACGTCATATATCTCATCTGATTTTATTAAAATTTCCTTACACCCTTTTATTGCAAAATCGTTGGTTCCCCCTTCTGGAATGATATAATAATTGGGATAGTTCTCTTGAAGATCTTCAAGATATGAATTGTCGCTTTTTTGTTTATAAACGGAACGGCTTACAAATTCAAACTGCATACCGCAAGATTTGGCATAGGCCAATGTTGGGTTAGTTTCAATTTTTGATGCCAATTCTTCTCCTCGTATAATTCCAAGTGTTGGGATTTTGAGTAATTGACCGGCTGCAGCGGTAGCCGCAATATGATTTGAAAATGCACCTCCAAAAGTTAGGATGCCATACCACCCTTGTTCTTGAACAACTTTGAGGTTGTATTTCAATTTTCTGAATTTATTTCCAGAAACCGTATCGTGTATTTTGTACTCAGGTTTTAGAAAAACTTGAGAAGTCAACTTTATATTTTGAACGTGTTGCAAATTTAACATGGATGACTTTGTAAACTTTAGAGTAAAAATACTAAATCTTAAAAGCATTTGAATTCAAAAAAAGAAAAATTGGTATTTGAAAATTACATTATATTTGTTGATGATGAATCATCCATTCCAGATTTTTTGATTTACAGCGGAGTGTACATAATGGATGTAATCTGACCTAAAAAAATAATATATAATCCGATGAAACGTAATCCCCCGATAGAGGACGGTGATTTTTATATGACACCACAAGGCTATCGCTGTTTTACAGAACAATATCACCTGAAACGCGGCTATTGCTGCGAAAGTAATTGCAGGCATTGCCCCTATGGATACAATACCTCAAAACGTATTCAAAACTAATAATTATGAACACACACATTAAGACTTTTCAAGATGAAATTATTGAAGGAATTCCAAATTATTTACCTCCTAATAAACCCTATGATCTCAACTATAATCACGCTCCAAAAAGAAAAGCAATACTAAAAAAAGAAGAGCAAACACTGGCTTTGAAAAATGCCCTTCGCTATTTCGATAAAAAATTTCATTCTATACTAATAAACGAATTTAAAGAAGAGCTTGAAACTTATGGTCGCATCTATATGTATCGATTTAGACCGGACCATAAAATATTTGCTCGTCCAATAGAGGACTACCCTGCAAAAAGCAAAGAAGCAGCGGCAATTATGCTAATGATTCAAAATAATTTGGACGATGCAGTAGCACAACACCCTCACGAATTGATCACCTATGGCGGTAACGGTGGGGTGTTTTCCAATTGGGCGCAATACCGACTCACTATGAAGTATTTGTCTGAAATGAACGAGGAACAAACCCTGGTCATGTACTCAGGTCATCCTATGGGACTTTTTCCTTCACATAAAGACGCACCAAGAGTTGTTGTCACGAACGGAATGATGATTCCAAATTACTCTAAACCAAATGATTGGGAAAAATTTAATGCGCTTGGGGTTACTCAATATGGACAGATGACAGCAGGGAGTTATATGTATATTGGCCCACAAGGTATTGTTCACGGGACTACCATAACGGTTCTAAATGCTTTTAGGAAAATAAAAAAAAGTCCCGAAGGACATATTTTTTTAACTGCCGGACTGGGCGGTATGAGTGGTGCTCAACCAAAAGCTGGAAATATTGCAAAGTGTATTACGATTTGTGCTGAAGTGAACCCAAAAGCAACACAAACAAGACACTCACAAGGCTGGGTGGATGAAGTTTATTCGTGTGTAAATGAATTGATTAAGCGCGTAAAAACAGCTCAACAACATAAAGAAATTGTATCTATTGCCTATCAAGGCAATGTGATTGAGGTATGGGAAGCATTTTTTGATGCAGGTCTTTTTGTAGATATTGGAAGTGATCAAACCTCATTGCACAATCCGTGGGCAGGCGGTTACTATCCTGTTGGGATGACCTTTGAAGAGGCCAACATAATGATGAATGAAGCCCCAGAATTGTTTCGAAAAAAGGTGAAGGAAAGCTTGTTGCGTCATGCCGCTATTGTAAAAAAACACACACATAAAGGTACTTACTTTTTTGATTATGGGAATGCATTTCTCTTGGAAGCCTCACGTGCAGGTGCTGAAATTTTAAAAGAAAATAAAGAAGATTTTATTTACCCAAGCTATGTACAAGACATTATGGGCCCCATGTGTTTCGACTATGGTTTTGGCCCTTTTCGATGGGTTTGTGCTAGTGGCGCTCCAGAAGATTTAGCAAAAACTGATGCGATTGCCTGTGAAGTTTTAGAGAAAATTCAAGCTACAGCACCAGCAGAAATCCAACAGCAAATGCAAGATAATATCCAATGGATAAAAGGCGCTCAAAGCAACAATCTTGTTGTTGGATCACAAGCACGTATTTTGTATGCTGATGCCGAAGGCCGTATGAAAATAGCCTCTGCATTCAATGCTGCGATTGCTGAAGGAAAAATTGGTCCCATTATTCTAGGTCGAGATCATCATGATGTTTCTGGAACAGACTCACCGTACAGAGAAACGAGTAATATTTATGATGGATCTAAATATA
Organism: uncultured Flavobacteriaceae bacterium; assembly: GCA_947503105.1. GTDB lineage: Bacteria > Bacteroidota > Bacteroidia > Flavobacteriales > Flavobacteriaceae > UBA3537. The sequence continues at coordinate 72,679 of CANNCM010000004.1, read as the reverse complement.
CGGCCGATATGGCGATTCAAAATGTGATTGGTGATAGTTTTCGAGGCGCCACTTGGGTGAGCATACACAACGGAGGTGGCGTTGGTTGGGGCGAGGTCATCAACGGTGGCTTTGGTATGGTTCTTGATGGTTCTAAAGCATCAGAAAGAAAATTAAAATCAATGTTATTTTGGGATGTAAATAATGGAATTGCTAGACGAAATTGGGCTCGTAACGATGGTGCAATTTTTGCTATAAAACGAGCTATGGAGCAAGAACCAAACCTAAAAGTAACCATTCCAAATACCGTTGACGATACGCTTTTCAATTCATTTTAACTTAAAAAATAATTTATGAAACGCTTTTTATTACTCCTATTTGTAGCACTCATTAGTACATCTTGTGATTCTGTACGAGTGGCTGCCGATTATGATAGTTCAGCAAATTTCAATGCCTACAAAACGTTCGCATTCTTCAAAGATGGAATAGACAAAGCTGAAATTAGTGATTTGGACAAACGCAGAATTTTACGAGCTATTGAAACTGAACTTTTGGCAAAAGGTTTTACAAAATCAAAAACTCCCGATTTGCTAGTAAACATCTTTACAAAAGAACGCCAAGAAGTCAATGTTTATAACCAAAACTTCGGTATGAATGGCTGGGGCTGGGGTTGGGGCTGGGGTCCAATGATGGGCTGGAACCAAACCAATGTAACCAATTCTACACGTGGTACTCTTTTTATTGATTTGATTGACGCCAATAAAAAAGAGCTTGTTTGGCAAGGTATTGGGCAAGGCTATTTGGCTTTTCGGATGGATCGTAAAGAAGAACGCATCAAAGAATTTGTAGCCTCTATTTTATCTAAATACCCTCCAGAACAAAAAAAATAATTCTAAGCTTTCACATCCAAGGCCTCACGTAGGGTATTGCCCATCAGCATAAAAGCCATGACAAGACTCATTATGCAAAGTCCTGGAATAATGGCCAAGTAGGGTTGTCCCAAAACAATAGCATTATAATGCGTTTTAATCATAGCTCCCCAACTGGCCATAGGGGGTTGCGCGCCTATACCCAAAAAACTAAGTCCACTTTCGATAAGAATTGCAGCAGCAAAATTTGCCGCAGAAATCACTATGACAGGTGCCATAATATTGGGGAGAATATGCTTGAAAATGATTCTAAAATCTGTGTATCCCAAAGCTCGAGCCGCAGTTATGTACTGTTGCTCTTTTACACGCATCACTTCACCACGAACAACTCTTGCAACTTCTACCCACATGGTTAGACCCACCGCTATAAAAACCTGCCAATACCCTTTGCCTAGCGCCAAGGTGATAGCAATAACAAGCAAAAGTGTAGGAATTGACCACGTTACATTTATTAAAAACATAATGACGCGATCTATTTTCCCTCCAAAATACCCCGAAATACTGCCGAAAAATAACCCTATAATTAAGGAAATAAAAACAGCAACAAACCCTATAAAAAAAGAAATTCGAGCACCAACAAGTAGCCGACTCAAAACATCTCTTCCATAATTATCAGTTCCTAAATAAAAAGTTTTATGTTCTACATATGGTTTTGGATTTTGCAAATAATTGATGGTTTGCTCCAATCCTTCAATATGTTTTGCCTCATATGGCGTATATATCAAATTTTCTCCTTCTACTCTATAACTAGAAATAGGCTGTTGATCGTCAGGAAATTTTGAGCCAAATAAAATTTTTTCTAATTGATTTTGATTTCCTTTTTTTGGATTAGACTGTATAAGCATTTGCACATCAAACCCCGGAGGTTTGGAATGAATACTTAAATGCATTTGATTGGCATACCGAGTAGAATCTGGTGCTAAAACGTAGGCGAAGATGGATACAAATCCGATAAATAAAATAAAAAAAACACTAGCCATTCCCAAGTAGTTTTGTTTAAATTTCTGGAATGCCAGTGCCGTTAATCCCTGCATAATTTAGTCTCCTAATTTTTAAGAGCAGATAGTGTCTTTACTTTGAACATTTTGTTTAAGTCTTCCAAAACATTGAGGGCCTCGTTCATGTAAATATCTTTGCTTAATGATTCATGCCAACGCTCTCGTTTTGTTTTGAAGATAGAATCTGTAGCCATAATCGGCTTTTCATATGGTAAAGATTCAAATGATAAATTTGTTGTGTAATTGGATAGCGTTTCAAACCGTTCTGATTCTTTCTCGTTTTGCTTCAAACTCGCATCATAATCAGCGTATTTTAAACTGAATAAATCCTTTGAGCGAACTTTTTTAATCCACTGTGCATTTTCATCTATAAGTTTTATTTCTTCGCTATTGCTCATGCGTTCTTTGCTTCTTTTCACAGTCATTTCATAGTCAATAGAGCTTTCCCAAATATCGTAAGATGCTGGTTGAATTTCATCCCATGGAAGTGGGTTGTCTTGATCTTTTTCTCCCATATCAACATAACTGTAGCGGTTGGGTAACACCACATCACTTTTAACACCCTCCAACTGAGTAGAACCTCCATTAATGCGGTAATATTTTTGAGTGGTAAACTTGAAAGCTCCCATATCGCCATTGGTGTTATTTCGGATCATTCTATTTAAATCAATCACATTTTGAACTGTTCCTTTACCATAGGTTTGCTTGCTGCCAATAACAATGGCGCGCTTGTAGTCTTGCATGGCTGCAGCTAAAATTTCTGAGGCTGAGGCTGAAAATTCATTCACCAAAATAACCAATGGCCCATCCCAAGTTATACTAGCATCTTTATCTCTCAATACTTGACGATCTTCACCAGTAGAGCGCACCTGAACAATTGGTCCTTCTTTGATAAATAATCCTCCGATATCAACTGCAGTTTTTAGGGAACCACCGCCGTTATTCCTCAAATCAAGAACTAAACCTTCCATTCCTTCTGCTTTAAGTCTTTCAATTTCTCTTTTAACATCCGAAGTGGCATTTCTGCTATTCACGTCTTCAAAATCGATATAGAATTTAGGTAAGTTGATGATTCCAAATTTATAATCCTCTTTTTGTACAATACTCGATTTTGCATAGGTTTCTTCGAGCTCAATTTCATCTCTAGGAATCATCAAATCTTCAATAGTTCCATCAACTCTTTTGAGAGTCAAAACCACATTTGTCCCTTTAGGCCCTTTTATTAGTTTCACAGCATCGCTTAAACGCATGCCAACAACACTCACTGCCTCTTCTTCGTCTTCTTGTCGTACTTTCAAAATGATATCCCCAACTTGAAGTTTATTTTGTCGCCAAGCAGACCCTCCAGAAATCAGTTCTGTAATACTGATTTTGTCCATTTTCTTTTGAAGTCTTGCACCAATACCTTCATATTTTCCAGACATTTCTGCATCAAAACGGTCTTTGGCTTGTGGTGCAAAATAATAGGTATGAGGATCAAATGTTTCAGAAATGGCGTTGATATACATCGAAAGCCAATCACTGCGTGTCATGTCCTCAAAATAAACTGAAACCTCTTGCAAGTTTTTTAAGGTTGATTCTCGAGCATCTTTTTCGAGTTCAGAAATTGTTTTTTTAGTTTCGGTTTCTTCAGTTTCATTATCCGATAGTAAATCGTGATAGTTTGTTAGGGTGTTAAATTTCAATTGCTTACGCCAGCGGTCGGTCATCTCTTTTTTGGACGAAACAAAATCCAGCTCGTCTGGATTGGACTGGTATTTTTCATCTAAATCATAATTAAATGGTTGTTCTAAAATTTGAGTATATACTGCTTTTGACTCTTCTATCCTTTGAACGAGTCGGTTGTAAACAAGATTAAAAAACTGTACATCGTAGTTTTTAATTTGATCGTCAAGCTCTGTTTTGTAGGACTCAAATTCCTTAATATCCGAAGTATAAAAGTAGTGTTTGTAAGGATCGATAGTTTTTAGAAATCGAGTGTAGACTTCCTCAGAAAATTCATCGTTGAAATCTTTGGGCTGAAAGTGGCCTTGTTCCAACAAATATGTAATCAGTTGCATTAAAAGTTTATCCTTATCCGGATTGTCAAAAGTTTTAGTTGTAAAGCTGCAAGATGCTAATGCAACAAAAATTGACAAAAGAAAAATATTAATATGCTTCATAGACTTGAGTCTTGATTATTCAAATTGAATTCTAAAATAACAGAAAAATGTAAAACTAAGCGTGCTATTCTATATAATTTTTTGTTAAAGCACTCAAAAGTGAGTTATCCACGACAAAATACTTACTTTTGTGTACGAAAACAAAGAAAAAATGTCGAAAAAACCACTTATACTTGTCACCAATGATGATGGAATTACTGCACCAGGAATTCGCACATTAATTAAAGTTATGAATACGATTGGCGAAGTTATTGTGGTGGCGCCAGACAGTCCACAAAGCGGAATGGGACATGCTATCACAATTAACGATACGCTGTATTGTAAAGAAGAACATATAGACGATGGACCACAAAAAGAATACAGTACATCTGGTACTCCTGCCGATTGTGTCAAACTTGCGGTACATGAGTTGTTAGATCGAAAACCAGATTTGTGTGTTTCCGGCATCAACCATGGTTCAAATTCTTCTATTAATGTTATTTACTCCGGGACGATGAGTGCCGCTATTGAAGCCGGAATGGAAGGTATTCCTGCAATTGGTTTTTCTTTATTGAACTACAATTGGGATGCCGATTTTGAACCTACCGAAACTTTTATCAAAACCATTTGTCTTCAAGTTCTTAAAAATGGATTACAAAAAGGTGTTGTTCTGAACGTTAATTTCCCGAGTCAAAAAAATGAAGTTATAAGAGGGATAAAAATTTGTCGCCAAGCAAATGCCAATTGGATCGAAAAGTTTGATAAACGCCAAAGCCCTATGGGGCGTAACTATTACTGGTTGACAGGAGAATTTATCAATCAAGACAATGGAGAAGACACCGACGAATGGGCGCTCAAACAGGGTTATGTTTCGGTTGTTCCTGTACAATTTGATCTTACGGCACATTATTACATTCAAGAACTCAATAATTGGAACTTAAATGGATAAAATTCAAATCGTTAAAGGAATCAGTATTGGGTTAATCGCCAATACACTTGGGCTTTTGATTGTTGGAACTTTAATGGCAAAATTCTCTGGACGTAGCGATGGCATTCTGACTGTTTTAGAGGCTGCTCAATCCGAAAATTTTCTCGGCAAACTCATCAGTCTAGGGGCTATTCTCAATTTGATCTGTTTTTTTTATTTCATACGAAAGAAAAAGGATGCCAATGCGGCTGGTGTATTGATCGCAACTGTTTTTATTGCCCTAGTTACATTTATAATTAAGCTCTAAAAATGAAGTACTATATCATAGCAGGAGAAGCATCGGGCGACTTACATGGTGCCAACCTCATCAAAGCGCTGCAAAAAGAAGATCCTCAGGCCAAATTTCGTGTTTGGGGAGGCGATTTGATGCAAAATGCAGGTGGTACGTTGGTCAAACATTACAAAGATTTGGCCTTTATGGGCTTTTTAGAAGTGGTAATGAATCTTCGAACAATTTTTAAAAACATTAGCTTTTGTAAAGAAGATATTACCGCTTTTCAACCTGATGTCTTGATTTTTATAGATTACCCAGGGTTTAATATGCGTATTGCAAAATGGGCTAAAGTCAATAATTTTAAAACGCACTATTACATTTCACCACAAATTTGGGCATGGAAAGAAAACCGCATTCATAACATCAAGCGAGATGTTGATAAAATGTATGTGATTTTACCTTTTGAAAAAGATTTTTATGAAGTTAAACACCAAATGCCGGTTACATTTGTGGGTCACCCTCTGATTGATGCCATAGCGCAACGTCCAAAAATAGAGGCAAACGCCCTGCGTGCAAAGTACGGATTGAGAAACCAACCCATTATTGCACTTCTACCAGGTAGTCGTCAGCAAGAAATTAAAAAAATGTTGGCCATAATGTTATCTGTGGTCGATGCTTTTCCGGAATATCAATTTGTAATTGCCGGTGCGCCTAGCCAGTCCAAAGCGTTTTATTTAAGTTTTATTAAGAATAAAAACATAACATTCATTAGCAATGAAACCTACGATTTGTTGAGCATCGCCAGTGCTGCTTTGGTCACTTCTGGAACAGCAACCCTAGAAACTGCACTATTTAAAGTCCCACAAGTAGTCTGTTACAAGTCTAGTTGGTTGTCTTATCAAATTGGAAAACAAGTGGTAAAACTAAAATTTATTTCATTGGTCAACTTGATTATGGACCGTGAAGTGGTGTGTGAGTTGATACAAAACGACCTTAATACAAAACGCCTAACCACAGAACTAAAACATATTTTAGACCCCAAAAATCAACAAAATATAAAATCCGATTACGATGCTCTAGAACAAAAACTAGGTGGTCCAGGAGCAAGCCAAAACGTTGCCAAAGCAGTGTTTAAAGCACTGCGTTAACACCACTGAAAAACCTACTTATGAACCAAAATGCACCCCTATAGTTTCCCCATTCCTAAACTTACTGCTGCCCTAATTGTTGGTATTCTTGCAAGCGAATTTGTGGTACCAAACATAAATGTAATGTGCTTAATTTTGGGGTTTATATTTTTGTTATCCCTGCTTTTTCATTACAAAAAATCCATTTACAATGGCCTTATTGTTTCCTGTCTTTTACTACTTTTATTTGTTGTTTTGGGTGCTTTTGGCGCACAACTTCATCATCCGAAAACACATAAAAACCACTACAGCTACTTCTTAAAAAAAGACAATACAGACACCTTAGTTTTGTGCATCACAGAGGAAATGAACCCTACCGCATTCAACAATCGGTACAAAGCAAAAGTGTTACAAATCAACCAACAAAAATCTAAGGGTATAATATTGGTGCAAACCCCGAAAGATACTGCAATCGCAGCATACAAAACAGATGATCTTTTGTATATAAAAACAAAAATACAAGCTATCAATTCACCTCAAAATCCTCATGTGTTTAGTTATAAAAAATATTTAGAACGCAAGGGAATTTATCATTTAATAACTATTGATTCACAGGGTGGTAGCCTCACAAAAAAAGGACGAAAAAGCATCAAAGGAATGGCTTCAATGGCTCGAAATTTTTTAGACAATAAGATTGATAAATTAACACTAAACTCAACAGCACAAGCATTTCTAAAAGCATTTTATTTAGGAAAAAGAAGTGAAATCCCAGAAGATATTAAGGTGAATTATAAAAATTCTGGAGTGTTGCATATTCTTGCACTGTCTGGTCTTCATGTTGGAATTTTATTGAAAATATTAGAACTATTATTATTTCCGATATCAAGAACAAGAAATGGCAAAAAATTACGTAGCGTTATGATTATCATAATTTTATGGGCATTTGCATTCATTACAGGATTAAGTCCATCAATTGTACGATCAGTAACAATGTTTAGTTGTTTTGCACTCGCAAGCGGATTGAATCGTCAAAGAAATAGCATCAATACACTTTCAATTTCGGCGTTTGTGATGTTAATCATTCATCCTAATTATGTGTTTGATGTTGGGTTTCAATTCAGTTACGGTGCCGTTTTAGGAATTTTAGTCATCAAACCCATTTTGGATCATTTTTGGCGTGCTAAACATTTTATAATAAAGCCCATTATCACACTTTTAAACGTATCCATTGCAGCACAAATTGGAATTTTACCTCTTAGTCTTTACTATTTTCATCAATTTCCTGGTCTGTTTTTTCTTGCCAATTTGTTAATCATCCCAACATTAACGTTGTGTCTTTGGCTGGGCTTTTTTATGATTATTTTTGAGGGGTTAAAAATTAATGAGTGGCTAGTTTATGTATTTGAACATTTGATACAACTAATGAACAGCTGTACAAAATTTGTAGCAGATTTAGAGTTTTTTCTTTTTAAAAATATCACTTTTGACCTCTATATGTTAATGCTTTTATATTTGATTATCGTATTTTTTTTTTATACATCACAAAGAAAACATTCAAAAATCTACTCGTATTGGGCTCTGCTATTCTATTGCTTCAACTGTATGTCTTATTTACTTTTAAATTTGATACTAAACAAAAATTTATAATTTTTCAAAAAACAAAACACAGCGTTTTAGGGTTTAAAAATGGTACAAATTTTGAAATCCACAGCACAAAAAAAAACAACATACAGTCTTCATTTACAACAGATTACGCAACTGCTAAAGGTGTTGAAAAAATATCAAATTCAAGCTTAAAACGCTTTTATTTTATTAGTGATAAAAAATTGCTTGTTGTAGATAGTCTTGGCTATTTTGATTTTAAAGCTGTGAAATTTAACTGGATATTACTTAGAAATAGTCCAAAAATACATCTCGAAAAACTCATTGAAACCCTACAGCCCGAACTAATTATTGCCGATGGAAGCAATTACAGAAGTTTTGTTAAGCGTTGGATAAAAACGTGCGTAAATAAAGGCATCAAATTGCATTATACTTTTGAAGACGGTGCATTTATTTATGATCTAAATCATGGTGCAAAAGAGGGTTTAAACGATTTATAGTAGGCATTAAAGGCCTCTTGACTATTGATGGTTTTGTAGGTGTCTGTTGCAAAAAGTTTGAGATACAGCTCTAATTGTTCTGGAGATTTGTACCCAGGAATTGGCGCTAAAAACGCTGCGTTTTCACCCAAAAAAACAATGGTTGGATAGGCGGTTACACCAAAATATTGCGCCAATTGATGTTGGCTATTTCGACGTCTGGCTTTAGCAGGATCGTAATTGGGATTAGTAAGGGGTTGCCCATTAAACTGCACCGACTCGTTGCCTTCTGCATTAAACTTCACGGCATAGTAATTGGCATTGACATATTCTGCAAGTTTGGGATTAGAAAACGTATTGCGGTCTAACATTTTACACGGCCCACACCATGTGGTGTACATATCAATCATTATTTTTTTTGGAATCTCTTTTTGTTTGGCCAAAGCCTCATCCATACTCAACCAGTTGATATCTTGAGCATGACTAGAAAAAGGCAATAAAACAACAAGGATTACTAATAGATTTTTTAGTTTAAGCATATTTAGTTGTATAATAATGAGTTCGTTGGTTTTTATTCATTCCAATGGTTTCTTCAACAAATGAATTTCTTTCTTGACGCGTTTTAAATACCCAAATACAGACTGAATCTTTACTATGATAAATGGCTTTTAATTCGTCATCTATTTGACATAAATACTCTGGTATTTCAGTTTTTATGCAAATCATTTTTTTATGTTATCTCACCCCGTGCATGAGTTTTTTAAGTAACGGATGTAAAACCAAGGACACCACTCCAATGGCAATTGGAACGATAGTAAAAATCAAAAAGAAAGTCGATAAACTGTATTCTTTTGTGATATTTTCAACTTCTGCTCCTACAGAGTGTGCCAATTTATTTCCAATGGCTATTGCCAAATAATACACTCCAAACATGACTGCAATCATTCTAGCAGGAACGAGTTTACTCAAATAAGACAGCCCCATTGGAGATAAACACAATTCGCCAAGGGTATGAAATAAATAGGCAAACACTAACCACGCCATACTTAATGTTGCAGTTTCTGCTCCTGCAGGAAGATTTCTAGCCCCAAAGGCTAAAAACGCAAATCCAACTCCTAGAAGAAATAATCCTAAGAAATATTTGACTGATGCTGGTGGATTGTATTGGCTGTCCCACCATTTTGTAAATAATGGTGCAAAAATGATGATAAACAATGAGTTTAGTATGGCAAACCATGTGACTGGCACCTCTGTACTGGTGTCATTATATTCGGTGTATAATTTAAAAATTACAATCGCCCAGACAATCAAAAAGCTGAAGCCCAAAATAATATTGGACCGCCCAATTCTACTGAAGGTTTGACGAAACAAACTCCAAAGGACATAGGTAATGATGAGCAATGGCACTACTGTAACAATTAAATCAATAAGTTTAAAAATATTGGCGGCATTACCCTCTAAAAATCGGTCAGTAAAGTCTCTTGTATAAATGGGAAGCGAACCGGCTGCTTGTTCAAAAGCCGCCCAAAAGAAGACTGTAAATAGGCAAAATATGGTGAATGCAATCATACGATCGCGTTCAATTTTGGTGTATCGTGGGATTCTAATTATTAAAAGTAAAATGAATGAAACAGCTGCAAGAACTGCAAAAAACAAAGAATCTTTCATACCCGCAATTGTAAAGTTGAGGGTGTTTATCTGTCCTATTTGACTCAATGGATCATTTATGATAAATATGAGTGCGGATAGGGTAAAAATTCCAATGAGAAGATAATCGATTGGACGAAATGTATTGAGTTTCACAGCAGTTTTTTCGTCTTTAGATTTGTTATCAACTAGGTCATCTATGAGGTCCTTTCGTTCGTTTTGTGGTTTAGAACCAATATCGCCAAACAGGGGCTGAGCATAATAAAATTGAAGCATTCCAAGCAACATAAATATTCCCGCCAATCCAAATCCATAACTCCATCCTACTTTTTCTCCTACCCAACCACAAAGCATGATTCCAAGAAATGCACCTGCATTGACACCCATATAGAAAATATTGTAAGCGCCATCTTTTTTCTCATCATGGCCATCGTACATTTTTGATATGATTGATGTCATATTGGGTTTAAAGAAACCATTACCTAAGATCAAAAAGGCGATTCCAATATAGAGAAAGAGTGGCGTTTCTATGGCCATAGATGCATGTCCAAGCGTCATCAAAAGAGCACCGATAACCACGGCCGTTCTGTAACCAATTTTGTTGTCGGCTAACCATCCCCCCACAAGTGGAGTGAGGTAAACAAACATGGCATAAGTTCCCAAAAGTGAAAGTGCTGCTGGTGTACTCCAGCCCCAGCCAGGGTTGTCGCCAGTGACTACTCCAGTAAGGAAAATTACTAATATCGCGCGCATTCCATAATAAGAAAAACGCTCCCACATTTCTGTAAAAAATAATACAAACAGTCCTGCTGGATGCCCTAAAACTTTGTCTTGAAAAATTTGATCTGTTGAAGTACTCATTTTGGTTGGTTTTTGTGATTATGATTCTAAAATTCGTTCATTTTCTTCAGCATTATGTGTGAGACGTTTTAATGGTTTTAAAATCAAGATGAACAATGTTCCTATAATAACGGTGAAAATTAAAATTCCAAAGAAAATAGTGTATTCTCCAAAATCACTTGCAGCTTCACCAACAATTCCTGCTACTTTACTACCAAGACCTGTTGCTGCAAAATATACACCCATCATAAGAGAAGCATATTTTACTGGAGTTAATTTTGTGATAAAAGATAATGCTACTGGTGACAGACAAAGCTCTCCAATAGTGTGAAACAAATAAGCTAATACTAACCATATCATGCTAGATGAGCCTGATTTTTCAAATTCCATCGCTGCAAAGACCATAAACAAGAATCCAAAGCCCATGATTATTATTCCAATAGCCATTTTGAATAATGAACTTGCTTCTCGACCTTTTAATTTTCTTTTTGCCCAAATAGAGGCTACCAATGTTGCGAATATGATAATAAATCCGGCATTTAAACTTTGAAACATGACTGTTGGAATTTCCCAACCAAATAGCACTCTATCGGTGTTTGTTTCAGTGTATAAATTCATTAGGCCTCCTGCTTGTTCAAATGCCCCCCAAAATACAATAACCATAATAAATGAAAGTAATAGCACTAAAAAACGATCTTTGTGGATTTGTGAATTTAGGTCTTTATAGATCATCATCAACAGGACAACTATTGCAGTAAGAAATAGAAACAAAGGCCCATACCCCGTTTCTAATGCATACCATCCATAAACAGAAAGTGAGAGCAGTACCAGTGTAATTGCCAATTGAGTTGGAGATTGAAAGAGTTTTGCATAGAGCTTTCCGTAGGAAATTTCATTAGGATCGTTTTCCGTTTTTTCTAAATTCCCAACATGAACTAAGTATTTTTGACCATATATATAGTTAATCAATCCTATAAGCATAACTACTCCTGCCAAACCAAATCCTGCATGCCAGCCCCACTGGTCAACAACTAGTCCTACAATTATTGTAGCTAGAAGTGAGCCTAAATTAATTCCAATGTAAAATATACTAAACCCTTTATCTCTTCGTATATCTCCTTCTTTGTATAGCCCACCAACCATAGTTGAAATATTTGGCTTAAGTAATCCAACACCTAAAATAACGAGTCCTAAACCTGTATAAAAAGCCCAAATATCTGTAAGGACTAAAACACCATGACCTAGACATAAAATAATGGCACCATACAAAACTGCTTTTTTCTGACCAATCAATTTATCTGCGATCATCCCACCAGGAATAGACATAACATACACTAACATTGTATACCATCCATATAATGCCAGAGCTTCTTTACTTGTCCAGCCTAGGCCCTCTCCGCGGATGTCATCCCCTAGTGTTGAAGCAGTCATGTAAAGAACAAGTAATGCACGCATTCCGTAATATGAAAAACGCTCCCACATTTCTGTTAAGAATAGAACATATAGTCCTATGGGTTGTCCAAAAAGTTGTTTTTGATGTTGAAGTTCTGTTGTTGACATAATATATTGTATTTGGTGTGTTAGTTGATTAGATCGTTTATCCTTTTATTTTTGAGGTTTTTGGTTTGGAATTTGGTTCCTCCTGTATTTTGTCGCCCAAAGTTTTCCCTAAAAAATTAGTCATTTTCTTATATAAATGTAATCGTGTGTTCCCGCCATAGATACCATGATTTTTATCGGGATAAATGCCCCACTCAAATTGTTTATCCGCTTGAATGAGCGCTTCGACCATACGCATCGTGTGCTGCAAATGTACGTTATCATCTCCAGAACCATGAATCAGCAAATAATCCCCTTGGAGTTTTTCTGGGTAATTGAATGGCGAATTATCATCATAGCCATTAGGGTTTTCTTGTGGTGTACGCATGTAACGTTCGGTGTAAATCGTATCATAAAAACGCCAACTTGTGACTGGTGCTACGGCGATTGCCATTTTAAAAATATCACTGCCTTTCAGCAGACAATTGGTACTCATATGACCGCCAAAACTCCAGCCCCAAATCCCAATACGTTCTTCGTCAATATAGGGTAATTCTGCTAATTTTTTGGCTGCTGCAATTTGATCTTCAGTTTCATATTTTACCAAATTCATATATGTTGATTTTTTAAATTCAGCACCTTTAAACCCTGTTCCTCTACCATCAACACACACAACAAAATAGCCTTTTTGTGCCAGCATTTGATACCAGTAATCGTTGGTGCTATTCCAACGGTTAGCAACTTGCTGAGACCCCGGTCCAGAATATTGATACATCAGCATAGGGTATTCTTTGTTAGGATCAAAATCAACAGGCTTAATCATCCACATATTGAGATCATTCCCATTGACGCTTATGGTACTAAATTCTTTTTTTGAAGTGTTGTAATTGCCTAATTTTCGAGCAATTTTATCATTGTCTTTTATACTTTTTAGCACCCTACCATCTTTAGCTTTATTAAGGGTATACTCTGGCGGTGTCGTAGCACTTGAAAACGTATTGATGTAATAGGTGAAATCTGCGCTAAAAGAAGCAGTATTAGTTCCTTCACTATTAGATAATCTTTGCTTGTTTTTACCATTCAATCCAATCGCATACACATCCCTATTGATGGAACCATTTTCTACAGATTGATAAAAAATTCTATCCGTCTTTTTATCGTATCCATAATAGGCGGTAACCTCCCAATCCCCTTTTGTCACTTGACGCTTCAATTTTCCGTTTTTGTCGTAGTGATAGATATGATTATACCCATCTTTTTCACTAGTCCATATAAAGCTATTATCCTTCAAAAACGTTAAATTGTCAGTAATATCTACATAAGCCTTGTCTGTTTCTGTTAGAAGAATAGATGCGGTATTATTGTCTGCATTAATGGCCCAAAGATCTAATTCATTTTGATGACGATTGATATATTGGGCACTCAAAATTTTGGCATCATTGGTCCATTTGATTCGAGGTATATAAAAATCGTTGTATGGTTTGCTCACCTTCACTCCATTTGATTTCTCAGAAACGAAGTCGTAAATATGTAAAGAAACAATTGCATTTTTCTCTCCTGCTTTTGGGTATTTAAATACTTGCTGCGTTTGGTATAAGGCCTGACCATAGACGTCCATCGAAAATTCTGGAACCTCAGTTTCATCAAATTTTAAATAGGCAATTTTTTGACCATCGGCATTCCATTCAAAGGCACGTACAAAAGCAAATTCTTCTTCGTAAACCCAGTCTGTTATGCCGTTGATGATTTTGTTTTTTTCTCCGTCAAAAGTAATTTGTGTTATGGCTCCAGTTTCAAGATTCTTAACAAAGATATTATTCTGAAATCCATAGGCAACATGCGATCCATTTGGCGAAAAAGTCGGCTCTTGAATTTTATCATCCGTAATTTTTTGAAGCGTTTTCGTTGTGGTGTCATATACAAAAAAAACACCCAGTGTTGAATGCCTATAAACTGGTTCAATATCTGTTGCTAAAATAATTTTTGTTTCATCTTCACTAAAATCATAATTTGTAAAATAAGGAACTGTCTCTAAATCTTTAGAATCAACCAAAGTTGTTATCTTATTTTGAGTTTCATAATCGTAAACATCAATTGAAGTAGAACGATTGGTTCGGTTGAAATTCAAAACGGAATAGTGCTTTCCGTTCTTCATAGAATGCAAGGCTTCCATGCGTTGCGTTGAGAAAGTACCGTTCCAAATTTCTTCTAGTGTGATATTTTGATTCTGTGCAAAAGAATAAAAAGAGGCTATAAAAAATAGCATCAGGCTTATATTTGTGCGGAGCATATATATGGTTTTGTAAAATGTTACCAATTTTACTAAAAAAAATCGAAAATTCCTCTTTTCTGAGCCGATTAATATGCAATTTAACAAATCGCTTTTCATATAATATATAGAATAGTATCTTTGTTCTTCAATATATAACTATGCAACAATCTGTTTCTGGGTTTTCAAAATTCTCCAAAGCTGAAAAAATTAACTGGCTGATTTCCAATTATTTTAATGAAAATTCAGACGCCAAATCTGTTTTGAAATCCTATTGGAATTCCAACGAAAAACTACAACAGTTGCACGATGAATTCATTGAAAATACGATTTCAAACTTTTATATGCCTTTTGGCATTGCACCCAATTTTTTAATTAATGGAGCACTATACACCCTTCCGATGACAATCGAAGAAAGTTCGGTGGTTGCTGCGGCAAGCAATGCGGCCAAATTTTGGTGGTCTCGTGGTGGTTTTAAAACTTCTGTTATATCTACGACAAAAATTGGCCATGTCCATTTTATGTTTGAGGGCAATAGCACTATTCTGAAATCTTACTTTGAAAATATTAAACCTCAACTTCTTGAAAGTACCAAACCGCTGACTAAAAATATGGAAAAACGAGGAGGTGGTATTTTAGATTTAAAACTTGTGGATTGCACCAAAAAAATGTCTCATTATTTTCAACTAGAGACAACTTTTGAAACTAAAGACGCAATGGGTGCCAATTTTATCAATTCTTGTTTGGAACAAATTGCTTCTACATTTGAAACGTTAACACAAAATTCCAATGCATTAAAAGGATATCAACCCAAAATTGTGATGAGTATTTTATCCAATTATGTCCCTGAATGTTTGGTACGTGCCGAAGTATCTTGTCGTGTAGATGAACTGACACTGGATGGGCATTTTTCTGGCGAGGAATTTGCGGAAAAATTTATGCAAGCAGTGCGTATTGCAGAAGTTGAACCCTATCGTGCCGTTACACACAACAAAGGCATTATGAATGGCGTAGATGCTGTGGTTATTGCCACAGGGAACGATTTTAGAGCTGTTGAAGCTGGCGTACATGCCTATGCGGCCAAAGATGGACACTATGCGAGTTTATCGCATGCAAGTCTAGACAATGGAATTTTCAAATTTTGGATGGACATACCTCTGGCGCTGGGTACTGTAGGTGGGCTAACAGGTTTGCACCCGATGGTTAAATTGGCTTTAGAAATGCTAGGAAAACCCTCTGCACCACAACTGATGGAAATTGTAGCAGTTGCTGGTTTAGCACAAAATTTTGCCGCTTTACGCTCACTCACGACGACAGGTATTCAAAAAGGACACATGAAAATGCATTTGCTCAATATTCTCAATCAAATTGGAGCAAATACTACGGAAAAAGAACAATTGGTACAACATTTTAAAACCAATAGTGTTTCGCACCGTGCTGTAGTAGATGCCCTAAAAAACCTTCGCGACTGATGCAAAAATTTTACAGCCACGGCAAACTTTTGATCACGGCAGAATATGCCGTTTTGGATGGAGCAAAAGCTCTAGCAGTACCCACAAAATTTGGACAATCACTACAAGTAAAACCCATTGAAAGCCCAGAAATTCGTTGGAAAAGTTTTGACCATAAAGGTGCACTCTGGTTTGAAACTACACTGCAATTTCCAACTTTTAACACCACTAGCACAAACGCCATTGCAAAACGTCTTTCGGACTGTTTTTTGGCCATTTCTAAACTTAACCCCAATAGATTTAAATCCGATACTGGATTTGAAATGCACAGTCATTTAGAATTTCCACAACACTGGGGATTAGGATCGTCCTCTACACTCATAAATAATTTGGCGCAATGGGCGCAAGTCGATGCTTTTGAATTACTTAAAAATACTTTTGGGGGTAGCGGATATGATATAGCCTGTGCGCAACACCCACACCCTATTCTGTATGAACGTAAAGACGGAGCAGTAAAAATTAAAGCGGTACAATTTGATCCAACTTTTAAGGATAATTTATTTTTTGTACACCGCAACCAAAAGCAAAACAGCCGAGAGGCCATTGCGGCATACAATGCGTTAAAAACTACAAAAAAACTTGATTTTTCTGAACTGAATGCCATTACAGAATCCATATTACAAACCTCAACTTTAAAGGATTTTGAAGCTTTAATCTCTCAACATGAAAACTTATTAAGCAAACTGATTCAACAACCGACTCTAAAACACACCCACTTCCCGGATTATAAAGGAGCGGTTAAAAGTTTGGGCGCATGGGGTGGCGATTTCTTTTTGGCGACAGGCCAAAGCGATGCTATGCAGTATTTTAGAAATAAAAGCTATGGTACTATCGTGCCATTTCGGGAGATGGTTAAAAGTTAAAATAAAAAAAGGGACTGAAAAAATCAGCCCCTAAGATTATTTATTTAAAATTTTTCTAGTAAAATACGGCTCTGTTATCCTCGATTTCAGCGGCATCTTTTAGAGCATTATATAATTGTGTATTTACTGCATTTTCTTTGGCTTGCCCAACTCTGTTAGCAGCAACTTGGTAGCTTGTCAGTTGAATTGCGGGTGTTACTTTGGTTACTTGAACCACATAAACCCCTGTGTTGCCTTCGATCAATTTAGAAGTTTCTCCTTCTGCTAAACCAAATGCTGTCCCAATAACTAACGGCTCGCGACCAGCACCAGATAAGGTAGGGTTTTTCATATTAACTGCAGCGGCACTTTTTACAGTTTGACCCTCTGCGTTCGCAATATCTTCTAGGGTACTAGCTGAAATACGCTCTTTTATCATGGCGGCTTTCTTTTCTTTTTGTATTTCTGGAAGTGCGGATACAGATCCATTCTGAACAGACATTAATCCTTTTGCATTAACGCCTGTAAGTTTCACAACAACAAATCCTCCT
Organism: uncultured Flavobacteriaceae bacterium; assembly: GCA_947503105.1. GTDB lineage: Bacteria > Bacteroidota > Bacteroidia > Flavobacteriales > Flavobacteriaceae > UBA3537. Next base: position 55,023 of record CANNCM010000004.1, on the reverse strand, counting down.
GTGGTTGTACTAAAACTTTTGAAATCGCCTTCTTTTACACCATCTTCAAATGCCCAACGTACAATGGCACGTTGTGCGCCAATTCCAGGAATATTTTCATCAAGTGCTTTGACACTACTAACATTACGAACATCATAATTATTGTCTTTGGCAACAGTTTCAAAATCGGCGTCGGCGACCGCAATTTCAAATTTTGATTTGTTCTTAAAAACTTCATCTATCGTTTCAACAGACGGTTCAATTTCTTGTGCTATTGTAGCCACTTTGAAAGCGTCTTGTGGTTTTCCTTGATCCAAAATTTCAATCACATGATATCCAAAATCAGTACGAACAACACCTAAACTTCCTTTTGGGTTTTCAAAAGAATAAGCTTTAAACTCTGGAGCAAATCCATCGGTGTAAGCAAATTCTATGACACCTTCTTTTTCGTTGCTTACTTTGTCTGATGATAACGAGAGTAGAGATTTGAATTTAGAGCGGTTTCTTCGTAATATATTATAAATACTATCGGCAGTAGCTTTGGCTTCTGCATCGGTTTTTGTTACCGTTGGTTCCGCACGAGCACCACCGACAAAAGGGATCAAAATGTGACGTACTTTTGTAGAATCGGAAATCCCTTTTTTGGATACCATTTTTGTAAGCTTGTAAAACCCGTTGTCTTTGTAGGGTCCATAAATCTCGCCTGTTTTTAAGGCAGTAATATTATCGGCTTGATCGGATGAAAAAGCAGATCTGAACACATAAGTATCATTAAATTTTTGTGCAGAATTGGCATTGACAAAAGCAGCGTTGTCTTTGGTGTTTTTAAATCCAATTACTGTTTCATTAGCTTTTGCTGATTCATTAAATTCTTCGCGATCTTCAATTAAAGCTTTCAAATTGTCTTGAATTGCTTGTTCGTCTGCTAAGGACGCTTCTTCCTTAAATTCAACATAAACCAAATCTCTTGATGCTTCTACTTCATATTGCTTTGGAAAACGCTTCATGTAGGCTTTTATTTCAGAAGATTTTACTTGAACTAAACTGTCTGGAATACTGGCATAAGGAATTTGAACATATTTCAAATCTACTTTATCATTTTCTAATTGAAAATCCAATTCACCTTCGGTTAGTGTTCCTGTAATTCCTGCTTTTACTAAATTGAAATATGTTTGTTGTACTCCAGAAATAGCCACATTTTGCTCAAAATCTGTCCATGACTTGTAGTTGATTGGCGTTCCGCCTAGTGTTGTTGTTTCTGGTGCAATGGCTTTGAGATTGGCAATAAACTCATTCAGCTTATCTTCATCAAAAAGTCCTGCTTCATTTTTGAATTCTTCAAAAGATGTTAGGTTTTGTTTTAATAAATCTCGCATGTAATCACGTTCAACAGAAATTCCGAGAGCATCATATTGAGATTGCATCACTTTTGCGCGGAGTTCGTTATCCCAAACACGGTTCATTGCTTGAGTATTTGTGAGTGAACCTCTAGACTGTCTTTGAATATTTTCGACTTTGGCCATAAAATCATCGCGTTCAATATCTACGCCATTTACGGTAGCTATGGTGGCTTCATTTCCAGATGAAGACCCTAAATTTTGAAAAATATCGCCAATGATAAAGGAGAACAAAGCAAGTGCAATGATAATGATTAGAAATATAGATCGTTGTCTTATTTTATTTAATACTGCCATGGTATTTTTATTCTTAAATTTTATAAAATATGGTGGACGAAAATACCAATTTAATTTGAAATAATAAAAGGGAATTGTGTTTTATTCTACATTGAGGTTTAAACTCAATCTGCGGCTTCAACTTTAAGCGCAATTAATTCAATTTTGGTATTGGAAACTTCTTGAATTGTAAATTGAAAATTATCAATTTTTATCTGTTTGTTTTGTTCTGGAATTTCTTGTGTAAAATGCACAATAAGTCCTCCAAGAGTTTCATAATTTTCGTTCTCGGGCAATTGTAATTTATAGGTTTCGTTGAGGTAATCTACTTCCAATCGGGCGGAAAGCAAAAAAGAGTTTTCATCAAGCTGTTCTTCGATTAGAGCTACAGAATCGTGTTCGTCCTCAATTTCACCAAACAATTCTTCTACAATATCTTCAACTGTCAGAATTCCTGATGTTCCTCCGTATTCGTCCAATACAACGGCCAAACTTTTTCGTTTTTTGGTCAATACATTAAGAATATCTTTGGCCAACATGGTTTCGGGAACAAACTCTACAGGCATCAACATGGATTTGATGGATTTTGGGTTTTTGAATAAATCAAACGCATGTACATAGCCCAAGATGTCGTCTAATGAAGTTTTGTAAACAACAATTTTCGAGTGCCCCGTTTGTGTAAATAGTGTGCTTAAGTTTTTTACAGAATCATGAATTTCGATAGCGGTTAGTTCTGTACGAGGAACCATAGCTTCTCTAGCTTTTACCTCGGAAAATTCTAAAGCATTTTGAAAAATAATAATTTCACTATCGACCTCATCGTCTGCAGCTACAGACTCCATTTGTTCGCTAATGTAATTTCCTAATTCTACTTTTGTGAAAGCCAATTGTACCTCATCCCCTTTGGTTTTAAAAAATGTTCTCAAAACAAAATCAGATATCCATATAACAAAACTCGAAAACACAGAGAATAATAGATAAAAAATGTATGCTGGTAAGGCCAATAATTTGAGTAATGAATTGGCATATATTTGAAAAAAAACTTTTGGTAAAAATTCTGCTGTTACTAAAATTACTAAGGTAGAAATTATGGTTTGAGTGATTAAACTTAATTCATTAAATACATAATTTAATAGTGTTGAATCTGTGGTTAAATATTGTGTAAACCAATCGACCAAAACATCACCCATGTAAAGGCCATATACCACAAGTGCAATATTGTTTCCAATGAGCATGGTGGCAATAAATTTTGAAGGTTTTGCAGTAATTTTTTTCAATAAAAGAGATAGAAACCCACCTTGCTTTTTTTCAATTTCAATATGGATTTTATTGGATGATACAAAAGCAATTTCCATTCCGGAAAAAAATGCCGAAAACAATAGACTCAAAGCAATGATAAGGGATTCTGAAGACATGATTACAACTTACCTCGATCTTTGAAACGCTTTTGGTATTTGTTTCTAAAAAAGAAGATGAATATGGCAAAAGCCACAAAAAACAAAGACATATATGCGCCGTTTCTGTTTGAATTCCATTTAGAAAATGCATCGTAGGCAAACAATGCTGCAAAAATGAGGTAGAAAAATTTGAAATAAGATAGAAATTTCATCAGCTATAGTGAACTTTATAAATTGAACCCAGTGTAAATATACGTATTATTCTTCAATGTAGATGCGGCCAGTGACTTCCAATACTTGAGCGTTTGTAAAATCTTGATTGGCGTCAAAACCATTGCCGTTGGTCAAATAGTCTTTCGTTCTAAACTTTACAGGAAAATCGGTGAAAAGCCATTCTTTTTTTTGATCATAATAAAGTTGATCTGTAAAAAGAGTATCATTTGTTGCTGTAGTGAGGACTACATTCCCTCTAAGATCTATCAAATCCGTTTTATTGTAAACCACGGCGCTGTTGGCAACGACAAAACTAGGTTGGTTTTTTTCATCATATAGAGTAAGATCTATACCGTCTGGAAATTGATAATAAGGAAAAGTACGATTGGAATAATTGATCATCTTTGGGCTGATTAAGGTTGATGTTAATCGTCCAGAATCTGTATGTTTTGTATTGATGTTTTCTGCAACAGAAGTGGGGAGATATGACAACTTGGAGCTTTGCTGAATTTTATCTAACCTTTTGTTACATGAAAAAAGCACCGCTCCTAAAGATAGGACAACGATGCTTTTTGTTATGTTTTTTTGAATGCTTTTCATTAAAGATTTGGTACCGTAACACTGCGTTGAATCCAACATCCAATGCTGATGGTTTGTCCTGCACGTCCAGAAGAGAATATTTCACTCTTTTGTGGGGCTTTTGCTTTATAATTAGCAATAGACTTTGCCGCATTTTTTTTCATGTTTGGATCCACTCGGCCGGCTTTGGCAGCTTCATTTGCAGCGAGCCAATATACAGCCCGTTTCGAAAAATTATCGGTACCGCAATTGTTGGCACTTTTGGCATACATCGCCGAAATTGCCAAATATGCTTTTCCTAAACTCGGATTAAATTTTAGGGCTTTCATGTAGTAACTTCTTGCCTGACCATATTGTCCTTTTTTCTTGAAATTTGTGGCAATCTTGAATAAAATTTTTGACTTCGCAAAGTTATCAGTTTCTAGATCTACTGCTTGGTTATAAAAATTCAAAGCTTCTGTAGATTGTCCTGCTTTTTCTTTTAAAATCCCAAGATAAAATGCTGTATCAGCATTAGGTTCAAGTGTATTTTTTTGCTCAACAATTTTTACAAATAATGGATCGTCATTACACCCTTTGTTGTACATTCTGTTCATAGCGCGTTGCAACCAGACTCCATCATTTTTAAATGCTTCAAAATCTCTTGTGTATAGTGGAATTAAGTTTTCACAATTGGCACGAGTACCTAATTTTGTATCTATACTAGACGAAATTTTATCATAAGCACTTAGATAACTATTGTAAGATTTAAGCTTAGAAGAGTCTGATCTAGAAAGCTCTTTTGGCTCACCATCTTCATCCAAAAATGCATTACGTTTGTTGGTGTAACTTTTTACTTCACTTTCAACTTTTTCGGTAATTTCGTCGTACATATTGAACAAATCTTGTGCAGGAATAGTTCCAGCATCGTACATATCAACAACCAATGAAAAATAAGTGTATAAACTTTTTGGATTTGTAAATGTTTTGGCGTCTGCAGCATATGCTTCTCCAAAAGAAGTGTACAATTCTTCTTTTGTTAGACCAAGCGCTTTTCTATTATCGTATTTGAGCTGGCAGGCTTTGGCCATGTATGTTCCTTTTGGAGTGATAGAAGGAAAAAACGTGGCGCGCTCTTCCCAAAGCTTAATCATATCATTGATGTATGCAACTTGTTCTGCTGCGGTTGTTTTTTTTATTTTAGACTTCAAGATACGTTCTCCGTAGATAAAAATAGCTTTGTTGAACCTAGGATTTCTGTTTCGGAGTTCCATCCAAGGGGTGTAGGCCGCATCGTAATTTTTAGATTTTACATACTCACTAAAAATGGATAGCGTTTGTAAGTCTTCCTCATTTTGAGCAAAAACATTGGTCATACTCAACGCTATGAATGTGATAAAGATTGTTAGTTTAGATTTCATTTGAGATTCTGTTTTTAAACATAAAGATGTTTGTCATTAATTAAATTTTCTTTTTTCGAACCATCGGTCGTTGAGCGATAAACTTATATTGATATTATAAAAGTTTTCTTGCACCAAGTTTGAGGCTGTTGTCCCACGCTGACCATATTCGAATGTAATATTAGCATTGGAAAATAAGCGTCCGACTGGTAAACCTACTCCAAAAGACATGCCAAGTTCGTTTATAGACTCGTTATTGATCACCAATCCTGTTTGTTCAAGGCGCAAACCTGCTCTGTAAACGATACGTTTCCAATAACTTCCAAAAGAATCATATTTTGGGATAAAAAATCCTCCAACAGAAAGTGTTGATGCATCTTCAAAAGTGGCATTATCTATTGTCACAAAACGATTTGAAAAGTCTGTCGCTTTTAAAAATGTATAATCGATTCCTGCAAACCATTTTCTTGGACGTCCAATTCCAACACCAAAATTTGTTTTGGATGGCATAGTCAAATTCGTATTGGACAAATTTAAAGCATTTAAATTGACTTCTGAACTGCTAATTACATATTCTCTGTCTTGAGAATCAATAGAAATAGTTGCAAATTGACTTTGATTTTCTGAACTTAAATTAGCTTGTGGTGCGTACGTGGCAGTGGCCATTAATTCTAAATTTTTAGAAACCTTTTTGGCAAATGCCAATCCTATATTAAAGGTAAAACCACTCAAATCAGAGCGCTTGACTTCTCGACTTTGAAATTGTAGCAACTCGCCAGCATTATTGTATCCAAAAGCTATTGTTGTGTTGGTAATGCTGCCAAAATTATATTGGGCATCAAATCCTATTTTTAAGTTTTTTGTGAGTTGATAACCTGCACCCAAAAATACTTTATTGAGCCCTCCGTCTCCACGATAACGGTATTGAAGCTGATCATCTGCATTTCTGGATTGAAGTTTATACCCTACTGAAGAATACGGAACAAGACCAAAACCGATTCCAAATCTACCTGTTGGCATCACAAGAGCCAAATAATCTACTGACGAATGTCCGGCTTCATCTGTGGCCTCGGTAGTTTTTAAATCAACTGAAGAAAAGCTAGTCCCTACTGTAAATTTTACCGGACGTGCTTCGTTATTGTACAAAGAAAGGTTGTTACCAGCATAAGATGCTGGATTTCTTAGGTTGACATGAATACTGTCGGTGTAAACACTAATTCCGCCCATGGCTTGATTCTCCACAGTGCCTTTAAATTTAAGGCTTCCAATTCCATAAAATGAGTAGGGAGAGCTAGTACCTTGTTGTGCTTGTGCGAGAGCAGAAAACACAACGATCGTACAAATTAAAAACTTTTTTATCATGAGTTTGAATTATAATCGAGTAAAAAATTAAGTCCTTCTAAAAGAAAATTTGAGTTCGCAAATATGCTAATTTTAAATTGTTTACACAAGAAATTAGCATCACCTCCTGTTAAAATAACTGTTAAATCGGAATAATCTGACGAATAGGTAGAAATAACCCCTTGAATCTCTTGTACTATTCCATGTACGACGCCACTATGGATTGAAGCTTCAGTGCTGGTTCCTATATAGGATTTCAAATTCGATGGTTGCAATAATGGAAGTTGTGCGGTTTGATTGTTAAGGGCTTTGTAACGCATTTTCAACCCAGGTGAAATTGCTCCACCAAAATAATGGGCATTGGCATCTACAAAATCATATGTAATACAAGTGCCTGCATCAATAACTAGAGCATTTGTTTTTGGATAGTGCTGAGTTGCCGCTGCGACAAGCGCCAAACGATCTAAACCTAAAGTTTCTGGAGTTGTGTACAAATTCTTGAAAGGCATTTTGAGTTTATGATGTAGCACATAAACCTTGCCATAGTGCGATAATTCAGAAAAAAGCAAATCAGAAAACTCTGTTACAGAAGACACTAATAACTGACTAATTTTTGGATATTGTGTGCAGATTTCGCTCACCTTATTTGGTAATTTATCAACGCTGCACCGCCATGTTTTAAGAAGCTCATGTAGCTCAAAAACAGCGATTTTGACGCTCGAATTTCCAATATCAATTATTAGATTCATTGTAAGTTTTAGGATGTAAATTTACAAAACCATTTTTTTAAAAATTTACTTTGGGAATATTAAAATTGCATTATATTTGCATTCGCTATAAGCGGGGTACCTTAGCTCAGTTGGTAGAGCAACGGACTGAAAATCCGTGTGTCCCTGGTTCGATTCCTGGAGGTACCACAAAATTATCCCGTAACTCATTTATAAACAATGATTTACGGGTTTTTTGGTTTTTGGGGTGTGCTCAAAGGTGTGCGCAGTTTGTAACATTACATAACATTTATACTGTTATACCTTAATTATGCAGCATGGTCCAATCTATCCAAAACTTCAGCCTCTTTATATAAGACACGTCTACCTATTCTACTCGGAACAAGTATATTTTTCTTCTCCCAGTTATTAAGAGTTACTTCTGTTACATGAAGTAATTTTGCAGTTTCACTTCTACTTAAATACTTTTCATCTGAGTTATTAAAAGTAGTCTGACCTATTGCCTTCTGTCGGTTCAATTCTAATTTGACACCTTCTTTAACGATTTGGATTAGTTCGTCTTTTGTTACATTCAATATTTGGATCATTTCTTCTCTCATGATTTTCATTTTTTAGTTGTTTTTTAGAAATTCATTTGTTGTCTCAATATGTTTGTCGAGTATCGACCAACTCTTTTTTTTAAATCTACTCTTGGTTGATTTCTTATAGATATCATCTCTTATTTCCTTTATAAAATTATCATCAAGTAGATCTGAGGGATCTAACTTTTCAACCGATAAACCGGGTTTAATTCGTGTTTTTTCGTGAAGTACTTCAAACATCACATTCGTTAGTTCTAACTTATGTTGTTCCGTTGTAATGATACAATCATGGATTGTAAAAACTGGTGCTACAGAACAGCGTCTATGAAATTCAGGAACCACACAATCCAATATTAGATAACTCTCCACACGCTGTAGAAGTAGGGAGAAATTCCTTTTACCTATTCTGTCCATAATCTTTAGAATAAATTGATTTACATAGGGATAAAATTTTTCTAATAACCGAACTCCTTCCACCAATTCTCGATGTTTTCTATTGTTTTGAAACAATACATACATGATATCCTTTTTGATTGATTTACGTTGAGCATTCGTGGGAGGATCTCCATGTTCCAATTCAAATAAATGTGAATAGAAATCTTCTTGAAATGGTGCGTCTCTAAATTTTTGGAATTCGTGATGATCTCTAATAATTATCTCATCTTTCCCCAAATACTTTCTTTGCTCAAAGTGCGCAAACATTAATGGAGAAAATAAATATGATATAACATCTTTTATAATTTTATCAGATAATAAAGAACTCATAATTTGATGAAATGATAACTCATCATTAGATTTAAAGAAATCATAGTTTAATATACTTGATAATAGATATACCTGACTACATTTAAGATCTACTTGAACTAATGATTGCTTTTCATAAATTAAATACTTCTTAAGTGTTTTGGAAAGATTCGTTAATGTGGAACTATATCTCCAATTGGCTGTAGATTTATTATGCCAATATTGATTGTTTTCAATATCATTAATTGTTAATAACCAGATTCCAATTTTATTTTTTAGAACCAGTAACTGATTGTCGTTTGTTAATTCTTGACGCAGGGTATCATATATGTGTTTTACATGATTCTTGTACCCTTTTTGTATTTCTAAGTTGTGGTTGAAGTAACTATCTAATAACTGGTTTTTAGAGGGTGCTGTTTTATGTTCTCTCCTTATGGTTTTTAATACCTTATCTTTTTTTTGATATTGATCGTTTAACTTGATTTTATTACACCTCACACCTTTTAAATAATTGAGATCTAACTCAATCACATTTTTATCTTTTAATAGATCTAAAATCAATTTATAATCTCTATTTAAGATCATATTGAGTTCTTTAGAACACAATCCGGTGTATCCATTTTTATCAAACTTTTTAATATTTTTATGTGTTGCTACAACTCTGGATATCAAATGATATATTTTCTCTTTAACATATTTCTGTCTTCGATTAGAGAGATTCAATTCTTCAATCAATTCAGGTACGTTTAAATTATTTGGCACTAAAACTTTCATTATTTTATGCTGCTACAGTTAATTCTTCTACTTCCTTATACTCACTATTGATAATCTCTAAATCATTCTGATTGATCTCTTCAATTGTATTTTCAAGAACCTTACAACCCACCCTGTGATAGTGAGTTGAAAGTTCGGTACCTAAGTATTGTCTGTTGAGTAGTAAAGAAATTCTACCAGTGGTATTAGCACCCCCAAAAGGATCGTAAACCAAATCAGTCTCGTCTGTTGTCATTAAAATTGGGATTACAGGAAGAAGTTCTGCCATCAATGCAGGATGACCTGTTGGGAAGGCATCGAACGCAGGTTTGTTTTTACCAGTGGCACACTTAATCATATGAGCCACATCTTGAGCTGCAATGTGGTTGTAAATCTTCTTATAGGGTTTTGAAAGTGATTTTGTTTTCTTGGATACATTCCCGTTTTTATCAACATCTTTAGCACCAGTCGTAATCCTTACCTCTTTTTCATGATCCGTATATTTTAGTAAGTTGTACTTCGATTTTGAAGGATCTACAACGAACCATAAAATATATTCAATCTGATTTATCGGTCTTTTTACTTGTTCTCCCTGTGGATGAGGATTGGGTTTGGACCAGATGATACACTCTTTGTATTTTAGTTTTGTATGTTTTAAGATCGCTGCTTTCACCAAACCCGGTATATCCATGGCACAGCCATTAATGTAGGTGTCACCAATATTTACAAAAACATTGGAAGTTTCATTAAGAACTCCTTCAACCTTCCCAAAAATCTCCCCAATGATATCCGCAAACTCCTCGGGGGTCTTTTCGTGACCCAATTCTGATGACAAGTTTTTTTTATCGTAACCACGTAACATATAATACGGAATGGAAGTAAATAAAGTTGCTATACTTCTTGTATACGACGGCACATCAACTATATCAACACAATTCATTTTAAAAGTGGTTGCCTTGTTAGGAATTACAAAAGTGTCTTTGTAATTGTTTTGAAGGTTTTCTTTCTCTTCGATGAATTTATTGACTTGATTAATAGTTAGGTCTCCTTTTGTTAACTGTTCTGTGAATCCATGATTTTTGGTTAAATCAATCTCTTTTAATTCACTTAGATATTTTTCACAGTCAGATAAACTCCACCCTTTGTTCACAACTCCGTTTAATAACAGATTATTCTCAAAGTCATTTTCGATAATTTTATCAAACTGGCGGATTGCCTTGGGAGATTTCCATCGGTAGTTAATTTTTTCTCTGATAATCGCGTAACGATCGTAAGGTTTACCATTATTCCCTTGACCTTGTCGTTTTTCAACCGATTTAAAAACTTGTAAAACCTCTTTGGTAAGGTCGTTAGCGGTCTTTACTCGATACATATTAAAGGATAAACGAAGGCCAATAGATGGTTCTACATCTACAAATTGGACTTTTACATCTTCCTTACCTAAAGCACTTAGTAACTTAAGTCGACGATAACCGTCAATTAATTGAAAATCTCTCGAGGTAATTAAAGGTAATAATTGTTCCTTTTCCAAAGAAGATTTTAATTGATTTTCTGAATCATCGGTTTGTGATTCATAGAAGTTTTTAAATTCTTCAACTTTTACGATTTGATCGATTTTTACAACTTCGAATTGTTCCATTGAATTTTTCATGATATAAAGTTTTAAATTATACCACAAAGAAATCACGAAAGGAAAAGGTATACCTCAATCGCAGCGCTGCGATTGAAATTTAGGATATCAGTAATTCACTTTAAAACTCAAAAGATCTGAGGGAATACTTAGGTGTTCTGGGGAGATATCAATGTAATACACTGTAACATCTTGTTTTGTATTTGAAGAGTTAAAACCATACTTATGAGCCAACGCCTCAATATTCAATTGATTTTTTATACGGGTGGAAATCCGTGAATGAACTGATGTTATACTCTTCACGTACCGATTAACCTCATCTTCATATATTTTACTATATATATGATTATATAATAACATGAATTTTTCGTGAGCCACACCACCTATTGAAAGATCCTTACGTCCAAACTTAGACTTGTGATTGATTAAGTAAAAGAGATAAACAACATGAGATAATTTACCTTTATGACCAAAATCCAAAGGTTGCCCACCAATTTCAATTTTATAATTTTCAGTTACCTGAATTTTCAATTCATTATCGGAAAAGTTAAAGTCATAGTTCTCTCTTAACCGATTACTAATTCTACTTAAGATGTTTTTAATTTGAATAACATAATCATTGGAGGTATAATTTAATGCTGATTGTATACAGCTCCTACAAATGTAACCCGATCTAATTTTCCCCTTAGTTTCATTTGGTTTTTCACAAAAATCATTAATACAAACTTCTGTTTCCATATGAATAGAATCTTGTAAACGAATAGAATTTAAATCCAGTTTACCGAGGTATTGAAATATATTTTCAATGATTTGATGAGCAATAGCAAGATATGGTTTACCCTCTGTTATATTACTCCAACCACCTGACTTAACAAGTATATTCTGTTCGTAATAGAAACTATACCAATCTTTTAATGATGTAATATTAATTACTGAGGCATCAATAGTTTTTTGAGAGATTACAACAACGAAGTCATCACTTCCTATCGAGTGATCTAACCTAATTAACCTGGACAATTCCTTCAAATCATCAATGGATATTTTTGTTAAATCTCGATGATATTGAAAGTGATCCGAAGAATAATTATTCTCAAGTAATTCAAAAGTCAATGGACCTCTATCCTTTGAAAACATATCAACAACTTCAGCTATGTTGTCACGTCCCTGTGAATTTAGATATGAGATTTTAACTTTCACTTACTTAGATTTATGTAAAAATAGCAAACTCAAAAGCGATGTGCAAGATTACTTTTTTTTGTCTGACAAATTTTGAATTTCATGATATTTATATAGAAACAAAATCATGAAAGAGAAAAAATCAAAAAGGGTAATCGTAAGAATAACAGAAAGTCAATTCAAAGATTTGATAGATTGTGTTATTGAAGAAAATAACAAAAAATACACAACATCAGATCTAATCAGAGAGTCTGTAATCGAAAAATTAAAAAAAATAAAAGACGATGCTAAAAGAAAAAAATAATTTAGATTACGAATATTTCAATCGATATTTGATCAATTGTGGGTTTAATAATCCATCTAATATGGAGTTGTTAAATGATTTCTTTGAAGAACGATTACATATTCTAAAAGAACACGAATTAGATCCTGAAAAGTTGATTTTATTGAACGAATTTGGATTTTTTTGTCGTGAAAAATTTGACAGTTCGAACTAATAAAATACCAACTGATATTGAAACTAATTCTCGATTATATCTGTTTAATCCGTGAATTTGATCATTGTATTACACTAAATATGATTGGTATAATCTCTTGGGTTATTGTCCTCCTTGTGAAATAACGTCCGTTTTTATTTATTTTTCAAATAGACCTTTGTAAGAGTTTCACCCATAGTATTGCAAAGAATTTCCTGCGGGTGTTGCTCCAATGAGAATTGATCCAGTTGATCATGATAGAGTTTAGATTTCGACTCCGATGTAATTAGGTAATAATGGAAATACTCATGGATAACAGTATTGATTAGTTCTCTGCGTATTACATTGTTGTTCCTGTAGATGGTAATTGTGTTATTGTAGAAACAATACTCTCCCGCAAGATGAGATTTACCCTCAACTAAAGTCAGTAGTGGTTTTTGTTTACGTATTGGATAAAGATGAAGGCACCAGTTCAATACATCCTCTGCCAACTGAAATTGCCAGTCTTCACCTTCAGTAATGAAGAATTTAATTAGCACAGATATCAGGTTTAGAGTGAATAATACCCCAACAACAATAAAGTAAATAGTAAAAAAGGTATCCATTATAAATGTCGTTTAACTTTAGTGATGGTATTCACATGAAGCTCCGTGATCTTAGCAACCTCAATGTTTTTATATCCCTTTCTTAGTAAGTCTAACGCCTTTTTATTTTGTGGTTTTGATAAAAACTTAATTGGATCTTCGTTAGAACCTGGTTTTCTTCCAAGATATTTTGTTGGATCTAATTTAGCCAACTCAATACCCTCACGTTGACGTTCTTTTGAAAGTTTTCGTTCCATTTCAGCAACCACTCCAAGAATTGAGATTATCATTTTAGAGATCGGATTTTCCTCTTTGTCTTCATTGAGTGTGCATAGACCTTGCGATAAAAAATTTACAGGGATTCCTCTCTCAGTGGTGTAATGAATAAAATTTATAATATCTCTAAGGTCACGACCGCAACGATCAATTTGCCAAACAGAAATTGACTTGATCAATTGTCGATCTATAAGGGTTTTTAGGGTTGAACCCTCGGGTCTTTCAAAAATTGGAATGGCTCCCGAACATTTATCTTCGATAACTTTATCAAATTCATCCTCTTTTACTCTTTGTCGATCCGTTTTCTGATCTACACTCGAAACTCTTGTATATAATATTGAAATACTCATAATTTTAAGGTTTACCTATCTATACCCTAAAATTATAGCAGCCACACCCCTCATGCAGCATAAAACCTATATTTTATCGCTATGAAAACACTCATAAATTAAAGTGTACGCTATTATTGTGATTAATGGATTTTGCCGATTAAAATTGGTGAAGGATCATCCCGTGGGGGCCCTCCCTGCAGCATCCCCTGCCGTATCCCCCCTCTATTTAGGGTGAAATCGACTTCTCCAGAGGGGGTGAATACCCCGCTCCAGATTTTTCTGGTTTTTTTTGTAAAAATAGTATCTTTTTCTTGTCTTTGTTTTCTTTTAATCGTAATATTGCAATGAATTAATAAAATATAAAATGGGATTAGCAAAAACCGAGATATTTACCGACCAACAAAATGAAATTGCTCTTTTTGCAAAAGTCTTTGGACATCCTGCAAGAGTGGCTATTTTACAACAACTTTTTAAAATAGACGCTTGTTATTGCGGAGATTTGGTAAATGAAATTGGATTAGCACAACCAACAATCTCACAACATTTAAAAGAACTAAAGCATTTAGGTTTAATTAAAGGGAATGTAGAGGGAACAAGTGTTTGTTACTGTATTCACACAGAAAATTGGACAGCAATGAAAACGGTAATGAACGAATTTTTAAATCAAGACTTAACAGAAAAACAAGATTGCTGTTAAAAAAATTTGAATCAATTAATCGTATTATCGCAATAAACAAATAGAGTTATGAAACTATCAGAAGTAAAATCAGCATTAAAAGAACTGGAAACTATAGGTTTTCAATTACCAAACGGAGAATTAGTACCAAACCACTTTCACGTTACAGAAGTTGGTAAAATCACAAAACATTTTATCGATTGTGGCGGAACTGAAAGAAAGGAAGATGTCGTAAACTTCCAACTTTGGAATGCAAATGACTACGACCATAGATTGCATCCCGAAAAGCTATTGAATATCATTGAACTTTCAGAAAAGGTTTTAAAAATAGAAGATTTAGAAATCGAAGTAGAATATCAAGCAGATACAATTGGAAAATTCGGACTTGATTTTGATGGAAGAAATTTCTTGTTAACCAACAAACAAACCGACTGTTTAGCAAAAGATAAGTGCGGAATTCCAATAGAAAAAACTAAAGTAAAACTATCAACCCTAAATGAGGAGCCTTGTTGTTCACCAGATGGAAACTGTTGCTAAAGATCAGATATGAGAATTGCATTATTTAGTGATGTTCACGCAAATTTACCTGCTTTAAAATCTTTTTTTTTAGACATTGAAAAAAGAGAAATAGATGCATTGTATTGTTTAGGTGATTTAGTTGGTTATAATATTTGGCCAAATGAAATTATTGAGGAAATTAGAAAAAGAAGCATTGCAACTATTGCAGGAAACCACGATGAAGCTATTGGAAATATGATTCATAATCATAAAAAAATTGATGTTAATGGTTTAACTAATGGAGCAATATCTAAAGAATTTACGAATCAATTATTAAAAGAAAAAAATCGCCAATTTTTACAAACACTACCATCACATATTCGGTTAAAATTCAAATTTAACAATGAAACAATAACAATTTTATTAGTACACGGAAGTCCTAATGCTATAAATGAATATATTTTTGAAGAACGACCTGAAGATGAAATAGTTGAAATGATGGAAACTTCGAAAGTCGAAATTTTATGTTTTGGTCATACACATAAACCATTTCATAAAGTTTTAAATGCGAATTCAAATGGTATTTTAAAGTATAAACACGCCATTAATATTGGATCGGTTGGCAAGCCAAAAGATAACAATACCGAAGGTTGTTATGCTGTGTTAGAATTTAATAATAATACAACTCTTTTAAAGGAAAAAGGGGTGAATGTAGAGTTTATTAGATTCGAATATGATATTGAGAAAGCAGCTTTGGCAATAGAAAATAGCATCTTGCCAAATGCTTTTGCTGAAAATTTAAGAAATGGTAATTAACTAATAAGAAAAGTATAAAAAATGACAACAACAAAACCAATCCTATTGTCAGAAATAGAAAATGTAATCAAAGAATTAAATCCTCAAACTATTTCGAGCGAACGTAAAGCAGTTTTACAACCTCTTACCGATTTTATTCAATCTAAAGTTTCAAACCAACAAGAAATTAGAATCAACTTTATCTGTACTCACAATTCACGAAGAAGTCATTTATCACAAGTTTGGGCACAGACAATGGCAAATTACTTCAATATTAAAAACGTGTTTTGTTATTCTGGAGGAACAGAGGCAACAGCACTTTTTCCAATGGTAGCAGAAACTTTAAAAAAGCAAGGTTTCGAAATCTTTAAACTTTCAGACACCAATAATTCGGTATATACAATAAAGTATTCAGAAAACGAGCACCCAGTTATTGGGTTTTCTAAAAAGTTAGATGATGATTTTAATCCGAAATCTGAATTTGTAGCAATTATGACTTGCGATTCAGCAAATGAAGCGTGTCCATTTGTTCCAGGTGCAGAAAAACGTATTCCAATAACTTTTGAAGACCCAAAAGCATTTGACAACACACCGCAACAAGTAGAAAAATACATTGAAAGAAGTCTGCAAATTGCAACAGAAATGAAATATGTTTTTTCAAAAATAAGTATCAAATAAGATTATGAAAAGAAAAGTCTATATCGCTCTTATGATAGTATTGGGAATCATCTGTATTGTAACATTCAAACTCTTTGATACAGAGCAAGAAAATAATTGGTTATACCCAGTAATTTCAGGAGTTTTAGGATTTATTTTTATGTTTCTTTCTATTAAAAACCAAACACAAAACTAAAATGGTATCAAATAAAAAAAAATTAAGTTTTCTTGACAAAAATCTAACGTTATGGATATTTGTTGCAATGGCAATCGGAGTTGGACTTGGGTATTTTATCCCAACATTTCCAAACATCATAAATTCATTTAGTAGCGGAACAACAAATGTTCCGATTGCAATCGGTTTGATATTAATGATGTACCCACCTTTGGCAAAGGTTAATTATTCGTTGTTACCAAAAGTTTTCAGAAACACAAAAATTCTTTCTATTTCACTTATTTTAAATTGGATAATTGGTCCCGTTTTAATGTTTGTTTTGGCAATTACATTTTTACGTGATTATCCTGAATATATGGTCGGACTAATTTTGATAGGATTAGCACGTTGTATCGCTATGGTTTTGGTTTGGAACGACCTTGCGGAAGGAAGTAGCGAATATGGAGCAGGTTTGGTTGCGTTAAATAGTATATTTCAAGTATTTGCATATAGTTTTTATGCTTGGATTTTTATAACGGTTCTTCCACCGTATTTTGGTTTTGATGGTGCTATTGTAGATATTTCCATTGGAACAATTGCAGAAAGCGTGGCAATTTATTTAGGGATTCCATTCGTGCTGGGAATATTGAGCAGACTAATTTTAGTGCAATTGAAAGGGGAGGAATGGTACACAAAGAAATTCATCCCAACAATTTCACCAATGACTTTAATTGCGCTGTTATTTACAATTGTGGTTATGTTCTCGTTAAAGGGAGAATTAATCGTTGAAATCCCTATGGATGTTCTAATTATTTCAGTTCCTCTACTAATCTATTTTACGTTAATGTTTATCATTGGTTTTTTCTTTACCAAAGCAACAGGTGCAGAATATGATAAAACAGCTTCGGTTGCATTTACAGCAGCAGGAAATAATTTTGAATTAGCGATTGCAGTTGCAATTGCAGTTTTTGGACTCAATTCAGGACAAGCATTTGCAGGTGTAATTGGACCTTTAGTTGAAGTTCCTGCTCTAATTCTATTGGTTAGGGTTTCATTTTGGTTGCGCAAGAAATATTATTAATCAAAACAGTAAGTTTAATTACAGTCATTAATATATGCTGTACACTACACTTTATCTACATTTATAACTTAACCTAAAACTGATGTACCTGATGATGCAAAGGCTGCGTTTTGGTTTTTATAAAAAATAACTCATTATCTTTTGCACAACCATTGCATTCAATAATTTGTATATTTGTCTAAATTATATGAAAATATTCGTTTCCATTTCAATGTCTTTTTTATTCTTTTTTCAAGGGATAAGCATAGATATGGACTTTTGTGGTCCAATTAAAGAAATTTCAAACGTTATTACCCATTATCAAGACCATAAAGTTTATGGTGACTCTTTCCTTGAATATGTAGTTGAAGATTACATTGGCAGCGATGCTAAAAATGTAGAGCATCATCATAACCCAGATAAGGAGAATACACCAGTCCATTCTCATAATCAATGTTGTCACCCTTTGGTATTAATTATTGCGAACAATAATTTGGCTTTAACCAATCGACTAAAATTTGAAGAGAAAAAACAATATAATTTACATCAAGTAAACTTCACTTCCAGATATCTGGAATCTCTTTTTCAACCCCCTCAAGTATAATTCAGTTTTTTTTTAAGGATAGCTATATCCTAACGTGATGCTTCTCAAAGTAAGCATTGCTCTATAAAAGCGTTGCACCTATTCGTACCGCAGGTTTTAACTGAATTAATACATTTTCTATGATTAATAAAATCATTGATTTTTCAATCAATAACAAATTCATTATTGGTTTGCTAACGCTTACCATTGTTGGAGCAGGTATTTGGAGTATGACCCAAGTACCAATAGATGCTGTTCCAGATATTACCAATAACCAAGTTCAAGTCATTACGCAAGCCCCCAATTTAGGTACAGAGGATATTGAACAATTTGTAACCTACCCTGTAGAAGTTGCAATGAGCAACCTGCCTGATGTAAAGGAAATCCGTTCCATTTCTCGTTTTGGTTTATCTGTGGTTACTATAGTTTTTGACGATGATATGGGAACATATCTACCAAGACAATTAGTAGCCGAAAAACTAAACGAAGTCAAAGAACAAATTCCGAGTGGTTTTGGCGAGCCAACTATGGGTCCTATTTCTTCTGGATTAGGAGAAATTTATCAATACACACTTAAAGTAAAACCAGAGTATAAAGACAAATATTCGGTTACTGATTTGCGAACAATGCAAGATTGGATTGTACAGCGTCAAATGGCTATGGTAGAAGGTGTAGTTGAGGTAAACGCCATAGGTGGAAAAATTAAGCAATACGAAGTTGCTGTAGACCCAAACGAATTAAAAGCTATTGGTTTAACAATTACCGATGTTTTTGAAGCTCTTGAAGCTAACAATCAAAATACTGGCGGAGCATACATTGAAAAGAACCATCAAGCCAATTTTATTCGTGGCGAAGGTTTGGTACGTAGTTTAGAGGATATTAAAAAGATTACGGTTAAAAACACTAACAATATTCCAATTACCGTTGGCGACATTGCTACGGTACAATTTGGTGCTGCTATTCGTTATGGAGCTTTAACCCAAGATGGAGAAGGCGAAGTAGTTGGTGGTTTGGTTATGATGCTTAAAGGCGCTAATTCAAACGATGTTATTGAGAATGTAAAAGTGCGAATGGCTCAAATTGAAGAGTCATTACCAGAAGGTGTCATTATCGAACCATTGTTAGACCGAAGTAAGTTAATAGCAGAAACAACCTCAACAGTTGCAACCAATTTAATTGAAGGCGCTTTAATAGTCATTTTTGTCCTTATTTTCTTATTAGGTAATTGGAGAGGTGGTTTAATAGTAGCTTCAACAATTCCATTATCTCTATTATTTGCATTTATTCTAATGAATGTTTTTGACGTTTGGGCTAACCTAATGAGTTTGGGAGCAATCGATTTCGGAATTATCGTTGATGGTGCTGTAATTATTGTAGAAAGTACCGTTTTCCTTATTGCTTCACAAGTCTTAAAAAAGAAAAAACTAACGTCTAAAGAACGTGATAATGTCGCAGCAAATGCTTCAAAAAAAATGATGAATGCTGCCTTTTTTGGTCAGCTAATAATCTTAATAGTTTTCTTGCCTATATTGGCATTACAAGGTATTGAAGGGAAAATGTTCAAGCCAATGGCATTGACTTTTATTTTTGCGATGATTGGTGCAATGGTACTTTGTTTAACCTATGTTCCAATGATGTCTGCACTTATTTTAAGAGCACCAAAAAATGACAAACAATCCTATGGCGATAAATTCGTGCATTGGGTAGAACGTAAATACCAACCATTATTAGAAAAAGCCTTAAAGAAAGGAAAATTAATAATTGGTGTTTCTGTTGTCTTATTTGGTATTGCAGTTTTTATGTTTACAAGAATGGGTGGCGAATTTATTCCACAATTAGATGAAGGCGACATTGCATTTCACGCCATTTTAAAACCAGGTAGTTCACTTACAGAAACAATTGAAACGACAACAAAAATTGAGCAAATTGTAAAAGCAAAGTTTCCAGAGGTTGAAAAAATAGTCAGTCGAATTGGTGTTGCAGAAATTCCTACCGATCCAATGCCAATGGATATTGCTGATGTATTTGTAATTCTGAAAGCAAAAAGCGAATGGACTACTGTATCATCTAAAGATGAACTTATTGAAAAAATGAAGGAAGCTGTTGAAATAATTCCTGGTGTGAATTATGAATTTACACAACCTATTGAAATGCGTTTTAATGAATTGCTTGAAGGTGTTAGAGAAGATATTGCTATAAAACTTTATGGAGAAGATATAAACGTACTGTCTCAAAAAGCAGAAGAAATATCTAAAATTATTGCTGGTACAGAAGGTATTGGTGATATGAAAGCAGAAGCTACAACAGGTTTACCACAAATGACAATTACGTATAACAGAAGTAAATTGGCGCAATACGGACTTCAAATAAACACGTTAAATCAAATTGTGCAATCTGCTTTTGCAGGAGGAATAGCAGGAACTATTTTTGAAGGCGAAAAGCGATTTGATTTGGTGGTTAGATTAAGTTCTCATAATCGTAAAGACATAACAGATGTGCAAAATTTGTTTATCAACTTACCTTCTGGCGCACAAATTCCACTTCGCGAAGTAGCTGATGTAAGCTACAAAGCAGGTCCAATGCAAATAAGCAGAGATAACACTAACAGAAGAACCTATGTAGGTATTAATGTAAGAGGTCGTGATGTAAAATCGTTGGTAGGTGAAATTAAAACTAAATTAGATGCACAATTAGAACTACCTTCTGGTTATTTTATTCGTTATGGTGGTGCTTTTGAAAATTTAGAACGTGCCAGTAACCGTTTACAAACGGTTGTACCTATTGCCTTGTTGCTCATTTTTATACTGATATATTTTGCACTAAAATCGTTACCACAAACCTTAATGATTTACATCGCTATCCCAATGGCAACCATTGGTGGTGTTGTAGCATTATGGTTACGAGATATGCCTTTTAGTATTTCGGCAGGTGTTGGTTTTATTGTACTGTTTGGTGTTGCTGTTTTAAACGGATTGGTAATGATTAGCGGACTCAACGAATTAAAAGAAGAAGGTGTAACCAATCTTAAAGATAGAATCATAGAAGGTACAAAACGAAGAATTAGACCTATTATGTTAACTGCTTTTACAGATGTGTTAGGGTTTTTACCAATGGCAATTTCTGCATCAGCTGGTGCAGAAGTTCAGAGACCTTTAGCAACTGTTGTAATTGGTGGTTTATTAACCTCTACATTATTAACATTATTCGTTTTACCCATTTTATACCATTGGGTAGAAAACAAATCGTTTAAATTTCAAGTAAATAAAAAATTTGTAACTGCAACAGCTATTATAGTTTTTATGTTTTTGTTGCCAATAACAGGAAACGCTCAACAAGTTAGCAATTCTTTACCTATTGTTTCAATGCAAGAAGCTGTGAAAATGTCAAAAGAGAACTACCCAAGTTTAAAACAACGTCAGCTAGAAATTGATAAACAGCAACAATTAAAAGGAACTGCTTTCGATTTTGGCTCAACTCAAATTTTTACTGGTGGCGAGGAAATTAAAGACGGTTCAGGTATTTACACAGCTATTGGTGTTGGGCAATCTAATATAAATGTGTTTGGTATTTCGCCAAAGAGAAAATTACAGGAGCAACGTATTCAGTTAGCCCAAAAAGCTTTTCAGCTTTCAGAATTAGAATTAGAATTGGAAGTTAAAAAGGCTTGGGCAAATGCCTTACAGAGTAAAAAGAAGTATAATTTATACAAAGAGTTAGATTCTATTTATGCCAATTTTGAAAAAGCAGTTGTATTAAATTATGAAGTAGAAGCTATTTCGCGGTTAGAATATTCGGCTGCCAAAAATCAAGTAGCGCAGATTCAGAATAAATTTATGCAATCAGAAAGTGAATACGCTATTGCATTACAAAAGTTAAACCTTTGGTTGGTTTCTGATGTATTTTATACGGTTTCAGATGACATTGATATAGAGAGCGAAATAAATGTAGATTCCTTTAGTTTAGAAGCACACCCTTTGTATACTATGTCTCAACTTCAAGTAGCTGAAGCTGAAGCAAATTATAAAGCTGCTAAAGCCGAAAGTTTACCAAAGTTCAATATTCAAGGTGGTTTGCAAAAAGTAAATGGAAATTCTGGATTCTACACCTATCAAGCAGGTATTTCCATACCGTTTTTATCTGGTACAACAAAAAAACAGATTAGAACAGCAAAATTCAATAAGGAAATTGCAGCAGTAAATATGTTATACAAACAGAAGGAAGTACAATCTAAATTTAATCAAGCGAAAGTAAATTACCAAAAATGGAAAACGTCTTGGCTATTTTATAAAGATGACGTATTACCGCTTATTAAAGAGCAGAAAACAGGTGCTTTGTTTGCATATAGAGAAGGAGAGATTGATTACACAGCGTTTACACAACTTATAAAAGAAGCTATTCAATCAGAACTGGAAGCACAAACAGCGTTAGCAAACTATTTAGAAAGTACATTTCAATTACAATATTTTAATCAATAAGAAAATGAAAAATAGATTATATAAATTTTTAGCCATAATAATGTTATCCATTTTTGTTTCTGCTTGCGGAAATAAAGAAAGCCACAAAGAAGACAATGGCAATTCGCATAACGAAGAACAAAATACTGAAGAAAACGATGACCATAGCGAAGGCGAAGAAGTGATGCTTTCACAACAACAGTTTGAAGCCTTAAAAATGAAAATAGACACCATTGCTTCACGCAATATGAGTGGCTATGTGGAAGCCAATGGAACTTTAGAAGTACCACCACAAAACGAGGCAGCCATAACATCAGTAATTGGTGCTAATGTAGTTTCTATTGAAGTGATTGAAGGGGATAAAGTGAATAAAGGTCAAGTAGTGGCATATCTTTCACATCCAAATATTATTCAAATGCAAACCAATTATTTAAATGCCTATAGTGATAGTAATTTTTTAAAGAAGAATTATGAGCGTCAACAAAAATTGTACGATGCAGGTGTAGGATCTGGTGCAAATTACCAAAAAGCTGAAGCAGAATATGAAGCCTCAAAGGCAATGGTTCAAGGAATGGCAGCTCAATTACAATTATTAAATATTAGTGCAACGTCGGTTCGCAATGGTAGTATTGCACAACGTATTTCACTACGCAGTCCTATTGAAGGCTATGTGCAAAAGGTAGAAGTAAAAACAGGACAATATGTTGAACCTCAAACCGAACTCTTTGAAATAGTAAATACACATCACGTTCACGCTGATTTAATGGTGTTTGAAAAGGATGTATATAAAGTTAAGAAAGGTCAAAAAGTAACCTTTAATGTACAAACAATGCAAGATGAAGAATTAACAGCTGAAATTTATTCGGTAAGTAAAACTTTCGAAGACAATCCTAAAGCGGTACACGTACACGCAGAAATTGAGAATAAAAAAGGGATTCTTATTCCTGGAATGTATATTCAAGGAAAAATCCAAACAGAAAATACGAAAACTATGGCGTTGCCCGAAAGTGCCATAGTAAAAGAAGGCGATAGATTTTTCGTGTTTTCGGCGGAAAAAGAAAATGAAGACTGGAGTTTTATACCTATAGAAGTGCTATTAGGGGCAAAAGATGGTAATTGGATAGCAGTTCAATTTACTGAAGTACAAGATAAAACCACAAAATTTGCTTATAATAATGCGTATTATTTAATAGCTGAAATGAAAAAAGGCGAAACAGAACACGAACATTAATTATGCAAACAATAGAACAATTTTTAGAGTCAAAAGATATACGGGTTACGGCAATGCGTTTATTGATTTATAAGTTTCTTGCAAATAAACAAATAGCAGTAACATTAAGTGATATAGAAAATGCTTTTGAAAAAGCAGATAGAACCACATTGTACAGAACTATTAAAACATTTGAGGAAAAAGCGATAGTGCATCAAATAGACGATGGCACAGGAATTACTAAATATGCTCTGTGTGAAAACGGATGTAATTGCGAAATTGAAACTGATTTGCATCTACATTTCCATTGTAATAATTGCAATGAAACCGTTTGCTTAACAGAACATAAAATACCTCAAATAAAAGTACCAGATGGTTTTGTGTCAGAAAATGTAAACTTGGTTGTAAAAGGTATTTGCGATAAATGTAGTGGACAATAATTGCACTTCCATTGCACTGTTTTTAATTGCATTTTTGTAATCAAAGAATTAAGTAATTATGAAAAGTAAATTAGCGTTAACAAGTTTGCTTACAGCAATTACAGCTTCATTATGTTGTATAACACCTGTTTTGGCTTTAATAGCAGGAACAAGCGGTGTAGCTTCAACAATTTCTTGGATAGAACCATTCAGACCTTATTTAATAGGACTAACCATATTAGTTCTTCTTTTTGCTTGGTATCAAAAATTGAAGCCAGAAAAAGAAATAGACTGCGGCGAATGTGAAACGGATGAAAAACCAAAATTTATTCAATCAAAAACCTTTTTAGGATTTGTAACAGTATTCGCAATAGTGATGTTGGCTTTCCCGTATTATTCAGGAATGTTTTACCCAAACACAGAAAAGCAAATACTCGTAGTTAACAAATCTGATATTAAAACAGTTGAATTTAAAATCAGTGGAATGACTTGTGTGAGTTGCGAAGAACACATAAATCACGAAGTAAACAAACTCAACGGAATTGTTAACTCAAATTCCTCATACAAAAAGGGTAATGCAATTATTGAATTTGACAAAACTAAAACCAGTGAGAGGGAAATTGAGAATGCGATTAAATCAACAGGTTATAAAGTAACTCATAAAAAAGAAAATTAATGCAAACTATATTAAAATCGGAAATCACTTGCCCAAACTGCGGACATAAAAAAATAGAAGAAATGCCTACAAACGCTTGTCAATTCTTCTACGAATGTGACAATTGCCAAAAAGTTCTCAAACCAAAAGAAGGCGATTGTTGTGTGTATTGTTCATATGGAACAGTTCCTTGTCCACCAATTCAAGAAAACAAAAGTTGTTGTTAGTCCGAAGAAAATATGAAAAAAAAGAAATTAAATTTAAGAGATATAAAATCAAATTCAAAAGAGCAACATAGTCAGGATGATGGTCACGATCATAGTGGCAATTCAAGTCAAATTAAAGCCTATATTCCAGCAATCATAAGTTTTACAATGCTAATTATTGGCATTGCTTTAGATTATTTTGATGTTGCATTTTTTAAAGATTGGTTGCGTATTGTATGGTATGGTATAGCATATTTGCCAGTAGGTCTTCCTGTAGTAAAAGAAGGATGGGAAAGTATTAAAAAAGGAGATGTGTTTACAGAGTTCTTTTTAATGTCCATTGCTACTATTGGTGCGTTTATTATTGGCGAATATCCTGAAGGTGTTGCAGTAATGTTGTTTTACGCAGTTGGGGAATTATTTCAAAATGCAGCTGTTAACAGAGCAAAAGGAAATATAAAAGCCTTACTTGATGTAAGACCAAATGAAGCTCTGGTATATCGCAACAATGATTATGTGTCTGTGAGTCCAGAAACGGTTGAAATTGGCGAAAAAGTGCAAGTTCGTTTGGGAGAAAAAATCCCTTTAGATGGTATTCTACTTTCCGAAAAAGGCTCATTTAACATAGCAGCATTAACAGGAGAAAGTAAACCTGATACGATTGCAAAAGGTGAAAAAGTTTTTGCAGGCAGCATTAATTTGGACGGTGTAATTGAAATAGAAACCACCAAAGAATTTAAAGACAGTTCCATTGCAAGAATTTTGGATATGGTACAGAACGCCACAGCTAGAAAATCTAAAACAGAATTATTCATTAGAAAATTTGCACGTATCTACACGCCAATAGTTGTGTTTTTAGCAATAGGTGTTACGTTTCTACCATACTTTTTTGTAGATGATTATGTCTTTAGAGATTGGTTATACAGAGCTTTAATTTTTCTTGTGATTTCTTGTCCTTGTGCCTTGGTTATTTCTATTCCTTTGGGTTATTTCGGAGGATTGGGTGCAGCTTCAAAAAACGGAATTTTATTTAAAGGCGCTTCGTTTTTAGATGCAATGACCAAAATAAACACCTTGGTAATGGATAAGACAGGAACGGTTACCAAAGGAGTTTTCAAAATCAAAGTAATCAAAGCTATTGGTTGGGATGAAAAAGAGTTTATGAAGTACCTGATGGCTATGGAAGAACAATCCACACATCCAATCGCTAAAGCTATTTTAGAATATAAAGATGAAGGCGAAGATTATGAAGCTTCCGAAGTTACTGAAATAGCAGGTAAAGGTTTAAAAGGTATAGTAAATGGTAAGACTGTTTTAGTTGGTAATAAAGCCTTAATGATAGCCAACAGTATTAATATTTTAGAGGAAACAGAAACTATTGTAGAATCTATAGTATTAGTATCTATAAACAACGAATTTGCAGGTTATGTTGTTATTGCAGATGAATTAAAAGACGATGCAAAAGAAACAATTACAGCCTTACATAAAGTTGGTATTAATAATATAATGATGCTTTCTGGAGATAAGGATTCCATTACCCAACAAGTAGCAAGAGAATTAAATATTGAAAAGGCTAAAGGTGGTTTGCTTCCAGAAGATAAATTAAATGAAGTTGAACTTTTAAAACAAAATCCTGGAAATAAAATTGCTTTCATAGGCGATGGCATTAATGATGCGCCAGTTTTAGCAGCAAGTGATGTAGGAATAGCAATGGGTGGTTTAGGAAGTGATGTCGCTATTGAAACAGCAGATGTCATAATTCAAACAGACCAACCTTCAAAAGTGGTTAGAGCAATAAAAATTAGTCGTTCTACTCGAAAAATTGTTTGGCAGAATATCATTTTAGCTTTTGGTGTTAAAATAGTTGTTTTAATATTAGGTGCAGGTGGTTTAGCGACAATGTGGGAAGCTGTATTTGCAGATGTAGGTGTTGCGTTATTAGCAATATTAAATGCGGTTAGGTTACAGAGAATGAGTTGGAGTTAAGATTAAACTTCTGTTAAACAAAATCAATAGTTGTTAAAATTTCGTAACTTCGCAATCATTATGAAGCAGTTTTTCCATAAAATAATGTCTTTAGCAATGGCTTTTGTAGTGTTGTTTTCTACAATGTCATTTACTGTCAATATGCATTATTGTGGAGGCACTTTAGTTGAAACTGCTATATTCCAAAAGGTCAAAGGTTGCGGAATGGAAATGGAAAAACCTTCAACCGAAGGATGTTCAATTACCAAGAAAAATTGTTGTGATGATAAACAATTAGCAATTGAAGGTCAAGACGAATTACAATTGCAAGTTGACAATATCACGTTTGAGCAACACCTATTCATTGCATCTTTTGTCTACACTTACATCAACTTTTTTGAAGGTTTAGAAAATAATGTTTCTTCTTACGAAGAATACAAACCGCCACTCGTCATAAGGCGTATCTACAAGATTGACGAGACTTATTTAATTTGATTTTTAAACAATAGACTTTTTTATCCTATGACTGCAATGTCGTAAGGATAATTTGCTGTATTCGGTGTTGTCCAAACACTAATGTCTAATTGTTTAATAATCAAAACAAATGCTAAATAAAAGCATCAAATTTTTAATAGAAAACAAACTCGTAGCAGTTCTGTTACTCGTCCTTTTTATAGGATGGGGAACGGTTAATGCACCTTTTAATTGGGATACTGGGTTCTTACCAAGTAATCCAGTTGCTGTAGATGCAATACCAGATATAGGTGAAAACCAACAAATAGTATTTACTAAATGGGATGGTCGTTCACCACAAGATATTGAAGATCAAATTACGTACCCATTAACGACGTCCTTGCTAGGAATTCCTGGGGTAAAAACGATCCGTAGTTCTTCTATGTTCGGCTTTTCAAGTATTTATATCATTTTTGAAGAAGACATAGAATTTTACTGGAGTAGAAGTCGTATTCTCGAAAAACTTAATTCCTTACCAAGTGGTTTATTACCAGAAAGTGTTAATCCTGCATTAGGTCCCGATGCAACAGGATTAGGACAAATATTCTGGTACACACTCGAAGGTCGTGATGAAAAGGGAAATGTTACTGGTGGTTGGGACTTACAGGAATTGCGAAGTATTCAAGACTACTATGTAAAATATGCTTTATCCTCTGCAAGTGGCGTTTCTGAAGTAGCTTCTATTGGTGGTTATGTTCAAGAGTACCAAGTGGATGTAAATCCAGAATTGATGCGACAATACAATATCGGTTTAAATCAAGTTGTAAAAGCAGTTAAGGAAAGTAATAAAGACATTGGTGCACAAACTATTGAAATCAATAATGCAGAGTATTTAGTACGTGGTTTGGGTTATGTAAAATCTATTGAAGACATTGAAAATGCGGTAGTCACTTCCGAAGACTATACATCAATCAGAATAAAAGATATTGGAAAAGTCTCTTTAGGTCCTGCAACACGAAGAGGATTATTAGATAAAGAAGGCGCAGAAGTTGTTGGTGCTGTTGTGGTAGCGCGCTATGGTGCAAACCCAATGGAAGTTATTAATAACGTAAAGGAAAAGATTAAGGAATTAAGCGCAGGACTACCTTCAAAAGTGTTATCAGATGGAAGAACATCGCAAGTAACCATAGTGCCATTTTATGATAGAACAGAATTAATTCAAGAAACTTTAGGTACACTCAATGAAGCCTTAACTCTTGAAATATTGATTACCATTTTGGTTATAATCATAATGGTGTTTAATCTTCGAGCTTCTATATTGATTTCTGGCTTATTGCCCGTTGCAGTATTGATGGTTTTTATAGCAATGAAGTTCTTTGGAGTCGATGCAAACATAGTAGCTCTATCAGGTATTGCTATTGCTATCGGAACAATGGTAGATGTGGGTGTCATACTTTCAGAAAATATTATAAGGCATTTAGATGAAGATAATGGAACACAATCCATAAATACGGTAGTTTATAACGCAACAGCCGAAGTGTCTGGTGCAATCGTAACCGCAGTAATGACCACTATTATCAGTTTCATACCTGTATTTACTATGATTGGTGCAGAAGGAAAATTATTTAGACCGTTAGCCTTCACAAAGACATTTGCATTAACCGCATCTATTATTGTTGCCTTATTCTTGATACCGCCTTTTGCAGCTTTTTTATTCAGAAAGAAAAGTATTAAAATCAATTTTATATATGTTTTAAATGGCGTTTTAATAGTGCTAGGTGTTGTTGCCATAGTTTACGGTTATTGGTTGGGGTTAATATTGGTTGGGTTTGGAATTGTTGCACTTATAAAGCAACAAGGGATAGTATCAGAGAAACAAGCGAATCTTATCAATATCATTATTTCTGTATCAGCTATTGTATTCTTGTTAGCCGAATATTGGAGACCGTTAGGAGTTGACAAAAGTATTTTTTGGAATCTCATTTTTGTAAGCGTTATATGCTTCGGTTTATTAGGTGTTTTCTCATTATTTATAAAATACTACAGACGTATTTTGAGATGGTGTCTAGATAATAAACTATTGTTTTTATCCGTACCAACAGCAATAGTCATCGCAGGTTTTTTCATTATGAAAAATACAGGCAAAGAGTTTATGCCATCATTAAACGAAGGTTCATTTCTACTAATGCCAACCTCAATGCCACATTCTGGCGTAGAAGAAAACAAACGTGTTTTACAACAATTGGATATGGCTGTAGCAAGTATTCCAGAGATTGAAACTGTAGTTGGTAAGGCAGGAAGAACAGAATCAGCTTTAGACCCAGCACCACTATCAATGTACGAGAATATGATTCAGTATAAATCAGAATATATGCTGAATGAAAACGGAGTACGCCAACGCTACAAAGTAAATGATGATGGCTTCTTTGAATTGAAGGATGGTCGTTTGGTTTCTAATCCTAATAATTCCGAAAACGTCATTTTTAGCACTATAAAAAGGTCTCAATTAATTGAAGATGATGATGGCGAGTACTATCGTAACTGGCGACCAAAAATTGAATCACCAAACGATATTTGGAATGAAATTGTAAGAGTTACAAAACTTCCAGGCGTAACCTCTGCACCCAAACTACAGCCTATTGAAACCCGATTGGTAATGTTACAAACAGGAATGAGAGCACCAATGGGAATCAAGGTAAAGGGTCAAGATTTAAAACAAATAGAAGCATTTGGGATACAATTGGAAAACATTTTGAAACAGGCTGAAGGCGTTAAGCAGGAAGCGGTTTTTGCAGACCGTATTGTAGGGAAGCCTTATCTGCTCATTGATATTGACAGAGAAAAAATAGCACGTTATGGCGTTACCATTGAAGAGGTTCAAAACGTTTTGAAAGTGGCAGTTGGCGGTATGGTAATAACCCAAACGGTTGAAGGTCGAGAGCGATACGGTGTTCGAGTAAGATACCCAAGAGAAATGCGAGCTAACCCAACTGATTTAGAACAAATTTATGTGCCAGTTGAAAAAGGCAGTCCTGTGCCTTTAAATGAATTGGCAACAATCCGTTACGAACAAGGTCCACAAGTCATAAAAAGTGAAGATACTTTTTTAGTAGGTTATGTCTTGTTTGATAAATTGGATGGGTTTGCTGAAGTAAGCGTTGTTGAAAATGCACAAGCATTGATTCAAGAAAAGATAGATTCTGGTGAATTGATAGTTCCGAAAGGAATCAACTATGCCTTCACGGGAACTTACGAAAATCAATTAAGAGCTGAAAAAACCTTATCGATTGTTGTGCCTTTAGCTTTGGCAATTATCTTTTTAATACTGTATTTCCAATTCCGTTCTGTGGCAACCTCATTAATGGTCTTTACAGGTATTGCAGTAGCGTTTGCAGGTGGCTTTATAATGATATGGCTCTATGGTCAAGATTGGTTTTTAAACTTCAATTTCTTTGGGGAAAATATGCGAGACTTATTCCAGATGCACCCAATTAATTTAAGTGTAGCAGTTTGGGTTGGGTTTATTGCACTCTTTGGTATTGCAACAGATGATGGTGTAGTAATGGCAACCTATTTAACGCAAACTTTTGATAGAAATACACCAGAGAATAAAAAAGAAATTAGAGCATCCATAGTGGAAGCAGGAGAAAAACGTATCAGACCCTGTTTAATGACTACAGCTACAACCATTTTAGCATTATTACCAGTACTGACATCAACAGGACGAGGTAGTGATATTATGATACCAATGGCAATACCAAGTTTTGGTGGAATGCTTATAGCCTTAATAACCTTATTCGTAGTTCCAGTATTATTTAGCTGGAAAGCCGAAATTCAACTTAAAAGAACTGTAAAATGAAACAGATAAAATCACACATAAAAACAGTCTTTATTTTTTGTTCGTTATTCTTTGTTCTCATAGGAAATGCACAACAATTAGAAACACTTATAGATGAAGCCTTAACAAACAATCCAGAAATTCAAAAGTTTGAGTTACAATACAAAAGAGCTTCCGAAAAAGTAAATGAAGTCAATACCATTCCTAATACCGAATTTGGTGTCGGTTACTTTGTAAGTGAGCCAGAAACTAGAACAGGAGCGCAACGTTTTAAGGTATCTGCTAAACAAATGTTACCGTGGTTTGGTACAATTACATCAAGAGAAAATTACGTGAGTTCATTGGCAGATGCTAAATACGAGGACATTGTTATCGCAAAGCGAAAACTAATGGCTTCGGTATCACAATCCTATTATAATCTATTCGCCAACAAAGCAAAGCAAGAGGTCTTAACTGAAAACATCAAACTATTAGAAACTTATGAGACGTTGGCATTAACTTCTGTTGAGGTTGGTAAAGCATCCGCAGTAGATGTGTTGCGTTTGCAAATGCGTCAAAACGAAATGCAACAATTAAAAGATGTATTGCAACAACAATTTTTAGCAGAACAAACTAACTTAAATAATCTATTGAATAGAGATAATGATGTTACCGTGAATGTGGTAGATAGTTTACTGATACCTTCTGAAGACTTTGATATTACTTCTGAAAATTTAGCATTACATCCCGAATTACTAAAATATGATAAACTTTATAAATCCATAGAGCAATCAGAATTATTAAATCAAAAAGAAAGCAGTCCAATGATTGGTTTTGGATTAGATTATATCAATGTTGCTGAAAGACCAAATATGGATTTCAGCGATAACGGAAAGGATATTGTAATGCCAATGGTTTCGGTATCTATCCCAATTTTCAATAAGAAATATAAATCCCAAACCAAACAAAATGATTTGCAGCAGCAGGAAATTACTGCTCAAAAACAGGAACGTTTAAATGCATTGGAAACGCTTTTAGACAAAGCAAATAACGAACGCATTTCTGCAAGAATAAGTTATGCTACTCAAACAAAAAACTTAAAGCAAGCTAAAGATGCAGAAGACATTTTAATCAAAAGCTACGAAACAGGAACGATAGATTTTAATGATGTTTTGGATATTCAAGAACTACAACTAAAGTTTCAAATGAACCAAATAGAATCAATTAGAACTTATTATGTTCAATCAACGATTATTAATTATTTAACACAGCAATAATGAAACACACATATAAGATTGCGGGAATGACTTGCAATAACTGTAAGGCTTCCGTCGAGAAATATTTAAGTAAAATAGACCACGTATCAGAGGTGTCTGTTAATCTTGAAAAAGGTGAGGCAGAAGTGAAAATGAATAAACATATTTCAACTGATATACTACAAAAAGCATTACCAGAAAAGTATACTTTATCTGAAAAGAAAGAGAAGAATGTGTTTGCATCTTCAAGTATGTCGGCAATGCCTATGGAAGAAGAAAAAAGTAAATTACAACAGCTAAAACCTTTATTGCTTATCATTTTTTATATAGCAACTGCAAGTGTATTATTACATTATAAAAATTGGACTTGGAGCGCTTTTATGCTCGACTTTATGGGGTTATTTTACATCGTGTTTAGTTTTTTCAAGATGTTAGATTTAAAAGGCTTTCCTGAATCCTTTCGTATGTACGACCCTTTAGCTAAACGTGTTCCTTTTTATGGGAAAGTTTATCCATTTATTGAAACAGCTTTAGGACTGATGTTTTTATTGCGGTTTGAAATTAATATAGCTTTAATAATTACACTTATAGTATTAGGGATAACAACAATTGGAGTAACAAAAACATTATTGGACAAAAAATCAATACGATGTGCGTGTTTAGGTACTGCTTTAAAATTACCTATGACAGAAGCCACTTTTATTGAAAATGCTATTATGATTGTAATGGCGACATTAATGCTTATAAATTAAATTGTTATGGTAAATAGGCATACTGCGTTAAAAATTAGAAAAACCCACAGGTATTTGGGTCTCTTTTTAGGGATTCAATTCCTGTTTTGGACTATTAGTGGTTTATACTTTAGTTGGACGAACATCGATGAAATACACGGAGACCAATTTAAAAACTTGAAGTATCAACCCAAAGCATTTAATAGTTTAATAAGTCCTTCAGAAATGGATGTTCCAAATGGTATAAAGACTATTGAATTAAGAGATATTGATAATGCACCGTACTATTGGATAAATAAAGAGCAATTGTATAATGCTTTAGATGGAATGCCAAAAAATAGTATTACGCAGAAAGAGGCACTCTATATTGCCAAAAACCATATGAAAAGTGGTTTAGAGGTAGAATCTGTTGAGCAAATTACGGAAACTGGAAAACACCACGAGTATCGAGAAAAACTACTACCTGCTTATGTTATCTCATATAAAACAGATGAAGCACTAAAAGCATACGTTTCTGTAAGCGACGGAAAATTTCAAACCGTAAGACATCGTTCTTGGCGTTGGTTTGATTTTTTATGGATGACACATACCATGGACTATGAAGGCAGAGACAATTTTAATACCATTGTTTTGAGAGCCTTTTCACTTTTAGGATTGATAACCGTTTTAAGTGGGTTTTTGTTGTGGTACACCTCGTCACCTTCAATTAGGAAATTATTAAAACGAAAAAAAATAAAGAAATGAAAAAGTATATAGTTTATCTCGGAATATTAGCTGTTGGTCTACTTTTAGGGTGGATACTGTTTGGTGGCTCACCAAAAGAAGAAACAGACCATAATCACGATGCAGTTACAGAAACCAATCAAATGTGGACCTGTTCAATGCATCCACAGATTATGCAACCAGAAGCAGGAGATTGCCCTATTTGTGGTATGGATTTAATTCCTGCTGATGGTGTAAGTGATGGTTTATTAGCAGACCAATTCAAATTGACTGAAAACGCAATTGCTTTAGCTAATATTCAAACATCTATTGTTGGTAAAGGCAATGTTGAAGGCAATACTATCAAATTATCTGGTAAAATTGCTGAAAACGAAGAAGCAAATGCAGTACAGGTAAGTTATTTCGCTGGAAGAATTGAACGTTTGAATGTGAGTTTTACAGGCGAAGAAGTTCGTAAAGGTCAATTATTGGCAACCATTTATTCACCAGAACTCTATGCAGCACAACAAGAATTAATTACAGCAGCATCTTTAAAAGAATCACAACCTGCTTTATACAAAGCAGTCCGTAATAAATTGAAATTATGGAAGCTCTCTGAAAATCAAATTAATAAGATTGAAGAAACAGGAAAAGTGAAAGAAAACTTTCCTGTGTATGCAACCTTTTCGGGTACTGTTACAGAAAAATTAGTAGAGCAAGGCGATTACATTAAACAAGGTCAACCCATATTAAAAATTGCCAATCTCAACACAGTTTGGGGAAATTTTGATGTGTATGAAAATCAGATTAACCGCTTTAAAAAAGGACAGGAAGTGATGATAACAACCAATGCCTATCCTAATAAAGAATTTAAAGGTAAAGTTGATTTCATTGACCCAGTTTTAAACACCAAAACAAGAACTGTTACCTTGCGTGTTGTTTTAAACAATAAGGACGATGTATTTAAACCAGGAATGTTTGTAATCGCAAATATTGAAGACAGTACAGCTAAAAATGACGAAGTATTAACAATTCCTTCATCTTCTGTGTTATGGACAGGTGAACGTTCTGTGGTGTACCTTAAAACAAATCCAGACCAAACTATTTTTGAAATGCGTGAAATTAAATTAGGCAATCAAATTGGTAATGAATATGAAGTTTTAGAAGGATTATTTGTTGGAAATGAAATAGTGACTAACGGTACATTTACGGTTGATGCAGCAGCACAATTACAAGGCAAAAAGTCTTTGATGAATAAAGATGGTGGTAAAGTAATGACAGGTCACGAGGGTCATTTAGGTATGGATAACAATTCACCCAACACAGAAAGTGACCACACTATTATGAATGAGCGTCTGAAAGTATCAGCGAAATTTCAAGAGCAGTTAAAAGCTGTTTTCAATGCGTATATCAATTTAAAAGATGCTTTAGTGAAAGAAGACTCAAAAGGCGCTTCTGAAAGTGTAATAAGTTTACTAAACAATTTAACCAGAGTAGATATGAAATTGTTATCAAACAATAAGGCGCATAATCATTGGATGTCATTAGAAAAGGAAATAAAACCTTCAGCGACCTCAATTTCTGAAACATCCGATATAAAAGCACAAAGAGACCATTTTAAATATTTATCATCACATCTAATCAATGCTGTTCAATTGTTTGGTGTTAATGAAAAGGTTTATGTGGAATTTTGCCCTATGGCAGATAACAACAATGGTGCATATTGGTTGAGCAAAGAAGAAAAAGTAATCAATCCATATTTTGGCAGCGCAATGCTAACCTGTGGAGAAGTAAAACAAGTAATAGAATAATAAATCAAGTAATAACAATTAAATTTTAAACAATGAAAAAAGTAAGATTAACAACAATTATGGTAATGGCATTTATAAGCTTATCAGCAATGTCTTGTAAAGATGCGAAAACAGAAAACAGTACCAATTCTGAAATGATTACTGAGGAAGACCATTCAAAAATGAACCACGATAATTCCGATGGTCACCACGATGTGGATAAAAAGGAAATGGCAATGAACGGAGATGGAAATTCCCAAACAATATTAAATGACTATTTCAACTTAAAGGATGCCTTAGTGGCAGATGATAATGCCAAAGCTAAAGAATTGGGTGCAACCCTCGCAACATCATTAGGAAAGCTTGACATTTCAAAATATACGGATGCTCAGCAATCAGAATTAAAGGACATTATGGAAGATGCTATCGAGCACGCAGAACATATCAGTGAAAGTGATATTAAACACCAACGCGAACATTTTAAAGTTTTGAGCAAAGATGTTACTGATATGGTAGCTATTACGGGAACACAAGTGAAACTATACGAGCAATTTTGTCCAATGTATGATGGCGGTACAGCTTGGTTGAGTACAAAGGAAGAAATACGCAATCCATATTATGGAAGCCAGATGTTGAAATGTGGTAAAGTACAGCGAGAAATTAACTAAATGAAAATTGTAAAAATCATAGCACTGATTTTATTGGTTGGATTTGTGGGCATACAGTTTGTGCCCACAGACCTCAATCAAAGTGATACTGTGCCAAAAACTGACTTCTTGTTGGTAAACAACACCCAAGAAAACATAAGCGCATTATTACAAGAGTCCTGCTATAATTGTCATAGTAATAACACAGAATACCCTTGGTACAATAAGGTACAACCTGTTGCTTGGTTTTTAGAAGACCACATTAATGAAGGAAAGGAAGAATTGAATTTCAATGAATGGGATGCGTATTCCAACCGAAGAAAAAACAGCAAACTAAAGTCAATAATTAGTCAGGTTAAAGATGATGAGATGCCACTAGCATCTTACACCTTGATTCACAAGGATGCTAAGTTGTCCAATTCTGAAAAGACCTTGATTATTGATTATATGAAGAACCTAAAAGAAACATTAAAATAATGCCCTGATATGGGAAGGAAATACTGGTTGGTTGGTTAATAGCCCTTCCCATTTCAGGCACTATAAAAAGTATTATGAAACAAACCCTTAACATAAAGAATATGGTATGTGACAGATGCAAATCAACTGTATTAAGGGAGTTGGAAGAATTGGGTTGTGACATAAAAACGGTTGAGCTTGGACAAATTGTTCTAAACAAAAAGACAGGCATCCAAACATTAGAATTAGAAAAAGTGCTGAGCAAACACGGTTTTGAAATCATAAAGGATGAAACAGAAATTTTGATAGAGGAAATAAAAATTGCGCTCATAAAAAAAATCGAAAATCAGGACAATGCAAACCTTTCATCTTTTTTGACCAAAAGGTTTAATAATTACTCCTACACTAAAAATAAAACCGTCCGTAGGCGCATAAATTTCTGGAAATTCTGGATTGTCGTGTGGTGGCAAAACCAAAGGTGAAAACCTACTTTGTCTTCTGTCTGTAAAGTTTTCAAAATTTACAAAGGTTGTTCCCCATTTGAAATTGCGCATTAAAAGCAATCCCATAGTTATAAAATCCGGATACCAACTCCTTGATCATTTCATTCTATCTGAAGAAAGTTGGCTCAGCAATTACTATAGTCCTTTAGAAAAGGAGCTCGCAACTCTTAAGAAAGATCTTTCCAAAGACGAAGAGACAAAAGAAGTTGTTCAATCTTACAAAGATGAAATAGAGCTATACAAAAGGTTTAAGGATTACTTTGGGTATGGTTTCTATGTAGCGAGGAAGGTGAATTAAGAAATTCTTGGCTGCATCTTTGAATAATAGGGGGAGCAACTTATAATGATAAAACCGTTATACTATTGTAGTATAGCGGTTTTTTTACTTTAAAATTATTATCTTGCTCTAAACCAATAAAATAAATCAATATGGAAAAAAATGTTTCTAAAGTAAGAGCACATGATGCAATTGTAGGAGTCTTGTATTTAATAAGTGCAGGCTTAACGCTATACACATCCAACTTGAACTTTGTGTGGATCGCGGTAGCAGTTGGCGGACTTCAACTTATAAGTCCAATGACAAAATTCTGCCCGGTTTATTTCATCCTTAATAAACTAATGCCAAATACTGACCCTATTCAGAATGGTAAGTAAAACTTAAGTCACAAATAGATTTACTTTTGCTGCAACTTTGATTAATAGGGGGAGGGGAAATCAAAATTCAAACATCTCAATCTCCTTATTTTAATTTCTTAATTTTGACTCATGTCAAGCACTAATTCAAAAGATAAAGACAACCCTTCAAAAAGAATAGAATACAGAGGAAAAAATGTCCGAGTTTCAAGAACTGGTGGTGTTTCTGCAACGAAAACATTTAAAGGAGATGGAGTTGGCGCTACTATAAACACTAAACACGGACTTCGTCTTCACAAACGATTATTTAAGGGAGCAAGAATGGGTTTCCAAAACGGAAACTTTCAGTTCATTGGAAGATACAATAGTGGTCCTTTTAACTTTAATGTTTAAAAAAATGGGATTAGTACCTCCCTCAAAAATAAAAGAGGTTCTTATAACATCCTAAAACCGAATTACTC
Source organism: uncultured Flavobacteriaceae bacterium (assembly GCA_947503105.1). Lineage (GTDB taxonomy): Bacteria > Bacteroidota > Bacteroidia > Flavobacteriales > Flavobacteriaceae > UBA3537. The sequence goes on along the minus strand of CANNCM010000004.1, from coordinate 16,401 downwards.
CAGTTTCAAATTAGGAGGTGTTCAAGTAAGAGGGAAAAACGCTGCTACTTTTCAAATGATCTACATGTTGATCATTCTCTTTGTTAATTTCATTAAAGTATTTTGGCACATTTTCATCTCTATTTTGTGGTTTAGTTTTTTATCCATTAAATGGATTGTAGATTTTACAATTGGATTTTTTAAAGGTTTTAGAGAAGTTGACTAACGTTACTGGTAACTAAAGCACCTTATAACTTTATAATTTACACATTAAAAAATCCCTGTCTCAGTATATGTCGGGTGCGCTCATCTGATGTGATTCTAATATACTTAAGAAATTCCTTTTCAGTTTTATGACCCGAAAAATGCATGATATCTTGAATTGACATTCCTTTTAAGTACATATTGGTACAGAAACTTCTACGTGCAGTATGTGACTCCAACATTTCCCACTTTGGACGAATATAGGTTCTTTTTACTCCTCCCTTTGTATCATGACATAAAACATCTTCATTCATATCTAATCTTCTACCAATCAACTTGAGATACTTGTTTATCTTTTGGTCTGATAGTTTTGGAGGGGGTTGGTTATTATATCTGTGCATAATTTCTTTTAGTTCCTGTGTGATTGGACAGTTAACCTTAACACCACTTTTCTTTTGAAGAATTTCAAAAAAATGGACCCCATCCTTTTCTACAATATCAATACCAGATAATCTATTGTAGTCACTAATTCGTTGTCCAGTATAACAACCCACTAAGAAAATATCTCTTGCCAACTCCATAGTCTTGTCATTTGAAAGATCTAAATCCTTCATCTTACATATTTCATTCTCACTTAAATAAATCTTTGTTGGCTCCTCCGTTGGAATTGAAAACAACCTGAAATCTACATCTCCAATTAAACCTCTCCTCTTCCCCTCCAACACAATTGTTTTTATTGATTTGAAATGTTTTGAAATGGTGTTTAATTTAAACCCTTGTTCAACCTCCAAAAACCTCTTAAAGTCGTTTAAAATAGGTCTTGTGAAAGATGTGAAATCAATTGATGTTGTGGAATCTGAAAACAATTTAAGTTTCTTTAAGGACTGTTTATATAGTAGTAAAGTAACATTTTCAATACTACCCCTCTTCTCCTCGATGAACTCATCTGCAAAAACAAAAAAATCATCTTGAATTACTTTTACTTCTGATTCAATATTTCGATTTGTCAACCTATCGAGAATAGATCTTAAAACTTCATTATTGACTTCTTTTCCCTCCAATACTAATTCCGAATGATCACGAATGAGTTCATTCTGTAACTTGTCAAGGTACCTATTAACTGTTGCTGAATTAATTATAAGACTTCGATTTCTTCTAACCCTTTGTCTTTCAAAATCCCAATCTGCATAACCTACTGATATTCCAATTGAATATCTTAATCTTTGTCGTTTCCCATAGGAAAACCACAATGAAATTGGACTTTCTTTTCTACTTTGTTTTAATGTCTCTTTGGACTCCTTCAAATTGTACCTTACAGTTCCTAATTGTGGTTTAATTATTTTCTTCATACAGCTAATATACAGCGCATAAAGGGTGTGCTCAAAGGTGTGCGCAGTTTAGTTATTTGTAGTTTATTTGTCTTTATTTCATTTTATGTCTTTATAATAAAAATGATATTATATCATTAATTTTTAATGATTTAGGTGTTTTTGAGATTAAATGAAATAAAGTAATTTCTTCCTGGAGGTACCACAAAAAACCCACTCTTTTGAGTGGGTTTTTTTATATTTTAAAGGTGCACAAACATGTCTTTCACCAGAGCATCCAAATCAAAATTTGGGCGCCAACCCCACTCCTTTTGTGCGAAAGAATCGTCAATACTGTCTGGCCAACTATCGGCAATAGCTTGACGGAAATCTGGAGCATATCGAATTTCAAAACTTGGATGGAATTTTTTTATAGAGTGATATAATTCTTTTGGTGTAAAACTCACTGCCGATAAATTATAAGAAGATCTTATTTTAATAGAATTAACATTGGCATTCATCAATTCTAAAATGGCTCGAATTGCATCGTCCATATACATCATTGGTAGGGCTGTATTTTCTGACAAAAAACATTCAAAAGTTTCACTGGCAATCGCTTTGTGAAAAATATCAACCGCATAATCCGTTGTTCCACCACCTGGCAAAGATTGCCAACTGATAAGTCCAGGAAAACGCAAACTTCGAACATCTACTCCATAATTTTTGTGATAATAATCACACCAGCGTTCCCCTGCCAGTTTAGAGATACCGTAAACCGTAGTGGGCTCCATTATGGTCTGTTGAGGGACTTTAAATTTTGGTGATGATGGCCCAAAAACTGCAATACTTGAAGGCCAAAATACATGTTTGATATGGCCTAATTTTGCTAAATTTAAGACATGAAACAGCGAGGACATATTTAAATCCCAAGCTTTTTCTGGGCGCTTTTCGGCATTGGCGCTCAGCATTGCTGCCATAAGATATACCGTGTCTATTTTATGGGTCTTGACAATGGTCAATAGCTGATCAAAATCAGTTGCATCAATCGACTCAAAAGGGCCCTGATCCAACAACGCCATAGTTGGTGTTTTGATATCGCTTGCTACAACTGCAGATGCACCATACAGGTGGCGAAGTGCAGCCGTAAGCACAGATCCAATCTGACCCGAAGCGCCTATGATGAGATGTTTAGATTGATTTTTCATTATTTTCTATTGTAATAATTGGGATTCTGAATTTATTTGGACTAAAAAAAACTATTCTTAGTAAAATAAATAATTATTTATCATATTTGTTTATATCAATTTTTTGTGTAAATATGTTTCTTAACGATATCAAATGTAACATTTTTTTTATGATTAGTTTTTTGTCTTTGATGCTTTTCTTGGGCTGTAAATCTGATCAAAATACGGTATCAAATATTGAAACCACAATCGCCAATAATTCACCCGTTACTGAATTAAAATCTTCTACAAAAAACAGTGTTATTTTAGAAATTGATGATGCCGCTTTAGCTGAATTGGATCAATGGACATCATTTTTTATGCTTCAAAAAGAGATTGAAAAATTAGAAAAAAATATGGCTAACGGTTTCCAAGAAAATGAAAAAAGAATAGAAACTTACTTTAAAGATTTAAAGCTTAATGTCCCAGAGATTTTTAATACCAATACCACATGGGCTCGACTAAAAGTTCTTGAAACCGAACTGTATCTTTACAATGAATTTTTCAATGCTCAAGAATCTCAAGAACTTATAAAGACTGCGCGCCAAAATATACTCTCAGCCTATCAAAATCTTGTGCGCCAAATCAATAAAATATACGAAAAATCTACGCAAAATATCGCTGAATAGGGTTTTGTGAAGTGTTTCAAGAAGTGGTGTATATGTGATTTTTTTTGTGTTTCTGTAACAAATTTTGTTTCTTAAACGCACAAACAATAAAATAATCTATAATCAAATCAATACATTTTATGAATTTCAAACAAAAAATCTTTATCGCTTTACTTGGTTTTTTTGGTATCATTGCATGTAAGAATGATGCTAAAAGCACAAGTAACATGGAAAAAATTCCGGGAATTATCTTGGAAAACATGGACACTAGTGTTGACCCAAAGGACAACTTTTACGACTATGTTAATGGGAATTGGGTAAAAACAAACACCATTCCAGACGACGAATCACGATGGGGCGGTTTTGGTGTTTTAAGAAAATCGACTCGAAAAGATGTTTTAGACATCATTACGACTTCCAAAGAGCTTGGTACCTATGCAGATGGTACAGACCAAAAAAAAGCGCTTCTTGTGTTCGAATCTGAACTTGATACCATAGCAAGAGATGAGGCAGGTATATCACCAATTCAACCACTCTTGAAAGCTATTAATGACATTCAGAACCTCTCTGATCTTCAAACAGTTTATGCTTCTACCGTTGGGGTTTCTGCTCCTTTTGCTGGAATTGGTGCCAACGCAGATTTGAATGACAGTAGCACCAATATTGCTTGGGTATATCCAGGTGGACTAGGACTTCAACGTGACTATTATGTAGATCAAGACGAAAAAACAAAAGAAATCAGACAACAGTATGTAGCACATGTTGCCCGTATGTTTGAATTTATCAACTATTCCAAAGAGAACGCTCTAGCTTCAGCTGAGAAAGTTCTAGCACTAGAAACACAATTGGCAACACCACGATTGGATAAAGTACAAAGTAGAGACATAAGAAACTTTAATAACCCAAAAAGCGTACAAGAACTCAACGCAATGACACCTGCATTTGATTGGACTAAATTCATGAAAGATCTTGGAGTTTCTGAAATTCCAGAGCAAGTTATTGTTATGCAACCAAAATATATGGCAGAACTGAATAGTTTTCTTACTTCAACTTCAATTGACGATTTAAAAACATTAATGACATGGAGTACTCTCGATAATGCTGCTGGTTATCTTACTACAGAAATTGAAAAAGCGAATTGGGAATTTTACAGTAAAACCCTGCGTGGTGCTAAAGTACAACGCGATGCTGAAGAAAGAGCACTAGGCACCGTGAGTGGAACGGTTGGTGAAGCCATTGGAAAACTTTATGTTGAAGCAAAATTTCCACCTGAAGCCAAAGCAAAGGCCGAAAAAATGATTGCAAATGTCATCAAAGCGTTCCAATTGCGTATTGAAAAATTGGATTGGATGGGAGAAGAAACAAAAGCTAAAGCCATAGAAAAACTCGATAAGTTTACTGTGAAAATTGCCTATCCAGACGAATGGGAAGATTATTCAGAACTCAACATAAAAGAAGGCAATAGTTTTGCAGAAAATATGCTAGCAGTCTCCGAATGGGGCCTAAAAAAGAACCTTGCAGAAATTGGACAGCCTGTTGATAAATCGGAATGGGGTATGCCACCACAAACCGTAAATGCTTATTTCAATCCATTGAATAATGAAATTGTTTTTCCTGCGGCTATTTTACAACCACCATTTTACAACTACACAGCCGATGAAGCGGTAAACTATGGAGGAATTGGCGCTGTTATTGGACATGAAATTTCACACGCTTTTGACGATTCTGGAGCACGTTTTGACGGTGATGGAAACGTTAATAATTGGTGGACCGAAGAAGACCTCAAAGAGTTTGAAAAACGAGGCAATGCTTTGGCAGAACAGTACAGTAAAATTGAAGTATTGGACGATGTTTTTATCAATGGTAAATTTACGCTTGGAGAAAACATTGGAGATCTTGGCGGTGTACTAGGTGCTTATGACGGACTGCAACTTTTCTTTGAAGAAAATGGGCGTCCAGAACCTATCGATGGATTTACTGCAGAGCAACGCTTTTTTATGTCTTGGGCTACCGTTTGGCGCACACTCACAAGAGAAGACGCACTACGTACTCAAATCAAAACTGATCCACACTCACCTGGAATTTATAGAGCCACCCAACCCCTCAAAAATATCGACGCTTTTTATGATGCCTTTGATATCAATGAAGGCGATGGGATGTACCTTGCACCAGAAGATCGTGTGAGAATATGGTAAATCATTTTTAAGAACAAAAAAAGCCGCAAAATATTTTGCGGCTTTTTTTATGAACTCTTGTAAACTATTGCTTTTCTTTAGCTTCTTTTTGATTAGAAATAGCATTTTTGGCCAATAGTGCAAGATTAAATTCTGGAGCCATAGTCAACGCTTCGTCCAAAATTGCAACAGCCACATCATGATTTGAATCAGGATTTTCTCTAAACTTAGCAATAGCCTTTAGATATAAAAACCCTGCTTTTATTGGTACTTGATAGGGCGTTTGTGTTTCATAATAGGGCTTCATCATCTCGTCTGAGCTATTGGCAATTCCATAGGTGATACTCAAGTTTGCGCCAACCAAGTCATCAATTTGAATTTTCAAATCTGCCAACTCATAGGCTAGACCTACACTAGGATTGCGCTGAAACAAAACCTCAAAATGCTCCAAAGCTCGAGCGGGCTCGTTTAATGATTTCAAACTGACTGCCTTGACCTCAACTGCCATATCCGAATCGGTGTCTTGTTTTTGAATCCCCAAAATATTTAGGGCTTGAACGTATTTCCCTTCGTTCATATACAATGCTGCTAGAGTGTCTTGTCTGGCTTCGTTGGGTTCCAAAACCATAAGGTGTGTCATGGCATTGATAATTCCTTGAACGTCGCCTTGCTTTTGCATTTGTGCGTAGTATGCTTTATAATGATTGAGTAGATCTGAATTGGATTGTGCAAAACCAAATTGAAATGCGCAACAAAAGAAAAATGAAAATACTGTATATTTTAATGACATGAGCTTATTATTTTGAAGATCCAAATGTAGTGGATTTTTTTTGAAAATATAAAACAAAAAAAAAGCACCCTGAGAGGGTGCTCTTTCAAATTAACCAATTTAACTTTTAAAAAAATGTAGTAAAATAAATTACTGTTGTAAACATACGGCGCATTAACACATTCTACAAGCGTCATGTAACAAACGGCCATTTGACGTAATAAACGGCCATCTGACGTAATATTCGGGAAAAATAGATCAAAAAAAGCAGCTAAAAACAGCTGTTTTTGAAGCACTTTTGGTTCAAAAAAAGCGCAAAAACGTCAATTTTGGAGTTAGAGTGAATTTTTTTTGAAAAAAATAGAACTTTTTATGAGCCAAAAAAAAGGGTTAATCGCGTTTGACTAGGGCAAAAAAATCATTTTCCAGAGGAAGATATCCTTGGTCATAAACAAAATAATAGGTCGTTCCTGCTTTTGTTGTATAAATACTTGTAAAATAATTAAAATCGAAACCCAGCGCTATAAGTTGGGCTCTAGATTTCTTTGTTTTATGATCGGGATTGAGCTGTTCTAAAATTCGCCAGTTTTTACGCAAGCGATTGTTGATATTTCGCATCAAATTTTTCTGATCTTTATTCATGCGGTTGTTGTAGGTATTGCGGCAGCCATCACTGCAAAACTTTTTATCGGTGCGGCCAACTATTTTGTCACCACATTCTGGACATTTTTTGGAACTCATGGGTTTATATTTTTTATAAAGCTATAAAAAAATATTCATTTACAAACGACAACAAACGATTACAAATGAAAGTAAACAACAAACTACCGATTAAACAATGGCTTGGTCTGTAGATTTGTGGTGTCGAAAAGTTCGATTGCATAACTGTTAAATATTAAAACAAAAATTATGAACACACTTAGAAACAAAGTACAGTTAATTGGAAACTTGGGCAACGACCCAGAAATTATCACTCTAGAGGGTGGTAAAAAACTAGCAAAATTTTCGTTGGCAACCAACGAGCATTACAAAGACAAGGACGGTCAAAAACACACCAAAACCGATTGGCACAATGTGGTGGCATGGAACAAAACCGTAGATCTCATTGAACAATATGTTACAAAAGGTAAAGAAGTTGCTATTGAAGGAAAACTAAGCACACGAAGCTACGAAGATAAAAATGGGCAAAAACGCTACACCACAGAAGTTATTGTCAATGAGTTATTATTACTGTAAATCACAAAACATCTATTATTAAAAACCCACCTTGTGTGGGTTTTTTTATGAAAGTCTTGAATTAAGAAGAAGCACGCTGAGAAAGCGTAGAATCAATCACAACACTTTGATTTTTATTGGACTTGTTTTCGAGCTGCTCCAATAGTAATGTTGCAGCTGTTTTTCCCATCGTATAGCTATGCTGATTGATCGTTGTGAGCTCGGGTGCTAGATAGGGCGCCATGCGTTCACTAACGTATCCAATTACTGCCATGTCTTCAGGTATTTTTTTTCCAAATTGACGGGCAACTTTATAGGACGCAAATGAGGCATCTGTATCAAGTGCAATCACTGCATCAACAGGGTTGTTTTCAATGTGGTTCTTTAATACTTCAACAATCCCATTACGATCTGATTCTAAAACAACAGGTTCTAACCCTGCTTCTTGAATGGCTTTTCTATACCCTTTTGTCCGTTGTTTGCCAACGTTTAGATTGTTTATCGCAGACAACAAAATAATATTTTTCCTGTTAGATTTAATCAAATTTTGAGTGGCTTCAGAGATTGCTGTATAATCGTTGGTAGTCACTTTGGTACAAGGAATAGAATCAATAACTCTATCGAACATCACCAAAGATTTTTCGTCACTGATTGCATTTTCAAAGTGACTAAAATCTTTTAGCATTTGAGTTTCCTCGGAAACTGCAACAATAAAACCGTCGACGACGCCATTGCTTAGCATATCAAAATTATCCACTTCTTTGTCATAAGACTCTTTGGTCAAACACACAATGGTGCTGTATTTTGTTTGAGAAATAACACTCTCTATTCCATACAAAGCACGTGCAAAAAAGCTATTTTGAACCGATGGAATCACTACAGCTATGGTGTTGGTACGCCCCGATTTTAGCCCCAAAGCTATTTTATTTGGGCGATAATTGTGCAATTTTGCTAATTCAACAATGCGTTTTTTTGTAGCGTCACTTATTTCATGACTATCATTCAACGCTTTTGAAATTGTTGAAATCGATACCCCTAAAATTGAAGCTAATTCTTTAAGGTTTATTTTGCTGCGTGCCATGGTTTATTTGATTAAAAAAGGTCCTCACCTTAGTAATAAAGATGAGGACCAAAAATACAAATTAATTAATTAATAGCACTACTCAGAATAGGCACTCATACCGTGTTCATGAATATCTAGTCCTTGTACTTCTTCTTTTTCACTGACCCGGATACCAAGAGTAATTTTCAAGCCACCAATTATGATGATGGAAGATATTATACATGCAACTGCATATGCTCCAACGCCTACTAATTGACTTACAAATTGTTCTGTAGAGGCAAGTGCGCCAAAAATTCCCACAGCGAGGGTTCCCCAGATACCACATACCAAATGTACAGCAATAGCACCTACAGGATCATCAAGTTTCAAGCGATCGATAAGCGATACTGCACTAACAATAAGGATTCCAGCAATCGCACCAATCCAAACAGCATCTGCAGGGCTCATTTGATCGGCACCGGCAGTGATTCCTACAAGACCACCCAAAATACCATTAAGGAACATCGTTAGGTCTAAATTTTTAAATACAACAGTTGAAGCGATGGCCGCAAAAACACCTCCAGCAGCAGCGGCTATACAGGTAGTTACCAGCGTTAGAGATGTCAATTCAGGATCGGCAGAAAGCACCGAGCCACCATTAAAACCAAACCACCCCAACCATAATATAAGTACCCCAGCAGTGGCCAGTGGAATATTATGCCCAGGGATTGCTTGTACTTTTCCGTCTTTAATTTTTCCGATACGTGCACCCAAAAGGATGACTGCAACAAGCGCAGCCCAACCCCCAACCGAGTGTACAAGGGTAGATCCTGCAAAATCATAAAATGGCGTTTCTAGCTGTTGTAAAAATCCTCCACCCCATTTCCAAGATCCTAAAATTGGGTATATAAACCCTACATAAAGAACTGTAAAGATCATAAAGGGTCCAATTTTCATACGTTCAGCAACAGCTCCAGAAACAATGGTAGCCGCAGTTGCAGCAAACATGCCTTGAAACAAAAAGTCAGTCCAATAGGTATAGCCCTCATTGTAGGCCAAGTCCAAAGCCCCATTGACTAGTGGTGCTTCTAATCCAAATCCTGCAAATCCAAAAGTTCCTAAAGCACCTTCAGCAAATCCAGGGTACATTAAGTTGAATCCAACAATTCCATAAAGCAAAAGGCCTGTTGTTATTATAAAAATATTTTTAAATAATATGTTGATGGCATTTTTTTTGCGAGTGAGGCCAATTTCTAAAAAGGCAAAACCTGTGTGCATAAAAAATACGAGAGCTGTACAGATCATCATCCATACATTATTGGCTATTAATTCCATAATTTATTGTCTTAAAAGTTATTCTGGTTTGATTTAATTTAAAGTTTCTCCACCTTTTTCTCCGGTACGGATGCGGTAGGCTTCAGCGATATCGCTTACAAATATTTTTCCATCGCCCACTTCGCCAGTTGCACCAGCTTCAAGAATGGCTTTAATGGTTACATCCAAAAAATCATCATTGACGACTATTGATAAAAAACGGCGTTGGATATCGCTTGTGCTGTAAGCTACACCTCGATACACATGACCTTCTTTTTCATTACCTAATCCAGTGACGTCCCAGTAAGAAAAGAAATTTACACCCACTTCATGTAAGGCTTTTTTGACCTCAGAAAATTTTGATTTTCTAATGATGGCTTCTACTTTTTTCATAATTAATTAGTTTTTATTTTAAAGCTCAAAAGTATTTAAAAATTAATTAACCCCTATAAAAAAAGGCCTTTAAATATAAAAATTTATTAAATAATCATTTTATACCCTATTTTTTATAGGGATAAATAAAAAAATAGTAATAAAATAAAAAAACCTTAGAAAACTCTAAAGCTTTTTTATTCAAACAAACAAAACAGATTGAAAATGCGGTTTTAAATGAACCAAATAAAACAAATAATATAAATTAGGTGCTTATTAGGGCAATGGGTTGCTCTTTTTAGACGCTTTGTAGACCCTAAGAATAGGTCTTGAAGCAAGTTCCGGACGGATATTTCAGTAAAAAAAAAGCCTGTCCAAATGGACAGGCTTTGTGTACAGTTCAACACTTATAAAAAACTGTACGGTGACTAATTTAATAATTATGAAAACTTAAGTGTTATTTTATCTTCTCGTAATGATAAACTCACTACGTCTGTTTTGTTCATGTACCCAATCGGAACATTTCACGCCATTACTACAATGATTTACCAATTGTGTTTCTCCATACCCTTTCCCTGTAAGTCGAGAACGACTGATACCACGATCAACTAAATACTGAATTGTTGCTCTATTTCGTTTTTCCGATAAGGCCATATTATACGCATCTGAAGCTCGACTATCTGTATGTGAGCGGACATCAACTTCCAAGTTTGGATTTTGATTCATGATGCTTACAACTTTTTCGAGTTCTATTTTGGCGTCTGATCGTATAAATGATTTGTTCAAATCAAAATAAATCGGGTTTAAGAAAATGGCCAGATCGGTTTTTTCTTGAACGACCTCTACGCGTTGTACGTTCAATGGAACATTAGTGGACACCACACCACCTTCTTCACCAGACACTAAAACCTCGTTGGCGAAATAATCTTTTTCATTGGCACGAATGATACTCACATTTCCACATTTTTCATCATCAAAACCATAGCGGCCTTGCGCATCCGTTTTCACACGCCCCACTTCATTAAGCAAACCATTTATAAATAGTACATCTGCATTTGGAATGGGCTCTCCTGTTTTTTTATCTGATACTACCCCTTCAAAGCGTACTTTACACGGATCTTCCAAAGGCTGCAACTGATTAAAGCTGTAAATATCATCGTTCTGATTATCGCGGTTAGAGGCAAAATAGCCTGTGCCTCCACTAGTTACAAAGGCAAAATCATCAAACGCGCTATTTACAGGGCGACCAATATTTTTTATGTTTTGGAAGGCCCCATCGTCGTTGGTTTTAGCATAAAATACATCCAATCCACCTAGGTTTGGGTGACCATTAGACGAAAAGTAAAAGGTGTCCTCTTCATCTACAAAGGGAAACATTTCGTTACCAACAGTATTGAAAGCTGTCATATTTATAGGTGCACCATAGGAGTTATCACTAAAAATTTCGGACTCATAGAGATCTGTTCCTCCTTTACTTCCAGGCATATCAGATACAAAATATAGCTTTGTTTCATCGCCACTTAGGGCGGGATGCCCTACTGAATACTCGCTACTGTTGAAAGGTAGATCTCTTGGTTTGGACCATTGCCCATCTACTTTGTCGCTGCGCAAAAGCTTGAGTCGGGTGATTTTTTGACTGTCGGTTCCCAATTTTTTCTCTATATAATCATTACGCGTAAAATACATGGTCTGACCATCTTTAGTAATCACTAATGAACCTTCATTATATTTGGTGTTAATGTTTTTTCCTATGGGATCCAATCCGCTCCCTAAATAGATGTCAGAAGCTGGCTCTCCGTTCCATAAATTTGTTTTGTTAGACTGATCGGCAGTAATTACATACAACTGCTTTTGATTAAAAAATGCGGGATAATCTGAATATTTTGAATTAAAATTTACTTTTTCCACCGCATGGCGACCACTTGCCTTTTCTATCGCACTCATATACGACGTGCTTGGGATGTATTTGGCTGCATTTCTGCGGTAATAATTATTCAAATAGGTATCTGCTTTTTCTATTTGCCCAATAGATTTGAGCGCTTGTCCATATCGAAAACTGTAGTCTGCTGGCTGGTTTTTATCCAAAGCAAACGCTTTGGCATACCAATCTGCTGCATCTTTATATTTGGCATTAAAATAATTAATATCTCCTAGTTTTTGAAACACTTCGGTAGTGGCGTTATCACTTTTTGCCAAATCAGTGTACATATCCAAGGCATCGATATACTCCATATTGTTGTACTTCTTGTTGGCCTTTTTGAGTTGTTTATCTTGCGCAAAGAGGACTCCACCAACAAGTGTAAAACACCATATTAATAGTTGTAGTTTATTTTTCATGTATTTGTTGGTTTTAAATTAAAAGAATCTAGGGGTGATGAGTCGAGAAGATCTTCCTCCGCTACCCAGCTCGAAACGCAAAAACAATTCATGTGAACCTGAATTGTAATTCATCAGTTCTTGCAATGAGTAATCGTAGGAATATCCTACAAGGATACCTTCAGACACTTGAAACGCTGCGAGAGCACTCACTGCGGCATCCCAACGGTAGGCTGCTCCTAGTGTAAATTTTTCGTTGAACATAAAGTTGGCCGAAAGGTCTAACGCCAATGGCGAGCCTGCAGCCATTTTGGCCATTACCGCAGGCTTAAATTTTGTATTTGACGAGAGGTCAAACACGTATCCTGCAGTGGCAAATAGGTGCATTTTTTCGGTTACATTAGAAACTTTCACATCGTCATAGTGTGTTGTTTCTAAAAGATTGGGGGTCGAAACTCCCATATACCAACGCTCGGGGTTATAAAGAAAAAATCCAAATCCAATCGTTGGCTTCAGACGATTGTCGATATTGTTGGCAAAAGAATTATCGCTTCTATTCTTAAGGTTCAATTTATTGTAATCGATATTCAGTAAATTTATACCTCCCTTAACTCCAAAAGCTAGTAGTGTCCCATTGCCGCTCACGGGAATGGTATAAGAGACATCGGCGGTAATATTGCTTTCGTCCGCTGGGCCAATCTTATCTTTAAAAAAATTGAGCCCTAAACCAAAACGAGCGTTTTGACCTACAGGGGTGTGTGCTCCAAAGTTGAGTGTTTCTGGCGCTCCATCGAGTCCCACCCACTGATTGCGATACAACATGAGGGCTGTAAGTTGCTCTCGAGAACCTGCATAAGCTGGGTTGATGACCTGAGGATTGTACATATAATTGGTGTACTGGCTGTCTTGTTGCGCATACACCATAGTGTTGCTGGCAAAGGATGCCCAAACAATAAGCGCTATCAGAAACGTGAAATATGAACTATTGAGATTTTTGTACGGAATGTTTTTCATGAATTTTATTTTTTGGGGTTGTTGTTTTTTAATTCTTGCTATGTTGGGGCGGCAACAAGACCGTCATTTAAATTATTCTGTTGTGATGTATAGATAGCCACTTTTGGTGACCCTTTCATTACTGTCATTATCATAACTTACTACATAATAATACGTCCCCGTTGGAAGATGTTCATTACTACTTACAGTAGCGCGGCCATTGGAATTTCCTCTAAAAACATTACCGTTGGAATCATAGTTATTCGTTTCATACACTTTGATTCCCCAGCGGTTAAATATTTTGACATTATTATTTTTTAATGCATTAATGTTTTTGATTTCAAAATAGTCATTAACACCATCGCCATTGTTTGAGACACCATTGTAAACTACCAATTCGTCGGCGCCCGTATTTGCAAGCGTAAATATGCCGTAGGCATCCAAAGTTACTGGAGTAGTTACGGTTTGATTTGCCGTATTGACAATACCTCCAAGATCTTCCCATATTTTTGCAGTGTTGTTCCAACGTGCAATGCTCAATTTTTCTGTTGAACTCGTTAGAGATGATGGTGTAGTGCTTGAATTATAGGACAGTGTTAGAATAACGTCTGCCGTTCCTTTATCTTTTGTAACAGTCCAAAATTCCGCCTGATCTATCATTTCTATATTACCACCCATATTGGCTGTAGGCGATTGCCCCTCGGCAGTTGTAGATAATGGGTTATCATAAAAATATTTGGTTGTAAAGTCGTGGTCAACACTACTAGGAGCACTTATGGCTGCCATTCGATAATAGCCTTCTCCTTTTTTGACATCTCCAACAGGATTTACAAAAGCGTCATCGCCTTTCTTTTGCACTTTTCCATCGACATGGCTATCGTCATTCATTCTTACAGCTTCAGCATCGTTTTCAAATATCAATAATCCTCCAAAATTGTCATTATCGACAATTCCATTGTTAAAGTCTGCAACTTTGGTAATAGACATTTTGTTATGTAGCTCATATGTTGGTACTAAACCGGAATCATTATCATAAATCACTTCAAAAAACTTACTGGTTTTCGATCCTGTTATTTTTTGAACCTCTGAGGGATTGGTGGCATAACGATCAAAACGTGTAACACGCTCGCCTGTACCTGCAGCATCAAAATCCACTTCGCCATCATTATTAAAATGCGAATAAAAGTAGGATTCGCCATTGTTGGTAAAGTCGCCATTCGCTTTATTATCAAAAGCATCTACGGACGAAAAAAGTGTATTCGAACTGACATGCAAGATGCCCTCGTTGGTGGTTTGAGAAAAACCAAAAGTGCTTCCCAAAAAGAAGACCCCCAAAAGCTGTATTGTGTGTGTATATTTTTTCATATTTAGTGTTTCGTTAAAATTGTCATTGTCTTAATTAGTCATGCTATGCGTTTTTCTATACCCCAGCGAGCTAGGCGCAGAACCCTTTTTACGCCTAGACTGGAGTTGAATTCCCTCAAAAAATTCATACAACCTCCAGCATATTTTAAAGTGCTTTTTTGCAATATGTTGTTTGTGTGTCTTGGTATGAAGTGGGGTTGTAAAACCATTTTTTTGAGTTCTTTTTATTTCGCTTTATTTTTTTATTTCTATAAGCCCAAGGCTTGTTCTATCTTTTCTAATCGCCCTTTTAATCCCTCGTTTTCTTCTTCTAAATCTTCAATTATTTTTTGCTGTTCTATGGTGTGTAAAAACAACTCTTCTATTTTTTCTAAAGACTGCTTGGCTAGTGCTGGTATATCTACCAATAGCTTTCCATCTTTATCCTTTTGAAGCTCATTGATCCCTGTTACACCTGGTAAGTGCTTGTTCGTTTTTATAAAGCGTTCTACTTCTGCCAAAGACTTAAACTTGTAATCTGTATTTATAGTAGAAACACCGTCCAAATATTTCTCAAACACATAATCGGCATAAGATTTTGATGGCGCTATAAAACTATCAGCTTTTATATTGCCATCAACCTCCAACTTTTCTGTAGGCACTTTGACACCAATACCAATGTTTCCTGTAGAAAGTTTATTGGTAACATCCTTATAGCCATCTAAACCTGTTCCAAAAATTAGGTTTCCGATACTCAATTGGTCGTCTGCTGCTGGATTAGCCACATACGATCCACGTCCTATGGCAATGTTAGTTGATCCTGATGTAATATTAAATCCAGATTGTCTCCCAATAGCAATATTACCGCTACCTTTAGCATTGTACAAAGAAAGATAACCTGAGGCAAAGTTGTCGTTACCAATCTGGTTATATAGTAAAGCAGCAAAGCCAAAGGCAATATTATTCGAACCTTTTGTGTTATTCCCTGAAGCAGTATTTCCTACCGCAAAGTTATTTGTCCCTGTTCCTACAGAAGTGCCATTGCCACCTACACCAGCATCAGAGCTTATATGGTTGTTGGTGCCTAGTTTTCGGAGGTCGGCTCCATCTTTCCAAACGGTTTTTCCTGTGCTGTCCGTTGTAAGCACCTGACCGCTGGCTCCATTCTTAATAGCCGCTGCTGGAATATCTTTGAGGTTCGCAGTGTTCACTTTTAGTGTAACATCTTTTAAAGCAGCAGCTGTTCCATTGGTTACAGTAATTGTAGCATCTGCATCTGCTGTTATATTTTTTCCTTTTGGTATTATGGCCTCGGCTCCATCTTTCCAAACGGTTTTTCCTGTGCTGTCCGTTGTAAGCACCTGACCGCTGGCTCCATGCTTAATAGACGCTGCTGGAATATCTTTGAGGTTCGCAGTGTTCACTTTTAGTGTAACATCTTTTAAAGCAGCAGCTGTTCCATTAGTTACAGTAATTGTAGCATCTGCATCTGCTGTTATATTTTTTCCTTTTGGTATTATGGCCTCGGCTCCATCTTTCCA
>CANNCM010000003.1 GCA_947503105.1 uncultured Flavobacteriaceae bacterium | reverse complement strand
GCACATTGTCCTGCATCAGGCGTAAAGGTATAATCTGTTGTTGTATTGGCATTAAACGCGGGTGTCCAAGTTCCAGTTACGCCGTTAAGGTCTGTAACAGGTAAAGGATTAGGATCACCCTCACAAATTGCAGGAATAGGATCAAAAATGGCAGAACCAACAGGCAACACTGTAATTTCTATATCTTCTGTAATTGCATCTCCACATTCATCTTCAATGGTTACAGTGTACGTTGTTGTGGTGGTCGGTGTAAGTGTTGGATTTGCAATATTGACATTACTAACTCCAGCACTTGGTGTCCAAGTATAAGTGTCTCCGCTTGGGATTTCAGCATCAACTTGTACAGATTCACCACTACAAATTGTTTCTGGTTGTAGGACAAGGTTGTCAACAAAAGAAATTCTATTAAAGCAAACTTGATGAAGGTTTGAAAGCCCTCCAGTTGATCCAACAAATCCAAAGAATACTGTACTGTCACCACCAAAAATTGTATTTTTTACATCTTGGTTTAAGGTTAATCGTAACTCACAATCAAAAAAGACTTCAAAAGTTTGAGTAGCGGCTGTCCACACTACTTTTACATTATGGTCAACACCATCTTCCATATTGATCGTTGTGCTTGTTGGTGGCACTGGTCCAGCTAAATTTGTCGCCGCTGTATGTACAGGATTTCCGTTTGAAACAATAGCAATATGATCGTCGAAAGGATCGTTATTGTCCGCATTGTTCCAATACGTGTCAAATTCTACAATTAAAGACGGACTAATACCTTGGTACCCCATGCCCCCGCCTATTCCTCCAACATCAGGAGTTGAGGTTGCTTTAAATACGAGTGCCATGCCATCTGCTCCATTATTATCTTTATTTCCAAAATTATTTTTATAATAAATAGAAAAATCTTCAGAAAAATCAATAGGATTGTCATACCATACACCTCCAGCTTGATCTAATTGATCAGGGGTTATTAAAAAGCAATTGCCACCTAAGTCTTGAGCACTTCCAATAGTTGAAGCATTTAGCTGCGCATGGCTTGTTCCGCTAATCAACAAAAAGCCAAAGAAAAATAAATAGATCTGTCTTATCAAAATAAATCGGTTACTTATGTGAATCTATGGGAAGATTCAAAATTATAATCCCCACAAGATAAATTATATTGTCGAATTAGTGCTAAAAAAAAACAATACAATTGCCATACATTTTTTTGTTTGTACAAAAAAAGAGGTTTTTAAAAAAGCATTACAATACGCTTTCGATGAAGTTATATTTTTTTCAACCAATTCTTCATAGAAACATGGCTTTCAATCAAAGTTTTCAAATCTTGAATAGCTACTCTTTCTTGTTTCATTGAGTCTCTGTAACGTATTGTAACGGTATGGTCTTCGAGGGTGTCGTGGTCCACAGTAATACAAAATGGAGTTCCTATGGCATCTTGTCTGCGATAACGCCTTCCGACAGCATCTTTTTCATCGTAACTCACATTGAAATCCCATTGCAAATCATGTAAAATGTCTTTGGCAATTTCTGGAAGTCCATCTTTTTTTACAAGGGGTAAAATAGCGGCTTTAATTGGAGCCAAAACAGCTGGGAGTTTTAGAACTGTTCGTGTTGAGTTGTTTTCTAAAACTTCGTTTTTTAAACTATTAGAAAATACAGCCAAAAACATTCGGTCTAGACCAATAGAAGTTTCTAAGACGTAAGGGACGTAGTTTTTGTTTTCTTCAGGATCAAAGAATTGAAGTTTTTTTCCTGCATGCTTTTCATGTTGATTCAGATCAAAATCTGTTCTAGAATGAATGCCTTCGAGTTCTTTAAATCCAAATGGAAATTTAAACTCTATATCTGCAGCAGCGTCTGCATAATGTGCTAATTTTTCGTGATCGTGAAAGCGGTAATTTTCCTCTCCCATTCCCAAAGAAAGATGCCAGTTCAACCGTTTTTCTTTCCAATGCTCATACCATTCACCTTGTGTGCCTGGTTTGATAAAAAACTGCATTTCCATCTGTTCAAATTCTCGCATTCTAAAAATAAATTGACGCGCTACGATTTCATTTCTAAATGCTTTTCCTGTTTGAGCAATCCCAAAAGGAATTTTCATTCGACCTGTTTTTTGAACATTCAAAAAGTTAACAAATATACCTTGAGCAGTTTCTGGACGCAAATACAAATCCATTGCAGTTTCTGCAGAAGCCCCCAGTTTTGTACCAAACATCAAATTGAATTGTTTCACATCGGTCCAGTTTCGGCTACCGCTAACGGGATCGGCAATTTCTAGTTCCTCGATAAGTGCTTTAACATCTGACAAATCTTCATTTTCTAGCGATTTGGCCATCCGTTTTAGTATTGTATCTATTTTTTCTTGATACCCTAAAACTCTCGAGTTTGTACTTGTAAATTCTGTTTTATTGAAAGCATCACCAAAGCGTTTTTGAGCTTTTTTGACTTCTTTTTCGATTTTTTGTTCAAGCTTAGCGCAATAGTCTTCAATAAGAACATCGGCTCTGTAGCGCTTTTTGGAATCTTTATTATCTATAAGAGGATCATTAAAAGCATCAACATGTCCAGACGCTTTCCATGTGGTTGGATGCATAAAAATTGCAGCATCAAGGCCTACTATATTGGTGTTCATTTGCACCATGGCTTTCCACCAATATTCCCGAATATTTTTCTTTAACTCTGCCCCGTTTTGGCCGTAGTCGTACACTGCGCTTAGGCCATCGTAAATTTCACTGCTTTGAAATACAAATCCGTATTCTTTGGCGTGAGAAATGACGTTTTTAAAATGATCTTCTTGGTTGTTCATATCACAAAAATAGAAAACCCAAAGAAATTAAGTCGTGAGAATTAAAAAAATATAAGATTATTTTTAAATTTATGACTCCCTATCTCTATTTTGTATTATGAACTATTTAGTCGATTTGTTTTTTCCTCCAAGCTGTCTTGCGTGTTCTTGTATTTTACATGATAATGAAATCGAAATTTGTGTAGAATGCAGGCATCATTTGCCTCTTACAAATTATCATTTTCAAGAAGATCAACCTCTAAATCGGTTGTTTTTTGGGCGTATTCAATTCGTGGCTTCTACGGCTTTATTTTATTTTGAAAAAAACAGTCGTGTACAAAAACTACTTCATAATTTAAAATACAATAATCAGCAATCACTGGGTATAACTTTAGGGACTTGGCTTGGTTTGGAGATGAAAAGGTCTTTACGTTTCGAAACAGTAGATCTAGTTGTTCCTATTCCTGCTCATAAAATTAGATTAAAGAAACGCGGCTATAACCAGGTGTTGACCTTTGCAAAAGCTATTGCAGATATTTTAGAGATTCCTTGTGATGATTCTGTTTTGGTTAAAACGAAAAACACAAAAACTCAAGTTTTTCAAACTAAAGAACAACGCTGGAACTCTGTTGCGAAAAGTTTTAAATTAAATTCAAATGCAGTCGTTTTTAAAAAACATATTTTAATTGTTGATGATCTCATCACAACAGGGGCAACCATAGAAGTCTGTTCAAAAGTATTCATGCTTGGTGGCGTAAAAAAACTCAGTTTGGCTACAATAGCAATTACTTCTTCCTTGTTTCGCTAAAATTAAAATAAGTTGTTTCTTTGTGTTGTTCAAAATGAAGATATGTCAAAGTCGGTTTTAAATTTTCTTTTGTGTGTGACGCTAAGTTTGGTCTTATTTCAATGTGCCAATAGAGGAACAACAGATGGTGGTCCAAAAGATGAAACTCCTCCGGTAATTATCAAAGAAGAGCCCGCAAATTTTTCAACAAATTTTACAGCAAATGAGATTCGAATTTATTTTGATGAGTATGTCAAATTCAAAGACATTCAAAAACAACTTGTGATTTCCCCGCCAATAGATCCCGAGCCAGAAATTACTCCATTAAGTACGGCTAGTAAATATATCACCATAAAAATATTTGATTCACTTCAACCCAATACCACCTATGCGTTTAACTTTGGGGAGAGTATTATTGATAACAACGAAGGCAACCCTTTTCCTTTTTATAAATACGTTTTTTCTACTGGAACTTATATTGATTCCCTTTCTGTTAAGGGATTGGTTGTCGAAGCTTTTGAGCGTGAAACTCCAGAAGCTGTTTCTGTTGTATTGCATGAAGTTGATACTACTTATACGGATTCTATTGTTTTTAAACAAAAACCAAAATATATTAGTGTGACGGACAGTTTGTCGGAATTTTCTATAGACAACATAAAAGCGGGAAGGTACTTGTTGACGGCCTTAAAAGAGGAAAATACAAATTATATTTACGAGCCCAAAGATGATAAATTTGGGTACAGAAGTCAGTTTCTTACTGTGCCTTCAGATACGGCTTATATTTTAAAATTATTTAAGCAAGATCCAGAATTCGAATTTACCCGTGCACGACAATTGGCAGAAAGTCGAATCGGATTTGCATACGAAGGAATTTCCGACAGCTTGGGGGTAAAGATGGTATCGGAAGTTCCAGAAGATTTTTTACACATAACTTCTAAAGAATTCGAAAAAGATACCTTAAATTTTTGGATGCGTCCAAAATTAGATGTGGATTCTTTACGTTTTGAAGTGTCCTATTTCTCTACAAAAGACACTGTAACTGTCCGAATAAAAAAAATGGATAAGGATTCATTAATTCTAAAAACGGTCAATTCTACACTAAAACCTAGTGACGTTTTTCTATTGCGCTCCACCATTCCATTATCGTCTGTAGATGCCTCAAAAGCCGCAATAATTGATAAGGATTCACTAGCAGTTGAAAGTCAATTTACAATTGATAAAATCAATCCGACTTTGGCGCAGCTTAATTTTGATTTAACGGAAAATAATACCTATGACATTACACTTTTTCCTGGCGCCATAAAAGATTTTTATGGCACAGAAAATGACACACTTCGTTTCAAAGCTGGCACAAAATTATTATCCGACTATGGAAATATTCGAGTTCGTCTTCGAAATGCAAAATACCCTATTATTCTTCAATTTGTGACAACCAACGGTGATGTTAAGGAGGAGAAAATCATAAGAGAACCCGGATCCATTGACTTCACAAATGTTGATCCAGGTAAATATTTTCTAAGAGCTATTTTTGACACAAATGATAACGGCAGATACGATTCAGGAAACTTTCTAAAAAAGACACAACCCGAGCGCGTGAGCTATGCAGAGGAACTAGTAGAAGTTCGTGCATTCTGGGAAGAGATTACAGAATTTATTTTAGAGGATTAACCTTTGAGGTTGGCTTTGATCAATTCTCTGTTCATTCGAGCAATATTCTCTAGCGAAATTCCTTTAGGGCATTCTACTTCACAAGCACCAGTATTGGTGCAGTTTCCAAAACCTTCCAAGTCCATTTGAGCCACCATGTTTTGGACTCTGTCAGTCGCTTCTACTTGCCCCTGTGGCAACAATGCATACTGAGAGACTTTAGCTCCAACAAACAACATTGCAGAAGAATTTTTACAGCTTGCAACACAAGCGCCACAACCAATACATGTCGCAGCATCCATAGCTTCATCTGCGGCGTGTTTTGAAATTGGAATAGCATTTCCATCTTGAGTATTTCCAGAGGTGTTTACAGATATAAATCCGCCAGCATGCTGAATTCGATCAAAAGCAGAACGATCTACAATTAAGTCTTTGATCACAGGAAAAGCATTTGCTCTAAATGGTTCAATAAAAATAGTATCACCATCTTTAAATTTACGCATATGGAGCTGGCAGGTTGTTACTCTTCGGTCGGGACCATGAGCTTCCCCATTAATGTATAAAGAACAAGAGCCACAAATCCCCTCTCGACAATCATGATCAAAAGCTACCGGCTCTTCACCTTCTGTAATTAACTTCTGGTTGAGAACATCTAACATCTCTAGAAAAGACATGTCAGGAGAAATGCCATCTATAGGATATTCAACTATTTTACCTTTGTTTTTAGCGTTTTTTTGACGCCAGATTTTTAACGTTAATTTCATAGCTATTTTATTTATAGGAACGTTCTTTAACTTCTATATTTTCGTACACTAATTCTTCTTTATGCAATTGTGCATCTTTTGGCTCACCTTTGTATTCCCATGCCGAAACAAACTGAAACTCTTTTCTTCTTTGTGCTTCACCATCAGCTGTTTGATATTCTTCTCTAAAATGCCCTCCTGCAGATTCTTCTCTAACTAAAGCATCTTTTGCAAACAATTCGCCGAGTTCTAAAAAGTCGGCAACACGACCTGCTTTGGCCAATTCTTCATTAAACTCATCGGCATCGCCTGGCACAAGCACTTCTTTATAAAATTCTTTTCGGAGAGCAGAAATTTCTTCAATAGCTTCTTTAAGGTCTTTTTCATTTCTTGCCATTCCGCATTTGTTCCACATGATTTTCCCAAGACGTTTATGGAAATAATCTACTGGTTTTGAACCTTTATTATTTATGAATTGATCAATCTGTTGACGTACATTTTTTTCTGCTTCTTCAAATTCTTTTGTCTCTGTAGAAATTGGTCCTGTGCGAATGTCATTAGATAAGTAGTTACCAATAGTATAAGGCAATACAAAATACCCATCGGCCAGCCCTTGCATTAGTGCAGAAGCACCAAGTCTGTTGGCTCCATGGTCAGAGAAATTGGCTTCTCCAATGGCATATAGTCCCGGTACAGTTGTTTGTAAATTATAGTCTACCCAAACACCCCCCATGGTGTAATGCACCGCTGGATAAATCATCATTGGGGTTTCGTATGGATTCTCATCTACAATTTTTTCGTACATCTGGAATAAGTTTCCATATTTGCTTTTAACAATTTCTTTTCCAAGTGATTGTACTAGATCATCATTGTTTTCATCGAGCCCTTTGACGTGTGCTTGTTCTTTTCCATAACGGATAATAGCCGATGCAAAGTCTAGAAAAACAGCTTCTCCAGTGGCATTAACCCCAAAACCAGCATCACAACGCTCTTTGGCAGCTCTTGATGCGACATCTCTTGGAACCAAATTTCCAAAAGCAGGATATCGCCTTTCTAAGAAGTAATCGCGATCTTCTTCGGCGATAGCTGTTGGTTTTAGTGTTTTATTTTGAATTGCTTTTGCGTCTTCTAATTTCTTTGGCACCCAAATTCTTCCATCATTTCGAAGTGATTCGGACATAAGCGTCAATTTGGATTGGTGATCGCCCGAAACAGGAATGCAAGTCGGGTGAATTTGAGTGTAGCAAGGATTTGCAAAATATGCACCTCTTTTGTGTGCTTTCCATGCGGCGGTAACGTTGCTGCCCATGGCATTTGTAGAAAGGTAAAATACATTTCCATAGCCACCAGAACCCAACACTACAGCATGACCAGAATGGCGTTCAATCTCTCCAGTTACTAGGTTTCGAGTGATAATTCCACGCGCTTTTCCATCGACTACAACAACATCCAACATTTCGTGACGGTTGTACATTTTTATTTTTCCTCGTCCAATTTGACGATTCATTGCAGAGTAGGCACCAAGTAAAAGTTGTTGTCCTGTTTGTCCCTTAGCATAAAAAGTTCTAGACACTAATACCCCGCCAAAAGAACGGTTGTCGAGCAGCCCACCATAATCTCTAGCAAATGGCACACCTTGTGCAACACACTGGTCTATTATATTAGTAGATACTTCCGCTAATCTGTAAACATTGGCTTCTCTAGATCGGTAATCTCCTCCTTTTACGGTGTCATAAAACAATCGGTATGTAGAGTCACCATCGCCTTGGTAGTTTTTTGCAGCGTTGATTCCACCTTGTGCTGCAATTGAATGCGCACGTCTTGGCGAATCTTGAAAACAAAAAGCTTTAACATTATAGCCCAATTCTGCAAGCGTAGCTGCGGCAGAACCTCCCGCCAATCCTGTACCAACAACAATAACATCTATATTTCTTTTGTTGGCTGGATTTACAAGATCGATAGAGTTTTTATGTGATGTCCATTTGTCTGCAAGTGGACCCTTTGGAATTTTAGAATCTAAAGCCATAAGTATATGATTTAGTGAGAGTTATTAAAAAAGTGGAACAAAGCAATTACAATAAATCCTAGAGGAATTAATACGGCGTAGGCTTTTCCAAAACCTTTAAGACTATTGGTGTATTTATTATTTCCTCCAACCGATTGAAAGGCCGAATTGAAGCCGTGTAAAAGGTGTAACGATAAGAATATAAATCCTACACAATATAAAATGACACGCCATAGCGGGACAAATTTATGCTGTAATTCTTCAAAATAACGATAATCACTTCCGTCAGCTAGAAGTCCAGAAGTGTCACCTGTAACATATTTTATGTTCAACTCAGGAATCCAAAAATCTATGAAATGAATAACCAAGAATACAAGAATAAAACCACCGCTATAAATCATGTTTCTGCTCATCCATGTAGAATTGGCATTTCCATTATTTACTGCATAGCTCACACGTCTTGAAGCTCTGTTTTTGAACTCCAAAACAAATCCCATGAGAAAATGAAAAACAACACCAAAAATAAGAACGGGTTGTAGTACAAATTGCACTAAAGGGTTTGTTCCCATAAAATGTGAAACTTCATTAAAAGCATCAGGATTAAATACAGATAAAATATTGATAGCAAAATGTTGAAGGATAAAAACCATTAAGAAAAATGCCGATATGGCCATTGCTATTTTTCTTCCGATTGAAGACTTTAAAAATCCACTCATTTGATTAAATTTTTATAACTGAGCAAAGGTAACTCACAAGCCGTTCTTAGACAATAACATTTATCATAATTTTTTAAAATTTAGAATATTTATAAATAGAAAATTATAGAACGTTTGTTTTCCCTTCATTTCTTTTAAGATATAATCTAAAATTTTTACTTTTGGAAAAATACATGACTATGAAATACCTACCCATCGATTCCGAATTGTTTATAAAAAATAGATCAAAATTTGTGGCTCAAATGATCCCCAATTCTATTGCTGTCTTCAATTCCAACGATATTTTTAGTACGGGTGCAGACAGTACTTTACCATTTCATCAGCATCGCAATATTTTTTATTTGAGTGGTGTAGATCAAGAAGAAAGTATTTTGGTGATATGCCCAAATGCAAAACATGAAGCCCACCGTGAGATTTTATTTTTAAAAGAAACAAATGATCATATTGCTATTTGGGAGGGGGCTAAGCTCAACAAGAAACAAGCCACGGAAACTTCTGGAGTCAAAACAATTTATTGGTTAGAAGAGTTTGATACGGTGTTTGAGTCGCTTATGGCAGATGCCCAAGTGTTGTACTTTAATAATAACAACCACTACCGTCAAGCGGTTGAAATGGAAACACGCGAAGATCGATTTATCAAAACAGTAAAAGAAAAATTCTCAAATCATAAAATTGAACCTAACTTTCCTATCATGGAAGCTCTTCGTGGCATCAAAGAGCCAGAGGAAATTGCATTGATTCAAACGGCTTGTGAGATTACTGAAAAAGGATTCAAACGCGTTTTAGGCTTTGTGAAACCAGGCGTTATGGAATATGAAATTGAAGCTGAATATGCTCATGAATTTCTTAAAAATCGCTCCAAAGGTTTTGCCTATACGCCCATAATTGGGTCTGGATACAATGCCTGTGTTTTGCATTACATAGAAAACAATCAAAAGTGTAAGGCAGGCGACATGTTGCTAATGGATGTTGGTGCAGAATACGCCAATTATTCTAGCGATATGACGCGAACTATCCCTGTAAGTGGTCGTTTTACAGACCGTCAAAAAGCAGTATATCAAGCCGTTTTGAACGTTAAGAACGAAGCCACAAAAATGTTATTGCCGGGAACTATCTGGGAGGACTATCATGTGGAAGTTGGAAAACTGATGACCTCCGAATTGTTAGGTTTGGGGCTGATCGATAAAGCCGATGTGCAAAATGAAGATCCAAAATGGCCGGCCTATAAAAAATATTTCATGCATGGCACATCACATCATATGGGGCTGGATACACACGATTTTGGTGCGCTCAAATCTCCAATGCAAGAAAGCATGGTGTTTACTGTAGAGCCAGGAATTTATATTCCAGAAGAAAAAATGGGTATCCGTTTGGAAGACGATGTTGTCATTCAATCGCATGGAGCCCCACTCAATTTGATGAAAAATATTCCAATTGAAATTGACGAAATTGAGACGTTTATGAATGCTTGATTTTAGATTTTACTTTGCCGGGAAAGGGCGGTCGGAAATTTTCATATCCTGCACTGTGTAAGCATCGCTAACAGCAGTTACTGTTTTTTGAAGTGCATTTTTATCAACTTTTTCGGCATCAAATTCAACACTTGCAAGTTCATTTTCAAAATCTACTTTGGCCGACAATACCCCGTCCATTTTTGCTAATTTTTTTTCGATGGTTTTTGCGCAGCCCATAGCGCATGTCATCCCTTTGATTGTAAATTCGGCAGCCGCATAATTTTCAATATTTTCAAAATTACCAACGGCGGTTCCACTAGTTTCAATGATTTCTGTAGTTCCGTTTTCTACTGTTTTTACTTCTGCTTTTGAGGTGTTTTTACAGCTTGTAGCCACAGAAAAAATAAGTGTTGCAACTAGGAATAATTTTGTGTATTTCATGATGATGAGTTTTAGGTCTATACAAAGTTATAATTTTTTTAACTCATATCGGAATAAATTCATCTAATTTGCGCTCTCAAAAAAAAATGATGCCCAACAAAAATCTAAAAAAATGGAGTCTCTTAGTTCTTTTATCCCTCATCTGGGGAAGCTCCTTTATACTTATAAAAAAAGGACTAATCGGGCTTACGCCTATGCAGCTCGGTAGTTTTCGGATTGTAATTTCGGCGCTGTTTATTTTTATGGCAGGGTATAAGTCCATTGGAAAATTATCAAAAACGCAATGGAAATGGTTGGCTGTTTCTGGCGGTCTTGGAACTTTTTTTCCTTCCTTTTTGTTTGCCTACGCAGAAACAGAAGTTGATAGTGCTTTTGCCTCGATTTTAAATTCTTTAGTGCCAATAAATACCTTTATTATTGGGCTGATTATTTTTAGAATTAAATCATCTCGAGCACAAATCATAGGCGTTATTGTGGGTTTAATTGGGGCTGTTTTTTTAATTATGGAGGGAGCAGAGCTCAACCCTAGTCAAAACTACTGGTATTCAGGTCTAATTATTCTTGCAACACTGATGTATGCAACTAATGTAAATATTATCAAAAAACATTTAAAAGGGGTACGTCCTATTGCAATAGCTACAGCCAATTTTGTAGTTATTTTCATTCCAGCACTGCTTGTTCTCTTTTATTCTGGTGGATTACATCGCTCTGCAACAACTGCTGTCTCGTTTTGGCCTGCAATTGGATGTGTCGTTGTTTTATCATTATTTGGAACGGCTATGGCAAAAGTGTTATTTAATCATCTTATTCAAATCTCTACTCCCGTGTTTGCTTCTTCTGTAACGTATTTGATGCCTGTTGTAGCCCTTTTTTGGGGGTTGATAGATGGTGAGGTTTTTGGATGGCTTCAGGGGTGCGCTGCTGTTGTGATATTAAGTGGGATTTATTTGGCTAATAAAAAATAGAATAAAAAAAAGACCGCCTCGCGGCAGTCTTTTTTAATTATTTTGGTAAGATTTATTTAAAATCCTCTTCGGTAACTCCAGAGTTTACTAAAGCTTCAGTTAAACTCATATCAATAACCTGTGGACCCGCCGTAATTTTCTGTCCAAAAGGAATCAAAACACCATTCACTTCTCTATAATCTGAAAGATCTTTTAGTGAAGTAATAGTTTGTCCTTGTGCTTCTTCGGTAGATTCTTCTCTAAGAAGTAATCCAGATGATGCATCATAGTAGCGGAACGAATCTTTATCGCCTTTAACTTTGATTTTATAAACATCTTTGCCATCCATGTCGCTTAAACTCACCAACTCAATATCTTCTGCAGTGTAATGCATTTCTGGAAATAAACCTTTTTGACTGGCTTGCTCTTTGTTGTCTTCGTCACTCATTGGCTGTTTCATTCCTTGTTGTTCTTGATAGCCAGTAGTTCCATCAAATTTTTGCTTGAAAATTGTACCCATTCCAGCAATACTCATTTCCATGGACATCTTGTTGGGGGCCATAAACTTCATAACCGAAGTTGGCTTAAATGGTGCGCCCTCTATAGTCACATTCGCATTGAAAAGCATGGTTTCAACAGCGCTTAAAGCGTCTTTCCCACCAACGGCTTCTACATAGCTGTTCATGACAGAAAGAGCCGTAACTCCAGCAGGAATTGGTTTAGAAAATTCTGGTTTTTCTACAGCATTGGCATACTTGTCAAAGTAGTTGATTGGAATATTCAATTTTTCAAGGTTTGCAACAACTTCACTTCCTTTCCCTACAACAATAAAACGGGCATTATCTGCCGTAAAATATTTGTTGGCAACACGCTGAACGTCTTCAATAGTGACCGCATTTATTTTTTCTAAATACGTCGCATAGAAATCTTCGGGGAGGTCATTAATTTTTGTGCTAATTGCATACTGGGCAATTGTGCTTGGGCGCTCTAGTGCAAGTACAAAATCACCAACATATTTGGCTTTTGCATTGGCCAAAGCAGAAGCTTCTACTGGTTCTGTTTGAAAGCGTTTGATTTCTTTGATTGTTTCAACAATAGCACTATCGGTTACTGCATTTCTTACTGCCGCACCAGCAGAAAATCTTGAAATGTATTTGTCTGTACCCACAGACGATCGCGCGCCATAAGTCCAGCCATTTGCTTCTCTCAAATTCATGTTTAGGTAACTATTAAAACCACCACCCAATATTTTGTTGGCAATCAAAACAGCGTGATAATCTGGATCACTCATTTTGAGCTTGACATTGCTTGTAATTGAAATGTTAGATTGCACAGCATTTGGCATGTCTACAAAGTTGATTTCTAAAGCATCAACATTGGCATTGGCTTCAGGAACAACGGAGTTATCTACCGCTCCTTTTTTCCATTTTCCAAAGTATTTTTTGATGAGTTTGTATGTTGCTTTTGTATCTACATCTCCAATAACAACCAAATACGTTTCGTTGGGTTTGAAGTACTGGTTGTAATAAGATTTTATGTCCTCAAAAGTTACATTGTTTACAGTTTCTTCTGTAACGAACTCTCCATAAGGGTGTTCTACACCATATGAAAGTGCTCTTCCAACACGCCCCGCAACAGCATCAACACTTTTTGCTTCGGTCTTTAAACCTTCTAATAGTTTTTCTTTTTCTTTTTCGAATTCTTCTTCAGTAAGTAAAGGATTCATAGCAGCATCTGCCAAAAGTTCAAGAATTCGTGTGCTATATTTTGTTAAAGAACTTGCAAATCCTCCGTCAAAACCAAAGTTTAAACGTGCTCCTAAGAAATCAACTTCTTCATTGAAATCGTCTTTAGGGATAGCTGTAGTTCCATTACCAAGCATGGATCCAAGCAAAGATGTAACACCTGCTTTATTTCCTTCAATGATTGGTTTACGATCGATGCTTAAATTGTAGGATACTCTTGGGAGTTTGTGATTTTCTACAATAAGAACTTTCAATCCATTTTTGAGTTCATATTCTGCAGGTTTATCCAAAGAAATTTTTGGTGCAGGACCTGGTTCTGGTTGTTGACTACGGTCTATTTGTGCAGTAATGCTTACAGTAACAAACAAGAACGCCAGTAGTGTGTATAATTTAGTTTTCATGTATATGTCTTTTTTAAAAAATTATTCTATCGCAGGTTCTGGTAAATATTCTAATAATAAACGCTGATCGGCATTTAAATATTTTTTAGCAACTGCTTGTATTTCTTCTCTAGTAATGGATCTATAAATATCAATTTGATTATTAATCAAATTGGTGTCTCCGTACAGCATGTGGAAGCGCGCCAATGAGTTTGCAATGCCTTCAATGCTAGAATTTGAGCTTACAAAATCATTTTCAAATTTGTTTTGAATTTTTTGATAGTCTCTCTCAGAAATCAAATCTGACTTTAATTTTTCAATTTCTACGTCCATTTCTTCAACAAGAGTATCCAGAGAAATATCGCCCAATGGCAACCCAAATAAAATATACACGCCATAGTCTTCTTGACTTAAGTTTATAGCGCCCGCTTGAAGTGCCATTTTCTTGTCATCAACTAGTTTTTTATAAAGTTTTGATGTTTTACCATCGCTCAAATAGGTGGAAATCATATCTAAAACATAAGATTCTCTGTCCTTAAAAGAAGGTGTTCTGTAGGCCGCCATAATGGCTGGAATTTGAATATTCGCATCATAAGCTTTGGCACTAATAGGTTCTGTTATAGGATCTTCTTTTGGGAAATTTCGGACTATATCTTCGCCTCTTGGAATAGGGCCAAAATAATCTTCAATCATTTTTTTGACCGCAGCGACATCAATATCTCCAGCAACCACTAGTGTGGCATTGTTTGGTACATAGTATTTTTTATTAAAGGCTTGAAATTCCTCTAAAGTTGCAGCATCTAAATGCTCCATTTTTCCAATAGTTGTTCCTTTGTAAGGATGTTTTTTAAACATATGAAGTTTTACATTCTCCAAAAACTTGCCATAAGGACTATTATCTACTCTTAGACGCTTCTCTTCTTTTACTACTTCATTTTGAGTATCTACACCATCCTGGTTGATAACAGGGTGCAGCAGCCGCTCAGATTCCATCCAAAGACCAAGCTCTACATTGTTAGATGGAAATACTTCATAATAGTAAGTTCGGTCATCAGTTGTGTTGGCATTATTGCTTCCACCGTTCGAACTTACTATTGTAAACCATTCTCCTTTTGGAATGTTGACTGTACCCTCAAAAAGCAAATGCTCAAAAAAGTGAGCAAATCCAGTACGTTCTGGGTTTTCGTCTTTTGCCCCTACATGGTACATGACAGAGGTTGTTACAACAGGTGCGGTATTGTCTTGATGTAGGATAACGTGCATGCCGTTATCTAAATCGTATTCCTCAAATTTAACTTCCTGTGCAGACAAAGGAGTTGCCATCAATAACACAGCAGTCAAAGCGCATAAATAAATTTTCATTAGATTATTTTTTTAGTGTTAAGTATATCTACTAATAGACTGAAAAATTTAGTAAATGTTACAGTCAGAACTCAAAAATAGTGTTTTTTATAATTAAACGCTATAAAATTAGCAAAACTATACCTGTAAATAGTTTGGATATTAATTTATTAGAATTATATTTGCACCCGCCTTTGGAGAAAATCCCGAGGTATTGATAAATTAAATTAATAAAAACGTAACGCTATGTACGCAATTGTAGAGATAGCAGGGCAACAATTTAAAGTTGAAAAAGACCAAAAAGTCTTTGTTCATCGTTTGCAAACAGAAGAAGGAAAGAAAGTCGCTTTTGACAATGTTCTTCTTTTGTCTGACGGAGACAAAGTCACAGTAGGCGCCCCAGCTATAGACGGCGCTCAAGTTGGAGCAAAAGTCTTGAAGCACCTCAAAGGTGATAAAGTGATTGTCTTTAAAAAGAAAAGACGTAAAGGATACAGAGTTAAGAATGGCCACCGTCAATCTTTAACAGAAATCCAAATTGACACTATCGTAACTTCAGGAGCAAAAAAAGCTGCTCCAGCGAAAGCAGCGGCAAAACCAGCTGCAAAAGCTAAAGCCACTCCAAAGGCAAGTGCTCCAAAAGCAGAAGCACCAACGGAAGACCTTAGCAAAATGACAGTTGCTCAACTAAAAGAATTAGCGAAAGCTAAAGGAATTACTGGAATTTCTGCCATGAAAAAAGCGGATTTAATTGCAGCCCTTAGCTAAAACATAACATTTAAAATCGACATAAAATGGCACATAAAAAAGGAGTCGGAAGTTCGAAAAACGGTAGAGAATCAGAATCGAAACGCCTTGGCGTCAAAATTTTTGGTGGACAAGCTGCTGTGGCAGGAAATATCATTGTAAGACAACGCGGTACTGCACACAATCCAGGTGAAAATGTGTATGCTGGTAAAGATCATACCCTTCACGCCAAAGTGGATGGCCTTGTTAAGTTTGAAAAGAAAAAGAACAACAAATCGTATGTTTCAGTTGTTCCTTTTGAAGCTTAATTAAAAAAAAGTAAAATTTAAAGCCGCACATTGTGCGGCTTTTTTTATTAATATTTTAGAAATTTATTAAATCCTAAAAGCACTTTTCAATATAGTTAATCCAGCCTGAATTGCATTTTGATGATTAGCGCCTTGATTTTTGCCTATCCCTACATTTCTGTCCTCTAAAAATTTAATTTCTTCTTTTGAAAGTGGTCCTACTTCATCATCATGAGTGCCATATATATATCTAATTTTTGACAAATCTTTTTCGTCTTTTAAACGTTCCGTATAGCGATTGAAACCTAGTCCAGCAGCCAATCGAGCCATATTTTTTTCTTCTACAGACAGCTTACCTTTAAAAAGATTGATGGTATAACCTCCGTTTTGATCGTACACGTATGTAGTTCTTTTACCTTCGCTAAAGGGCTTCCAGGTGTCTTCGTCTATATCCAACCGGCCTGCTATAATAAGATAACCGTCGGCGCTATCAATACCATAGTCGGCAATAAGTTCTTGTGTCATAAACGCACCAAAAGAAATACCAAGGACATAGACTTTTTTCTTTTTCTTTTTAAAATAATCAATCACTTTTTTTAGCCGTGCAACCGAACGTTCGTCATATTTTTTGGCATTGCTAAAAGTAATGTCCGTTTTTGTAAACAAATGAGGTTCTGAAGTTTGCGTCTGATGCACATTTACATACAAAGCACTAGAGGTTTTTGTGGCCTCTATAGTTTCTTTTAAAGATTCATCGTCCAATTTTGTTTCCGGCCCACCTTGGGTATTGACAACTACGATATCACTTTTGAAATTGCCATGAAATGTAGCATCGCCTTTGATTTCAGCGAAGGGATGAGCTACCACAGGGTTGTCATCTTTTGTGCAGGAAAACAACAGGTTTAAAGAAATAAATACAACGGCAAGACATAATAGGTTTGTTTTTTTCATAATAGTTTGGGTTTATAATTATAATGGCATCAATATTACCAAAATTATGCCAATTTATAAGGGCTGACATAAAAAAAAAGCCTTAGATTTTTCTAAGACTTTTTGTGTTTATTTATTGAAGAATCAATTAATAGCGATAATATTCTGGTTTAAATGGTCCATGTTGTTTTACACCAATATAGCTTGCTTGTTCTTTTCGAAGCTCTGTAAGCTCTACGCCAATTTTTTCAAGGTGAAGTTTTGCTACTTTTTCATCTAAATGTTTTGGTAACATATAGACTTTATTTTCATAGGCGTCTTTGTTATTCCACAATTCTATTTGCGCCAACACTTGATTGGTAAACGAATTACTCATTACAAAACTAGGGTGTCCAGTAGCACACCCTAAATTTACCAATCGGCCTTCGGCCAAAATGATAATGTCGTTGCCATCTACGGTATATTTATCGACCTGTGCTTTGATTTCGTTTTTGGTATGGCCATAATTTTCGTTAAGCCATGCCATATCAATTTCATTGTCAAAGTGTCCAATGTTACACACAATAGTCTTGTCTTTCATCGCTTGGAAGTGCTGCCTTTGTACAATGTCTTTGTTTCCTGTAGCCGTAACCACAATGTCTGAGACAGGAAGAACAGTCTCTAGTTTTTTGACCTCAAATCCGTCCATTGCGGCTTGAAGCGCACAAATAGGATCTATTTCTGTAATGGTTACGATACTGCCTGCTCCTCTAAACGAAGCCGCAGTTCCTTTTCCAACATCACCATATCCACAAACGACAACGCGTTTTCCGGCCAGCATTGTATCCGTTGCTCTGCGAACGGCATCTACAGCACTTTCTTTACAACCATATTTGTTGTCAAACTTGCTTTTTGTTACGGAATCATTTACGTTGATGGCAGGCATGGCCAAAGTGCCATTTTTCATGCGTTCATACAAACGGTGTACACCTGTTGTAGTTTCTTCACTCAATCCATTAATCCCAGGAGTAAGTTCTGGGTAATGATCAAAAACAAGATTGGTCAAATCGCCACCATCATCCAAAATCATGTTAAGAGGTTTGCGATCTTCGCCAAAAAATAAAGTTTGTTCTATACACCAGTCAAACTCTTCTTCGTTCATACCTTTCCAAGCATAAACAGGAATTCCCGCTGCTGCAATGGCGGCGGCGGCTTGATCTTGCGTAGAAAAAATATTACAAGAACTCCACGTTACCTCTGCACCAAGGGCCACAAGGGTTTCAATGAGTACTGCGGTTTGAATGGTCATGTGAAGGCATCCAGCAATACGAGCCCCTTTTAGTGGCTGACTGTCTTTGTATTCTTCTCTAAGACTCATAAGACCTGGCATTTCTGCCTCAGCCAATTCAATTTCTTTTCTTCCCCAGTCTGCAAGAGACATGTCTTTTACTTTGAAGGGGACATAAGGGATGGTTTTGACGCTCATATGTTCAAATTTTAATTGAAGACTACTTTGTTATAAATGACCAAAATAGTGTACTTTCGTTTCAGGTTTTAATTCTTTTGCAAAGATAGGTATTAACTTTTTAAATCTCATATGCCAGTTTATAAATCCATATCTATAAATTCACAAACTAATGTTAAAATATGGAGCATTACGGAATCTTATGAGGAATTAATGCAACATATTACCCTCAAAAAGGAAAGCTTCGATAGGGTGAAGGCGATGAAAAGTGAACTTCATCAAAGAGGGTTTTTAAGCGTACGTTTGTTGTTGAAAGCCTTTGGATACTCAGATTTTGATCTTTTTTATGATAAGAATGGGAAACCACATCTAACAGATGGCCGCTATATTTCCATTACACATTCATACACGTTTTCGGCCGTTGTAGTGAGCTCCAGTCCTGTTGGCATTGACATCGAGAAACAAAGAGAAAAAATAACTAAAATCGCATCAAAGTTTATTGGTTTTGAAGATTGTTTTTTAAGAAAAAACAACGCTCATTATATTCAAAAATTAACTTGGATTTGGTGCATCAAGGAAGCGCTATATAAACTTTATGCAACACCTGGTATGTCTTTCAAAAAACATTTTTTAGTGACTCCTTTCGGGGAAGAAAACACCACCACAGTAGCCTGGATTTTAGACGGCAAAAAACGCCAACGGTTCGAAGCCTTTTTTTTAGAATTTGAGGGCTTTGGTTGCGCCATAACAACTCCTTTGCGATGAATGAAATTGTTGAATTTTTTACTGCGCCTTATGCCACTGCAAGCGTGCTAAATATTTGCTTAGAACTTTTGGCTGTCATTTTGGGCATATTGAGTGTGTGGTTTGCCAAAAATGAGCATATCTTAGTTTTTCCTACGGGCATTGTAAGCACTATACTATACGTTTATATATGTTATCACTTTGTGCTTTATGGCGATGCAATTATTAATATATATTATACAATAATGAGTTTGTATGGATGGTATATGTGGCGAAAACAAATAGATGGCGATAAAATTGAAATCTCCAATTCTAATGCAAAAGACATAAGCAAAGCGATACTCATATTTAGCACTACTGCAGCTTTTGTTGTTCTAGTTTATATTTATTTTGATAGATTTCATCAAATTACAGATTATTTTGATACGTTTACTACAGGAATTTTCTTTGCTGCGATGTGGCTCATGGCCAATAAAAAAATAGAACATTGGTTATTTTGGATTGTAGGAAATATAATCTCGATACCTTTGTACTTTATAAAAGGACTTGGATTTTCTGGAATTCAATTTATCGTATTTTTGATTTTAGCAATTTTAGGTTATCAAGAATGGAAAAAACATTTGAACAAACGACAGCCAGCTGCCTAAAGGTGGTTCTTTTTGGCCCAGAATCCACTGGAAAAACAACACTTTCTAGAGCTTTGGCCGCATATTACAAAACAGTCTTTGTACCTGAATATGCACGAGAATTTCTACAAGATAAATGGGATCGAGAACAAGAAATATGTACTAAAAACGATTTGATTCCTATTGCAAAAGGGCAAATGAAATTGGAAAACGAATTGGCACAAAAGGCCAACAAAGTACTCATTTGTGATACCAATTTATTACAATCAAAAGTGTATTCTGAAGTTTATTTTGATGGGTTTTGCGATTCCAAAATTGAATTATATTCCATAAAAAATCATTACGATTTATACTTTTTATGCGGAATTGACGTTCCTTGGGTAAAAGATGATTTGCGTGATAAACCACATGAACGCGAGTTGATGTATCACCACTTCGAAACAGCACTTAGAACACAAAAATTGCCATACATTAAGCTTTTTGGAGCACACGAAGAACGATTATTATCAGCAATAACGTATATTGACAACCTCATTGAAACTCAGCATTGAAATTTACTAAAGCAGACATACAGCAAATTCAACAAAAAGGGTTGGATGTAAAAATGATAGAACATCAGTTATCACATTTTACATCCAAAAAACCTAAAATCAATTTACATGCTCC
Source organism: uncultured Flavobacteriaceae bacterium (assembly GCA_947503105.1). Classification (GTDB taxonomy): domain Bacteria; phylum Bacteroidota; class Bacteroidia; order Flavobacteriales; family Flavobacteriaceae; genus UBA3537. The sequence goes on along the minus strand of CANNCM010000003.1, from coordinate 274,591 downwards.
TGCGACTATTGGAGATGGTATTGTGCGATTTTCGGAAGTGAAGTCCAAGCAGTTCTCAACATTTTTCGAAACCCAAAAGCAAAAAAAAGCGATTGTCAAATTTGTTCCTGCGTCTGGTGCTGCTTCTCGAATGTTCAAAAGTCTGTATTCTTTTTTGGAGCGTTATGACATACAAAAAGAATCCATTAACGCTTACGTTAATAGAACAAAAAGTGTGGACCTTTTTTTGTTTTTTCTTACTGTAGAAAAGTTGCCCTTCCACGATGAGATTTTTGAAGAACTAAAAAAACAATATCCTGATTATAAATCGATGTCTTTGGACAAAAGACGCCTGTTGTTTGTGGAACTTTTATTGTCAAAAGAACATTTTAATTTTGGGGAATACCCCAAAGGATTATTGCCTTATCACAATTACAAAACCCACATCACGACGGCCTTTGAAGAACATCTTGTAGAGGCGAGTCATTATGCTGCTGTAAACGGCAATGCAACATTGCATTTTACAATTTCAAATCAACATCATAAACGCTTTGATGAGCATTATAAATCCATCAAAAAAATCGTTGAATCTAAAACCAACACATCTTTTGATGTTTCTTATTCTTTTCAAGACCCAAAAACAGACACTATTGCAACAACAGTAGATGATATTCCTTTTAGGGTTGATGGTAAATTGTTGTTTCGTCCATCAGGTCATGGGGCACTAATTCACAATTTGAATTCGATTGATGCAGACCTAATTTTTATAAAAAATATCGATAATGTCATGATGCAACATTGTATGGATAAAATGGTGTATCACAAAACAATTTTGGGAGGCTACTTGCTAAAAATTCAATTGCAAATTTTTGAGTATGCTCATGCTCTTGATCAATCAGAAATCTCAGAAGAAAAAATAAATGACATCGCAAATTTTCTTTCGGATCAACTCAATGTACATATTTCAACAGAGTTTGAAAAATATGCAAATCATTATAAAATAGAATATCTCAAAACGCGAATCCACCGACCGATACGTGTTTGTGGTATGGTCAAAAATGAAGGAGAGCCCGGTGGTGGTCCTTTTTGGGTGAAGCATGAAAATGGTGAGTTGAGTTTGCAAATTGTAGAAATGAATCAAATCAATACAAAATCTGAAAGTCAACACAAGATTTTAAAATCTGCTACACATTTTAATCCTGTAGATATAGTTTGTGGTGTCAAAGATTACAAAGGGCAAAAGTATGATTTAGAACAATTTATAGACGCTAAGACCCATTTTGTAGCGATTAAAAACAAATATGGCAAAAAGCTCAAAACTCTTGAACGTCCAGGACTATGGAATGGCGGGATGGCACATTGGAATACTGTTTTTGTTGAAGTTCCACTGATCACTTTCAACCCAGTAAAAAAGGTGGATGACTTGCTTAAAGAGCCACATCAATTAGAGCTTTAAAAAAAATAAAAATTTATTGGTGTAAATTTATTTTTCTAGCGTAATTTTGCAACGTTCTCAATAAAGGGGTGCCGCAAGGCTGAGATCATACCCATAGAACCTAGAACAGGTAATGCTGTTTAGGGAAATTGCTGAAACATTAGGTTTCAGTTTTGATAAAATCAATTTAAAACAAAGAATAATCACCTCTTTTTATTCGATTATTAAAAACAATCGTATGAAAAATTACATTCTTTATTTGATGCTTATTGTGGTGGCATATGCTCCACTTTTAGCACAAGACAATCAACCACAAGACTCAACAAAAGTTGAAAAATTGGGGGAAGTTTTTGTGAATTCGGTTCGCGTCAAGCCCGATGCGCCAATTACACACTCAAACATCTCCAAAAAAGAGATTCAAAAGCGAAATTTGGGGCAAGACATCCCTGTGCTTTTGAATTATCTACCCTCAGTTGTGTCTTCTTCAGATGCTGGTGCAGGAATTGGCTATACCTATCTTCGAGTTCGAGGTAGTGATGCTACTCGTGTTAATGTTACCATCAATGGGATTCCATACAACGACGCCGAAAGTCAGGGCACATTTTGGGTCAATCTAGGAGATTTTGCGTCGTCTGTAGAAAGTTTACAACTGCAACGTGGTGTTGGGACATCTACAAATGGTTCGGCCGCTTTTGGTGCAAGTCTAAATATTTTGACTGATGCAATTTCCAAAGAAGCCGGTGGTGAGATTGCCAATTCGTTTGGTTCTTTTGGGACAAAAAAGCATAGCATCAAATTTACTACTGGACTCATCAACGAGCATTTTGAATTTGCAGGGCGTTTGTCTAAAATCTATTCTGATGGTTATGTAGATCGTGCTTTTACAGATTTAAAATCATATTATTTACAAGGCAATTATGTAGATGATAATACGTTGATAAAAGCGATTACTTTTGGTGGTAAAGAGAAAACCTATCAAGCTTGGTACGGATTGCGCAAAGATCAACTTGAGGAAGATCGCACTCAAAACCCATACACCTACGATAATGAAACGGATAATTATTGGCAAGACCATTATCAATTGCATTGGAATGAAACGCTAAATTCTAATTGGGCAACAAATATCGGTCTTAATTATACAAGAGGTAAAGGGTATTTTGAACAGTTTAAAGACGACCGTACCGCTGCAGATTACAATAACCTTATCAATGATGGTAGTGATGTGATCGTGCGCCGATGGTTAGACAATCATTTTTATGTACTCAATGCAAACGCGACTTATCAAAAGAATGGATTTGAAATTATTTCTGGGATTTCTTACAGTGATTATACCAATGACCACTATGGTGAAGTTATTTGGGGAACCGATTTGGCCAATGGAACAAGCATTAGAGATCGCTATTATTTGAGTATTTCAGATAAATCTGATTTTAGTGTATTTTCAAAAGCAACGTTTAGAATGTCTGAAAACGTACAGGCCTTTTTAGATCTTCAAGCTCGATTTGTGAATTATACAACGACAGGGCTCACATCCGTAAGAGCACCTATAAACGTCGATGAAGACTTTAATTTTTTCAATCCTAAATTAGGTTTCACCTACACTGTAAATGATAGCAATAGTGTATATGCTTCATATGCGCGTGCCAACAAAGAACCTAATCGTAACGATTTTGAAAGCAATGCAGAAGATGTTAAGCACGAAACTTTAAATGATTTTGAGTTAGGCTGGCGTCACCAATCTAATGGACTAACACTCAATGCCAATCTGTATTACATGCAATACAATAACCAATTGGTGCTTACGGGAGCCATTGATAACGTGGGCGAATACTTGCGTGAAAATGTTGATAAAAGCTACCGACTGGGATTGGAATTGGATGCGAGTATTGCCCTTTCGGAGCAGTTTACTTTAAGCTCTAACTTGGCGGTTAGTAAAAACAAAATTCAAAACTTAACTATCAATCGGGATGGTGGGTTGCAAAATTTAGGCGATACTAATATTGCTTTTTCTCCAAATATGATTTCAACACACGCTTTAGAATATACACCAAACACCAAATTTAGAACCGCACTAATAGGAAAATATGTTGGCGAACAATACATGAGTAATACCGATACAGAATCCTCAAAATTGGATAATTACTTTGTAGCGGATTTAAATTTTAGTTATACACTTCCTGTGAAAACAGTATTTACATCCATCGTATTTACAGGCATGGTAAACAATCTTTTTGATTTGGAATATGTTGATCGTGGGTACACATATTTGGACACTTGGAGCGGTCCTACAGCTTCCGAAATACAGGGATACTATCCTCAAGCAACACGTCACTTTCTTTTGGGTATGACCTTGACATTTTAATAATAAAAATAAAAGAAATACTAAAAAACCCTGCACTATTTGGTGTGGGGTTTTTTAATTTGAAATATACAACACATTTCCATTACGCTCTACGCGGTAGGGTTTTAGAGAACACTGTAAACTAGGATTTTGAAGTGGTTGCCCTGTAAATAAACTGTATTTATGAGTTTCATCACAGCCACAAACGCCTTCTATACCCATAATATTCAGTACAGAACAATTGCTAAAAGTATGATTGGGATCGGCAGCATCAAAGGCGACATAGCCTGTTCCTGTATTATTTACAATAAGCCCACCATTGCCCTCGTTTGGAACATATACGGGATTGCTCGGAAACGTCAGTTGGTTGTATTGTGACAGGTTGAGGTTCAAGTTGATATTTACACCAACGTTTAAAAGAAAGTTACAATTTTCATCGTAAGTGTCCTTTTCAGAGCAATTCCAAAGAAAAAAACAAACCAGCATACAACATAAGTAGTTGAATTTTAAAGGTTTAAAAAAAGGAATATTTTTTGGCATTAGTTTAGACGTTTTTTATGGACAAGCCAAATTACAATAAAAATCAGTAGAAGTTAAATATTTTGTATATTTGTAATCTAATCTCGTGAAAACGGGATTTTTTCTATTTTAGTACATGTCTAATATAGATAACCTAAATCTAAATTAATAAAAATATAATCTCAAATGAGTAACGTATCATATTATACCGCAGAAGGACTTAAAAAACTCCGCGACGAGCTACAGCAGCTCAAGGACATAGAGCGTGTAAAAGCATCCAAAGCGATTGCCGAAGCACGTGACAAAGGCGATTTGAGTGAAAACGCTGAATACGATGCTGCCAAAGAAGCACAAGGCATGCTCGAAATGCGTATTTCCAAGCTTGAAGACACTCTTGCCGGAGCCCGCCTCATAGACGAATCGCAATTGGATACTTCCAAAGCATTGGTACTATCCAACGTCAAAATAAAAAACCAAGCCAACGGCATGGAACTCACTTATCTTTTGGTGGCCGATGGCGAAGCCGATTTGGCTGCAGGTAAAATTTCTGTAAACTCACCCATTGGCAAAGGATTGTTAGGAAAAAGCGTTGGAGATATTGCAGAAATTCAAGTCCCAAATGGCGTCATAAAATTTGAAATCTTAGAAATTACGCGATAAAATTCCATTTATGGCTTCAATATTTTCAAAAATAGTTTCTGGTGAAATTCCTTGTTATAAAGTCGCAGAAACCAATGATTTTTTGGCGTTTTTGGATATCAATCCCAATGCCAAAGGGCATACACTTTGTATCCCCAAAAAAGAAGTGGATAAATTGTTTGATTTGGATGAACATACATTTAACGAGTTGATGAAATTCTCAAGAACTGTGGCACTCGCCATCGAAAAAGCAGTACCTTGTAAACGTGTTGGGATGACGGTTGTGGGTCTGGAAGTTCCTCATGCTCATGTACATTTAATTCCATTGAATGCTATGGAAGACGCACAATTTATCAAAAAAGAAACCCTTTCACCAGAAGATTTTGAAGCTACAGCCCGTACTATTGCGAGTTGTTTGTAATTTTTTTCAGAGCAATCTGCAGCGTACTTCCTTTATCAATTTCTGATGACAATACCTTAATTTTTCCATTGTGATATTGTTCAACAATCCGTTTGGCTAGCGATAACCCCAATCCCCAACCTCGTTTTTTGGTTGTGTATCCAGTTTCAAAAATGGCTTTAAAATCTTTTTTTGCAATACCAGATCCGTGATCTGAAATTTCAATAATTACATCTTGAATATTGGTGTAAAGTTCAAGATTTATTTGTCCTTTGCCTTTCATGGCGTCAATACCATTTTTCACCAAATTTTCAATCGTCCAATTGTAAAGCTCCGCATTAAGGTTTACCATAATAGGAGTTGATGGTAATTTGATATCAAAACGCACCAATTGACTACTACGTGATTGCAAATATTGAATAGATGTTTTTGTTGCGCTTACAATGTCAACAGCAGAAAGTTGAGGGACAGATCCAATTTTACTGAAGCGTTCTGTAATGGTTTCCAATCGCTGAATGTCATTGTTAATTTCATCAACATAAGTTGGATTGACGTTTTCATTTTTGAGTAATTCCGTCCAGCCAATTAGCGACGACAGGGGAGTTCCAATTTGATGCGCAGTTTCTTTGGCCATAGCTGTCCAAAGTTTATTTTGTGATGCCGTTCTTGAGCTTCGATAGAAAAAATAAATGAGTCCTACAAAAAGCAATATAATAAGAACCAATGCCAAGGGATAATATTTGAGTTTATTCAACAAAATAGAATTGCCATAATACAGAGTTGATAGCACCTCGCCATCGTAAACAACTTGAAGTGGTGGATTTTCTTTGGCGAATTTTTGACTCAATTGCTTAAGGTACTCTTCACTGTTTTTTCCTTTTAAATCTATATTTTTGGTTTGAAAATCTCCTTTAGAATCAATAATAATCATTGGAGTGGTCGTATTACTTTGAATGATTTTTAGAGGTAAATCACTAATGTTGCCATTGATGTCTTGAGTTTTTGTAAGTTCGATTTGAGCCTCGGAAAAATTTTCCATTTTTACGCGCTCTTCGTCTTTAAATTTTTGAAAAAAACGATAGGTATTCCATAATATTAATGAAACAATAAAAAAAGACACTAGGATTAAAACCCAGTTGAGCACCGATCGATTTGAACTTAATTTCATCTGATGATAGTTTCTATTTTTTTATGATCATTTGAAACCTCTATATTGTCATTCTATAATTTGATTAAGAATGAATTATGGATGTTTCATTGGTTGTAATTATTCAACATTAAATATAATGTAATTCTGTTGATATTATTGCTTTTAATTTTCATCAACTTAATTCAACTCACAACATATTTGTTAATTTTGTCATATATTTATGCCTATGACCTCATTTGAACCAAAAGATTGTACAATTCAGCAAATGCAAGCCCTACTTTCCAGTGCAGTGGCGCCGCGTCCAATTGCGTTTGCCAGTACTATAGATGCCAAAGGACATCCTAATTTATCCCCATTTAGTTTTTTCAATATTTTTAGCACCAATCCACCTATACTAATTTTTTCTCCAGCACGCCGTGTTCGAGACAATACAACAAAACATACCCTTCACAATGTTCAGGAGGTTAGGGAGGTTGTTATTAATGTTGTGCATTATAATATGATTCAGCAAATGTCGTTGAGTAGTACAGAATATGCCAAAGACATTAATGAGTTTGAAAAAGCAGGCCTGACCATGCTAAAATCGGATGTGGTACGCCCATTTCGAGTGGCTGAATCTCCCATACAAATGGAGTGTAAAGTAAACGAAATCAAGTCTTTAGGTACAGAAAATGGCGCTGGAAACCTAGTCATTTGTGAAGTTCTCAAGCTGCATGTGTCCGAGACCGTTTTAAATACCGATGGTACTATTGATCAAGAAAAATTAGATTTGGTTGCACGTGGAGGTGGAAGTTATTATATTCGAGCCAAAGATGGGTTTTTGGAAATTCCAAAACCGCTAAAAACGCTTGGGATTGGTGTTGATGCACTACCGAAAAAGGTGCGGCAAAGCAGTATTTTGACAGGCAACGACTTAGGGGTTTTAGGTAATGTAGAAGCACTTCCAGATGTTCAAAAAATCAACGATTTTTGGCGCCATTCAATGCATCAAAATTTAAAAAACGAATTAAATACAACTGAAAAAACACATTTAAAAGCAAAAGAATATTTGCAAAAAGGGCAAGTTCAAAATGCTTGGTGTGTGTTATTAAAATAAAAATAAAAGTACAGTAAAAATGGAAATACAAGGAAAAATCAAGTTAATTGGCGAAACACAAGAAGTAGGGTCAAATGGGTTTAGAAAACGTGAATTGGTGGTAACCACCGAAGAGCAGTACCCACAACATTTATCGGTAGATTTTGTACAAGATAAAACAGAACTATTGAATAATTTTCAAGTTGGTCAACAGGTAAAAGTTGGTATCAACTTACGTGGTCGTGAGTGGGTAAGTCCACAAGGAGAGACCAAACATTTCAATTCTATTCAAGGATGGCGCATCGATAGTTTACAACAAAATCAAGCCCCAGCAGCAGCACCTCCAGTGCCGCCAATGGAAGCTTTCGAACCAGCATCTGACCTTAAAGACAATGAGCCAGACGATTTGCCATTTTAATGGCTTTTGTGTAGCCTAACTATTTTTGAAAACCTATGAGCCTAGAAGAAAAAGACTTTCAGTCAACTTCAGATACTGAAGCATTCAAAGCTGTTCTAAAATCAAAATTAGAACCAGATGTGTATGCGTCTATTCTAGAGGGTGTTCATTACGAAACAGAGTTGTTAAAACTTCAAGCAGAGCTTGTTGATTTACAGCAATGGGTGGCCAAACACAAAAAACGCGTTTGCATAATATTTGAAGGTCGCGATGCTGCAGGCAAAGGTGGCGCTATTCGCCGTTTTACGGAACATTTAAATCCCCGTTCTATGCGAGTAGTTGCACTAACAAAACCTACAGAAGTAGAGCAAGGGCAGTGGTATTTCAGGCGTTATATCAAAGAATTACCAGAGTCTGGAGAGTTGGTCTTTTTCGATAGGAGTTGGTACAACCGTGCTGTGGTAGAACCTGTCATGGGCTTTTGTACCAACGAACAGTACAAAAAATACATGGTGCAAGTTCCAGAATTTGAACATATGCTTTATGAGGACGGTGTTATCATTATAAAATTTTGGTTTTCTATTTCAAAGGATGAACAATTGAGACGTTTTAATTCTCGCTTGGCTAACCCATTGAAACAATGGAAGTTTAGTCCTGTGGACAAAGAAGGTCAGAAACGTTGGGACTTATATACAGAATACAAAGAGCAGATGTTTAGTCAAACCCATACGTCGTTTAGCCCATGGATCATCATAAAAACAAACAATAAAAAAGAAGCCCGTTTGGAGAGTATTCGTCATGTGCTTTCTAAGTTTGAATACGACCGAAAAGGCAGTTCAAAAACAATGATTCTACCCGATCCCAATGTGGTACAACGCTACCATAGAATGATTACGCAAATTGATTGATTATGAGTGAGTTAACGCCAAAAAATTTAAAAAAATTAAACTCAAAGCGTGGGTTAAAACTTTTTCTTAAAGAAGAAGACATGACCACAGCGAAGGCGTTGCGTATTTTGAATTATGAATCAAAGCTTAAAAAATTACAGGAAGAGCTCATCAAACTTCAGCAGTGGGTAGAAGATGAGGGCGAAAAATTAGTGGTTATTTTTGAAGGGCGAGATGCCGCAGGAAAAGGCGGTGCCATAAGAAGAATCACGCAGCATTTAAATCCTCGAGAATTTAATGTGGTAGCCCTTCCAAAACCAACTCCTGAGGAGCAAGGCCAATGGTATTTTCAACGGTACATTAAAAATTTGCCACGAAGTGGGCAGATTACGTTTTTTGACCGCAGTTGGTACAACCGCGCTGTCGTTGAGCCAGTCAATGGATTTTGCACAGAGGAAGAGTATAAGATTTTCATGAATCAAGTGAATAATTTTGAACAAATGCTAATCGATTCTGGGGTTCGATTAGTAAAATTTTATTTTTCCATTTCAAAAGATGAACAAGCGCGGCGATTCAATGACATCAAATCCAGTCCGGTTAAAAAATGGAAGTTTAGTCCTGTAGATCAAACGGCGCTGGAACGTTGGGATGATTACACACACTACAAGAAAAAAATGTTTGAAAAAACAGACACCAAAATTGCCCCATGGATTGTAATTAGGGCCAACAGAAAAATGAAAGCCAGAGTTGAGGTCATTCAGAAACTATTGGATATTGTGCCTTATAAGTCCTAGACTTCACTATACCGAAAACAACGCATTTCGTGATCGTTAACCATCCCTGTAGCTTGCATGTGGGCATAGACCACAGTACGGCCTACAAACTTAAATCCTCGTTTTTTTAAATCCATACTAATCGCATCACTCAGGGGGGTGTTGACAGGTAGTTTTGTATAATTTGTAATGTTATTTTTTATGGGTTTTCCATCAATAAAACCCCAAATATAATCACTGAAACTTCCAAATTCTTTTTGGATCTTCAAAAAAGCTTGTGCATTGCTAATCGCTGCTTTTATTTTGAGTTTATTTCGAATGATGCCTTTGTTTTGAATTAATTCTTGGAATTTGATTTCATCGTATTTTGCGACTTTGTTGTAATCAAAATTATCAAATGCTGTTCTGAAATTTTCACGTTTTCGCAAAATAGTAATCCAACTTAAACCTGCCTGAAATGTTTCTAAAATTAGGAATTCAAATAATTTTTGATCATCAAAAAGCGGTACGCCCCATTCGGTATCGTGATACTGTTCGTACAAAGGGTCGCCTTCGCACCAGCCGCAACGTTGTTTTTTTGTCATGATTTAAATGTATTAAAAAATTATTTCCAAAAAAATGGAAACACTAATTAGCTTATCTAATTCTTTAAACCCAAAACTTTTTTGGGTAAATTCTAGACCGAATAGAGTTGAACGTTCAAAGTCTTCATGGAAATGCTCGCTACCAACACCAATTTTATATAATGTCCCTTCGTTTAATTCTCCTTTACCAAACATTTTTCCATAACCGAATCGAATAAAGCCATTATCATCTTTTTGAATGATGTTGTATCGTATATCTGGATAAATTGTAAAAAAAAGTAAATTGGGTTTGCTGTGCCAATCCAATTCAGCATTAAGCCCCATCGAAATTCGCTTATTTACTGCAATACCAAAAGTGTTTTTTACAAAAAGTGCGTTTGGAACAATACAACTTGAGTCGTCATCAGAACTTAAACCTTCACTGTTAATCGTAAGTGTTGCTGCAATCCCAATTTTGTAAAATAATTGACGGTCAAAATTATCATTTTGCCCAATAGAAATAAATGAGACGTACAGCAATATTTGTAGGTAAAGAAGTTTCATAAACAATTGGGCTTGTTTATGTTTCAACAAAAATTATTCCTTTTTTAAACTATCCATAAAAGCATCAACAGACATAGCATCATCAACAGAAAAAGCACCAATTTTTGTACGTCTTAGTGCAGAGAGATGCGCGCCAGAGTTCAATGCTTTTCCAAAATCATGAGCCAAAGATCGGATATAAGTGCCTTTGCTGCATTGAATTTCAAAATCCACCTCCAAGCCCCTTATCGCAGTAATCTTGAAAAAGTTGACACTAATATTCCTTGCCGAAATGGACACTTCTTTACCAGCTCTTGCAAATTCGTAAAGCCGTTTTCCATCTTTTTTTAGTGCCGAAAATAGTGGCGGAAATTGTTCAATATTTCCTGTAAATTGTGCCGTTGTTTGATGGATTAAATCTTCTGTAATATGTGCTGTAGAGAATGTGGCATCAATATCGGTTTCTAGGTCGTAGGACGGTGTTGTGCTGCCCAAAACAAAAGTTCCTGTATAGGTTTTTACTTGCGCTTGATACTGTTCAATTTGTTTTGTTTTTTTTCCTGTACAAATGATTAAAAGTCCAGTAGCCAAAGGGTCAAGAGTACCGGCATGTCCAACTTTAATTTTTTTTATGTCAAATGTTTTTCGAATGTGCCAACGCAATTTGTTGACCACCTGAAAAGAGGTCCATTCTAAAGGTTTATCAATCAATAGTAGTTGCCCGTTTTTATAATCTTCAACAGTTTTCATCGTCTAAAAATAAGATGATAAAATAGCAATGATTCCAACCAATCCACAATAGTATGCGAAATATTTTAATTGGCTATTTTTTACCAATCGAATCATCCAAGTGCATGCCAAAACCCCCGACAAAAATGCAGCAATAAACCCAATACTTAGTGTGCTGAACTGGGTGCTTTCATAAGTCAATTCGCCACTCAAAATGTCTTTAAAAATCTTCCCAAAAATTAAAGGAATAACCATCAAAAATGAAAATCGCGCTGCTTTTGTTTTATCAATTCCAAGAAGTACTGCCGTAGAAATGGTGGCTCCAGATCGCGAAATTCCTGGCAGCATGGCAATAGCTTGTGCCACACCAATCGTAAAGGCGTTTTTAAAACTAACATTTTTTGAGGTGTTTTGTGCACGATCGGCCAGGAACAGTAACGCCCCTGTAACGATAAGCATAGCGCCAACCAGAGTGATATTATTTGAAAATAAAGACTCCAATTTAGCTTCAAAAAAGACGCCAATCAATGCGGCGGGAATCATAGAGATTATAATTTTAAAAATAAATTGCGTGTTGGGGTTCCATTCAAACTTGAGTAGTTCTGTAATAATTTCTATAATATCATTTCGAAATACCACAATTGTGCTTAGGGCCGTTGCAAAGTGCAACACTACCGTAAAAATCATGCTTTCTTTTGGGAGAGACGTATCGCCAAGAAGGGCTTTTCCAAGTTCCAAATGCCCACTCGAAGAGACAGGGAGAAATTCTGTTAGCCCCTGAATGATGCCCAAAATAAGACTGTCTAAAAAATCCACTTATGATTTTGGTTTTAGAAGAATTGCATACACTTGAATACCAAAACCTATAAGGATAAGTGTTGGCGCAACACGTATTCTTTTGGCATTAAAAATAGCTTCACTAAAAACATTAGGATCATCGGAACCACCTCCCGCCATTAGAATGAATCCTAGGGCAATAAATGCTAATCCAACAAACATCCAAATGTAGTTTTTCTTTGTAAATACAAAGTTTTGTTTTGTTGCTTCTTTTCGTTTTTTCTCTCCCATAGTTTAGTAAAATTCAGTAAAAAGTGTATCACTTTTTGTTTCAATTTGAGCGATATGTTCGCTCGTTCCTATCCAAAATTTAGGCAAATGTAATCGAACAGTTTGATGTAAAGTGTATTTTTTTAAGCTATCAATATATAGCCCACGTTCTAATCCTCGATTGATATAAAAATGGTCACCTTTTAAATCATTCAAAACAATATCAAAACTTGTACCTTCTTTAATTTCTGTGACATATACATTAACAACATCGCAATCCTCTGGTTTTGGATTATGAATAATACAACTTCTGAGCGTTATACAAATTAATATAAAATACAGTTGCTTCATAAGCATTAATAGTACAGTTGGTCTGTTTTTAAATTTAAGAAACGCTGTGTGGCCAAGTGGGTGCTAACCCATGTGATACATATGCCTATTCCCAAAACACACAAGAACAAAACGCCCAATTCTACAGGGTAGTCAATGAGTTTTAGTTCTGGAAAAGAGGAGTTCAGATAGTAGATCAGTAGGCCATTGGCGCCAATGCCAATCAATGCTCCCAATATCCCTAAGCGGATATTTTGGAACACAAATGGTCTTCGTATAAATCGTTTTGTAGCGCCTACCATTTGCATGGTTTTGATAGAAAAACGTTTGGAATATACGGCCAATCGTATAGAACTATTGATGAGCAACATAGCGATCACTGCAAATATGCTGCTAATGACCAAAATCCAAAAACCAAGACGCTTGACATTACTGTTCATAAGCGACACAAGGTCTTTGTCGTATTTTACATCTTCCACAAAATTTTTCTGCATTGCTTTTTCGGAGATACTGTCCAATCTTTTTGCGGTAACATAGGGTGCAAGTAAGTTGACTTCAAGCGAATTTTTTAATGGGTTATACCCTACATCATCTAAAAAATCCTTTCCATATTCTGCTGTCATATAGGCGGCGGCTTCATCTTTGGAAATAAAGCGTGTTTGTTTGACATAACGCGCCACACTCAAGCTTTTTTTTAATTGATTGATTTCAATGGGCTTTGTTTCATCTTCCAAATAAATGGTAAGCACTACTTTTTCTTTAAATTCGTCTGAAATATGCTTAGCATTGATCAGTAAAACGCCTAATATACCAAGTAAAAAAAGCACCAAACTAATGCTGATAACTACTGAAAAGTAGGAGGAAATTAACCGTCTTTTTTGATGTTTTTCAAATGTTGAGCCCATAGCTTTAGTCTTGCTTTGGTAAAAATATAAAACTTCCTCAAATAAAATGTAAATTTGCAAGCAATAAAGTAGGAATCATGACATACAATTTCAAAGAAATTGAAGCCAAATGGCAAAAGTATTGGGAACAAAACCACACATTTAAAGCAGAATCAAGTTCTGATAAACCCAAATATTATGTATTGGATATGTTTCCTTATCCTAGTGGTGCAGGGCTGCATGTTGGGCATCCTCTTGGGTATATTGCTTCAGATATTTATGCGCGCTACAAGCGTCACAAAGGGTTTAATGTTCTACACCCACAAGGGTACGACAGTTTTGGATTGCCTGCCGAACAGTATGCCATTCAAACAGGGCAGCACCCTGCGATTACCACCGAAGAAAACATCAAAACCTATCGTCGTCAGCTCGATCAAATAGGATTTTCTTTTGATTGGAGTCGCGAAGTGCGAACGTCCTCTCCAGATTATTACAAATGGACGCAATGGATTTTTATTCAATTATTTGATTCTTGGTACGATAATACGATTGATAAAGCGTTGCCAATTTCTGAGCTTGTCGCTTTATTTTCAAAAGAAGGAAACGAAACAATAGATGCTGTTTGTGACGATGATACACCTTCTTTTACTGCTACAGAGTGGACTGCTTTTTCAGAAAAAGAACAACAAAAGATACTTCTCAACTACAGATTGACCTATTTGGCTAAAACAGAAGTTAATTGGTGTCCGGAACTCGGCACCGTTTTGGCCAATGATGAAATTATTAATGGAGTTTCAGAGCGTGGAGGATTTCCAGTAGTGAGAAAAAAAATGACCCAATGGAGCATGCGTATTTCCGCTTATGCCGATCGGTTATTAACAGATCTAGAAAAAATAGATTGGACTGATGCTCTAAAAGAAAGTCAACGCAACTGGATTGGTAAATCCGTGGGTGCTGCAGTGCGATTTAATGTTGTAGATTTTGAGGCAAAAATTGAAGTATTCACCACAAGACCTGATACTATTTTTGGTGTTTCTTTTATGACTTTAGCGCCAGAGCATGAGCTCGTTCAGGCCATAACTACAGAGGCACAAAAAGCAGCGGTTGACGACTATATTTTGGCAACTTCAAAACGTAGTGAGCGCGAGCGCATGGCCGACGTTAAAACCATTTCTGGTGTTTTTACAGGCGCCTATGCCGAACATCCATTCACAAAAAAACCGATTCCAATTTGGATAGGAGATTATGTTCTTGCAGGTTATGGAACAGGTGCTGTGATGGCCGTACCCTGCGGCGATCAAAGAGATTATGATTTTGCAAAACAGTTTGGTATTCCGATTCCTAATATTTTTCATGATACTGATATTTCTGAAGAAGCTTTTACCGACAAAGCCAAGACCAAAATTGCAAACAGTGAATTTTTGGATGGATTGGATTTTAAATCGGCTACAAAACGTGTGGTTGAAGCATTGGAAGAGATAAAGCAGGGCGAGGGTAAAATTAATTACCGCTTGCGTGATGCTGTTTTTTCTAGACAGCGCTATTGGGGAGAGCCTTTTCCAGTGTATTATATTGACGGAATGCCGCAAATGATAGATAAAAAAAACCTACCAATTTCACTTCCAGAGGTCGAAAAATATTTACCGACAGAAGAAGGTGAGCCGCCACTGGGACGTGCTGAGGTTTGGGCCTGGGATACGCAAAAAAACAAAGTGGTTCATAACTCAAAAATTGATCATAAAACAGTATTTCCATTGGAGTTGAACACCATGCCTGGATGGGCAGGAAGTTCATGGTATTTTAATCGCTACATGGATCCTCACAACGCCGATGAATTTGTAAGTCAAGCGGCGTTAAATTACTGGCAAGAAGTGGATTTATATATCGGCGGAAGTGAGCATGCGACAGGGCATTTGTTGTATGCGCGTTTTTGGCAAAAATTTCTTTTTGATAGAGGGTATTTACCTAAAGATGAATTTGCAAAAAAATTGATTAATCAGGGGATGATTTTGGGAACTAGTGCTTTTGTGGCGCGAATTGAAGGCAGCAATACTTTTGTATCTAACGATAAAATTAATAATGAAAACATACAATACATCCATGCCGACGTCAGTTTTGTAAATGCTTCTGATGAATTGAATATCGAAGCGTTTAAATCTTGGCGTAAAGAATTTTCAACTGCAGAATTTAAATTATCTGATGATGGAAGTTTTAAGGTTAAACGTGAGGTTGAGAAAATGTCAAAATCAAAATACAACGTCGTCAATCCGGATGAAATTTGTGAAATCTATGGCGCAGATGCACTACGTCTCTATGAAATGTTCTTAGGGCCATTAGAGCAGTACAAACCTTGGAATACTGCTGGAATTACAGGGGTGTCGAGTTTTCTTAAAAAATTATGGAAACTGTATGTGGGCGATTCTGGCCTAAAAGCAGATGACACTACAGCAACGAAAGAGAACCTTAAAACACTTCACAAAACAATAAAAAAAGTGACGGAAGATATAGAGCAATTTTCGTTCAATACCTCAGTTTCAAATTTTATGATTGCAGTAAATGAATTGAGTGCTCAAAAATGTACAAGCCGTGAGATTTTGGAACCGCTTCTGATTTTGATTTCACCTTATGCACCACATATTGCAGAAGAATTGTGGGCGAAACTAGGGTATGAATCCTCTATTTCAACAGCCAATTTTCCAATTTTTGAACCAAAATATCTAGTAGAGAGTTCAAAAAACTATCCGATTTCATTCAACGGAAAAATGCGTTTCACTCTAGAATTGCCTATGGATTTAAGTAAAGAAGAGATTGAGGAAACTGTTTTGGCTCATGAAAAAACTGTAGCTCAACTCGCTGGTCGTACACCAAAAAAAGTAATTGTTGTTCCAGGTAAAATTGTAAATATTGTTGGCTGATATCGATTATATTGAAGGCATTGGATTGTTGGCAGCTGCGCTAACCACCTATTCATTTTTGCCACAAGTGTATAAAACTTGGAAAACCAAAGACGTCTCTGCCTTTTCAATCACAACATTTTCATTGTTTTTTATTGGCATCATTTGTTGGTTGATTTATGGGATTTATAAACAGAGTCTTTCCATGATATTGGCCAATACCATTACGATGATATCCTCTTTTATGATTTTGGTTTTAATTTATAAATACAGAAAACCTTAACTGTCAATATTTCGCTTTTTAAAGAATTGGTGTTATTTTTGATATCTATCATCTAAATTTACATACTATGGGATCCTATTATTTATTACTTGGAATTATTACGTTAATCAGCTGGATGGTGAGCTCTACCTTAAAACGTAAATTCGCCAAATATTCAAAAACACATTTAAGAAATGGCATGTCTGGTGCAGAAATTGCAGAAAAAATGTTGTCCGATCATGGAATAACAGATGTTAAAGTTGTTTCAGTCAAAGGCCGTTTAACAGATCATTACAATCCAAAAGATAAAACTGTAAACTTAAGCGAAGCGGTATATCATGAGCGCAATGCGGCGGCGGCGGCAGTAGCTGCCCACGAATGTGGTCATGCGGTACAACATGCGCAAGCCTACAGTTGGTTGCAAATGCGTTCTTCATTGGTGCCCGTGGTTAATGTATCTTCAAGACTTTCTATGTGGATCATTTTTGCAGGACTGATCCTTGGTTTTGGCGCCGGGCTCGGACTCGGATTTTGGGTCGCTGTACTTGGTTTTGGATTAATGGCTGTGGCCACTTCTTTCAGTTTTGTAACACTCCCTGTGGAGTACGATGCCAGTAATCGTGCTTTGGCGTGGCTTCAAAACAAAAACATGCTTTCTCGCGAAGAATACAAAGATGCTGAGGATGCTCTAAAATGGGCAGCCCGCACCTATTTGGTGGCTGCATTAGGCGCTCTAGCCACCTTGATGTACTGGGGGCTTCAGATTTTTGGAAGAGACTAGATTTTAATTTGTCTGTCGAGTTGCTGATTTAAAGAAATAAATGTTTCTGTTCTGGAAACGCCAGAAATATCCTGAATGCTTTTGTTTAAAACATTCATCAGGTGTTCGTTGTCCTTACAGAGGATTTTTATGAGAATACTCCAATCGCCTGTGGTGTAGTGGCATTCCAAAACTTCTGGTATGCGTTTGAGTTGTCGAACAGCATCGGCATTATTTTTAGCTTTTTCAAGATATACACCAACAAATGCCATGGTTTTATAGCCTAATACTCTTGGATTGATCACAAATTTTGACCCAGCTATCAATCCGGAATTTTCTAATTTTCGTAACCTTTGGTGAATTGCAGCACCAGAAATACCAACATTTCGTGCGATTTCTAGTATTGGTGTTCGAGCATCTTTCATTAAAGCTCTTAAAATTGTTTTATCAATTCCATCTATAGCTATTTTTGTCATTTTTATGCATTTAACAAATTATATTTAATAAAAATAAGTATATTTTTTATAAAATGTAATTAAATTAGGTGTTTAATATATTATATCCTAAGTATTTTACTTCTTTTTCTTTAAAAATAATATCAAATTTTATTAATTCACTTAAAATTGGTTCATAAATGTTTTTATTTATAGGTATTTTAACGCCTTTTTCTTGAATTTCTTTATTTAAAACCTTCAAAGTTGCAATGGCAACTGGCAATCCAACTGTTTTTGCCATAGCGGTATAGGTTTGATTTTCCCCTTTACACACCATAGTCGCATCAATTTGATGTTTTTCCCCATTCAATTCATATCCAAATTTATGATACATCACAAGCATGTCTTTATCGTCTTGTTGGAGTGTCCAGCTGTCCATAAGAATTTTCTGCAAAATTTGTGCTGGTGTCGCATTTTGCAACTCCACTTTTTTGTTGGGGTTAAACATATCGAGCTCTTCTAATTTCTCCCAAATGATATCATCTTGATCAATTTTGAGTTGATGCCTTAGTTTAAGTTCAACAGAATCAGTATGGCTATATGGTAAAAAGGAATTCACAAAATCTCTATAACTCATATGTTCGCTATCTTCAATGGTGTAGCTGTCATCAGTCATGCCCAGCATAATGAATATTTGCCACGCTTTTCCAAATCCAACTCTCCTAATTGTTCCACGATATAAGGTTTGAATAGCATCGAGCCCATAGAGACTTTGGTATTTTAGGGAATCTCTATTGGCATAGGCCTCAAAACGACCATAACCGTCCACTTCCAAAAACTCTGTTCTTCTAAACAAACGGTGGTAGGGGATGTATTTGAATTTTCCTTCTTGCAAAAATTTTGCCGCACCACCTTGTCCAGCAGTGACCACATTTCTGGGGTTCCATGTGAACTTGTAATTCCAGAGATTATCATCACTTTCGGGGGCTACAAGACCGCCGGTAAACGATTCAAAAAGAATCATTTCGCCGCCATTTGCTTTGATACGATCGATGACTTGCATGGCGCTCATATGGTCGATGCCTGGGTCCACCCCCATTTCATTTAAAAATAAAAGGCCTTTGGCTTCAACCGCTTTATGAAGTGCTTGCATTTCCTTGCTGACATAGGAGGCGGTTACCATATTTTTATTTAAAGTCAAACAATCTTTGGCGACTTCAATATGAAATCGTGCGGGAAGCATAGACACCACAATATCGGCTTTTGTGATTTCTTTAGTGCGTTGTTGTTCATCAAAAATATCAAAAGCAATGGCATTGCCATTGGGGTGATGATCAATAAGTTTTGTAGCAAAATCGATGTTTTTATCAGCGAGTGTAATGTGCAATTGCTCAGCAACGGATTTATCCAATAAGTATTTGACGAGATATGCTGTAGATTTGCCGGCGCCAATAATGAGAATAGTACGCATATTATATTTTCAATGATTACATTTGTGTCTAAAGTTA
The DNA here is from genome assembly GCA_947503105.1 of uncultured Flavobacteriaceae bacterium. Lineage (GTDB taxonomy): Bacteria > Bacteroidota > Bacteroidia > Flavobacteriales > Flavobacteriaceae > UBA3537. The sequence continues at coordinate 255,042 of CANNCM010000003.1, read as the reverse complement.
ATTATTTATAATGAGTATGGAAAAGAAAATCTTTTTGGTGGCTTCAATTTTGGGATTGGTTTCTGTAATTTTGGGCGCTTTCGCTGCACACGGATTGCGTAATACGCTAACTACCACTTCTTTAGAAAGTTTTCAAACAGGGGTGCGTTACCAAATGTACCATGCGTTTTTTCTTTTTGTGGTTGGGCTAATGCCACAGTTGACACCCGCCCAAAAAGGGCGTCTATTTTGGCTTACTGTCATAGGAATTGTGTTGTTTTCGGGTTCTATTTATTTGTTGGCTACAAATGCTTTAACGCCTATTGACGTTGCGGTTCTTGGTCCCATTACACACCTTGGAGGCGTGTTTCTTATTAGCGCTTGGGGAGTGCTTGTGGGTTATCTTTATAAGAGTAAAAAATAAGTTAAATTTTAGCTGTTTTTAAAAGAATCTTTACCTTTGTTCCTTTAATTGTATTCGGTTTTTATGTCACAATCAGGTCAAATCACGAAAACGATTTCGTTAAAACAATACGGAATCAAGTCAGCGTCAGTACATTACCAATGTTCACCACAAGAATTACACAACAAAACCATAGCTCTACAACAAGGTGTAGAATCATCCTTTGGGGCGTTGGCCATCAATACGGGGGAGTTCACAGGACGTTCGCCCAAAGACCGTTTTATTGTCAAAGACAGCATCACAAAAGATAAGATATGGTGGGGCGGTATTAATATTCCCTTTGCACCAGATGATTTTGACAAGCTTTACAGTAAAGTTGTGGACTATCTTAGTCATAAACCTCTTTTTGTTCGTGATGCCTATGCCTGCGCCGATCCAAAATATCGTATAAATATCCGTGTCATTAATGAATATCCTTGGAGTAATTTTTTTGCCTACAATATGTTCCTCAGGCCAGAGCCCTCCGAATTGGAAGATTTTAAGCCCGAATGGATCATTGTCAATGCCCCAGGATTTATGGCCATTTCAAAAGAAGACGGCACCCGTCAGCACAATTTTGCCATTTTAAATTTCACCAAAAAAATAGCCCTCATTGGAGGAACTGGCTACACTGGAGAAATCAAAAAAGGGATATTTTCTGCACTCAATTTTATTTTGCCAGTTTACAAAAACACCTTGCCCATGCACTGCAGCGCCAATGTAGGCAAAGATGGAAGTACAGCCATATTTTTTGGCCTCTCAGGCACAGGAAAAACAACCTTATCAACGGATCCCGAGCGCAAACTTATTGGAGACGATGAGCATGGCTGGACTGCAGAAAATACTATATTTAATTTTGAAGGGGGATGCTATGCTAAGGTTATCAATCTCTCCAAAAATCAAGAACCAGACATTTATAATGCCATCAAAAAAGGAGCAATTTTGGAGAATGTGATTATGGACAAAGACGGTCATGTGGATTTTACAGACCAAAGCATTACACCTAATACCAGAGTAAGCTATCCGATTCATCACATCAATAATATTCAACCAAATTCTATTGGTAAAAACCCTAAAAATATTTTCTTTCTCACGGCTGATGCTTTTGGAGTTCTACCTCCAATTTCAAAACTTACACCGGGTCAGGCGGCCTATCATTTTATTTCAGGATATACCGCCAAAGTGGCCGGAACAGAGGCCGGAATCAATGAACCAAAACCAATATTTTCGGCTTGTTTTGGAGCACCTTTTATGCCGCTTCACCCCACCAAATATGCCGAAATGTTAAGCGCCAAAATGAAATCTGCAGGGGTAACCGTTTGGCTGGTCAATACAGGTTGGACCGGCGGGCCATACGGCATAGGAAAACGGATGGAACTCAAATACACGCGCGCCATGATTGCTGCGGCAATGGATGGTTCTTTGGAAGCGGCCAATAAAGATAATTATCATATTCATTCTGTTTTTGGAGTGCTTCAGCCACGTGTGTGTCCCAACGTACCCACAGCCGTTTTGAGCCCAAGAAAAACATGGAAAAATGATGAGGGCTTCTATATAAAAGCATTTGCACTTGCCAAATCCTTTGTTGATAATTTTAAACAATTTGAAGAATTTGCAAACCCTGAAATCATGAGTGGTGCCCCCAATGTAAAACCCAAGAATTAATGCTGTAAATCTATATGTTTTAAAGGTTTTTTCAGTTCAAATTAAAAGCGTAATTTTAAGCTTTATTATACACCAATGCGCTTTACACTAATTTTATGTTTTTTCGTTTGTTTTTCTTGTTCCTATTTTGAGAAGAAAAAACTAGACTCAAATGTCATTTTAGAAAAAGAATTACAAACGTTCAAGTGGGATGAAGTGGACCACTATCCAACTTTTGAAACTTGTGACGATACAATGGATTACCTGGAAAATAAGACCTGCTTTGAATCTTCAATTACGGCCCATATTTCTGAGGTTTTAAATGACAGTGATTTTGTATTTTCAGAAAGTAAAAACGACACGATATGGGTTCATTTTTTAGTGTCAAAAGCAGGAGAAATTACTCTATCAAATTTGAAAGGGGGAGGTCTTTCCGAGGTATCAATTCAAAATTTAAATGAAATTTTAAGTGCAAGTCTTTTGGAATTACCAAAGTTATTTCCTGCCATCAAACGCAGTCAGCATGTACAAACTATTTTTCAATTGCCCATTATTTTAAACACTAATGCGGATAAACAATGAATGAAAAAATTATATTGGGGATAGATCCCGGAACCACCATTATGGGCTTTGGCTTGATAAAGGTGAAAGGAAAAACCATGGAATTTTTACAACTGAATGAGCTTCAACTTAAAAAATACAGCGATCATTATTTGAAATTAAAACTCATTTTTGAGCGTACTATAGAATTAATTGAAACCTACAATCCAGACGAGATTGCGATAGAAGCGCCGTTTTTTGGCAAAAATGTCCAGAGTATGCTCAAATTGGGACGTGCCCAAGGGGTGGCCATGGCGGCAGGATTGTCTAGAGAAATCCCCATTACAGAATATTCGCCCAAAAAAATAAAAATGGCGATTACAGGCAATGGAAATGCGAGCAAAGAACAGGTAGCCAAAATGCTTCAAAGTCTTTTGCAGCTGAAAGAATTGCCCAAAAATTTAGATTCAACAGACGGTTTGGCGGCTGCAGTATGCCATTTCTATAATGCTGGAAAAGTTAACGCAGGGAAAAGTTATACCGGTTGGAGTGCTTTTGTCAAGCAAAATGAAAAGCGCGTAAAAAAATAGTTTCTATTGGCAGGGCTCTACATACATATTCCATTTTGTAAAAAAGCATGTCATTATTGCAATTTTCATTTTTCGACAAACCAAAAACATAAGTATGAATTTTTGCAAGCACTTTGTAAAGAACTTCAACAGAGAGCAACAGAACTAAAAAACACCACTGTTTCATCTGTTTATTTTGGTGGTGGTACGCCATCACTTTTGACTTCGGAGGATTTGAATCTTATATTTAAAACCATTGAAACATATTACAAGATTGCACCCAGTGCTGAAATTACTTTGGAAGCCAATCCAGATGATCTCAAAAACTCAAAAATTAAAATGCTATCTGAAACTCAAATCAATCGATTAAGCATAGGGGTTCAATCGTTTTTTGAAGAAGATTTACAGCTAATGAATCGCGCTCATAATGCTAATGAAGCTGTAGAAAGTTTGAAAATTGCTCGTCAGTATTTTGATAATATCAGTATAGATTTAATGTACGGCATGCCTCAAATGTCTGTGGAACGCTGGCGAGAAAATCTTAAAGTTGCTTTAGATTTAGGCATAAAACATATGTCGTGTTATGCGCTTACTGTTGAGCCCAAAACCGCCTTAGAACATTTCATTAAAACGTCAAAACACCCACCAATGAATGATGCGTTAGCGGCGTCTCATTTTCAAGTTTTGATTGAAGACACCCAAAAAGCAGGTCTTACGCACTATGAAGTTTGTAGTTTCGGAACACCAGAGTATTTTTCGCAACACAATACAAGCTATTGGTTGGGGAAACCCTATTTGGGCGTTGGCCCCTCGGCACATTCTTTTGATGGAAAAAAACGGTCGTGGAATGTTTCAAATAACACCACATACATCAAAACTCTAGCTAAAAATCAACTCCCATTGACGGAAGAAATTTTGACTCCCGAAAACCGATTTAATGAATATTTGATGACTGGACTTCGAACCATGTGGGGAGTTTCACTTCGCAATATTGACAAAATCTATGGGTCAGAATTTAAAACACAACTGTTAGAAAATGCTCAAAAACACCTTAATTCCAAAATGTTAATTCTTGAGAATGATGTTTTAAAAACCACCAATAAAGGCAAATTTTTGTGTGATGGCATTGCGTCAGATTTATTTATCCTATAAAATTTATTAAATTTATGGAAAATCTCAGCCATGAAAGCAGTTATTCACGCCAATAGTCGAACCTATACCATTTTTGTAGATCAGCCGATAGATATTTCTATTCCTCTAAGAGCTACAAAAGACAACGTTAATGCGTGGTATTTGCCACCCCCTAAAATTTATCCAGCAAAGGTTGAAAATTGGACAGGAAGTATCAAAAGTGGCGCTGCAGTTAATTTTAATTCTATTGAATTTAACCCTCATGCTCATGGCACACACACCGAATGTGTTGGTCATATTACAGAAGAAATTCATAGCATCAATTCGTGCTTGAAACAATTTTTGTTTGTGGCAGAAGTGATCACTGTTGTTCCCGAATCAAAAGCGGGCGATTTTATCATTTCTGAAAAACAATTACGTTATGCGATTGGCAACAAAAAACGTGAAGCAGTAATTATTAGAACCTTACCCAATACAAAAGACAAATTAAATCGGCAGTATGCCCACACCAACCCGCCGTATTTATCAGAAGCCGCCGCCGTGTATTTGCGCAACAAAGGGGTGAAGCATTTGCTGGTAGATATGCCCAGTGTGGATAAAGAAAAAGATGAAGGCCTGTTGCTCGCCCATAAAGCTTTTTGGAATGTCGAGGGAGAAATGCGAATGGATGCAACAATCACAGAACTGATTTATGTGCCTAACGCTGTAAAAGACGGGAAATATATTTTAAATTTACTTATTGCACCATTTCAAAATGATGCATCCCCAAGCAAACCAGTGTTGTATAAACTTTATGATTAACTCAATGTAAGACCATTGACTGTAGAGCACATACGAATGTTTTGCCTTGATAAACCAAAAGCCACAGAGGAATTTCCTTTTGATGAAGATACTTTGGTGTTTAAAGTTTTAGGAAAAATTTTCGCACTCTGTCCCCTAGAAAAATGGGAGCAGGGCAAGCCTTCAATTACTTTGAAATGCGATCCAGATTATGCTTTAGAACTTAGAGAAAAGTATGATTCTATCGAACCAGGTTTTCATGCCAACAAAAGGCATTGGAATACGATTCATCTCAAAACCAATGCATTATCACCAAAGCTTGTATTTGAACTCATAGCGCATAGTTATGATATGGTGGTAAAAAATATGACAAAAAAGCAACGTGAAATGCTTAATTTCTAGTGATTTTACGGTTTGGGTATGGTGAGTTGACGTCCTGAAAAGGGCTAAGCATCATCTCCTTTGTTAATCATTTCTTCTTTATTTTTAACCAAATAATGTCTTTTGTGATGGACCGGTTCTTTTCTTATGAGAAAATTTTAAGGGTTTTCCCTCCATTGTAATAATCTCGTCTTGTTTTTTTAGAAATGATGAAACTTTTCTTGAACTCCAAGTTAAATTAAGTGTTTCTACTATTTTTTTGGAAGTGAATACACCTTTTTTTAAGTGTTCAATAATCTTATTTTCAATATCATTTAGGTCTGGTTCAGAAACAATATTTTGATAAATTTCAACGTGTTGTTCATAGCTTAAAATATCCCCTTTTGCATTAACTGGAACAGCTCCTTTTTGAATTAGCAAATTGTTTGCATTCTTTTCATTTAATTCGGGCTTTCTGACAAATATTTTCCTGCCTTTTCTCAACCCATCAACAACTCCCGACCAAGTGCCACCTTTATCACTTGATTCGGCAACAAATATTTCACTTGCAAGACCGTAAATTATTGGATTACGAGCCATAGCTAAACCAACACTCCAAGGTGCTTTCGGAAAGAATGTACTTAAAACCACCACATCACCATCAATGATTTGTTTGTAGTATTTTTTAAACCCTGAATTAAATGTAGAAATACCTTGAGGCAGAACAATAATACTTTGCCCTTTATATTTTAAAGCAGAATCTAATGCTTGTTTATCAACTCCCTTTGCAAACCCACTTACAACAACTTTGTAGTCTTTAGAAGCTGTCTTAGCTACATTGTCTGTGAAATTTAAGGAAATTTTATCGGCTTTTCTTGAACCTACAATAGCAACAGATTTTTCTTTCATTATTGCTTTGTTTCCTTTAGTGTATATTAAAGGTGGTGCGTATGTCCTACCCAAATTCTTTTTAAGAATAGGGGAATATTCGGGTGAAGTGATTGGTAAAATACTATATCCTTGTTCAAGAAGGTCTTCAACCATAAAAGCATAGTTGGATAATTCTTTTATGGCATTTTGAAACACTAAAATCTCATTTTCATTTAATTCGTAGTTATCTTTCCATTGTTTTGGTTCAAAATGAAAAAAATCAATAATCGTTTTTTGTTCCTCGAACAATTGAACAATTATTTCATTCTTTTTTTTTGTTCTAAGTTTTGGCATATGTGCCAAAGCAAGCCAATATGATAATTCTTCGTTCATTTTATTCTCTTTTAAATATCACCCCCAACAGTTTTGGCGATTATTAAGGGTGCTATTTTATTTGCCCCATTATTAGTTAACACTCTGCCTATTTCTTTGATTGTTGCTCCGCTATCAAAAATATCATCAAAAAGAATGACATTTTTACCATTAATTTGTTCAGGATTATTGATTGTAAACATTCCTGCAACGTTATCTCTTTTTAGAAAACCATTTTTAAACACTTTTTGAGGCTGTGTTTCTCCTGTTTTTATAAGATTATGTGAAATAGGAATTTTTAAAACCCTTGAAAGTTTTTCTGCAAAATTCTTTACCAAGTCACCTGATTCTGTGGGTGGAACATACACCATTAAATCAAATGGTTCTTGTCCATATTGTTTTCGAAATGCTAATAATGTTAGTTTAAGTAAAAAGTCTGGAAAATCACCTCCATTTTGATATTTACTCCTGCTAAGTGCAGCTCCAACATTTGAGACACCGTAATAACTTGCGGCAATTCCATTTACAATATTTGAATCACTACTCTCAACTTTCAGTTCTGGATAATAAGTCTGCCTAAACTCCGTCAACATTTTTATGGTATTTGGTTTAGGATTTGAAATTAACTTTTGAAGGTTCGTATTATCACAGTTTTCAATTTTGTCAGGGATGGTATCACCAAGATATTCACATAAAAATTTCATTCGTGAAGTTTTCAAGTTAACATATTTGAGCATTGATTCAAGTTCTATTAGTTTTAGTTCCCTCAATTCTTCAAATGCTTCAGTATTTAACTCTGGTGCGTCAAATTGGTATTCATATTTTTTTGAACGACCATAAATAACCTCTTTGATAATTCCTTGTTCAATTAAGTCTGATTTAATTACTCTTACTTGAGCTTGTTTAAGGTTTGTAGCTTTCATTATTTGGCGTTCACCTAATTGCTCGCCTTTAACAGCATTGATTACTTTATTGTATTTATTTAAACTTGGACGTCCACCGTCTATGAAAGCTTTTGGCAGTTTGTAATCTTCTTCTATCCCTTTATCGTCCTTTGAAGAGTTATAAAATAAGATAATGCTTGTTGGCTTACCATCTCTTCCTGCTCTTCCTATTTCTTGATAATAATGAATCGGTGAGGCTGGTATTTGTGTATGAATCAAAAATCTAATATCAGGTTTATCAATTCCCATTCCTAAAGCATTAGTTGAAACAATAGCCTTCCACTTATTGGCCATTAAACCATTTTCAACTTCTTTTCTTGTTTCAGCGTCAAGACCTGCATTATATTCGGTTGTATTTATTTTTAAGTAATCGAACCAACGTGAATATATTTCTGTATTCACTCTTGTTCCTGTGTAAATTATTCCTGTTCCATCAATATTATTTAGGTGCTCAGCAAGCCACATTAATTTTTCACCCTCTGATTTGACGTTAATGACATGCAAGTTGAAATTATCTCTGATTAGTCGACCTCTTAATGTTGTTATGTCATTAGATATTTGTTTTTCAATATCAATTTGCACTCTTTTTGTTGCCGTTGCTGTGGTTGCTAAAACGGGCATATTTTTTGGGAGTAACTGAATTAAATTAATTATTCTCCTAAAAGCTGGTCGAAAGTCGTGACCCCAAACTGAGATAGTGTGAGCTTCATCAATTACAATCATTGATAAATTCATTTGTCTTGTAGCTTGTATCCACTCTTGATTCTCTTGTCTTTCAGGTGCTATATATAAAATTTTCAGTTTTCCATTTATTGCATCTTGAATTGTTTGTGAATTTTCTTCTTGAGTTTGTTCTGAGTTAATATAATTTGCACTAACTCCATTTTTTTTTAATCCCTTAACTTGGTCACGCATTAATGCAATAAGTGGTGAGAATATGATAGTTAAACCGTCAAATTGAGTGGCCGGAAATTGGAAACATAATGATTTCCCAAACCCAGTTTTTTTAATTAGAAGAACTCTTTTACCTTGAAACAGCAAATCAATAGTTTTCCATTGTTCATCATAGAATCTATCAAATCCAAAAATCTGTTTTAGTTTTATTTCGGCTTTTTTTCTATTCATTTACAATGGTTTTTTTGTAATGTGGCGAACTCTATGTTAACGCCACAAAATACTTATAAAACAAAGGAATAGTCTCTATACCTTTGAAATAATTGAACACTCCATAATGCTCGTTGGGAGAGTGTATAGCATCACTATTTAAGCCAAAGCCCATCAGTATTGTTTTGCTTTGAAGATGTTCTTCAAATAAAGCAACAATAGGAATACTCCCACCACCGCGCTGAGGTATAGGTGATTTTCCAAAGGTGTCAAAATAGGCCCTAGAAGCGGCCTGATATCCTACGTTATCAATGGGCGTCACGTAGCCCTGTCCACCATGGTGTGGCGTCACTTTAACACGAACCCCTTTTGGCGCAATTCTTTCAAAATGGGTTTTAAAAAGTTTGGTGATTTCATGATGATCTTGGTGTGGAACCAATCGCATTGAAATTTTTGCATATGCTTTGCTTGCAATGACTGTTTTTGCGCCTTCGCCTGTGTATCCACCCCATATGCCATTGACGTCCAAAGTTGGCCGTATAGAATTTCTTTCATTGGTGGTGTATCCTTTTTCGCCATAGACGGCATCAATATCAAGCGCTTTTTTATAGGCGTCTAAAGAAAATGGCGCTCGTGCCATAGCTTTCCTTTCTTCTTTGGACAAGTCTTCCACCTTGTCATAAAATCCTGGAATGGTAATGTGGTTATTTTCGTCATGCAAAGAAGCAATCATTTTTGTGAGTATGTTGATAGGATTGGCAACTGCTCCGCCATAAATTCCAGAGTGTAAGTCCCGATTTGGGCCTGTAACTTCTACTTCAACATAACTCAATCCGCGAAGCCCTGTGGTGATGGAGGGTGTGTCTTTTGAAATCATTCCCGTATCGGAAATCAGGATGACATCATTACTAAGTTTAGTGGTGTTATTTTTAACAAATGTGGCCAAATTTTCACTACCCACTTCTTCTTCACCCTCGATCATAAACTTAACATTACAAGGTAATTGATCTGTTGAGGTCATGAATTCTAGGGCTTTTACATGCATATACATTTGGCCTTTGTCATCGCATGCCCCTCGTGCAAAAATAGCACCTTCGGGGTGGAGTTCAGTTGTTTTGATTATGGGTTCAAATGGTGGCGAGTCCCAAAGTTCTATAGGATCTGCAGGCTGCACATCATAGTGCCCATAAACAAGGACTGTTGGTAATTTTGGATCCAATATTTTTTCCCCATAAACAATTGGATAGCCTTCTGTTTCGCAAATTTCAACAGTGTCGCATCCTGCATTTTTTAGACTATTGGCTACAAAATCTGCGGTTGCAATAACGTCTTTTTCATAACTAGAGTCTGCACTGACAGAAGGTAGTTTCAATAAAGAAAACAGTTCTTCTAAAAATCGATCTTTGTGGGTTTCAATATAGGTTCTGAGTCCTTTCATGGGTTTTGTTGTTTTTTCAAAATTACGAAATGCAATTAAATAATTTTCTATGCTAGCATTTGAATTTATAAACTATTGATTATATTTGCGTCCCATTATTTGGGTAATGTAGCGGGCGTGGTGGAATTGGTAGACACGCTAGACTTAGGATCTAGTGCCGCGAGGTGTGAGAGTTCGAGTCTCTCCGCCCGCACTACAAGAAAAAAAAGCTTCTCTGTTTGAGGAGCTTTTTTTAGTTTTAAGACATGAAAAAATTCGATATTATTATTGTGGGTGGTGGAGCAGCAGGTTTTTTTGCAGCTATAAATACGGCACAATTAAATCCAGATTTAAGTATTGCAATTTTGGAAAGAGGAAATGCTGTTTTATCTAAAGTGAAAATCTCCGGTGGAGGTCGATGCAACGTCACCCATGCAGAATTTATTCCAAATGATCTAGTGACTTATTATCCAAGAGGCCAAAAAGAGTTGAAAGGTCCTTTTCACTCCTTTATGACTGGCGATACTATGGCGTGGTTTGAAACCCACGGTGTCCCACTAAAGATTGAAGATGATGGGCGCATTTTTCCTGTTTCAAATTCGTCGCAAACCATTATTGATTGCTTTTTGGAGCAGGGCGAAAAATATGGAATAGAAGTCAAAAAAAACTGCGCAGTTCGTTCTATAAAACAAGCTCAAAACGGCTGGAAAGTTGAAACTACAAAGGCCTTTTTTGAATGCAATAAAATACTTCTGGCAACGGGCAGTAATCCTAAAATTTGGAATGTCCTCAAAACTTTAGGTCATGCAATAGTTCCTGCAGTACCGTCACTATTTACATTCAATATCAATGATTTTCGCCTTGAAAACATCCCAGGTGTTGTAGCGCAAAATGTTCATATTCAAGTCCTTGGAACAGCACTACAGTCCGAGGGCCCACTACTAGTGACGCACTCTGGGTTGAGTGCTCCTGCCATTCTAAAGCTGTCCGCTTATGGTGCTATTGAATTGGCCAAATTGAATTATAAATTTAAAATTCAAATCAATTTTATCCGACAAGATACAGATTGGTGTTTACAGTTTTTGTTAGATCAAAAGCAAGAGTCATCAAAAAAATTAGTCAGAAAAACTGCTTTATTTTCTCTTCCAAAACGCTTGTGGGAACAACTTGTTAAAGCTTCAAAAGTTGATCAACATCTACGTTGGGCAGATGTTACAAAAGTTCAACTTCAAGATCTTTCAAATCAGTTGACGAGAGCGGTTTTTGAGGTTGATGGAAAAAGTACGTTTAAAGAAGAGTTTGTAACTGCTGGAGGAATAGATTTGAAGGAAATTAATTTTAAAACTTTTGAAAGTAAGCGTCTCAAAAATCTATTTTTTGCAGGTGAAATCTTAAATATTGATGGCGTCACTGGCGGTTTTAATTTTCAGAATGCATGGACAGGCGCTTATATTGCTGCACAAGAACTCAGCAAATAACAAAAAAACAAAACGAAGTTAGTATCTTTGTCAAAGATGACCACAGTTTTATGCTTGTAGAAGAATTTATTCCTAATATCCCCTCAAAAAAAATAGATGCTGGTTCGGTAGGATTTACCTCGCCCAGTAATATTGCATTAGTGAAATATTGGGGTAAAAAACCGCATCAAATTCCATCAAATCCATCGATTAGTTTTACACTTAACAATTGTAAAACAGAAACTGTTTTGCAATTTTCACCCAATACTACTGATGGTTTTTCATTTGAGGTTTATTTAGATGAAAAAAAACAACCAGATTTTAGGCCAAAAATTGAGCACTTTTTTCAACGTATATTTCCTTACGCTCCGTTTTTGAAATACTACCATTTCGACATAAAAACAAGCAATACATTTCCGCACAGCTCTGGAATTGCATCTTCTGCATCTGGTATGAGCGCATTAGCCATGTGTATTGTTGCCTTGGAAGAACAATTGTATTCTGGTCTGGACGCAAATTATTTGAAAAGAAAAGCTTCATTTTTGGCACGATTGGGATCTGGAAGTGCTTGTAGAAGTATAGAAGGAGGGCTTGTCGTTTGGGGAGAGCACAAAACCATTTTGGGGAGCTCAGATTTGGAGGGTGTGCCGTATCCATTTGAAGTGCATGATGTTTTTAAAAACTATCAAGATGCAATTTTATTGGTGGACAAAGGCGAAAAACAAGTGAGTAGTACTGTAGGGCATAATTTGATGCACAATCATCCCTATGCACCGTCTCGTTTTGAGCAAGCACACAGGCATTTGGATCAACTTATCCCAATATTAAAATCGGGAGATTTAGAAGAATTCATTAGCATCATAGAAAAGGAAGCACTAACACTCCATGCGATGATGATGAGTAGCGATCCTTATTTTATTCTTATGAAACCCAATACTTTAGAGATCATCAATTTGTTGTGGACTTACAGGAAACGCACTAAAATCCCAGTTTGTTTTACTCTCGATGCAGGTGCAAATGTTCATGTATTATATCCAAAAAAACATGCCATCGAAGTAGAGTTGTTCGTTAAAAATAAATTATCCGCATATTGTCAAAATAATCAATACATTCTTGATAATGTTGGAGAAGGAGCAGAACGCATCAAAATTTAATGTATATTTGAAGTGAATTTGAACGCATGAAAGGACCACTTTTTTATTCAAAAATTTTATTATTTGGAGAATATGGAATCATCAAAGACTCCAAAGGACTTTCTATACCTTATAATTTTTATAACGGTGCGCTTAAATCTGATGAAAATCTTACGGATTCTGCAAAAGCATCAAATGCAATATTAGCGGACTATTTAACCTATTTGCAAGCTATTGATAAGCAACTAGTGACGTTCAATTTTGAGGCATTAGCTAAAGATATTTCCAACGGAATGTATTTTGATTCATCGATTCCTCAAGGGTATGGTGTGGGAAGTAGCGGAGCACTGGTTGCAGCAATTTATGACAAATATGCTCAAAACAAAATCACTGTTTTGGAGAATCTTACACGAGAAAAACTGTTAGCTTTAAAAACAATTTTTTCTGAAATGGAGTCTTTTTTTCATGGCAAATCATCCGGATTAGATCCATTGAACAGTTATTTGAGTCTTCCTATTTTGATCAATTCAAAAGATCACATTGAAGCCACAGGCATTCCCTCCCAAAATGCTACAGGAAAAGGTGCAGTATTTTTATTAGATAGTGGTAGTGTTGGAGAAACTGCTCCCATGGTTCAGATTTTCATGGATAAAATGAAACAAGAGGGCTTTAGGAATATGCTTAAAAATCAATTCATAAAACATACAGATGCTTGTGTAGATGATTTTTTGAAAGGCGATTTGAAGTCTTTGTTTCAGAATACAAAACAATTATCCAAAATTGTTTTAAATCACTTTAAGCCAATGATTCCAACGAAGTTTCATCACTTGTGGCAAACAGGGATAGAATCAAATTCATACTATCTAAAACTGTGTGGTTCTGGTGGTGGTGGCTATATTTTAGGCTTTACAGAGGACATTCAAAAAGCACAAAAGGCACTCTCTGATTACAAATTAGAAGTGGTGTACAACTTCTAAAAAACACAAATGAATTTTCATAAGAAACATACTTTGCTAAAAATGCTAAGTATATTTTCTGTCGTTCGTGGCTATACAATTGCGCTTATTCTTTTTGCACAATACTTGACTTCTATTTTTATTTTATCACCAAATTCTGCTGTGCTTGAAGTCCTTCTTGATCCCTATTTGTTTGCAATTATTTTGGCAACAATTGGAGCCGTGGCTTCGGGGTATATCATCAATAATTTTTATGATCATGAGAAAGATTTAATCAATAGACCCCAGAAATTTATTTTAGATACAATGGTAAGTCAGCAAACAAAGCTGAAACTCTATTTTATTTTAAATTTTTTGGTATTGCTGTCTGCTAGTGCCATTTCGTTTCGGGCGGTTTTATTTTTTGTGTGTTATATTTTTGCCATTTGGTTTTATTCTCATAAAATCAAAAAAATGCCAATCGTTGGAAACCTAACATCAGCATTGCTATCCATCACCCCATTTTTTGCAATTTTTCTTTATTATCAAAACTATAATCAGCTGATTTTTGTTTTTGGATTTTATTTGTTTCTCATTTTAGCAATGCGAGCGCTTGTAAAAGATCTCGAAAATATAAAAGGCGATTTTACGTTGAATTACCAGACTGTTCCCGTGGTCTATGGCGAGCGCTCTACAAAATTGATGATTACAGTTTTAGCCCTTATAAACATTATAATTTCTCTATTTTTAGTGTTTAATTTTGATTTAGAACTTATGGATTATTTCTTTTTAGGGTCTATATTGATTTTGACACTTTCATTGATCATCATTTGGAGAACTTCTTCACAAAAACAATATCATATTATTCATATCATGCTAAAAGGTTTGATATTCTTGGGTGTTTTGAGTATTACACTTTTGAAACCATCCTTAATTCTCAATAAGATTTTTTAGATAGAGCAAGTTGAATTACTATTATATACAGTACCTTTGACAAAAATTAGTCATGCCAGCCAATAACCGTCAAAAAAAAATGATCAAGAAACCCACTTCATCGTCAAAAGAAAATAATAAACTTCCTTTAATTCGATTGAATAAATTCATATCTAATTCTGGTGTTTGTTCTCGACGAGAGGCCGATATGTTTATCAGCATCGGGAATGTAACAGTAAATGGAAAAGTGGTTACAGAGATGGGCTATAAAGTTAAAGCTGATGATGATGTTCGTTTTGATGGTGCTCGAATCAATCCAGAGCAAAAAGCGTATGTTTTACTCAATAAACCCAAAGGATTTGCAACAACGACAAGCGAGGGTAAAGGCCGAACAGTAATGGATTTGGTAGCCAAAGCATCGGCATCCAATATTCGTCCAATTGGACGTTTGGGAAGAAATTCTTTAGGGTTGATTTTATTTACAAATGATGAAAAAATGCATGCCAAATTCACCAATTCAAAACATGGAGTCGAACGTCTTTTTCATTTAGAACTCGATAAAGCATTAAAATTTGAACATCTAAAACAAATTCAAGAGGGTTTCAAGCATAAGGGAAAACTCTTAAAAGTTGAAGCAATTAGCTATGTTGAAGGCGCAAAGAAAAACGAAGTTGGCATCAAAATAAAAAACACAGGAAACACGCTATTGCGAACAATTTTTACACATTTTAATTATGAAATTGAAAAATTGGATTGTGTTTCAATTGGCCCACTCACCAAAAAAGACTTACCCAGAGGACACTGGAAACATCTTTCTGAGCACGAACTCAGCTTGATGATGATGCTTTAGTTTTTTGATTTTTAAGACCTTCAAATAACAAGTACATTCCAACAGAAAAATATTCAATTAATTTCCAAAATGTATTGTCATCAACACCATTTTGTTGGTAGCCAAAATAGCTTAAAAATACAGTGGCACTCCACACCAATGCAAATTTGTATCGAGTGAAACAACTCAAAAAAACCAATGTGGCAAGATACCAAGGATGAACGGTTGTAGAGACAAGAAAATATAGCGTTAAGATCCAAAAGAAGGACTGAGCTATTGTTTTTGTATCGATTGTTTTTCTCCGCATAAAATACAAGACCACAAACACAACAAAAATGGGAACAATAAAAGGCATGTACTCTATAAGACGAATTTTAAATAGCATTGACATTAAGGGCTTTCCAATAGAGTAAAAACTCGAATTAAATTCAAAATTTGTAAACCATAGCCCAACAGTATCGCTATAATTTTTCAAAAATTGAAGTTCAAAAAAAGGGCTGCTCAATACAACCATACAGAGTCCTACTAAAGTAAAATATAGGGTGGTTTTTTTGAATTTAAGTCGTGGTATCAATAGCGGCAACACCAGTACAGGCAACAGTTTTGTGAGAATCGAAAATCCCAAAAAAATAGCTGAATGTATTTGTTTTTGTTTATATAAAAAATAGAGGGCTATTGTCAAAAAGAAAAGCATTAGGGCTTCAAAGTGAAGGTTTCCTGAGAGCTCTATAATTACTAATGGATTCAGAAAATAGAAAAAAATATGTTGTTTAGGTATTTTAAGAAATCCTAATAATTTTCTTCCATACATTAAAATTCCAATATCTGCTAAAATGATGATTATTCTAATTACGACAACACTGCCCAGAATGGAATTTTTACAAATCAATGCCGCAATGACAAAGGGCAGCTGGTGCATAGGAGGATAATTGGAAAAATGTTGAGCACTGAGAGCACCCATACCGTCGTGTAGGAGTTGCATTTGTGCAAATAAAGCATGATGTGTGTTTATGAGTTCATTTGGAGTAAATAAATATGGACTTAGACCATTGAGAAGTAGCCGTCCATCCCATATAAAACGGTAAAAATCTTGAGACAAATTTGGAATACTAAATAAAAAAATCAATCTAAAAACAATACCCAGAGTAACGATAAAACCATGTTTGATGGGTGTTTTTAAAATATAATAATACCCCATAAAAAGTAGAGTAATACTTGCGCCAAGATTTAAATGCTCGTGTCGCTCTAAGGCATAAGAAAAATAGAAATAAACAGCAACGGAAATCAAACTCCAAAACAGAAAAGTGAGTGTATTTGTGCAGATTTGTCTTGACATCATGGCCAAGATAATTTAGATTTTGGATTTGATGGAATTGTAGAACACAAAACCGAATCCAATAAATAACATCAAATGAAATGGAAACAATCCAAAATCGCCACCCTGATCGCCAACAATGAAGGCACTATACATTCCAAAAGCAAAATAAATCATCAACAACCCTTCAAGGATGACATTTAAAGATGGTTTTTTGCGTAAATATTTATTGTTTTTCCAGCTGTCCGAGATAGAATTGATATTGAATTTTGGGGTTCTTACAAATTCACTTCGCTTTCCAATATGACCTTCAATGACAGCAATAGAATTGTGTAGAGAAAAGCCCATCGCAATAGAGAAAAACGTAAAAAATAAAACAATGTATTGGACAAAACTTTTCAGACTAGAGCCATAAGTTTTTTTGTACATGAACCAATAGCACACAAAAAATATAAGGGTACTGATGACAAAAAAGCTCATCACATAAAAATAAACTTTAAGGTGTGCATATTCATTTTTGATATAGAGCATTGGGATGCTCAAAATCGCAACAATAAGAACATTCAAGAACATGGTGCTATTGAGCAAGTGTAACATGCCATGTATTTTCGTTTTGAATGAGAGGTTCTTGCTCGAAAACACCCGTCCAATCATTTTTCTAAAATTTTCTGCACCCCCTTTATTCCAGCGAAACTGTTGTGAGCGCGCTGCACTAATAACAACAGGAAGCTCTGCAGGTGTTTCAACGTCTTCTAAATATTTGAATTCCCAGTTTTTCAGTTGGGCACGATAGCTTAAATCTAAATCTTCGGTGAGTGTGTCGCCTTCCCAATTTCCAGCGTCAATAATGCATGTTTTGCGCCATATTCCAGCAGTTCCGTTGAAATTAATGAAATGACCTTTTGCATTTCTTCCCACTTGTTCCAAAGTAAAATGCGCATCGAGTGCAAAGGCTTGTATTCTTGTCAGAATGGAGTATTCTCTGTTGATATGTCCCCAACGGGTTTGTACCACCCCAATTTTTTCATTTATGAAATAGGGAATTGTACGCCTCAGCCAGTCTGATTTTGGAAGAAAATCGGCATCAAAAATGGCAATAAATTCCCCTTTTGCTATGGTCAGGCCTTCTTTGAGGGCACCTGCTTTAAATCCTTCACGATTTTCTCTTCTAATATGCTGAATATCAAACCCTTTATCTTGTAGTAGTTTAATGTGTTTTGCAGTAGATTCTATAGACTCATCAGTAGAATCGTCCAAGACTTGAATTTCTAGTTTATGACTAGGGTAGTCCAGCTTGACAATATTATTGAGCAATCGCTCCATAACATATAATTCATTATATACAGGCAGCTGAATGGTAACAAAAGGAATTTGATTTTCGTCTGAAAAATCAAATTTATCATCGGTTTTATTGGACTTATTCGCACTCAAATAATTAAACAGCAGATTCAATTGCGCCAATGCATACATGAAAATAAGAATGAGTGCAGTGGAATATATGACAATAATGATGGTCTCTAAGAGCATTATTTAAAACTGTATTTGAATATCCAAGTCAAGATTTTGATTCCTGCAAATATACTACCTTTTAATGTACCAGACACCTTTGAGACCCCAATTCTATTGCGATAATTGACAGGAACCTCTAAATAAGTAAACTCTTTTTTTAAAATTTTCAATTGCATCTCAACAGTCCACCCATAGGTTTTGTCTTCCATCATTAAAGCTTTTAAAACAGGATATTTGATAGCCCTAAAGGGTCCCAGATCTGTAAATTTTGATTTGAAAAATAATGTCATTAAAGTTGTTGCTAGCCAATTTCCAAAAATTTGCTGGGGTTGCATTGCGCCTTTCTCCCTAAGAGCGCGCGCTCTGGTACCCAACACAAAATCTACATTATTGTCTATAATTGGGGCTACAAGCTTTTCTAACTCTTCTGGATAGTCGCTATAATCTCCATCTAAGAACACAACAATTTCTGTTGTTTCTTTTTGATTTTCAATATAGTCTATCCCTTTCAGGCAAGCATGTCCATACCCTTTTTTGGGCTCAAAAAGCACCGTTGCTCCAGCATTTTTTGCATTTTTCGAAGTGGAATCTGTAGAAGCATTATCCACCACAATGATTTCTTCAACAGAGTCAGGAATGTCATGAATTACTTTTGTAATGGCATCAGCTTCGTTGTGTGCTGGAATGATGACTTTAATGATTGGTTTCAAAAGAATTTATTTCTTTATGTTTAATTCTTTTTGTTGTGCGGGAACAATATATTCGTCAAAATACCATGAAGACCATTTTTCTAGACTTAAAAAAAGACCAATTCCCAAAACAACAATTATAAAAATAAGTAACAGTAAATTCTTTTTCTTCCGCTTAGGGTCTATAGAGCATTGATTTTGTCTTTTGCGAAAGCTATAGATGCCATAGGCGCCAATACATATGGCAATAATTCTGAGGATCCAAGCGCCTGTGCCTGTACTTCCATCTTTGTCGTAAAAAAAATCAGCGAATGAAATCGCATAAACTCCACCCATGAGTCCAAACATAAACAAAATGGCAGGAGCAACACAGCACATGATGCCAGCAATAGAAGCACTCAGAGCATATTTGATACCCCACTTTATAAGATTGGGATTTTTATCTTGGGCCATGGAATTAGATTTTTCACAAATTTACTCAATTTGATCAAATAAATTCTAGTTGAGATTTTTTATAATTGCCCAATAAGTGCTTTAAACAAAATAATCATCTTTGGTTCTGCAATGGCAGCCATATTCATAATATCTTGTATATCAACAGGCCTAAGATTGTCGGCGTCACATTCATCTGTAATCACAGAGATAGCTGCTACTTTTATACCAAGATGATTGGCCACTATTACCTCTGGAACTGTACTCATGCCTACGGCATCTGTTCCAATGAGTTTTAGCATTCTATATTCTGCTCGAGTCTCGAGTTGAGGACCATATACACTACTATAAACCCCACTATGAAGTGTTATATTTTTTGTCCTTGCGATAGACTTTAAAAGTGTGTTCATATGGGTATCATAGGGAGCACTCATATCTGCAAAACGCTCACCAAGAAGCTCAACACCTTTAAATGCAAGAGGCGAGCCTCCTTGTAAATTGATATGGTCTTCAATGAGCATCAGTTCACTTTTTTTGAATTTCAAGTTGATAGCACCAGATGCATTTGAAACTAACAATGTTGTAACACCCAAAGCGCCCATAATTCGTACAGGATAGGTTACATCTTGCAAAGAATACCCTTCATACAAATGAAAACGCCCTTGCATAACCATCACTTTTTTGCCTTCAATTTTTCCATAAATGAGTTTTCCTTTATGAAATTCTATGGTTGCCGTAGGAAAATTTGGAATATGATTGTAGCTCACCTCGCTAATGATCTCAATTTCATGGATGAGTTGTCCAAGCCCTGTTCCTAATATGATGCCGATTTCTGGCGATTCAAATCCTTTTTCTTTTAGATAATTTACGGTTTCGTTGATGAGTTTAATCATGAATATTGAGTTGTTTTAAGAGTTGAGGTTCATTTTTTAGATCGTCATAAGTGTCAATGTCGTTCAAAGATTCAAGCAAGTTAACATTATATTTTTTTAAATCGGATACTGTATCCTGTAGAACTGAAGAAGTGCCCCATTGTTTGTGTTTGAAAATATTGGGGATATTAAAATTTAACCCCAACAAATAATAGCCCCCATCGTGTGCTGGACCAATAACGACATCACTAGTTTCTAATTGCTTAAAAGCTGATTTAATATGCTTTGAGCGCAAGCTAAAAATATCGCTTCCGATAATGATGACTTTTTTGTAATCCAAAGAAAAAGCATAACTAAAGGCCTGTTGCATTCTTTGACCTAAATCGCCTTTAGTTTGTATCTGTTTTTGACAATCAAGTTCTGCCCAAATATCATTCTCTTGAATATCTTCTGAATAAAAAACAAGTTTATCTGCATCTATTTCACTTATTATTTTGGCGGTATGTTTGCAGAGGATGTTATAGATTTCTAATGCCGCTTGATCTCCAATGCTTTTGGCTAAACGTGTTTTGACACGGCCTAATTCTGGATTTCGAACAAATATCATGACTAGGTGATTTCTCATACACTTTTTCATTTTTGAATTTACACCACACTTCCTTGACAACTGCTTCCAGCTCCAGCGGTACATCCATAGCAGTGTTGTGAGATTTGGATTGATCGTTCTTTTAAAAGGACTTCATCAAAATCTTTAATGTGTGCGGCAGGCCCTTTAAGTTTTAAATTTAGCATTTGATTAAAATCACAGTCATACAAATGCCCGTCCCAACCCACAGAAATGGTGTTTTTGCACATGACATTTTCTACTGCTTTTGGATTGAAGGCCTCTACCAATGCGTACATATAGTCTTCATAATTTTCTGAAGCAAGAAGGTAATCTAAAAACCTGCTGATCGGTAAATTTGTAATGGCAAAAAGATTGTGAAATTCAATTCCAAAATCATCATAAAGTGCCTTTTTAAAGTCTAATTCTAAGCTGTTTTGATTTGTAGGTAAAAATGCACCAGAGGGATTATAAACCAAATCTAATTTTAAATTAGAGTTTTTTAAGCCATAGCCAATTTTGTTTAATTTTTTCAACGCTTCAATAGACAAATTAAACACGCCGTCCCCCCGTTGTTTGTCGGTTTTGCCTTTGGTCCAATGCGGCATAGAAGAAATAACATGAATATTATGGTTTTTAAAAAACTCTGGTAGATCATGGTATTTTTTATTGGCCATAATGATGGTCAAATTAGATCGAACAATAAAATCTTGAACCCCAATTTTATGAGCTTCCTCTACAAACCATCTAAAATTCGGATTCATTTCTGGTGCTCCTCCAGTTAAATCTAAAGTGTGAATATTTGATTTTTTTACTGCATCCAAGCAGTGCTGCATGGTTTTTTTTGTCATGATTTCTTTGCGGTCTGGCCCAGCATCAACATGACAATGGGCACACACTTGATTGCACATATACCCCAAATTGATTTGTAAAATTTCAATGGGGTTTGGCTTTAATGGAAAGAGATTGTTCTTTTCTAGATTCGTTTTAAAAGAGGGTAATTCTCCATTTTTAAAAATACCATTAGCCAAAACATTCAATTGATGTTTAGAAGAAGACAAAGGGTTTTGGCGTTGTTTTAACGATTTTTTCAGCATCCTTACATTGAAAGTTTATCATATTTTTTCATCATTTGAACCACATGTACAAGAGTTGCGCCACTTTCGATGGCAGCTCCTGCGTGTACGGCTTCCATCATTTCTTCTTTGGTGATGCCGCGCTCCAACCCATCTTTGGTATAGGCATCTATACAATAGGGACACTTAACGACATGGGCTACGGCCAAAGCGATTAGCGATTTTTCTCTCGCCGATAACGCACCGTCTTCAAAGACCTTTCCATAATAGTCAAAAAACTTTGTTCCAAGTTCTTCGTTCCATTCTGTTATTTTTCCAAATTTTTTTAAATCTGCGGGATCGTAATAGGTTTTACTCATAATGATTTTTTGTTTATTATTATTTTCTTTAAATCTGAAGTATAAAGATAATGTATGGTTTCCAATTGCTATTAAAAGTTGTTAAAAAAAACCATACAATTGCTATACATTAAAATATGTGTGCCATGATAAGGATTGTCAATCTCATTGATAACAATCGTTTTCGTATATGATATTGATAGCTATTCTAGGTTAATATTATCATTTTGGTTAGCAATTCAGTAAAAAACTTCAAATTGTATGAATTTTGTATTGTTTTGTTTAATCTTTTAACGAAAACGTTATACTATATTTGATTTCAAACAAATTTTAAAATTAACTAATATGAAAAAAATTACTTTTTATTTTTTACTACTTACATGCATGCTGCAAATCCATGCACAGTCAAACGTTACTTTTAGCGTTGATATGTCAGGGCAAACTGGATTCACCACTGTTTATGTTAGTGGAAGTTTAAATGGTTGGAGCGGTGATGCTGACCCACTTAGTGATGCAGATGGAGATGGTATTTGGGAAACTACACTCACTTTAGATGATGGTTTTTATCAATACAAATTCACTCTAGATAATTGGTCTGGGGAAGAAACCCTACAACAGAGTATGGTTGGTACTGTAACAAACTCTGGTTTTACTAACAGGTTTTTGAATGTTGGTGGATCAGATATATCTTTACCAACTGTACCTTATGGTGGATCGAATGTAGCACCGGGACCTTATTCAGTCACTTTCAATGTTGATATGTCCAATTATCCAGGAAGTTTTACCAACGTCAATTTAAACGGACAAAATCATAACGAACAGGGACTTGGTTCGTGGTGTGGTGATTGTATTACCATGGCTGATGATGATGGGGACAACATATACTCTGCAACAGTTCCTTTAGAAGCTTATAGTTATGAGTTTAAGTTTACCACAGATGGATGGACCTCCCAAGAAGAGTTTGATGCAGACGTATTGGGTACTGTCACAAATGGTGGTTTCACAAACAGGTTTTTGAGTGTTGATAGAAATATGGTTATAAATGCTGTATGGAACCAGCCTGAATATTTGACTCCGTCCTCCACTCCTGAAGGAATTTGGAAATTATCCCCTCAAGCGGGAGCATTTGGCTACGGTCCAGCAGCTGGAGATACCCAATGGTATTCCAGTTCAGAAGGTGACGTAACTTTAAGAGATTGTTTTTTTGATGATCAATTTGTTTTTTCTAATGATGGAAGCTTTCAAAATGTACAAGATGATGAAACTTGGATTGAAGGCTGGCAAGGAGGCACTAATGCTTGTGGTACTCCAGTCGCACCCCACGATGGTTCAAATGCAGCAACTTGGGCCTATGATTCAACGTCCAACACAATAACCTTAACAGGTTCTGGAGCTCATTTAGGACTAGCAAAAGCTATTAATGGAGACGAGTTAGATGGTGTGGTCGCTGTGCCTGAATCAATAGTCTACAACGTCATATCAATATCAGAAACCGACATGACAGTCGCTATTAATGTTGGAGGCGGATTTTGGACTTTTGTATTTACTAAAGTTATTTCAGGTTCAGATGCGACGTTAAGTTCAATCGAGGTCGATGGCATTGCTCTAAGTGGATTTAGTCCAAACGCTACAGATTACAATTATTTTGTATCTTCTACAGCTACTGTAGCACCAATAGTTACAGCCACTCTTTCAGACTCAAACGCCTCAATTTCGATCACACAAGCATCTGATCCAGCTGGATTAGCTACAATTGAGGTGACTTCAGCCAATACCTCTAATAACACTACTTACACTGTTGATTTCTTGCAATTGGATGCTGCTCCTACACCTCCCTCCAGAGCTGCAACAGATGTCGTATCATTATATTCTGATGCTTACACTAACTCCACAAATTGGGGATCAATTGAACTTTTCGGTGGTACCTTAACTGATGTAGTTATTGATGGAAACAACACCTATGAAATGACTTCAGGGTTCCAATATAATTATTATACTCCACCTGGAACATTTGAAGATTTATCTGATATGACGCATATGCATGTTGATTTCTACGTTGCCGGAGACTTTGTTGATGGATCAGTATTAGGAATTCAGTTGTTGGGGCTAGAGGCCAACCAAGGAGGTTCAGGTGAAAATACTTTTACTCAAACAGCATTTCAATCTTATTCATGGGTTTCTGTTGATGTTCCATTTGCTGACTTCAATAATGCTGCTTCAGTATCACCTTTATACGAAGATATTAAGTTAATACAAGTTAATTTACAAGCACCAGCCGGTGCAACTCTTCCAACTGTATATCTTGACAACTTTTACTTTTATAGAGAAGCATCAGCTGGTTTAGACGACAATGTATTTAACGCAGTCAAAATGTTCCCTAATCCAGCAAAAGATACAGTTCAATTTTCTGTTAATTCTAACGAGAATTTAGATATCGAAATTTTTGATATGCTCGGAAAATCTGTACTACGTGTCAATGCTGTTCAAAATGAAGTTAATATTGCGGACTTAAATTCGGGATTATACTTTGTTCAAATGACATTAGGCACACAGCAAGCCACTAAAAAGTTGATTGTCAACTAAACAGTACTAACTCACCAACTAAAATAAAAAGGCCTCCATTTGGAGGTCTTTTTTTTGTTTATGCATTGGGGTCTTATTTTTTTTGACAATCAATTTCAGTGAATTTCCGCAACAAAATCCATACAAACGAATCATTTGAATTTAAATGAAATAATTTATTTGTTAATCCATGATGCATCAAAGTCTAAACAATAAAAATCTGAGTATAAAATTCAATCAAGGCAAGGTTTAAAAAGGGATTATTTAGGAAATTGAAATTTAATTTAATGATATTTAAATGTTTAGTGTTTCAATTTCTTTTTCTTTATAAATTTATGAACGCGCCAAATTTAATTTTTACTTTAAAGTTTTGTATAAATTATTATAAATATTAACTAAACAAAATATGTATTCTCTTCTGGATAAACATAGGTGTATGGTTTATGTATATGTGAAATTTATACGAAAGACACCCAAGTCATATACCTTACAATCAACTTAAATCATAAAATAACTTACCTATGAAAAAAATTACTTTATTTATTACACTCATAGTGTTTACACTAGGTTTTTCTCAGGCTATTCCTGTAACTTTCGATACGGATATTACTGTAGGAGCAAAAGCCAACGGAATACTAACCCCTGTTTCGGCTAACTGGTTTAGTGATTCTGGATTAACTTCAGTGTCTGTTGAAGATATAGCTTCAGATACTCCAGATCACGGAAAAGCAGGGAAAATAATTAGCTCTGCATCAGGAGCCAAATGGCAAAATGCCCAAATTTTATTACAAAACAACTACATTGACCTGCGAGCAAATAAGAAGATCACTTTAGATGTTTACTCAGATAAAGCTCAAAATTTTCTTCTAAAGATGGAACAGTCAAAAGAGGGTACAACAGGAAATACAGAAAAAAGTTTTTCTCATACTGGTGCTGGCTGGGAATCAATAACAGTAGATTTTAGCACTCCAAATGCCGGTCAGCCAGTCCCAAATGACCAGTACAGATTGTTTGTGATTTTTCCTTGCTACTCATCTGGGTTTGCAGATCCAGCGTTTGACAGTACAACGTATATAGATAATTTTTCTGGTACAGTTGGAGATGCTTATGTTCCTCAGGCTCAAGCACCAACTAAATCTGCTCCAATCCCGCCAAAAAGAGATGCTGGAGACGTTGTTTCATTTTATAGTGATGCGTACACAGATATTACTTTCCCAGAGACTCCAACGAGTTGGAGTCAATCTGGCTTTGAGAAAGTAAACATTGCTGCTGGCGATGATATTTGGAAGTTTAATGCATGTAATTTCTTTGCTATGGCAAATTATAATGGTGTTGATTTAAGTAATATGGAAAAAATGCACATCGATTATTGGACACCAGACACAACACCTAATGCTAAAATTTTTATAAAATTAGTTGACACAAAAGCAAATGTAGAAGAGCTAGTAGACCTTGGTTTAAGTGCGGCAGGGTCATGGCAAAGTATTGAGATTGATTTATCGACATTTAAAACTCATACAAATTTGTCTAGTATTACTCAGGTATTATATGATCCAACTGCTGATGGCTCAATTCAATTCATTGATAATTTTTATTTCTACAGACAACCAACAGCAGGACTTGAAGACAATGCCTTAAAAACAGTAAAAATGTTCCCCAATCCTGCAAAAGATACAGTTCAATTTTCTGTTAATTCTAACGAGAATTTAGATATCGAAATTTTTGATATGCTCGGAAAATCTGTACTACGTGTCAATGCTGTTCGAAATGAAGTTAATATTGCGGACTTAAATTCGGGATTATACTTTGTTCAAATGACATTAGGAACACAACAAGCTACTAAAAATCTAGTTGTCAACTAACCCACTGAAAAAAATCCTCTAAATGGGGGCTTTTTTTCTTTTAATCTAAACACATTATAACCTATGAAAAAAATTACTCAATTGTTTTTGGTAATCACTGTTTCTGCTTTTGGGCAGAGTTCAGTAGATTTCGAAACTGACGGCACTGGCACTGCATGGACTTGGACTGTTGATGACAACGGGACTAACCCTGCACTAGAGTTTGTGTCCAATCCGAATTCCTCAGGCATCAATACATCATCAAAAGTTGCGAAATTTACAGCAACTGCAGCTGGAGAAGCTTGGGCACTTGCTTATACAGACGATATTGGAAATGTTACATTTTCAGAAAACAATAGCATTATCAAAATCAAGGTGCGCAAAACAAAAGCCACAACAGTTGGACTAAAATTTGAAGACACTTCAGGCACACATTCTCCAACACAAATTGAAGTCGCCAATACTGTAATTAATGGAAACTGGGAAGAACTTACTTTTAATTTCGGTACAGCAATTGGTAACACCTATAATAGAATGGTAATTATACCAGATTTGTTGGCGCGTTCTCAAGATAACATCATATATTTTGATGAAATTTCTTTTAATCCGGGTGGGACAAAAGGAAACTATAATCTTGAAGATATAGATTTTGAATCTAGTGGCTTTGGCGCTAATTGGGTTTGGACAATTCATAACAATCATACCAATCCAGCATTAGAAATTGTAGATAATCCCAATGCAAGTGGCGTCAATACTACAACAAAAGTTGCAAAGTTTACATCCCTAAATCAAGGGGCAGCGTGGGCGCTCACCTTTACCGATAACATTGGTTTCTTTAAATTTGATCAAAATAATAAAATTGTTACTTTGATGGTTAGGAAATCTGTTATTTCCGATGTTGCAATCAAGTTTGAGATTGCGGGCACAGGGACTCATGTTGAGAAAAAAAGAGCCAATACAATAAGCGATGGCAGTTGGGAACAACTTACTTTTGATTTTAGTTCAGAAATTGGAAATTCCTATAACAGACTCGTTATTATCCCCGATTTCGCCAATCGTAGTCAGGATAATGTGAGTTATTTCGATCAACTTTCTTTTGGCAGCACAGCCAATTTAAATGAAATTTGGATTGATCATAATTTTAAAGTATTCCCCAATCCTGCAAAAGATACAGTTCAATTTTCTGTTAATTCTAACGAGAATTTAGATATCGAAATTTTTGATATGCTCGGAAAATCTGTACTGCGTGTCAATGCTGTTCAAAATGAAGTTAATATTGCGGACTTAAATTCGGGATTATACTTTGTTCAAATGACATTAGGAACACAACAAGCTACTAAAAAACTAGTTGTCAACTAATAGCACTAACTCACCAACTAAAATAAAAAGGCCTCCATTTGGAGGTCTTTTTTTTTGTACTCAAGGCGGGATTAACGCCCTTCGGTTGTTTTTCCCCAAAGCGTCGCTTTGAAAATTAAAACCTCACAAAAACAAAAAAGCAAGCTTTATGTTTTCGCTTGCTTTTTATTTATTTGTACTCAAGGTGGGAATCGAACCCACACTTCCGAAGAAACTGGATTTTGAATCCAGCGCGTCTACCAATTCCGCCACTTGAGCTAAAATTTGGAATGCAAATCTATAAAATTTATTCGTTATATAAATACAAAATAGTTGGTTTTATGCTTTTACAGTTCAAATAAATTCATAAATTTGCCACTCGATTAAAAATATCGAAGTTAATAGGAAAAAACTATAAAAACTAAAATGGCTAAAACTAACTTACAACCCAAAATTTTTGCCTGCACCAACTCCAAGACTCTTGGAGAACGCATTGCCAAAGCTTTCGGTGAAGACTTAGGAAATGTCATTACATCAACATACAGCGATGGTGAATTTCAGCCTTCGTATGAAGAATCCATTCGAGGGACACGCATTTTCATTATTGCATCAACCAATCCAGGTCCAGAAAACTTGATGGAGCTTTTGTTGATGTTAGATGCAGCCAAACGCGCTTCTGCACGTCATATCACAGCAGTAATTCCCTATTTTGGATGGGCACGTCAAGACCGAAAAGACAAACCTAGGGTACCAATTGCGGCAAAATTGGTCGCCAAAATGCTTGAAACTGCAGGAGCTACTCGCATCATTACGATGGATTTACATGCCGATCAAATTCAAGGATTTTTTGAAAAACCAGTCGATCATCTGTTTGCATCAACTATATTTTTACCCTATTTAGAATCTTTAAATCTTGATAACCTAACCATTGCATCACCTGATATGGGGGGGTCCAAAAGAGCATATGCCTATTCGAAAGCATTAGAAAGCGACGTGGTGATTTGCTACAAGCAACGTGCTAAGGCCAATGTTATTTCACATATGTCCCTCATCGGAGATGTAACGGGAAAAAATGTGGTTCTTGTCGATGATATGGTTGATACTGCCGGAACACTAACCAAAGCTGCCGATTTGATGATTGAGCGTGGTGCAAAAAGCGTTCGTGCGATTTGTACTCACCCTATACTTTCAGGGTCAGCATACCAACGTTTGGAAGATTCCAAACTGGAAGAACTTATTGTCACAGACTCTATTCCTCTATCGCAGGAGAGTCCAAAAATAAAAGTACTATCATGTGCAGATTTATTTGCAGATGTGATGCATAAAGTGCATCAAAATGAGTCAATTAGCTCAAAATTTATAATGTAAACACTTAAATTAATATAAATGAAATCAATTACAATCAATGGATCGAAAAGAGAAAGCGTGGGCAAAAAAGCAACAAAAGCCTTACGTAATGCTGGACAGGTTCCTTGCGTATTATACGGAGGAGATCAGCCAGTACATTTCTCAGCAGCAGAATTGGCATTCTCTAAACTTGTATACACACCAAATGCGCATACAGTTGTGATTGCCCTAGGAGATACATCCTACAATGCCGTACTTCAGGATATTCAATTTCATCCTGTAACAGAAAATATCTTACACATCGATTTTTATCAACTTTTTGATGATAAAGAAATTGCAATGGATATTCCAGTAATTCTCACTGGAAACTCTATAGGAGTTCGTGCTGGTGGGGTATTAAGAAGAAACCGCCGAAAGTTAAGAATTAAAGCACTTCCAACAAACCTGCCAGATTTTATAGAAGTGGATATTTCTAAACTGAAAATTGGAAACAAAGTGTATGTTTCTCAATTGCCTAACGACGGTTATAAATTTTTACACACAGACAACACAGTTGTGTGTCAAATTAAACAATCTAGAGTTTCAGTTGATATCGAAGATGATGAAGACGACGAAGATGCAGAAGGAGCAGAAGGTGCTGCAGAAAGTACTCCAGCTGCGGAAGCATAATTTTCAAAACAATACCTTAAATAAAGAAGCATTCTGGTGAAAATCAGAGTGCTTTTTTTTATTTTTACACATGTTCAAGTGGTTATTTCAAAAAAAAGTAAACAAACCAGAATCACAATTGATGTCTAAAAAATTTTTAATTGTAGGGCTAGGCAATATAGGTGCAGATTATGTGCATACCCGCCACAATATAGGTTTTAAAGTTTTAAATCATTTTACAAAACAAAATGGTATCGAATTTGAAACCCGAAAATTTGGAGCACTTGGAACTTATAAGTTCAAAGGCAGAATGTTTTTATTATTAAAGCCAAACACTTTTATGAATTTGAGCGGTAAGGCCGTAAAATATTGGCTCGATAAAGAAAATATTGCTTTAGAGAATTTACTCGTCATCACCGACGATTTAAACCTTCCTTTTGGGACACTCCGCCTAAAAACTAAAGGATCGAATGGAGGACACAACGGCTTAAAAGACATTCAAGACAAGCTCAATACTACACATTATAACCGATTGCGTTTTGGCATTAGTGATGAGTTTGCAAAAGGGCGCCAAGTAGATTATGTCCTTGGAGAGTGGACAGATGAAGAGTCTGCAAAACTTGATGAACGCTTAGAACAGGCATCAAAAGTGCTCACAAGTTTTGTAATGTCAGGAGTAAATCATACGATGAACCAATTCAATGGAACTTAAAAAAGATAAAATAATGTCAAAAACACTACTTTTTTTATCTTCGTTCTTAAAAGCGACAACAGAATTTTGAAAATAAAAACTGCAGCCGATTATAAGCGTATTAAAGACTCCGTTGTGACCATCGGAACATTTGATGGTGTACATATAGGTCACCAAAAAATCATTAGTCGCCTTGTTCATATTGCACAAACCAATGACCTTCAAGCTTTGGTGCTTACATTTTTTCCTCACCCGCGCATGGTGGTTCAAGAAGATTCTAGCATTAAACTCATCAATACAATAGATGAAAAAGCAGCTCAATTGCAACAACTAGGCGTAGATCATTTGGTGGTCAAAGAGTTTACAAAATCTTTTTCTCGATTGACGGCTTTAGAATATGTTCGAGATGTTTTGGTCAATAAACTTAAAGTGAAACATATCATAGTAGGGTATGATCATCATTTTGGACGAAATCGAACTGCAACTCTTGATGATTTGATTGAATTTGGTAAATTTTATGGATTTGAAGTCACTCAGATTGATGCTCAAGAAATAGGCGATGTTGCTGTAAGTTCAACAAAAATTAGAACGGCACTACACGAAGGAAAAATGAATATTGCCAATACATTTTTGGGCTATCATTTTATGATAACAGGAGCTGTGGTTAGTGGCAAAGGTTTGGGATCCAACTTGAATTTCCCTACGGCCAATATCCAAATCGAAGAATCGTATAAGCTTATTCCAAAAGAAGGCGTTTATTTGGTGCAATCTTATATTGATGGAGAGCGAAAATTTGGCATGATGAATATTGGAAAAAATCCAACTGTGTCTCAAGATAACAAAATCCACATTGAAGTACATTTTTTTGATTTTGATGCAAATTTGTACGGAAAAATACTAAAAATTGAATTTTTGGATCATTTGCGTAGCGAAATTAAATTTCCAAACTTGGAGGCCTTAAAAGCGCAGTTGGAAAAAGACAAATCCACTGCAAAACAACGCATCAATTTATTGTCAAAAATCTGATTTACATTCATTCAATTGATTAAATTTGCCAAATAAAAGCATTCCTCATGTTACAAGTTGCATACATTAGAGAAAATAAATTAGAAGTCATAAAACGACTTTCTAAACGCATAGACAACGCAGAAACTACAGTTGAAAATGTATTGACATTGGATGTTTCTAGAAGAAGTGCCCAAACACAATTGGATGCAACAGCAGCAGATTTGAATGCTTTATCTAAAGAAATTGGTGTGCTTTTCAAATCTGGACAATCAGAAAAAGCCACTCTTTTAAAACAAAAAACAGCAGAGCTTAAAGAACAAAAAATAGCGCTAACAGAGACTTTAAATAGCACCTCTGAAGAATTGCAGCAATTGCTCTATCAAATTCCAAACCTCCCGCACGATTCTGTCCCTGTTGGAAATTCCGAAGACGACAATGAAGAAGTGTTTCAATTTGGTGAAATTCCAAAACTTCACAAAGCTGCAAAGCCGCATTGGGAACTGGCCAAAACATATGATATTATTGATTTTGAATTGGGGAACAAAATCACGGGCGCAGGTTTTCCTGTTTATAAAGGAAAAGGAGCCCGTTTGCAACGTGCGCTCATCAATTATTTTTTAGATAAAAACACTGCTGCTGGTTACAACGAAGTCCAAGTGCCACACCTTGTCAATGAAGCCTCTGGATTTGGTACAGGCCAACTTCCAGACAAAGAAGGGCAGATGTACTATGTAGATGCAGATGATTTGTATCTTATTCCTACAGGAGAAGTGCCAGCAACAAATATATTTAGAGATGTTCTTTTGCAAGAAAGTGAATTGCCAAAACAATTGACGACCTACACCCCTTGTTTTCGAAGAGAAGCTGGTAGTTATGGTGCTCATGTTCGTGGATTAAATCGTTTGCATCAATTTGATAAAGTTGAAATTCTGCGTGTAGAGCATCCCGATAATTCATACAAAGCACTTGATGCTATGGTAGACCATGTAAAAGGAATTTTAGAGGAATTAAAATTACCTTACAGAATTTTAAGATTATGCTCTGGAGATCTAGGATTTACTTCGGCCTTAACCTATGATTTTGAGGTGTTTTCGACAGCACAAGACCGTTGGCTAGAAATCTCTTCTGTATCCAATTTTGAAACCTTTCAGGCCAACCGTTTGAAGTTGCGCTTCAAAAATTCCGAGGGAAAATCGCAGTTAGCACACACTCTCAATGGGAGTTCATTAGCCCTTCCTCGAGTTTTGGCAGGAATTCTAGAGAATTATCAAACAGAAAACAGTATCGAAATTCCAGAAGTCTTGCGTCCCTACACAGGCTTCGAGAGAATAGATTAAATACCTTCAATACTTGCCCGCACATTTAGTATCTTTACCAAAATACAATGATGAAATCGCTGATTTATTTGTTTTTTGGAATATTTGGTGTTGTGCTCTCTGCACAAACTGAATATGATTTGGCAGAAAATTACTTCGATAAAGGTGAATTTAAAAAAGCCCTTTTTATTTATCAAAAATTACATCAATCAAGTCCTTCAAATTCAAACTTTGTGTTTAGAATCATAGAAATTCAACAAGAATTGCAACGCTTTGACCAGGCCGAAACACAAATCAAAACTCAATTTAATACAACAAATAATCCCCAATTTTTAGTAGAGCTGGGTTATAATTTTCAGCGTCAAAATAAGATTGAAAAGGCCGAAGAGAATTATCAAAAAGCCATAAATACAGCAAAGTCAAAACCCAACTATACCTATGCAATTGGCCTGCGTTTTGAAGAGCATAGCTTAATCGATCAAGCTATTGAAGTGTATAAATTGGCATTAAATCAAACTCAAAATCCAAATTATGAATATCGTTTGGCAGGACTATATGCAGAGCAAAAGGATGTTAAAAATATGTTTTTGAGTTATCTGAATTACACAGAAAATAATCCTAATTTTATCAATCAAGTTTTACGCCTTTTTGGTGAATATATCTCGGATGATTCAGATTCAGAATACAATCAAATATTAAAAAAAATCATCTTAAAAAAACTTCAATCCTCATCAAATATATTTTGGAACCAAATGTTGAGTTGGTTGTATGTACAACAACAAGATTTTCAAAAAGCATACCTATTAGAAAGGTCAGTTTACAGGCGCAGTAAAAGTTCTTTACAAGGCCTTATAGACGTTGGGTTAATGGCAAAATCTGCCAAAAACTATGCAGTAACTTTTGAAGTTTTTGAATATGTCATACAAAATGCACAGGACTCCAGACTTGTAATTGAAGCCAACAGGCAATTGCTTGAATTAGAGCTTTTAAGAACAACTTCACCAGATTTAAAACAGCTTAAACTCAACTACAAACAGCTTTTTGACGACTATGGGATTTCCTCTGAAACTATAGAATTGCAATTGTCTTATGTTGATTTTTTAGCACTGCATTATCAACAAAAATCTGAAGCCATTTCATTTTTAAAGTCTGCTTTAAAAGAACAACTTTTTGCTGTTGATGCTTCTCGATTAAAGCTCAAATTAGCCGATATTTTGGTAATTTCCAATAAATTCAATCAAGCGCTTTTGTATTACGCTCAAGTGCAAACAACACTCAAAAATAGTACTTTGGCACAAGAAGCACGATTCAAATCGGCAAGAACAAGCTATTTTAAAGGGGATTTTGATTGGGCAGAAACACAACTCAAAGTTCTAAAATCTTCAACATCTCAGTTGATGGCCAACGATGCTTTAGAATTACAACTTCTAATTACAGATCATAAGTTTGGCGACAGTTTACAAAGTCCATTACGCCTGTATGCTAAAGCAGATTTTTTAAACCTCCAAAATAATAAAACAGAGGCCATTTTGGTGCTTGACAGTTTGATAACACAGCACAATACTCATGGCATTGTTGATCAGGCGTTGTTATTTCAAGCACAGTTATTTGAAAACACAGCCCAACATCAAAAGGCAAAACATAATTATTTAAAAATAATTGAAAACTTTTCATCAGAAATTTTAATCGATGATGCTCATTTTGCATTAGCCGAATTATTTCGAACACTACTGAATCAACCCGAGCAAGCGCTACAACACTACGAAAATATAATATTTAAGCACCCCGACAGTATTCATTTTGTAGCGTCTAAAAAACATTTTCGCAATTTGAGAGAAAAAACTAAGAATAAAACAAAAATTTGATTTATGATAATTTACAACGTCACAATTAATGTGGATGAAACCATCCATACCGAATGGCGCGAATGGATGAAAACGCATATCCCTCAAGTTCTTGCAACAGGTTTGTTTACAAAAGCATTATTTACAAAAGTTTTGGTAAAAGAAGACATGGGAGGAACTACATATTCTGTGCAATATCATGCAAATTCCAAAAATGCTTTGCTGCACTATCAAAATGAATTTGCTTCAAAATTGCAAGCAGACGGTTTGAAACGTTTTGGCGACAAAATGTTGGCTTTTCGTACCGAACTAGAAATTGTAGATGAATTTAGTGTAACGAAAAATTGATGAACGTAAAACCAAAAAAATACTTAGGGCAACATTTTTTGAACGATGAATCTATTGCCAAAAATATAGCCGATACACTCACTCTAAATGGTTATGACACTGTTCTGGAGGTTGGTCCTGGTATGGGCGTTTTGACAAAATATTTGTTGGAAAAACCCACGACAACTTATGTCATAGAAATTGATTCAGAATCGGTGTCCTACTTAAAGGCACATTATTTGCAATTGTCCAATCGCATCATTCAAGACGATATATTGAAGTACGATTTTTCGAAAGCATTTGCCAATAAATCTTTCGCGATTATTGGAAATTTTCCTTACAATATTTCTTCTCAAATTGTTTTTAAAATGTTGGAAAATCGAACGCAAATTCCAGAATTTTCTGGCATGTTTCAAAAAGAAGTTGCAGAACGCATTTGCGAAAAAGAAGGCAATAAAACCTATGGGATTTTATCCGTTTTAGTGCAAGCATTTTATACTGCCGAATATTTGTTTACGGTTCCGCCTTCTGTTTTTAATCCTCCGCCAAAAGTAGATTCTGGTGTTCTTCGTCTAACACGAAAAGAAGATTATGTACTTCCGTGCAACGAAAAACTTTTCTTTTCTGTGGTAAAAAGCGCCTTTCAGCAACGCCGTAAAACCTTGAGAAATAGCTTAAAAGGGTTTAATTTGTCGGAAAATTTAAAAGCAAATACTATCTTTGGCCAACGGCCAGAGCAATTGTCTGTTGAAGCATTTGTAAAATTAGCATCAACAATAGAAATGGATCAAAACATTGAATAACCGTGGAAACGTCTAAAGCACATATTCCTTTTGAAAATACACCAGCTTTGTTGGAGGGTATCAAATTGGGCATCAAAAACAGGAACGATGTCCAACTTCTAGATCAACTCAATGAGTTGCATTATGCGGATATTGCCGAAATTTTAGATGATCTAAATCTAGAACAGGCCACATACATCATTAAATTATTAAACAGTGAAACCACTTCAGATATTCTCGCAGAGCTTGAAGATGATGTTCGCGAAAAAGTACTTCAAAACCTTTCTGAAAAAGAAATTGCCGAAGAAGTTAAAGCGTTGGATACCGATGATGCCGTCGATTTATTATCAGAATTACCACTAGATCGAAAACAAAAGGTTATCGCTCAAATTGATGATAAAGACCTTGTAGCGGATATCAATGAACTTCTAGAGTACGACGAAAATACTGCTGGTGGATTGATGGCCAAAGAGTTGGTTAAGGTGTATGAAACTTGGACGGTTGCGGGTTGTCTCAGAAAAATTCGCCTACAAGCCAAAAACGTCAAAAGAGTACACTCTATTTATGTTGTTACCAAAGACGAAAAGCTGATTGGTCGCTTGTCCCTTAAAGATCTTTTGATTGCCAAAAATGAAACTAAAATTAGTGCTATTTATATTCCAAAAGTAGATTCTGTGCATGTGAATGATGACGATGAAGATGTTGCACGACTTATGGCCAAATATGACTTGGAAGCCGTACCTGTGGTTGATGATCAAAAAACATTATTGGGCCGTATTACTATTGATGACATTGTAGATGTCATAAAAGAAGAAGCCGAAAAAGATTATCAATTGGCGGCAGGTATTACACAAGATGTAGATGCAGAGGATAGTATTTTTGCACTTACAAAGGCTCGTTTACCATGGTTGTTTTTAGGACTTATTGGAGGCGTTAGTGCTGCTATTATTATGGGAACTTTTGATACTATCATAGAAGATTACCCTCTTATTTTATTGTTTACACCACTTATTGCAGCGATGGCTGGTAACGTAGGTGTACAGTCCAGTGCCATTATCGTTCAAGGTTTAGCCAATGATGATATTAAAGGCAGTATCAACAATCGATTGCTCAAAGAAATGCTCTTGGCAACACTCAATGGGATTATTCTGGCTTTATTTTTGTTTGCTTTTGTATGGGTGTGGCAACAAGATATTCAAACGGCACTATCTGTTTCCGTATCTTTGGTTGCGGTCATTATTGTTGCAGGAATAGTAGGCACATTTGTCCCTCTATTTTTGCACAAAAGAGGCATTGATCCTGCCATTGCAACGGGGCCTTTTATCACAACGAGTAATGATATTTTTGGGATTTTGATTTACTTTATCATTGCAAAATTCATTTTAAATATTTAGCATGAACATCCTTCATGTGGATACCAACCATCCTTTGCTGATTAATCAATTGGCAGCCCTTGGACATACCAATCACGAAGATTTTACAAGTACAAAGATTCAAATTCAAAATAAAATTTCGCAATACGATGGGCTTATCATTAGAAGTCGCTTTTCTATTGACGTAGAATTTTTAGAGCAAGCCAAAAATTTAAAATTTATAGGACGGGTTGGAGCTGGCTTGGAAAACATTGATGTGGACTATGCTGCCCAAAAAGGCATTCATTTAATTGCAGCACCAGAAGGCAACCAAAACGCAGTGGGCGAACATGCTTTGGGTATGCTGTTGTCTTTATTTAATAAATTGAATCAGGCCGATAAACAAGTTCGCCAAGGGTTGTGGCAACGCGAAGCCAATAGAGGTGTAGAATTGGAGGGCAAAACGGTTGGAATTATCGGGTATGGTCATATGGGTAAAGCGTTTGCTAAAAAATTAAAAGGATTTGAGGTTGAGGTTTTATGTTACGATATTAAACCCAATGTGGGCGACGACAATGCTACACAAGTTTCCCTTGAAGAATTTCAAAAACGTGCAGAGATTGTGAGTTTGCATACCCCACAAACTCCTCTTACCATAGGCATGATTAATAGCACATTTATTGAACAATTTACAAAACCGTTTTGGTTGATCAATACCGCACGAGGCAAAAGTGTTGTCACCAAAGATTTGGTATCAGCCTTGAAATCTGAGCATATTTTGGGTGCAGGGCTAGATGTCTTGGAATATGAAAAAAGCTCTTTTGAAAATCTATTTTCAGAAGCTAATATTCCAGAAGCACTAAGTTATTTGATGCAGTCAGAGCGTGTTATACTCTCTCCACATGTAGCGGGTTGGACGGAAGAAAGCCATCGAAAATTAGCTGAAACTATTGTAAATAAAATCAAATTTTTTTTTCATTAATAGCACCAAAAATGCAATCCAAAGCCACCACTGCTGAAAGCTATATGGCCGAACTTCCAGAAGAGCGCAAGGCGCCAATGGCCAAATTAAGAACAATCATAAAAGCCAATCTTGACCCTCTTTTTGAGGAGTGTATGAACTATGGCATGTTGGGCTATGTTGTGCCGCTAAGGCATTACCCCGATGGGTACCACTGCAATCCAAAGTTACCACTTCCGTTTATGAATTTGGCCTCTCAAAAGAATTTTATTGCTGTTTATCATTCGGGGATGTATGCCAAAAAGGAACTTTTAGACTGGTTTGTTTCAGAGTACCCAAAACATTGTTCACGAAAGCTAGATATGGGTAAAAGCTGTGTGCGTTTCAAAAAAATGGATGACATTCCCTACGAACTTATAGGACAACTCGCTGCTAAGATGACG
Source organism: uncultured Flavobacteriaceae bacterium (assembly GCA_947503105.1). Classification (GTDB taxonomy): domain Bacteria; phylum Bacteroidota; class Bacteroidia; order Flavobacteriales; family Flavobacteriaceae; genus UBA3537. The sequence continues at coordinate 216,308 of CANNCM010000003.1, read as the reverse complement.
ACACAAGCTTGGATTGATCTTTATGAGATGAATATTAAAACTTCTAAAAAATGAGCAAAAAGGTCACTGGTATAGGCGGTATTTTTTTTAAAGCCAAAGATCCCGAAACCACAAAAAAATGGTATGCACAACATTTAGGTTTGAAAGTGGATGCCTATGGCAGCACGTTTTGGTGGAAAGATCAAAATGATAAAGACTGCCTTACCCAATGGTCGCCATTTAAAGACGACACGGACTATTTTGACCCTAGTGCTCAGTCCTTTATGGTCAATTATAGAGTTGATAATCTTTCTGATCTTGTGACTTCTCTTCAGGCCTCAGGCGTGGAGTTGATTGGTGAAATTCAAGAATTTGACTATGGAAAATTTGCTTGGATTATGGATCCTGATGGTCATAAAATTGAACTCTGGGAACCAGTGGATGATAAGTTGAAGTAAATCACTCCTCCTCCTCAGCTTTTGGTCCAAACTTGCGTTCCAGTTCAGCTTGAAATTCTTCCATAACGGGGCGTACGGTACTATCGGGAAGGTCGGATATACGGATGTACATCAGTCCATCTACGGCATTATTAAATAGCGGATCTACATTAAAAGCAATCAGGCGGGCGTTTTGTTTGATGTATTTTTTAAGGAGTACAGGCAGGCGTAAAGCACCGGGTTCTATTTCATCAATGATTTTATCAAACTTATTCAAATCGGCCTCTGTAGCATCAAACACAAAATCCTTGTCGGCATCTTTTAGCTTGACTTTAAATTCCTTTTTTGGGTGTACATACTGTGCCAAATACGGATCGTAATAGTGCGATTTCATAAACTCTATCATCAGCGATTTGGAGAAATTAGAAAAACGATTGCTGATGCTTACACCGCCAATGAGGTACTTGTGATTTGGAAAACGCAATGTGGTATGAACAATACCTTTCCAAAGTAAAAAAAGAGGCATCGGTTTTTGTTGGTATTGCTTGATGATAAACGCCCTGCCAAGTTCTATAGACTGGCTCATCATGTTGTGCAGTTCTGGCTCAAAACGAAAGAGGTCTTGCAAATAAAAACCATCAATTCCAAACGCCTCATATATTTCTGTTCCCAAACCCATTCTGTAGGCCCCTGCCAAACATTCAGCTTCGGTGTCCCACAAAAACATGTGGTGGTAATAGGTATCAAAATCGTCCAAATCTATGGCTTTGTTGGTGCCTTCGCCTATTTCTCGAAACGTGATTTCACGCAGTCGCCCAATTTCTATCAAAATATTGGGAATCGTTGCTGCTGCTGCCAGAAACACTTCGTAGTTTTTACTTTGTAACAGACGATGATTTTTGGCGCGTAAATCATCCACCTCCGAACGCATAATGATAGGATTTACAGGTGTGATGATTTTTTTTGGTACTTTTTTGAGCTTGATGTTTGACGAAATATTATTTAGAATTTTTGGCCTTTCAAAAGCATTGGAAAGCATGTACGTTTTTTTGCGAATAAAGTTTGAAAACTCCTCTAGAGTTTCGTGTTGCGCTTGGTCTTTAACAGAAATTGGACGCCCAATACGTACTTTGATTACTCTGTTTTTTTGGGTCAGTAATTCGGAAGGCAACTTTGCAGTTCTGAGAGTGTCGCTTATTTTGGATAAGCGATAAAACAAAGGACTGTTTTTTGCATGAAAATATATGGGAACAATAGGAGCTTCTGCTTTTTTGGCCAATTTCATAGCAGCGACCTCCCATGGTTTATCTACCAATAATTTTCCATCGCGATATGTTGACACTTCACCTGCTGGGAAAATCCCTAATGGGTGGCCTTCTTTCAAGTGCAAAAGCGCATTTTTAAAGCCGGTTATACTCGATTTTACATCTTTTCTGTTTTCAAAAGGATTTACAGGCATGATGTAGGGGATAAGGGGTTCAATTCTATGAAGTAAAAAATTAGCAATAATTTTAAAATCACTGCGCTGTTCAATCATAAGTTTGAGCAACAAAATTCCATCGATGCCCCCAAGCGGGTGGTTCGAAACCGTAATGTATGCGCCATCTTTCGGCAAGCGTTTCAAGTCTTCCTCTGGAATTTCAAAACGTATTTTAAACGCTTCTAAAAGGGCATCCAAAAACTCAAGGTCAGAGAGGTGTTTATTTCTGTTGTAGATTTTATTAATAGTAGAAATTTTGAGTATTTTCAAAATAATCCAACCAAAAAATGTTCCTATAACTCCATATTTGTTAAGATGAATAGCTTTGGCAACTTCTTTGGAGGTGATGATACTCATGGAATTACGACTTGGTAATTATTTGAACGGTTTCTGGGGTTATTTGTTTCATCAAAACCGTTTTATTTTTTTCAATTTCAGTAATTGCTGCTGTGTTGTAATGACGAATCGTGTAGAGTTTTACGCCCAGATCTACTTTTACATCATATTTGGCTTTGAGTTGCAACACAAGGGGCTCTAGGTGATCGTATTTATTTTCGACACAAACCGAAAAGCTAATGGCCGAATTCTGAATCGATCGTACTTTCATTTTATGGAGGTGTAAAAGTTTAAAAATATGACTGATATTTTCTTCTACGATATATGAAAAATCTAGTGACGAAACGGAGATCAATATTTGATCAGACCTCAGAATATAACAGGGTACTTTTGGCGATAGCTCTAGGGCTTTTCCTACTTTAGTTCCCTCGTTTTTTGGATTTAAAAAAGACTTTACAAATAGCGGAATTTCTTTGCGTTGCAATGGTTGCAATGTTTTTGGATGAATCACCGAAGCACCGTAATAGGACAGCTCTATGGCTTCTTCATAAGACAACGTATGGAGTAAGGTCGCATTTTCAAAATAGCGCGGATCTGCATTAAGTACACCTGGAACATCTTTCCAAATTGTAACACGTTTTGCATTAAGACAGTAGGCAAAAATAGCGGCGGTATAGTCACTACCTTCTCGACCAAGTGTGGTCGTAAAATTATTTGCATCACTTCCCAAAAATCCTTGAGTAATGTATAAAGTGTTGCCATCTACTGCCGTTGATATTTTGGATTGAGTGGCTTCCCATTGTACTTTGGCATCACGATAATAGTGGTCTGTTTTGATGAGCTCACGAACATCTAACCAATTGTTTTTGATGCCTTTATGATTAAGATAATGGCTTACAATTGTTGTAGAAACAAGTTCTCCAAACCCTATTGTTTGATCATAAACAAAGCTATAATCTGGTGATTTATTCCGACTAAAAAAGTCAGAGAGTTCTTGAAATAATTTAGAAACAACCTTGAAGACTTCATGCGATTCGTTTTCAAATAAATCCAATAAAATCCCATTGTGGTACTTTTTTACTTCTTGGATGCTGCTTTGCAATTCGTGCTTGGAATTAAAATAATGATCAATGACGTTTTCCATGGCATTGGTCGTTTTGCCCATCGCCGATATGACAATTAGAATTTTTTGGGTACCAACGACGTTCAGTACTTTTTCCAGGTTTCGAACTCCATCGGCGTCCTTTACAGAAGCTCCTCCAAATTTTAAGATTTGCATGTGTCTAATTTAGCTAAATAGTTTTTAATTCCTTCTTCGTTCAAATGTACAATATCCCAATCGCGTTTGACATCAGCCCCTTTGTGCTCATAAAATTCAATAGCTGGAGTGTTCCAATCCAACACATCCCAACTGACACGTTTGACGCCAAGTGCAGCTGCATATTTTATCACTTCGTCTAAAAGTGCAGAACCAATTCCATGGCCACGCATGGCTTCAGAAACAATTAAATCTTCGAGATGCAAAACAACACCTTTCCAGGTCGAAAACCGAGTATAAACCAATGCAATACCAATAATATTTTGATCTACTTCCGCGACAAAACAATCAAATTCTGAAGCTGTACCAAAACCATATCGAATAAGATCCTCGACAGTAATTTCTACAGCTTCAGGTTCTTTTTCATAAATAGCAAGTTCAACAATCAGGTCCAAAACTTTAGACATGTCTGTTTTTTGAGCTTTACGGATTACATATTTCATGCGTTGAATTCAGTTGGGGTCAAAGATACTCAAATGCCTTTTATTTTTTAGAAATAAATTAATTACGAAATCCTTGTAGTTGTATAAAAATAACAGATATTTGCATTAAATTTCCATCAAATGTCTCAAAAAAATCAAACCCTAGGTGAATTTATCATTGAACACCAATCATCATTCAAGTATTCATCAGGAGAATTATCACGACTTATCAATTCAATTCGTCTGGCCGCAAAAGTGGTCAATTACGAAGTGAATAAAGCAGGTTTGGTTGATATTTTAGGCGCTGCTGGAGACACCAACATTCAAGGGGAAAGTCAGCAAAAATTGGATGTATATGCCAATGAAAAATTTATTCAAATGCTCACCAATCGTAACATTGTTTGTGGTATAGCAAGTGAAGAGGAAGATGATTTTATTGCCATTAATAGCAACGATAAAAATCATCAAAATAAGTATGTTGTTTTAATCGATCCTTTAGACGGATCTTCCAATATTGATGTCAATGTTTCTGTTGGAACCATTTTTTCGGTTTATCGTCGAGTAACTGAAGTGGGAACTCCAGTAACTTTAGATGATTTTCTTCAAAAAGGAAGTGAGCAAGTTGCTGCGGGCTACATCATTTATGGAACATCAACGATGTTAGTCTATACAACCGGCGATGGCGTTAATGGGTTTACATTAAACCCAGCGATTGGCACATTCTATTTGTCACATCCCAAGATGCAATTTCCAAAAGTTGGAACGATTTACTCTGTAAACGAAGGGAATTATATTCATTTTCCACAAGGAATTAAGGATTATATAAAATACTGTCAAATGGAAGAAGGAGATCGTCCCTATACTTCTCGTTATATTGGGTCTTTAGTGTCTGATTTTCATAGAAATATGATCAAAGGAGGAATCTATTTGTATCCCAAAAGTTCTAAAACTTCTGCAGGAAAACTCAGGTTATTATACGAATGCAATCCAATGGCTTTTTTGGCCGAAGAGGCCAATGGCAAAGCAAGTGATGGAGCGCAACGCATTTTGGATATTCAACCCTCAGAACTACACCAGCGCGTTCCTTTTATTTGTGGAAGTACAAACATGGTAAACGATGCAGAAGCTTTTATAAAAGCCGCTCAATAATTTTTTTCTTTATCGGTCTAGTCTAAATTAAGGTTGTAACTTTACAGCAAATTTTTATCGAATGCACAAGGCCGGTTTTGTTAATATTATTGGAAATCCAAACGTTGGAAAATCAACACTTATGAATGCTTTTGTGGGCGAGCAATTGTCCATCATCACCTCAAAAGCGCAAACCACACGACATAGAATTTTGGGAATAGTCAATGGCGATGATTTCCAAGTGGTTCTTTCCGATACACCAGGAATTATCAAACCAGCATATGAGTTGCAAACCTCCATGATGCACTTCGTAAAATCTGCTTTTGAAGATGCAGATATATTGATTTATATGGTAGAAATTGGTGAAAAATCATTAAAAGATGATGCCTTTTTTCATAAAATCACATCAACCAAAACACCTGTAATCCTATTAATCAATAAGATAGATACTTCAGATCAAGAAATATTGGAGGAGCAAGCAGAGTTTTGGCAAAAAAAAGTACCCAATGCAGAGTTTTACCCTATTTCTGCGCTCACAGGGTTTAATGTAAAAAATGTTTTTGATCGCATTATTGAACTTTTGCCAGAATCGCCACCTTTTTATCCAAAAGATCAATTGACCGATAAGCCAGAGCGTTTTTTTGTGAATGAAAAAATCCGCGAAAAAATCTTGATGCATTACAAAAAAGAAATTCCTTATGCTGTTGAAGTTGATACAGAAGAGTTTTTTGAAGAAGAAAAAATCATAAGAATGCGCTCTGTCATTATGGTAGAACGAGAAACCCAAAAAGGAATTCTTATTGGTCATAAAGGCAAAGCGCTTAAGCGTGTGGGGAGTGAGGCTCGAAAAGATTTGGAACAATTCTTTGGCAAACAAGTGCATTTGGAATTGTATGTAAAAGTCAATAAAAACTGGCGTTCCAGCGCAAGGCAGCTTAAACGTTTTGGCTACGATCCGTCTTAGGTTGTTTTTCTTTTTGAGCTACTTTCAACAATCACCCCCTGCATAAATTGATGCAAAATATTCATTTGATGCTTCCCTTTTTGCTTTCCAATTTGCCCGCCAAGATAGAATATAATCCAGATAATAACCATTGTAAACATCATTATTATTGGTAAAATAATGGACTTATCTAAGGCGTGATTAACGTATGCCCATATGCCACCACCAATAAATAACCCAGCGATTAGAAAATGTAAAAACATAAATAAAGTCCAAACAACAGGGCTTGGCCCAAAGAGTCCTTTTACTGTCGTTGAAGATTTTTGATCCAAAATTTCAAGGTGTAATTGTGGTGACCAAAAATGTTGTTCTTGCTTAGTAATTTTTAAAAACACATGAGGTTCAACAACAGAAACACGAATGTTGTTTTTAGTTTTGGCGTGCGATTTGAAGTGTGACAATACGATTTTCGCATCTTGATCGACCTCAAAAGAAAACCTAGGTCTTAGGGTGATGTCATTATTAAAATTCATTAGGGTAGATTTGATTTTTTAAATATAATAAAACCATTTTAAACTCAAGTTTTCACTGTTTTACTTAGTGATATTTCCTATTTTTGCAGCAATTCAAAACATGAAATGGGAAATATTGTAGCTATTGTAGGTCGACCAAATGTTGGCAAATCCACTTTTTTTAATCGATTGATTCAGCGGCGAGAAGCCATTGTTGATGCGGTTAGTGGAGTCACACGTGACAGACATTATGGGAAAAGTGATTGGAATGGAAAAGAATTTTCTGTCATTGATACCGGCGGCTATGTTGTTGGTAGCGACGATATTTTTGAAGCAGAAATCGACAAACAAGTAGAATTGGCAATAGACGAAGCCGATGCCATCATCTTTATGGTTGACGTTGAAACAGGAGTTACTGGCATGGATGAAGACGTTGCCAAATTACTCAGAAAAATAAAAAAACCAGTTTTTCTTGTAGTCAATAAAGTCGATAACGCCAAACGTGCTCAGGACGCAGTAGAATTTTATGCGTTGGGTCTTGGAGATTATTACACAATTGCAAGCATCAACGGTAGTGGTACTGGAGATTTGTTGGATGCTTTGGTAGATGCCCTTCCTCAAGACAAAGAAAATGACGAAGAAGAATTGCCTCGTTTTGCTGTTGTGGGTCGCCCAAATGCTGGGAAATCATCGTTTATCAATGCGTTAATTGGAGAAGATCGATATATTGTTACAGATATAGCAGGAACAACTCGCGATGCAATTGACACCAAATACAACCGTTTTGGATTTGATTTTAATCTGGTAGATACTGCTGGAATTCGCCGTAAGGCAAAAGTTAAAGAGGATTTAGAATTCTATTCCGTTATGCGTAGTGTACGCGCCATAGAAAACGCCGATGTTTGCCTATTGGTATGCGATGCACAACGAGGTTTTGACGGGCAAGTACAAAATATTTTTTGGTTGGCACAGCGCAACAACAAGGGCATTGTGATTTTGGTAAATAAATGGGATTTGGTAGAAAAAGATACTAAAACAACTAAAGCTTTTGAAACTCATATTAGAAAACAAATAGAACCTTTTACAGATGTTCCGATTGTTTTTATTTCCGCACTCACAAAACAACGAATTTTTAAAGCGATTGAAACTGCTGTGGAGGTGTATAAAAACAGATCAAAACGCATCAAAACAAGTATATTGAATGAAGATTTATTACCAATTATAGAACACAATCCACCACCAGCTTTAAAAGGTAAATACGTCAAAATTAAATACATCATGCAGTTGCCCACTCCTCAACCTCAATTTGCATTTTTTTGTAATTTACCGCAGTATGTAAAAGAACCCTACAAGCGATTCTTAGAAAATAAATTACGTTCGTTATATGATTTTTCAGGGGTGCCGGTGACGATATTCATGCGTAAAAAGTAGTTTTACCAACCTCCAGAGGCACCACCACCTCCAAAACCACCACCTCCAAAACCGCCGCCAAAGCCACCACCTCCAAAACTTCCGTTTCCACCAAACAAGCCTCCTTTGGATGTACTTCTGTGGTAGCTACCGCGGCCCATTTGACTCAGTAGTATAGCGTCCAAAAGGCTCGTTCTTGGCGCACGATTTCCCGAGTTGTTGCCATTATTACGTTTGGATAATGCAGCAATAAAAATGATAAAAACAAGAATAAGAAATAACATTAAACCCAATGGAATATCGGTTGTTTTTTGTTGAGGAGCTGCTTTGTATGCACCAGTAAGGACTTCAAAAATGGCATCTGATCCAGCGTTTAAACCTGCCGCATATTGATTTTTTTTGAAATATGGGATGAAGTGTTTTTGAATGATACGACTACACATTTTGTCGGTGAGCAGATGCTCTACGCCATAACCCGTGCTGATGTTTATTTTTCGATCATTTTTGGCCAAGAGGATAAAAACACCATTGTCTTTGTTGTTTTGCCCAATACCCCAACGATGTGCCCAATTTGTAGCCAAATAATTGATGTACTCTCCTTCTGTAGAGTTGATGGTAGCCAAAACAATTTGTGTCGATGTGCTATCGGCATATCTGATAAGTTTTTCTTCTAGGGATTTAGATTCATTTGCTGATAAAAGCTCTACATAATCGTAAACACTTGTTTGTAATTTTGGTTTTGGAGGGATTTCAAATTGTGCATGACTCTTTTGCCCAACAAAAAGGAAAATAAGGAAAAACACAATGTATTTGAGCTTTAGTTTCATCTACACTTCTCCTTTAGAAATTTCGTTCGACAATTCATCTTGATCATCCGTTTGCCATGGGAAGAACTTTTCTAAAGCTTCACTTGCACTTTTAATGCCCTCGATGATTCCTGTTTTGAATGCTCCAGCTTTAAAATGCCGCTGCATTACATCACGTGTTTTATCCCAAAAAGTGCTATCAACTTTTTTGTCAATGCCTTTATCGCCATAAATTCCAAATTTTTTATTGTCAACAGCAATGTAAATCAAGACTCCATTTTCTAGCTTTGTATTGTCCATTTTTAAGGCATGAAACACAAATTTTGCTCGAGAGTCAATAGGTTCTGTAGTGTTTCGCTCAATATGTACACGAATTTCACCAGAGGTATTTTTTTCGGCCATACGTATGGCCGAGACAACTTCTTGCTCTTCTTCCGTACTTAAAAAAGTTTCTAAAGAATTCACGTATTGGAATTATTCAAAGTCAAAATCAACTTCGGGAGCTTTTTCGGCACCAGGATCGGCTTTGTAGCGCGCCATTTCCTCAAAACCAAACCAACCTGCTAGGATTTTGTTTGGGAATTTTGAGGTAAAAATATCGTAAGTATTTACAGCTTTGTTATAACGATCTCGGGCTACATTAATGCGATTCTCTGTGCCCTCCAATTGATTTTGAAGGTCCAAAAAATTCTGATTTGCTTTGAGTTCTGGATAACGCTCAACAGAAACTAAAAGGCGCGAAAGCGCACCGCTAAGTCCACTTTGTGCTTCTTGAAACGCTTCTAAATTTTCTGGTGTAATGTTTGACGGATCGATAGTTGTTGAGGTTGCTTTGGCACGTGCCTCGATAACTTGTGTTAGAGTGCTTTTTTCAAAATCTGCTGCGCCTTTTACGGTACTTACCAGATTTCCAATGAGGTCATTTCTTCTTTGGTAGCTGCTTTCAACATTAGACCATGCTGTCTTGGCATTGGCTTCGTGTTCTACAGCAGTATTATTGAACCCAACGGCCCAATTATAAACTCCAAAAGCAATTACTGCTACAATAATTAAAGGGATAAACCACTTTTTCATGATATTTAGGATTTAGATTTGAGATTTAATTTTTATTAATTGATGTTTTATGGACTCCAATTTACAAATAATATCAAAATTAGTCAAAGATTTTCCTTTTTGTCCTTTTAAATAGGTTTTTGCACCTTCTAAAGTGTACCCTTGTTCTTTGACCAAATGATATATAAGTTTTAAGTTTTTGACGTCTTCACTTGTAAATCGGCGGTTGCCTTTCGTATTTTTTTTGGGTTTTAAAATAGAAAATTCCCCATCCCAAAAACGTATTAAAGAAGGTTTAACGCCAAAAGCCTTGGCTACCTCCCCAATGGTATAGTACATTTTTTTTGGTAAATCGACATGCATCCTAGTCTAAAGATTGATTTTCAACAGATGCCTTGATCAACAAATCATTAAATTCCTCGCTAGTAAGATTACCATAATAGAAATTTAGTGGGTTGATGCGCTTTTTGTCCTTAAAAATTTCATAATGCAAATGCGGTGCTTGAGAGCGGCCAGTACTTCCTACAAAACCAATAATATCTCCACGTTTGACTCGTTGGTTTTTTCGAACATTATAGTTGTATAAATGAGCATACAAACTCATATATCCATAGCCATGATCAATTCTTATATGCTTTCCATAGCCCGATGATCTCGAGTCGGCACGCTTCACAACACCATCTCCAGTGGCATAGACAGGAGTGCCACGAGGCGCTGTAAAATCCATTCCGTAGTGAAACTTTCTAATTTTTGTAAATGGGTCTGTACGGAAACCATAGCCCGATGCCATACGTGTCAAGTCTTCATTTTTGATAGGCTGAATCGCTGGAATTTTGGCAAGAAAACTTTCCTTGTCTTTGGCTAGGGCTGTAATTTCATCTAATGATTTGGATTGAATGACAAGTCGTTTTTGGAGAATGTCTATTCGTTTGTTGGCTTCAGCTATCAAATCTGAATTTTTAAATCCATCAAATTTTTTGTAACGATTTACCCCTCCAAAACCTTGTGTTCGTTGAGCGTTTGGAATAGGATTGGCTTCAAAATAAAGCCTATAAATAGTATTATCTCTTTCTTCAATATTGCCCAAAACACTCTCAATTTCACTCATTTTTTGACTCAAAAGCGTGTATTGGAGTTCCATGTTTTGAAGTTCGCGATTTAGGATTTTTTCTCGTGGAGATTCAAAATAATAACTGCCAATCATTGTCGCAAAAAAACCAAAAAGAGCAGAGGCAAAAACAAAGCCCACAGCATATTTTGCTTTTGTCTTTTTATCACTTGTTATCTTTCGGTAGGAAAGCGTTTCAGGATCGTAATAATATTTTACGTTAGACATTGCCTAAAAAGTTCTATTTTTGTTTGATATTTTGAAACGCATATATAGCGTTTCATCTAGGAACAAATATAATTTGTTTTTGAAGCAAAATCAAATTATTTCAAAAAGGTTAACATACTACATGAAATCTCAAGATATAAGAGCCAATTTTCTAAAGTTTTTTGAAGATAAAAAACATACTATTTTACCGTCTGCATCAATGGTGGTCAAAGATGATCCTACATTAATGTTTGTGAACTCTGGAATGGCCCCATTTAAAGAATATTTTGTAGGCAATGTGCAGCCCCCAAGCAAGCGTATTGCCGATACACAAAAATGCTTGCGTGTGTCTGGAAAACACAACGATTTGGAAGAAGTGGGCTATGACACCTACCACCATACTCTTTTCGAAATGTTGGGCAATTGGAGTTTTGGAGATTATTTCAAAAAGGAAGCTATAGAATGGGCTTGGGAATTGCTTACAGAAGTTTATGAAATTGACAAAGACATTTTGTATGTCACTATTTTTGAGGGTGATGAGCAGGACAAAACAGCTGTGGATTCCGAAGCGTTTTCCATTTGGAAAAATATTATTGCTGAGGATCGTATTCTGAAAGGAAATAAAAAAGATAATTTCTGGGAAATGGGCGATCAGGGGCCTTGTGGACCTTGCAGCGAAATTCATGTAGATCTCAGAAGTGATGAAGAAAAAGCTAAAATCCCCGGGCACGAATTAGTCAATAAAGACCATCCTCATGTAGTAGAAATTTGGAACTTAGTTTTTATGGAATTCAATCGAAAGGCCGATGGTTCTCTAGAACCACTTCCACAAAAACATATTGATACAGGAATGGGTTTTGAGCGTTTGTGTATGGTTCTTCAAGGCGTGAAATCTAATTATGACACAGATGTTTTTACGCCAATTATTCGCGAAATTGAAGCAATTTCTGGCAAGGATTATGGGATCAATACTCAGCATGACATCGCCATTCGTGTCATCTCAGATCATATTCGCACAGTAGCTTTTTCAATTGCAGACGGGCAGTTACCGAGCAACACTGGAGCAGGCTATGTAATCCGACGAATTTTAAGACGTGCAGTTCGCTATGGCTTTACTTTTTTAGATCAAAAAGAACCTTTTATGTATCGTCTTGTGAATGTTTTAGTCAAAATAATGGGAACGACATTTCCAGAGCTAAAACTTCAAAAACAATTGATGCAAAATGTCATACGAGAAGAGGAGTCTTCATTTTTAAAAACTTTGGATCAGGGGTTAATCTTACTGGAACGCATCATAAACACCACCAAAGGCGATACAATTTCTGGCGATAAAGCCTTCGAATTGTATGATACTTATGGATTTCCTGTAGATTTAACAGCACTTATTCTTCAAGAAAAAAATATGCATTTGGATGACACTGGATTTCAAATTCAGCTTGAAAAACAAAAAAGCAGATCTCGAGCAGCAAGTGAAGTCTCAACAGAGGATTGGACCATTCTTCGCGAAGATGACGAGCAAGAATTTATTGGTTATGACAGCCTTCAAGCCAAAGTCAAAATTGTGCGTTATCGTAAAGAAGTATCTTCAAAATATGGGACACAATATCAACTTGTGTTTAATCTCACGCCATTTTACGCAGAGGGCGGAGGACAAGTTGGAGACAAAGGCTATTTGGAAGCATCAAATGGAGATAGTGTTTATATTCTCGATACCAAAAAGGAAAATAACGTTGCCATTCATATCACCAAAGATTTACCCAAAAATCTTACCGATTCCTTTACAGCAGAGGTTGAAGTTAAGCAGAGATTTAGAGTAGCATGTAATCATACAGCAACCCATTTATTGCATCAGGCATTGCGAGAAATTCTTGGAACTCATGTAGAGCAAAAAGGGAGTGCTGTCCATTCAAAATATTTGCGTTTTGATTTTTCTCATTTTTCAAAAATGACTGATGATCAACTTCAAGAGGTTGAAAGTTTTGTGAATTCAAGAATTGAAGGGCGTCTTAAATTCGAAGAGCAACGGGCAATCCCCATGACACGAGCCATTGAAGACGGCGCTATAGCATTATTTGGTGAAAAATATGGAGATGTTGTTCGCACGGTACGTTTTGGGAATTCTATTGAACTTTGTGGTGGAACTCATGTCAAAAACACCGCAGATATTTGGCATTTTAAAATCACTTCTGAAAGTGCTGTGGCTTCTGGAATTCGTAGAATCGAAGCGATTACAAATGATGCAGTAAAAGAATTTTTCAAAGAAAACAATACGCATTTTAAACGCATCAAACAAGAATTGAATAATGCTGCGGATCCTGTGAAAGCAGTTGTGAATTTGAAGTCTGAAAACCATCAACTAAAAAAACAAATTGAACAGCTTTTGAAAGATAAAGCAAAAAGTGTAAAGACACAACTATTGACAGAAATTCAATCTGTCAATGGAATGAAATTTTTAGCAAAGCAACTCGACTTGGATGCTACTGGCATGAAAGATATTTCTTTTGAAATTGGTCAGAATTTAGATAATGTGGTCCTAGTTTTTGCGTCCGAGCAAAACGGTAAAGCATTACTTTCATGTTATGTATCGAAAGATCTTGTAAGTTCTAAAAACTTGAACGCTGGCACAATTGTACGCAATTTAGGAAGTTATATTCAAGGCGGTGGTGGTGGACAGCCGTTTTTTGCTACTGCGGGAGGTAAAAATCCTGCGGGAATCCCCGACGCTCTAGCACAAGTTATCGATCTTATTTCTTAAAATTTAAGTTTTGAAATTTCAAACCGAAGTCCCCTTAGTTCCTGCCAAAGGCAAGCCCATTAGTTTTAATGCTCAAACGGTTCTTCTTGGCTCTTGTTTTACAGAACATATTTCGGAAAAATTAGACTTTTATAAATTTCAAACGCAAACCAATCCTTTTGGGATATTATTTCATCCACAAGCGATTTTAACATTTTTGACTCATGTATATCATAATAAAATAGATGAAAATGCTATATTTTTCAATGATGAGCAATGGAAAAGTTTTGATGCGCATTCGCGATGTAATCACCATGAAAAATCAATATTTTTAGACCAACTTCATACGCAAATACAAGATTGTAATTCTCGCTTCAAAACAACATCTCATTTTATCATTACTTTGGGTACCGCATGGAATTATCGTCATTTAAAAACTCAAAAATACGTAGCCAATTGTCATAAACTTCCTTCAGCACAATTTGAAAAAGTATTGTTTTCTGTTGATGAGATTACCGATATTTTGACTAAGATTAAAGCCATAATTCATCATTTTAATTCCAATGCTGAGGTAATTTTTACAGTCTCTCCAGTACGGCATCTCAAAGATGGATTTGTAGAAAATACTCAAAGCAAAGCCCATTTGATTTCTGCTATTCACCAAGTCGTTGATACTTCAGTTACTACACATTATTTTCCTTCATATGAAATCATGATGGATGAACTTCGAGACTATAGATTTTATACTCCAGATATGATTCATCCAAGCGCTCAAGCTATTGAGGTTATTTGGGATAAATTTAAATCTGTTTGGATTGATTCTAATCTCAACAGTACGCTCAAAATAATCAAGCGTATTCAAAATGGGCTACAACACAAACCGATGCATTCTAACAGTGAAGCACATCAACATTTTATGGCGTCTATAAATGCTGAAATAGAGCGCCTAAAAAAGCAGTTTCCACAACTTAAATTCTAATTTTTTTTGTTCCAATATCAGCAGTAGCTTTGTTGGTTTGCTATATTCATTTCCTAAATTTGGAGTATATTAGCCAAACAAAATAGAACAACAATGTCTAAAGATTCTTATGTAAAATTTACCAAAAACAATGGAGTAGGTTACATTGAATTTTACAATCCATCTCATAATGCGTTACCTTCAAAAATGTTATCAGAACTGTCGAGTACAATCGAGAACGCTGGAGCAGACAAGGATTGCAGTATTTTGGTGCTAAAGAGTGGTGGCGACCGAACATTTTGTGCTGGAGCAAGTTTTGACGATCTCGCAGCAATTTCTACGATAGAAGAGGGTAAAGCTTTTTTTATGGGATTTGCTAACGTTATCAACGCTTTAAGGAAAAATCCAAAAATTGTGATTGGAAGTATTCAAGGAAAAGCAGTGGGAGGTGGTGTTGGTTTGGCAGCTGCTGTAGATCTATGTTTTGCTAGTGAATATGCTTCCATTAAACTTAGTGAACTGAACATTGGAATTGGACCTTTTGTTATAGAACCTGCATTAAAAAGAAAACTAGGACTTTCTGTTGTTTCACAATTAACGCTTCATCCTCAAACTTTTTTTTCTGCAAAATGGGCTCGAGAAAAAGGGCTATATGCCAATGTTTTTGAGTCTAACAACGACTTGAACACACATGTTTCTAATGTCGCCAATCAACTTGCAACATATAATCCTGAGGCATTAGCAGAATTCAAAAAAATACAATGGGAAGAATCGCATCATTGGGACGATTTGTTGGCGCAACGTGCAGCAATTAGTGGGCGTTTGGCACTGAGTAATTTTACCAAAACACAATTAAAAAAATTTAATAAAGCATAAAATTTCATACAATACAATGAGCACCCAAATACACATTGAAAAAGTAAAAGAATCAAAAGCTAAGCATTTAGATTTTAATGATATTCCGTTGGGAAGAACCTTTACCGATCATATGTTTTTGTGTACTTACGAAAACGGAGTGTGGCAAACCCCAAAAATAGTTCCGATGGGGGCGCTGACTACTCATCCTGCGGCTATGGCATTGCATTATGGTCAGGCCATTTTTGAGGGGATGAAAGCTACGATAGATGCCAATGGAACGCCGATGTTGTTTCGGCCAGAACAAAATGCAAAACGGTTAAATTTTAGTGCAAGACGATTGGGCATGCCAGAATTTCCCGAAGATCTTTTTGTTCAAGCTTTAAAAGTTTTGGTGGGTTTAGATAAAAATTGGATTCCACCCCAACAAGGTAGCGCCTTGTATTTACGCCCTTTTATGTATGCCGATGAAGCATTTATTGGAATGAGAGCTGCCACACAATACAAGTTTATTATTATGGCCTCTCCATCCAATCCAATTTATACAAAAAGAGTACGACTGTACGCTGAAACTAATTTTATTCGTGCAGCACATGGTGGTACAGGTGAGGCCAAGGCCGCAGGTAATTATGCAGCAGCAATTTTGCCAACGGAAAACGCAAAAGCAAAAGGGTATGACCAAGTTTTGTGGTTAGATGCTCATAATTTTAAAAGTATTCAAGAAGTTGGAACGATGAATATTTTTTTCAAAATTAAGGGGAAGATAATCACGCCAAATTTAGATGGTGCTATTCTTGCGGGAATTACACGAATGAGTGTTATTGAACTTTTGCGCCACAAAGGGTATGAAGTTACAGAACGACCAATTTCTATAGATGAAATCATTGAAGCTTCAAAAAATGGCACCCTCGAAGAAGCTTTTGGAACAGGTACTGCCGTAGGTATTGCAATGATTCAAGAGATTGGATATAAAGACAATGTTATTCATGTTTCTAATGAAAGCCCCGTTGGCCAAATGGTTTTGGAGACTATAAACGGTGTTCGTGCAGGTAAAATTCCAGATGAACTTCGTTGGATGATAAAGATTCAGGCCTAAAACGGTAAAAGTAATGCTTTGATTTTACGCCATCGGTATGCTCTGATGAATGCGCCTTCTTCTTCAGAGACGATAAAAGGAACTTTGGTTTGCCATGCTTTGAAATACCCCATCAAATAATCCAAAAAAAGGCGTATTTTTCTTTTTTTGTAGGCCAATTTTAAGGCCGATAAAAAGGCCAAAACAAATCCATTTCGCATCTTATAAAGTGCTATCCCTTGATAGTGTTTTGCGCTACTGCTGTATGTAGAGCCAGTGGGCTTCAAATGCTTTACATGTAAGGCGTCATCAGTGCGAAAAGACCAACCATTATATAGCGCAACAAGCTCGTCTATAGTATCCCAGCCCATAGATTTTTGCAAACCTCCAATGGCTTCGAAGCAGGCTTTTCTGTAGGCTTTCAATGGGCCTCGTGTGTGATCATTTGAGGTTAAATTTTCCAAAACCCACGCTCCATTTTTTTCAATGTAACAATGCCCTGCAATCAGCCCAAGTTTTGGGTCTTTATTGTAATGTTCTGCAATGGTTTTTAGATAATCTTTTGGAAAAATTAAATCAGCATCAAATTTACAAATGACATCATATTCATTATCAAGTTGATCAAATCCTTTATAGAAGGCAGAGATGATTTTTTCGCCTGGTAAATGTTTCTCAGAGGATTGGTGCTGTACAATGTCAATAAACGCATATTGATTTTTTAAGGCCTCTACAATTTTCGGTGTTTTATCTGATGAGTTGTCATCAACGACAATAATTTTTTTTGGAAGTAAAGTTTGTTCGGACAGAGAAATCAAGCAATTCTTTATAAAAGCTTCTTCATTGTGAGCCGGTATGACGATGTAAAATCTCACTTTCTTTCTGCGTAAATGATATAATATCTTGGTGTGAAATACCTCAAAATTGGACGAATTCCTATTTTTTTAGTAGGGTTTGTCCATTTTTTTCTAGATACGATTCTCCACCCCGCTTTGTCTAATAACCAATCAAATTGCCAGTCTTCAAATTCATGAAAATGACGGTCTCTCATATCGGTTTTACTTCTATATGCGCTTGAAAACCAAAGTTTTAGTGGCACACTTGCAATGAGTTTTTTGGCTTTTATTTCTTTTAAAACAACAAAAGGAGATACTAAATGTTCAAAAATTTCAAAGGCAGTAACAACTTCTGCAGTACTGTTTTGTACAGATGAGTAATTCAGATCAAGATCTTCACCTTTTGTGTTTGAAACTTTAAAACCACTAGATTTGAGTACATCAGAAAGTGGATTTTCAACACCCAAATCGAGAATTTCCTCTTTTTTGTTTATATGTTGTTTGACAAAATCAAGAGTTAAATTGTAGCGTTTTGTGGGAAAGTTATTCTCGTACATTTAATATTTATAAACAATGGCGTTGATATGCATACCAGCACCTACGCTTGCAAATATAATAATATCGCCTTTATTGAGATTATGATCTTTGACTTCCCCTTTTCTGATCAAATCAAATAATGTAGGAACAGTTGCCACAGAACTGTTGCCAAGTTTATGAATTGTCATAGGCATAATGCCCTCTGGCACAGGGGCTTTGTAAAGTCTATAAAAGCGTTTTACAATGGCTTCATCCATTTTTTCATTTGCTTGATGAATAAGAATTTTCTTGACATCTTGAATAGAATAACCGCTTTTGTCGAGACATTCTTTGAGTGCTGCAGGTACATTATTGAGTGCAAATTCATAAATTTTTCTTCCATACATTTTGATGTAGCGAACATCTTCATCTTGTGTTTTATCATTGGAATTTCCAAAAAATAAATGATAGACTTCGTCGTGAGTGTATGAGGCAGATTCGTGCGCAATGATGCCACCTTCTTGCTCAGAAGCTTCAATCAATGTTGCTCCTGCGCCATCGGCATAAATCATAGAATCGCGATCAAATGGATCTACAACTCTAGAGAGTGTTTCTGCGCCAATTACCAAACAACGCTTTGCCATTCCAGCCTTGATAAATGCTTGTGCTTGAACAACACCTTCAACCCAACCTGGACATCCAAAAAGGATATCATAGGCTACACATTTTGGATTTTTAATTTTTAAGAGGTGCTTTATGCGAGCGGCCAAACATGGAAGAATATCGCTTTGAATGGCGTTGTGTTTTACATCACCAAAGTTGTGCGCACAAATAATATAGTCCAGTGATTCAGCGTCAATTTTGGCATCCAATAGCGCCTTTTCTGCTGCAAAAGCTCCAAGGTCCGAAGCTGTAAGATTCGTATTGGCATAACGCCTTTCGGATATGCCTGTAATGGCTTTAAATTTTTCGACAATAATGTCTGTTGGTGTATCAATAGATTCGCCTTCAATAGTATAGAATTCACGATTTTGAAAATCGTTATTTTTTTGGATCTGTTCAGGAATATAACTTCCTGTTCCCGTAATTCGAATACTCATTTTTTTATTTTAGTTATACTTCGGCATAGTCATCAATTGGAGCGCATGTACATATTAAATTTCGATCACCATAGGCATCATCTACACGGCGTACAGAGGGCCAAAACTTATCTTCTTTTATATATGAAAGTGGAAAGGCTGCTGTTGTTCGGCTGTATGGAAAATCCCATTGATCGTTGCATACCATATCTTGCGTATGTGGTGCGTTTTTTAAAGGATTATTAACATCAGATTTGCTGGCCTCTTCAATTTCTTGTCGAATGGATATCATGGCATCACAAAAACGATCCATTTCCGCTTTACTTTCACTCTCGGTGGGCTCTATCATCATTGTTCCGGCAACAGGAAATGAAACTGTTGGGGCATGAAAACCATAGTCCATCAATCGTTTTGCAATATCTGTAACCTCAATTCCATTAGTTTTAAATGCTCGACAATCAATTATCATTTCGTGTGCAGCACGACCTTGTTCGCCTGTGTAAAGTGTGTCATAATACCCATCAAGGCGTTCTTTGATATAGTTTGCATTTAAAATAGCAATTTTTGTTGCTTGTGTTAAACCATCAGCGCCTAACATTTTTATGTATCCATATGAAATTAAACAGGCTAGTGCAGACCCAAAAGGTGCACCAGAAATTGACGTAATGGCTTGATTTCCTCCTGTTTCAATGACAGGATTTCCAGGTAGAAAAGGAGTGAGCTGTTCGGCAACACAAATTGGTCCAACTCCTGGGCCACCGCCTCCATGAGGGATGGCAAAAGTTTTGTGTAAATTAAGGTGACAAACATCGGCACCAATTTTCCCTGGGTTTGTAAGACCAACTTGAGCATTCATATTGGCACCGTCCATATATACTTGCCCACCATTATCATGAATGATTTGTGTAATTTCTTTTATTTGAGATTCGTAAACACCATGGGTAGAGGGGTAAGTTACCATAAGGGCTGCAAGATTTTCCTTGTGTTGTGTTGCTTTTTCGCGTAGATCTTCAACATCTATATTTCCATTTTCAGATGATTTTGTAACGACAACTTTCATGCCTGCCATGACGGCACTAGCAGGATTTGTTCCGTGTGCAGAAGAAGGTATTATACATATATTTCTGTGATGATCTTCTCGAGATTCATGATAAGCTCGAATGGTCATTAGTCCTGCAAACTCACCTTGAGCACCAGAATTTGGCTGTAAAGATGTTCCTGAAAATCCAGTAATTTCATTGAGTTGTTTTTCTAGAGTGGTTAAAACCTTGGTGTACCCTTCCACTTGATCTGCTGGTGCAAAGGGATGAATATTACCCCAATTGGACCAACTTAAAGGCAGCATTTCTACAGCAGCATTGAGCTTCATCGTACACGATCCCAATGGAATCATTGAAAAATTTAACGCCAAATCTTTTCGCTCTAACCTTTTGATATAGCGCATCAATTCAGTTTCTGAATGGTAAGAATTAAAAACAGAATTTGTTAGATATTTTGATGTTCTTATATGAGTTTCAGGCAACTTGTTTTCTGACGAGACTTCAAGCGTATAGTTAGTGTTTAGGGCTTCTGAAAAAATTTGAAGAATCTGTTCAAGATCTTTTTGTGTAGTCGTTTCATTTATTGTAATGGAAACGGTAGATGTATTAGGATAAAAGAAGTTTACCTCGTGTTGTGAAGCAATTTCTTTTATTTTTTCTGCATTTTCAACACGAATTTGAATGGTGTCAAAAAAGGATAATTGGTTTAATGTTAAACCTGAATTAGTTAAAGAATTGGCCAAAAGAACCGTGTTTTTATGAACCTTGTTTGCAATATATTTCAGGCCTTTTGGCCCATGAAATACAGCATACATGCCTGCCATTACTGCCAGTAAAACCTGAGCAGTACATATATTGGATGTTGCTCGATCTCTTTTGATGTGTTGTTCTCTAGTTTGAAGCGCCATTCTTAGCGCACGTCCGCCGTTCATGTCTTTTGTAACTCCAATAATTCGTCCAGGAATATGGCGCTTGTAAGCTTCTTTGGTCGCAAAATATGCGGCATGAGGTCCGCCATAACCCATTGGGATACCAAAACGTTGCGTCGTACCAACAACAACATCTGCGCCAAGGTGGCCAGGAGCTTCAAGGACTACTAAACTGAGAATGTCTGCAGCAACTGCAACTTTAATATTAGTTGCACTAGCTTTTGTAATGAATGATTTTAAATCCATGATCTCTCCTGATGCTCCCGGATACTGAACAAGAGCTCCAAAGAAGTCTGTAGTAAAATTAAACTCATCTGGATTTCCAACGACAAGCTCTATTCCAATTGGGATAGCTCTAGTTTTGAGAACGGCCAAGGTTTGTGGGTAAATATCTTCTGCAACAAAAAATTTCACGACTCCTGCTTTTACTGCAGCACGTTCTCTCACGGCAAATAAAAGTGCCATGGCCTCTGCGGCCGAAGTACTTTCATCCAATAAAGAGGCATTGGCCAACTCCATCCCTGTCAAATCTGTGACCATGGTTTGAAAGTTCAGCAATGCTTCCAGACGTCCTTGTGCTATTTCTGCTTGATAGGGAGTATAGGCGGTGTACCAGCCTGGATTTTCTAATATATTTCTTTGGATCACAGCAGGTAAATTGGAGGGATTGTAGCCCATTCCAATGTAGGATTTGAATACTTTATTTTTAGCGCCTAAAGCATAAATATGGTCCAAAAATTCTTGCTCACTAAGGGGCTGATCCAAATCTAAAGTAGTCTGTAATCTGATAGTGTTAGGAACAGTTTGGTCTATTAATTCATCAACTGAATCTACACCAACAACGTCTAACATTTCTTTTAATTGATCTGCATTTGGACCAATGTGTCTTTGTGAAAAATTATCTGGGTTCATATTTTACGAATTAAAATAAAAAACAAAATTACGGATTTATTTATCCTTTTTTTTGATAGTATGTTAAAGTTTTTAACCGATTTTTAAGCTTATTAACAGTTTGATTATTTTTGCAGCGTGAGTCTTCTAAAACGAATTTTTAAATTTTACATCAATAGCAGTTTGCATGTGGCTTGTTCTGTGGTAGCACTCAGTCATTTAACTTCACTAAAATCTAAATCCCACACTGATGTTGTCTTTTTTTGTGCTCTATTTTTTGCCACAATTATTGGGTATAATTTTGTCAAGTATTTTGGTTTAACCAAATTTCATTACAGATCATTAACGACAAAACTCAAAGACATTCAAACCCTCAGTTTGATCTGTGTTTTCGGATTTATATTTTGTTTTTTTCAGTTGGGGTTAAATGTACAATTGGGCTTACTCGTGTTAGGCGCCATTACTTTTTTTTATGGGATGCCATTATCGTGGATTTCCCAAAAAAGTTTAAGAAAAATAAGCGGTCTGAAGATCTACATCATCGCTTTTGTATGGGCTATTACAACAGCGTTATTACCACAGTTTCATAATAATTTGAATTTCATTGACATTAATTTTATTTGGGTAGTGGAGCGCTTTGTTTTTATTTTTGTCTTAATGCTCCCTTTCGAAATTAGAGACATGAACTTTGATGACTTAAAATTGTCAACTATTCCACAAAAAATTGGATTATCCAACACAAAAAAGCTTGGTTACTTTGGAGTTTTCCTTTTATTTTCTTTTGTGTTTTTTAATAATAATTTATTTGAAATTGAAATGATCTCAACATCAATAATACTGATTATTTTGTGTGTTTTCATTTATAAAAGTCAGCCAGAAAATTCAACTTATTACACCGCATTTTGGGTTGAAGCCCTACCTGTTTTTTGGTGGGCGATATGGATTAGTCTAAATTAGCACATAAGAGGTCTACACGAGGCCTGCACGTTCTAAAAGCGCTTTATTAGTGGCGTTTTTTCCTCTAAACTTTTTATACAAAACTAGGGGTTCTTCTGTACCGCCTTGACTCAAAATATGAGCTTCTAATTTTTTGGCAATTTTAGCATCAAAAATAGACGTGCTCTTAAAATAGGCAAAAGCATCAGCATCTAAAACCTCGGCCCATTTGTAGCTGTAATAGCCCGAAGAATAGCCTCCTTGAAAAATATGAGCAAAAGCAGTGGACATACAATTTTCTGCAACATCTGGATAAAGTTGTGTCGATAAAAACACTTCTTTTTCGTGTGTTTTTACACACGTAATTGCAGAGGGGTTTTGTCCATGCCAACGCATATCTAAAAGTCCAAAACTAAGTTGGCGAAGCGTTTGCATGCCTTGTTGAAATTTTTCTGCAGCTTTGATTTTATCAATCCACTCCATTGGGATCAATTCTCCAGTTTTGTAATGTGTTGCAAACAAGCTTAAAGCCTCTTTTTCATAACACCAATTTTCCATCAATTGACTTGGGAGTTCTACAAAATCCCAAGCTACACTTGTGCCAGAAAGACTAGGGTAGGTGGTGTTGGCCAACATGCCATGTAATGCATGTCCAAATTCGTGAAATAGGGTTGTTACTTCATTGAAAGTCAGTAGGGAAGGTTTTGTTTTTGTGGGTTTTGTAAAGTTGCAAACAATAGAGACGTGTGGTCTTTCGTTGATATTATTTAAAATATATTGAGGCTTAAAAGAGGTCATCCATGCCCCACTACGTTTTCCTTTTCTTGGAAAAAAATCGGCATAAAAAACAGCCACTAAATTGGCGTTTTTATCGACCACTTTGTACGTCATTACATCCTCATGATAAGTGTCAATATCATTTGATTCCTCGAACTGAAGACCAAATAATATATTGGCAATCTTAAAAGCGCCATCAACTACATTTTCGAGCTTAAAATATGGTTTTAACTGTGTATCGTCTATATCAAAAAGTTGTTTTTTGAGTTGTTCCGAATAATATGCACTGTCCCATTTTTGAAGGTCTTCAATGCCATCTTGTTTTTTTGAAAAAGCACTTAAAGTTTCAAATTCTTTTTTGGCAAAAGGTGTTGCCTTTTCAAGCAAATCATTTAAAAAATGCATGACTTTTTCTGGCGTTTTTGCCATGCGTTCCTCCAAGACGTAATGCGCATGTGTTTTATATCCCAAAAGCGTAGCACGTTGCTGACGTAGATTGGCAATTTCCAAAACAATATTCTGGTTATCAAGAGCATCATTATGAAATCCCTTCTTTCCAAAAGCACAGGCTAGTTTTTTACGGAGTTTGCGATTTTTTGCATATTTCATAAAAGGGATATAACTCGGATAATCCAAGCTGATGATCCACCCCTTTTTTTGTTTTTGTTCGGCGCGTAGCTTTGCGGCTTCTTTTTCATCTTCTGGCAGTCCATCCAAGTCCGATTCTTCAGTAATATGAAGTTCATATCGGTTTGTTTCGGCCAATAAATGTTCGCCAAAAGTGAGTTTCAAACGGCTCAGAGATTTGTCAATTGCTCTTAATTTTTCTTTATCTTCAAAATTGAGCAAAGCTCCATTTCTTGAAAAGCTCTTATATTTTTTTTCTAAAAGTTGCTGCTGTTCTGTGGTTAATTTTAAATCATCTTTTTGTTCAAAAACACTTTTTATTTTTTCAAAAAGAACTTGATTTAAAGCTACATCATTTGAGAACTCGGAGAGAAGTGGCGATACTTTTTGAGCAATTTGTTGAATCTCTTCAGTGGTTTCTGCGGCATTCAGATTAAAAAATAAACTTGAAATTCGCTCTAATTCTAATCCAGAAAACTCTAAAGTTTCAATTGTATTTTCGAATGTTGGGGGAGTATTATTTTTACAAATAGTATCAATATTTGCTTTGGCTTTTTCTATAGCGGTTGTGAAAGCAGCTGGAAAATCACTTGTATTTATTTTTGAAAAAGGCGCAGTTCCATACGGAGTTTGAAAACGCTGGTTCAGAATAGTCATTCGCTTGATTCTACAGGGTTAGTACTTTAAGTTTTTTGATGCCTTTTCTACTTTAACTTTCAGTCCTTGCTTGTAAAATTGAACTTTATCTAAAACACATTGATCTGAAGCACCGATAATTTGTGCGGCCAAAATTCCTGCATTTTTCGCACCATTAAGTGCAACTGTTGCTACAGGCACTCCGCCTGGCATTTGTAGAATTGATAAAATAGAATCCCATCCATCTATAGAGTTGCTAGATTTTACAGGCACACCAATCACAGGCAAAGGACTTACAGCTGCAATCATACCTGGAAGATGCGCTGCACCGCCAGCTCCAGCAATGATAACTTTCAGCCCTCTTTGGTGTGCGCTAGATCCATATTCCATCAATTTTTCTGGTGTACGATGGGCCGAAACAATATCGACTTCAATATCAATATCGAAACTTTTTAGTATCTCTATTGCTTCTTTCATGACAGGCATATCGCTGTCGCTTCCCATGATGATTCCTACTTGTGCCATATTATTTACTTATTACTTTGATGGTTTCTTTTACTTGCTGAGCAATTGCTCGAGCTTGATTTATTTCGGGGTGTACTATGGTTACATGCCCCA
The DNA here is from genome assembly GCA_947503105.1 of uncultured Flavobacteriaceae bacterium. Classification (GTDB taxonomy): domain Bacteria; phylum Bacteroidota; class Bacteroidia; order Flavobacteriales; family Flavobacteriaceae; genus UBA3537. Next base: position 190,665 of record CANNCM010000003.1, on the reverse strand, counting down.
TTTTTCTAAAAGGGCGTGTTTCTTTTTTGCCATAAATATGAGGAGTTACCCCATCTAATTTTAAAATTTCTTCAATATTTTTATACACAACTTCGCCTTGATGCCCCTCTTCGCCTACAAGATTGACCATTACGCCACTCACTTTATTTTTTGTTTCCCCCAATGGGAGATTTAGAATTGCTCGTATATGTTGTTCAAATTGAGAAGTATAACTTGCCTCTATAGTTTGGTGACCCGAATTGTGTGGTCGTGGAGCAACTTCATTGATTAGAATATCATCATTTTCTGTAAGAAATAATTCTACAGCTAGAAGGCCAACATGATGAAAAGCTGCTGCAGTTTTTAGAGCAACGAGTTCTGCTTTTTTGGCTAAATTTTCTGGAATTCGAGCAGGGCACAACACATATTCTACCTGATTGGCTTCTGGATGAAATTCCATTTCAACAACCGGATACACACCAACTTCACCGTTTGGTGTTCTCGCAACTGTTACAGCAAGTTCTTTTTTAAAAGGCACTAATGCTTCGGCAATACATTCTACGTTTGGAAGTTCGTCCAAGTCAGAACTCTTTCGAACTATTTTTACTCCTTTTCCATCATATCCAAATTGTGCACTTTTCCACACAAATGGTAAGGCTTGAACCTTATGTTCCACTGCACGTTTGAGTTCTTCGATATATGCATATCTAGTAAATTCTGCCGTTGGCAACTGGTGGTCTACATAAAAAAGCTTTTGTTTTGCTTTGTTTTGAATTGTTGCTAATGTTTCAGCCGACGGATAGACTTTCACACCTTCTTTTTCGAGAGCACTGAGCGCATCCACATTTACATTTTCAATTTCGATGGTGAGTGTATCTACGTTTTTTCCAAACTCAAAAACAGTATCGTAATCCATAAGATCACCAACAAAAAACGCATTGCAAGCAATTTTACTTGGAGCCTCGGGGTTTGGATCTAAAACACATGTGTGAATGTCAAATTTTCGCGTGTTGTAAAGGAGCATTTTTCCTAGTTGTCCACCGCCCAAAATACCGACTTTATGTTGAGAAGAGAAAACGTGCATAGTCGTCAAATTGCTAAAGTTTTAATTCTGTTACAAAAATACACTTAAAAATGGAATCTTACAGCAAAAACCCTTTTTAACCTTAGTAATTAATTATCTTTGTGGCCGAATATAAATTCAATTTTTAGAGATTTTTTCTTTAAATTATAAAATTGTCATAATAAAAAATGAAACATCCATGATTAAAATTTATTCACGCAACGGAATGATTTTATGGATGTTCCATATGTCAGATAAAAAGCAATAAAAATAAACAGATGAAAAATATTGTACTATTTGGTCCTCCTGGAGCAGGAAAAGGAACTCAAGCCAATTTTTTAAAAGAGACGTATGATCTTGTTCATATTTCTACAGGAGACGTCTTTCGTTATAACATAAAAAATCAAACAGATTTGGGGCTTTTGGCCAAATCTTATATGGACAAAGGAGAGCTTGTTCCAGATCAAGTGACTGTTGATATGCTAGGCGATGTTGTTTCAAGAACTCCACAGGCCAATGGCTTTATTTTTGATGGCTTTCCTAGAAATATAGTTCAAGCTGAAGCTTTGGATGAAATTTTGAAAACCTATGCTGCAGAGGTCAATGCTATGATTGCTTTGGAAGTAGATGATGAAATTTTGGTGAAGCGTCTTTTGAAACGCGGAGAAACTAGTGGAAGACCTGATGATTCATCAGAAGAAATTGTTCGAAATAGAATAGAAATATATTACAAGGAAACGGCTATTTTAAAATCTTATTATGAGAAAAAAGGAAAATATCATGGTGTCGATGGTGTGGGCGATATTGAAGCGATAACTCAGCGCCTCAATGCGGTGATTGATGCTTTATAAATAAATAGGAACGATGACTGAAGGCAATTTTGTTGATTACATAAAATTATATGCTTGCTCTGGCAATGGGGGCAAGGGATCGGTACATCTTCATCGCGAAAAATACATTACTAAAGGAGGACCCGACGGTGGTGACGGAGGTCGTGGTGGCCACGTCATCGTGAGAGGAAATGAAAATTTGTGGACTTTACATCATCTAAAATTTAAAAAACATTTTAGAGCAGGTCATGGAGAACATGGCAGCAAAAGCCGAAGTACTGGTGCTGATGGAACAGATGTTTTTGTAGAAGTACCTCTTGGAACGGTTGTGCGCGATACAGAAACGAATGCGATTATATTTGAAATCACAGAACACGATCAGGAAATAATTCTGTGTGAAGGCGGAAAGGGTGGTCGGGGAAATTGGCACTTCAAGTCTCCAACAAACCAAACGCCACGCTATGCACAGCCCGGCATGCCATCTGAAGAAAAATATGTTACTATAGAATTAAAAATTCTTGCCGATGTTGGACTCGTTGGATTTCCAAACGCAGGAAAATCTACCTTACTTTCGGTCATTACTTCGGCAAAGCCAAAAATTGCCGATTATGAATTTACAACTCTAAAACCCAATTTAGGAATTGTAGAATACAGAGATTTTCAATCTTTTGTAATGGCCGATATTCCAGGAATAATTGAAGGTGCAGCAGAGGGAAAAGGTCTAGGACATTATTTTTTAAGACATATTGAACGTAATTCTATTTTGCTATTTCTTATTCCAGCCGATGCAGATGATATCAAAAACCAATATGATATTTTATTGGATGAACTCCGGCGTTATAATCCAGAAATGTTAGACAAAGAACGCATTGTAGCCATTTCAAAAAGTGATTTGTTGGATGCTGAGCTTGAAGCTGAACTCAAACAAATTTTGGATCAAGAAATGCCTGTTGATTATTTGTTTATTTCTTCTGCAGCTCAAAAAGGGATAGTAGAGTTGAAAGATCTTCTTTGGAAGCAATTAAATGTTTAATTCATAAATTTGGACTATTTTTTGATAAAATAACATCACAGCAATTATGATGAAACCACACTATTTTTTATTGTTTTTTTGCGTTCCGATTATGATGTTTAGTCAAGAAATTCCCGACGATTTTCGTACCCTGTGGGCATCAAAATCATACGACGAGTTGACTCCAAAATTAGAGCACTTTGTTGCTCAGCATCCTAAACATTATGAAGCTATCGAATTTCTTGGGGATGTGTATGGACGTAATTTGGATTGGGACAATGCAGCGCTGTATTACGAAAAATTAGTTCAAGCAAATCCGAGTGTCGCCAATTATCATTACAAATATGGTGGTGTATTGGGTATAATGGCAAAAGAAGGTTCCAAATTTAAAGCATTGGGGTTGATCAGTCAAGTGAAAAAATCATTTTCTAAAGCGGCCACACTTGATCCAATGCATTGGGAAGTGCGTTGGGCTATGGTAGAACTCTATGTTCAGTTGCCCGCTCTATTGGGGGGGAGTTATGAAATAGCATTGACCTATGCCGATGAACTTCAAGCCATTTCGAAAATCAATGGCTATTTTGCTAAGGCCTATATTTTTGACCAAAAAAATGACGAAATTCAAGCCAATAATTTTGCAGAGAAAGGGGTGAAGTTACGTCAAACGATATCTTGTTTAACGCATGAAAACAAGGCACAAACAGAATGTAAAACGCATAATAATTCGTTGCACTATGATCTTGCTATTGCCTGTATAAAAGATGAATTGGATATCAGTTCTGCACTATTTTTATTAAAAAAATACATTTCTAAATTTAATTCTATTGATAGAACTCCGCTAGAAATGGCACATTATCAATTGTCTAAGTTGTATCTGAAACAACAAAAACGAGAAGAGGCTTTACAGCATTTAGAATTTGCATTGAAATTGAATCCAAAATTTGATTTGGCAAAAAATGAAAAAAAGCGCATTTTATTATCTCTGCCCAACTAAAATTTTGAGTACTCTGCGTATATTTACCTTAAAATAAATTTTATGAATGTTCATTTTATTGCCATTGGTGGTGCAGCGATGCACAACCTAGCATTGGCTTTGCATCAAAAAGGAATGTGTGTAACTGGAAGTGACGACGTTATTTTTGATCCCTCAAAATCCAGATTAGATGCTTGTGGTCTATTGCCAATTAAAATGGGTTGGTTTCCAGAAAAAATCACCTCATCTATCGATGCTATAATATTAGGAATGCACGCCAAGGCCGATAATCCTGAGCTGATCAAAGCACAAGAATTGGGGCTGAATATCTATTCATATCCAGAATTTATATATGAGCAATCTAAACATAAAACACGAGTAGTGATTGGAGGAAGTCATGGCAAAACAACCATTACTGCAATGATTTTGCATGTCTTGAATTATCATAACAAAACGGTAGATTATATGGTTGGTGCTCAACTCGAGGGTTTCGATGTGATGGTTCAACTGACCGATGAGAATGATTTTATTGTACTTGAGGGCGATGAGTATTTGAGCTCACCTATTGATCCTCGTCCAAAGTTTCATCATTACAAACCTAATATTGCATTGTTGAGTGGAATTGCATGGGATCACATTAATGTTTTTCCAACTTTTGAGGATTATAAAAAGCAGTTTTCCATTTTTACAAATAGTATTGTGGAGGGAGGGAGTATTTCATATAATTCTGAGGATCAATACGTTAAAGAAATTGTAAGCGCAAGCGAAAACCCTATTCGTAAGTTTCCATACGAAACACCACAACACACTATCGAAGAAGGAGTTACTTATTTGGAAACTCCAGAAGGCCCGATGCCTTTAGAAATTTTTGGGCCCCATAATTTGAATAATCTTGCTGGGGCAAAATGGATTTGTCAGCATATGGGAATTGATGAATTGGATTTTTATGAAGCTATTGCGAGCTTTAAAGGTGCCGACAAGCGCCTCGAAAAAATTGCTGAACATCAGTCATCCGTTATTTTTAAAGATTTTGCTCATGCGCCAAGCAAAGTAAAAGCAACTACTTCTGCAGTAAAACACCAATACACACAGCGTCGATTGCTTGCGTGTTTAGAATTGCATACCTACAGTAGTCTGAACGAGACATTTTTGTTTGAATACTCTCAAACCTTAGACTCTGCAGATGAGGCGGTGGTTTTTTATTCCCCTAATGCCTTAAAAATTAAGAACTTAAAAGCCATCAGTTCAGAACAAATAGCGGATGCCTTTCAACACAAAAATTTAACAGTTTACACAGACCCAATTGCATTTCAAGAGTTTATAAACGCTCAAAATTACGCGAACACTGCTTTACTGCTCATGAGCTCGGGTAACTATGGCGGTTTAGATTTTGATACACTTCCAAATTTGATTATTTAATCTTAAAATTTCAACATGATGCCCCAAAATTCTATAACAATAAAACAATGGTCGGAAGCCGATCAGCCGAGAGAAAAACTCAGAGACAATGGTGCTCGTTTTTTGAGTGATGCCGAACTTTTGGCCATTATTATCGGTTCTGGAACCCATGATTTGAATGCGGTAGATTTATCAAAAATTGTACTGTCTAATGTAAATTATAATTTGAATGCATTAGGAAAACTATCATTACCACAACTCACTCATTTTAAGGGGATTGGCGAGGCGAAAGCCATCAAAATTATGGCCACAATGGAGCTGGGGCGTCGCCACAAATTAACTGAAGTGAAGCATCTCCACAAAGTCACCTCTAGTGCATCTGTTTTTGATGTGATGCAACCTTTGTTGGGAAATCTAGACCATGAGGAATTTTGGGTGTTGTATTTGAACAATTCCAATAAAATTATATCAAAAATGCAATTAAGCAAAGGCGGTATTACCGCTACTGTTGTTGATATGCGTTTGGTATTAAAAAAAGCGTTGGAGGTTGGTGCTATTGCTTTGATATTGGTGCATAACCACCCCTCCGGAGTGCTGCAGCCTAGCCATTCTGATATCAATATAACAGAAAAACTAAAAATTGCTGCCCAAACATTAGAGATAAAGGTGCTTGATCACCTTATTGTCGCAGAAAAAACTTATTTTAGTTTTGCTGATGAAAATATGCTCTAATGCTACTCATTTATACACCAAAAATAACCAGTAGGCTCAAGTTTGTTTTTAAACAAATTTGCACCCGAATTTTGGGGATACCTATAGATTTCACATCTGTTATTGAAGTTTTTATTGCACATTCTGGGCCAAAAATGTCTTATGGAGCACAACCTTTGGGGTCAGAATTTTTTGTAAAAAGTAATGGTTTGCTTTTTGAGCAAGGCCTTTCGGATGTTGACATTAATGTTCTGCAATGGGACCAAACAAAGTGTTTTTTTTATGTTGGTGAAAAAAGTAATTTACCTTTCGATATTTTTTCTGCAGCATTCTATCTTTTGAGTCGCTATGAAGAATACTTGCCTCATGTCAAGGATGAATATGGGCGTTTTACAAAAGAACATAGTATTGCACACCAGCAGCAATTTCTGCATCAACCAGTTATAGATTTGTGGGCCTACAAATTAAAAGCTGCACTTGAAGATTATTTTCCTGAAACGAGATTTCAAAATCGAACGTTTACGATTCACCCCATTATAGACATTCCGATGGCTTATTTTTTTAAAAATAAGGGCTTTTTGCGATCTGTTGGAGGTTTTTTTTCAGATATTATACAATTCAAGTTTAGGACTTTTTCAGATCGTTTTCTTGTATTGTTCGGATTAAAAAAAGACCCCTATGATACTTTTAATTATATTGTCAATCGCCAAAAGAAATCATCACAAAAGTTTGATGTTTTCTTTTTAGTGGGCGATTATTCAACATACGATAAGAGCATTAGTTTGAATAAAAAAGAGTTTGTTTCTCAAATCAAATCAATAAGAGATTATTGTAATGTTGGCCTAAAAACATCTTTTTTGGCATTAGACGATTTTGATAAATTAAAACAAGAAAAGAATCGTTTGGATACTGTTGTGAATTCTCAAATTACAAAAGCGCGATCCTCTTTTTCTAAAGTTAATCTCCCAACGACCTATCGGCATTATATCGATTTAGAAATTCAGTCTGATTTTTCGATGGGCTATCCAGAAGCAATTGGATTTCGGGCCGGAACGTGTACACCATTTTTATTTTATGATTTAGACTTTGAAGTCCAAACGCCGTTAAAGATTCATCCCTATCAATTGATGGATTTTTCACTTCTTAATCATGTCTCGTTGTTAGATAAAAAAGAAACTTTAATTCGTGCCATTCAAGAAGTCAAAAATGTAAATGGCACATTTACACCAATATTTCACAATTATACCTTTGGGGGGTGGGAGCGTTGGACCGATTTTAAAACATTATTTAATATTATTTTAGATGCGCCAGAAGATGTATCAACATAAAAAACATTTATTTTTTGATTTGGATCATACGCTATGGGATTTTGATAAAAACTCAGCATTGACTTTTGAAAAAATTTTTGAAATTAATCACATTCAAGTTGAATTGGAAGATTTTTTAGAAGTGTATGTGCCCATAAACTTGGCCTATTGGAAATTGTATCGCGAGGAAAAAATAGACAAAAATAGTTTGCGTTTTGCACGACTAAAGGACGCTTTTGATGCCCTAGGAATTCAAATAAGTACAGCGCAGATTTATAAACTTTCAGAAGAGTATATCAACTATCTTTCTACGTTCAATCATCTTTTTGAAGGCACAATTCAGATTTTAGATTATCTACAACCCAATTATACACTTCACATTATCACCAATGGTTTCAAAGAGGTACAGCACGGTAAATTAAACAAATCGGGGATTGCACATTATTTTGAAACGGTTACCAATTCTGAACTGGCCGGTGTAAAGAAACCAAACCCAAAAATATTCAAACTTGCATTGCATATGGCCAAAGCATCAAAAGCGGAAAGTCTTATGATTGGTGATAATCTTGAAGCCGATATCCTAGGAGCTGTAAATTTTGGAATTGATGCTCTGTGTTTCAATTACCACAAAGACAGTATTCCTCGACATATTGAAAGTATTGATAAACTAGTGGAGCTCAAACGCTATTTGTAGTTGAAAAAAAATAAGTATATTGAAAGTAAATTTGATAAATCATGAAAAACGTATTAGCTCTATTTTTTTTATTTTTAATGCTATGTCAACACCACGCTTTTGGTCAAAATGGGGTCGATAATTATAAATATGTTTCTGTTCCAGATCGATTTGATTTTTTAAAGTCTGCCGATCAGTACCAGCTCAATGCACTAACAAAATTTCTTTTGAAAAAAAATGGCTTTTCTGTGTTGGATGTTTCTTCAGACTATCCCAAAGAGCTTTTAAAAAACCGTTGTTTGTTACTGGATGTAAACGTTATTAAGCTTAAAGGATTTTTAAATACTAAACTCGAAGTTCAGTTTACAAATTGTCAAAATGAAATTGTTTTTAGATCAGATATTGGAGTATCAAAAATTAAAGATTTTAAAAAAGGGTATCACGAAGCACTTAGGAAAGCTTTTGTGTCTATTGCTGAATTGAATTATAGTTATAAAGCAGCTGCATCTTCAATACAATTAGAGCAAACCCCCGAAGTAGCAGCAGTTGAGGTAGCACCCCCTCCAGCGCCATCAAAAGCAATGAAAGAACTGTTGCCACCACCGCCACCCCCTGTTAGCAAACAAGACCTATCACAGGTAAAAATAAGGCCTTCCGATTTTGGATTTACAGTAATTCATGAACCTTCTGGCAAGGTATTACACACACTTCACGCTACTCTTTATGAAGGTGTTTTTATTATAGATAACTTACCTGGAATTGCCTATAAGCGCGGGAATCGTTGGGTAAGAGAGTTTGTGGTTAATCAAAAAATTGTAATTGAACCACTTCTAAACTAAATTAATAATCGTATTTATCTTTCCAGCGTTGTTTGAGAAACTCTTTTTGGGTATGTTCACGAGCATTATTTCCTGGGGAATAAAATTTGGTATTTTCCAGACCCTTAGGCATAAACTCTTGAGCTATAAAATTCTGATCGTAGTTATGGGCATATTTATAATCCTCTCCGTATCCTAGCGTTTTCATAAGTTCAGTAGGGGCGTTGCGCAGGTCCAAGGGCACACTAAGATTTGCAGTGTTTTTTACAGTTTCTAAAGCGTGATTAATGGCCATATAGGCAGCATTACTTTTTGGAGAACATGCCATATATGTTGTGCATTGGCTCAGTACAATTCGCGCTTCTGGCATACCAATTGTGGCTACCGCTTGCATAGTAGAATTGGCCATAACAAGTGCTGTTGGATTTGCATTTCCAATGTCTTCACTGGCTAAAATAAGAAGACGCCTTGCAATAAACTTTACATCTTCTCCGCCTTCTAGCATTCGTGCAAGCCAATATACAGCCGCATTTGGGTCGCTACCCCGAATAGATTTAATAAAGGCCGAAACTATATCGTAATGTTGTTCTCCAGTTTTGTCGTAAATTACCAAGTTGTTTTGCACTTTTTCGGTAACTAGATTGTTGGTCAATACCATTTTGTTTGAGGGTTCTGAATTGATGATAAGCTCAAAGATATTAAGTAATTTTCGCGCATCTCCACCAGAAAGTCGAATCAATGCTTCGGTTTCTTTTAATTTTATATTTTTTGAAGATAAAACTTCGTCGGTTGTAATGGCGCGCTTGAGTAATGCTTCTAAATCTTCTTTACCAAAAGGGTTTAAAGTATATACTTGACAACGAGAGAGTAGGGCAGAGATGACCTCAAAACTTGGGTTTTCTGTGGTCGCACCAATGAGTGTGACCCATCCTTTTTCTACAGCTTGAAGCAGTGAATCTTGTTGCGATTTGCTGAAACGATGAATTTCGTCTATAAAAAGAATAGGGTTTTTGGTGGTAAAAAGCCCACCACTTTGTTTAGCTTTTTCAATAATTTCTCGAACATCTTTTACTCCAGAATTTATAGCACTAAGCGTATAAAAAGGGCGATCAGATGCTTTGGCAATAATGGTCGCCAGTGTTGTTTTTCCAATGCCGGGAGGCCCCCACAAAATCATTGAGGGAATAAGCCCCTGTTTCAAACCCTGCGTAAGTGCGCCTTGTGGACCTACCAAATGCTGTTGACTGATGTATTCTGACAATGAATTTGGTCGTAATCGTTCGGCAAGTGGTGTGTTCATACTACAAATTAAATCATTTTTTTAAGTTATTTCAACTTTTGTATTTTTATGTTTATGAAATCGTCATCACCATTTCAATTTACTACAGGGGTTTTGGGCTATCCCATAGTTTTTATTCTTCTTATTTGGATTGTCTTTTGGGCCGAATTGCGTTTTGGTCTTCAATTTAAATATTTAGGAATATATCCACGGACAATGGAAGGATTGCTAGGCGTAATTTTCAGTCCTTTTATACATGGCTCTTTGGCCCATTTGTACCATAACAGCATTCCTTTGTTAATTCTATCTATGGCTTTATTTTATTTTTATAGACCATTGGCATGGACACTAATTTTGGGTGGAATTGTTCTCTCAGGATTCTTAACATGGTGTATTGGCAGTTCTGCCTATCATATAGGTGCAAGCGGTCTTATTTATGTGTTGATGAGTTTTTTGTTATTCAAAGGATTGTTTTCCAATCATTTCCGACTCATTGCCCTATCGCTTGTTGTGGTTTTTCTCTATGGCGGTATGTTGTGGTATATCTTTCCTGTTAAAGAAAAAATGTCTTGGGAAGGACATTTATCTGGATTTATTGTAGGCCTATTATTTGCCTTTACATTTAAAACCGCTGTAGCGCAACCCGAAACATTTGAATGGGAACAATCAAATTTTGATCCCTCTAATGATCCTTTTTTGCAACAGTTTGATGCTGATGGAAATTTTATTGAAATTCCAAAACCTGAACATGATTCAGAAGTTCACATAAATTATACTTACAAGGACGAGGAATGACGTTGGCGTACAACTTCATACAAAAAAGCACCACAAGCCACAGACACATTTAATGAAGCGATAGTGCCAAACATTGGGAGTTTTGCTTTGGCATCTACAAGTTTTAGAACAGAGGAAGAAACGCCTTTGCCTTCCGAGCCCATGACGATTGCAGTAGGGGTTTGAAAATCGATATTATAAAGAGTATTTTCAGTTTTTTCTGTGGCAGCAATCACCTGAATTTCCGAAGCTTGAAAATAAAAAATAGCATCTTTAATATGATCTACTTTGCAAATAGGAATATTAAAAACTGCACCTGCACTTGTTTTTATGGTATCTCCATTGATTGGAGCAGATCCACTTTTTTGAATGATAATGCCATCGACGCCGGTACATTCTGCAGTGCGAATAATGGCGCCAAAGTTTCGTACATCGCTTAATTGATCTAAAATCAAAAACAGTGGATGTTCTTTTGTTTCTTTTACTGCTGTCACCAAAGCATCTAATTCATAAAAAGAAATCGGAGAGATGTGTGCTACTGCACCTTGATGGTTATTTGGTGTAAGTCTGTTGAGTTTTTCAATGGGCACATAACTACAGTTGATGCCATTTTTTCTAATACGGTGTTCTAATTGAGAAAACAGCTCTCCTCTTAGTCCTTTTTGTAAAAAGACTTTGTCAATAGACGTATTGGCTTCAATAGCTTCTAAAATGGCACGTAATCCGTACAAACATGTTTCTTTTTGCATGCCGTAAAAATACAATTTAATTCAGTTGTTCGTGTATAAAAAAAGCGGGCATTGCCCGCTTTTTTTATAATTAAATAGTTTTTTCTTATTTAAGAATAACTTTTTGATTTACTGTTGATGTACCTTGTTTTAGGTTAAGAATATAAATTCCTCTTGCAAAATCAGTGGTTTCAATTTCTCCTTTAACCATTGCATTTTCAGAATTAATAGTATTTTCATATACAATTCGTCCACGAAGATCAAATAAAGTAACAGATGCATTTTTATCTGTGGTTGAAGGATATTGGAAATTAATCACATCATTTGCAGGGTTTGGCCATAGCATTAGATTTGATAAAGTAATATCCGTTGTAGATAATGACATGTTTGCTCCTGTAACGATAAGGGAATAATCTTGCGTTCCGAAACCACCAGGTCCAGCAATACCTTTGTTAGAAACGGTTATGGTGTATTGTCCAGATGGAGCATCAACTTCCACACGCTCAATGTTATCAACAATATTGTCTCCTTTAATCGCGTTTGGTAAATTATCTAAATCGAGCTTCCATGGTAAAAACTCATTTCCTGAACTATCAGTTATTCGCAAATCTAAATCATTAACCAATACAGGTGTTTGAGTACATTCTTCTTGTGAATCTCTAGCACTAGCTACAGGATCGATCCAACAAATGGTTGCCATTAGTTTTTCCTCGTTTGAAACATTAACATTAAAGGAATACGTTTGTGCGTTATTTAAGGTGTTTTCTTCTATAATTGCTGCGCCAGATTGAGCTTCAGTTATGGTTTGTGCCGCAAATTCTGTATTTAACAACCCCCATCCCCAATAAGGATCTGGACCAGGGTAAGATATCGAAGTAACATTTGGATTTTCTGCATCATCAGTTGCAGTATGACATGCTAGTCCTTTTAATGTAGAGGATCTCATATAATTTGGATTTAAGGCACGATAGTATTCTTGTAAAAGTAACAAGCTTCCAGCAACATTAGGTCCCGCCATTGATGTTCCGGTTGCCAGACCATAAGGAGGGTTAGAAAACGGATCACATGAATACACGTCAGTACCTCTTCCAGTAATATCTGGTTTAATTCTTCCGTCATCAGTTGGTCCTTGGCTACTAGAGCTGTTTATATTAGCACTATTAACTGTATATCCAAGTGGAGAAAAGTTAACACTTATGTTTGCATTAGCAACAACTAAATTATTTTTTGCATTTGTACTAGATGTCAGTTTGTCCAGTCCTGCAGCAAGACCATTATCATAATTTACGTTACCTGAGTTACCACCTGACGTCACCATTAAGTAATAAGGTGCATTTACGTGATTTTGATCCCAAGCTCTTGCATTTTGCACATAACACCCCATATACCAGTCTGGAAGTTGTTGTTGACCATCATTTATAATATATACGCCATATGAATGATTAGATACTAACATCCCCGAATTTAAGTGTTCGTTTAAAGCTTCTGAAACATCACTTAATTGGTTGTAAGCAACAATTGTAGATTTCGGTGCCATTCCTTTTGCTGTTGAATCATCTCCTTTTGCACCAATTGTTCCATTCACGTGCGTGGCATGAAAATCATAATCTGGATTTGGATTAGTGGTATCAGGGGTAGAAATTCTTGAATTACCATTGTCGTCTATAAATTCCACATGAGTCTTTTGTGGATAATCTATTTCCCATACACCAATAGTCATTCCTTCTCCCTCGAGGTTCAGTCCTAAAGCCCCATTGGGGTAAAGTTCATTTGTATTTGTTGCAACTGCACATTTTGCATTGTCTGGTCCAATATATACAGGTTTATTTTCTATGATATCAAAAAGGATATAGTGCGTACCATCGAGATAAAGCTCTCTTTTGACTTCTGGATTTACAGCGATATATGCTTCTAATATTTGCTGTTTTTCAGAGACCTCTTTATTAAGTTTTTCAATAGAATTATAAATTTTTTCAAGATTATAATTTTGTATCATTTTCTTGCGATCTTCGATTGATTGAGCGGAAATGGTGCAAGCTAGACTTAGACAAATAATAAGTAATTGTTTTTTCATTTCGTTAAATATATTTTAGACAAAATTAAACAAAAAAACCGGTACAATTAGCACCGGTTTTTTGAATATAATATTAAAAAAGGATTATAGAGAGAATGCAGCTTGTATGAAGTCATCATAGTCTCCACCATCTGCCTCAAATAAAACACTTCCTCCACTTAAGATAGTGATATCTGTTCCACCGTCTCCATAATCATCAAAAGCTTGAAAAACATAGTCACCGCTAGCTAAACATCTTTCTTCAGTAACAGTCCCAGAGAAATCTGCGTAAGGATTGTTGTATGGAGCATATGTTCCTATTGAGGTGATAAGAGCTGTTCCAGCATCATTGAGTATTTGCCAGTAAAATTCTTCTGGCCAAGAATCTAAAGTAAACTCCATTGTTACACCCACATCTGGACAAAATGTTCTTGCCGTTATGATGTGAAAGTTTTGAGTTACAGTAGGCTCTGAAGAACTTCCTGTAAAAGATGTTGGAATATCAACTCCTGCTACAGGTGTCATGCCAAGAACAATTGTTTTTCCACCGAATCCTAAACCTCCATCATGCGTAACGACAACCTCTGCAACGCCTTTTAAAGAGCCTGCAGGAATTGTTACTGTTGAAGGTGCACTGTACTGTGTTGCAGTCGCAGTACTGGAATCATCTACGAATATGTCAAATGTTCTGTCACTGTTTGATGCTTCAGAAGCATATACTTCAGCTTCAACAACTACAGTATCTCCCAAATCCATATCTATAATTTGGTCCTGTGCAAATGATACAAAACTACTTGATAAGTAATTATCATCATTAATTTCTTCTTCACAACTTACAAAGAATAAACTTAAAGTAAGAAGTAAAAATGCTGAAACCGATTTTAAATTTTTATTAATTTTCATCATTTTATGTTTTTAGATTAACAATAGATTAATTTTGATCTGTGATACTAGGGTTGTTGTTAATCTCACTCTGTGGAATCTGGAATGACATTTCATCTGAATCATATGCAAATGATTCTCCAGCACGGAATACGTGATTTGAACCTCTAGTTACCGTAGCTTCATTACGCTTCATTGCATAGTATGTTTTTCCTTCACCCCAAAGCTCAATTCTGGTTTGTTGGTAAATGAAATCTTGTAATGCACTTCCAGAAAGTGGATTGACAACAGCTGCAGCATCTGCCATACGATTATCTAAAAGATTGATCATAGTTGCTTTCGCAGCAGCATCATTCCCTAGACGAGCAGCACATTCAGCACTTAGCAAGTGAAATTCTTCTGAACGCATGAAGATAAGGTCTGTCGTAATGATATACTGTCCACCGATAGTTCTGTTAGGATCAAAGAATTTTCCGATAGGCTGTAAAGCTCCAGTTCCTGTTCCAAATTGACCTTTTCTTACGTCATCTGAAGCAATTTGTGCATATAAGGCATCATCTATAGACTTGTGGTCTCCTGCCCATGCATAGCTATATGTAAAGCAGTCCATTTGTCCCCACCAGTCGATCAATTGGTGTCCAAGTTCTTCAGTCAAATCGAAGCCCCAAACCCAAGATCCAGTGTTAAGGTTGTTAAATCCTGAACCTGAACCTGGAAAAGCTAATTGTCCAGTTGTTGTTAATGGATATCCAGCAGCGATTACTGCATCAGCCATAGTTTTTGCATCAGCATAGTTCCCCATACCAGCATAAACATATGCTAACAAACCTTGAGCAACAGATTTATCAATTTTACTTTTATCAGGACGTACATAACCATCCAACAAATCAATAGCATCTGTTAAGTCACTAATAATCAAATCATAAATTTGAGAAGCAGGTACTTTAGCCGTATTAATTGTTTCTCCATCATAGTATGGAAGAATTGGTTGTGCTGGATCGTAACTTTTTTGGAATAATTGAGCAAGGTACCAGTATGCATAAGCTCTAGAAGCTTTTGCTTGCCCTAACACTTTTTTTCCACCATCCGTTGTTGGTTGAGCGTTATTTCCACCTGAAGTTTGAATCACGTTATTGGCAAGACTTACAATTCTGTAGTAATATTCCCAAATAATTTTATTTTCTTCACGTGTGAAATCAACAGTACATACTAAGTTTGATGTTGCATTGTACCATCCGTATGCACTTGCAGATAAAGCCATATCTCCAGATACCATATCAGTCCAGATATCAACACCTTTTTGACCAAAGTCATAGTGTCTAGATCCAGTTACACCGAAATCTTGTATCATGAAACTAGCAATCCCCTCTAAAGTTCCCTCAACAAGTGCTGGGTTTACGTCAGAGTAATTTGAAAGATCTTCAGCCGTTAAATTGCTGGTATTTCTTTCAGGATCTAAAAATTCTTTAGAACATCCCACCAATACAAGTGAGGAAACTAAAATCGAATAAATTAAATTTCTTTTCATGTTTTATTTTTTAAAATTGAACTTTTGTACCAAGACTAAAAGTTGTCATTGGCATGTAAATACCAGAATTTGACGTACCAATCATGGTTGTTGGGTTTAAACCTTTTCTAGCACTCAACATCATTAAATTATCACCTGACACAAAGAAACTTACTTTAGAAAGATTTGCTCTACTAGCTGTAGTGTCTGGTAGAGTATAACCAATTCTTAAGTTGTTTAGTGAAAGGAAATCTGCTTTTGTAAGGAAACGTGTTGAAGTCAAACTGTGTTGCGTATCAGTAAAGTAACCAGCACTCATTCTTGGAACGTTAGTGATGTCACCAGGTTGCTTCCATGCTTGTCTTACATCTGTGTGGAAGTTATCACTTCCAATTAGGTTTCTGTTGTTCATTAGTGTACGGTATCCGCTATCAAATACATATCCACCTAAACTATAGCTAAACTGAGCAGTGATGTCAAAGTTTTTGTATTCAGCATTTAATCTGAAACCACCTCTTACTTTAGGAATAGCTGATTTTCCAACATATTTTTGAGTTGCATCTGTATAATCTTCAGTTGTTGTTTTTCTTACAGTTGCACCAGGATTTTCATCCATATACAAAGTCATACTCGCAATTTGAGAGTCTCCTGAATTGAAAACGCCATCACCATTGATGTCATCATAATAAAGGTTCCACATTGCAGCACCTGTTGCTGGATTGACTCCTGCCCACTCTCTCATGTACCAGTCATATAAAGAACTTCCTTGAGATAAACGTCCGTCCAATACTTTTGGCTCTCCAGTGAAATAATCTGCTGGCATTTCTGTAATTTCATTGTCAAACATTTCTCCATTAATGTTGAATGACATTTTGAAATCCTCTGTATCAAATACTTTAACTGTAGCATTAAATTCAAAACCTGAATTTCTTAAAACACCGTCGTTATACTGGATAAACTGAGATCCACTAGAACCAGGAAGTGTTTGTGTAAAGAATAGGTTTTTAGTATCATTTACATAGTAATCTAAGTCTAACATCAATCTGTCATCAAATAGAGATGATTCGATACCAAACTGAGTTGAAGTTTTAACCTCCCAAGTTAAATCTGGGTTGGCCAAAGTCGAACTTTGAGTAAATGAATACGATCCGTCTGGCGTTTGGTTGATACCATATATTTGCCATCCGTAACGAACATTTGTTCCTTGATCTCCAATAAGACCATAACTTGCTTTAAGCTTTAAGAAATCCACAAAGCTTTCCGCTGGGAAGAAATCTTCTTTCGAAACGATCCAACCTAAACCAACAGAACCAAAAGTATCCCATTTGTTATTTTTAAATCGAGATGAACCATCACGTCTTCCAGAAGCACTTAAAAAGTATTTTCCGTCGTAGTTATAGTTCAACTGTGCAAAATAACTATCTAGAGTCCAACCAGTTGAATAAGAGCCTGCTCTTCCAAAAGGAATTGTATATTGGTCTAAGTCAAATGTGTTAGGTAAGATTGCATTTTGAGCTGCTGCATTGATGTTTGTGAATTTGTTTTCTGTAGATTCGTGAGCTACAAAAGCATTCACATTATGACTTCCATAAGATTTGTTGAATTTCAACATTTGAAGGAAGTTTTGGTTGATGTTTGTGCTGATTGATTTTGAAAGGAATCCACTACCGGCATTCGCACCATAGTATGGGTTACCTCTACTAGCACCATCGTAGTTATTGTACTGGCCACTGTAGCGTACATCAAATGTCAACCACTCTGTAAGATCCACTCCAATATTGAAGTTACCAAGCATTGTTAACGACTTAGTTTTATCAACATCGTAGATCGCATCAGCAATACCATTAGTAGCATTCCATGCTCTACGTCCATATTCATTACCATAATCATATTGGTAACCTCCAAAAATTGGATCTTCTACCAAAACACCATTTTCATCTCTTAGGTAGATGTCATAAATCGCAGGTGTTGTATTGGTTAATGCAAAGATATTTCCTGAAGAACCTGCAGAACCTTCAGAGCTAGAGGAATTGTTGTAAAGACCTCCTGTAAAAGCTAAGTCTCCTCCAACTCTCAACCACTCTTTTGGTGCATGGTTTATATTTAAACGCGTAGTGTAACGTGTGTATTTAGAATTGATAGTATATCCTTCATCTTCTAAATACCCAAAAGATGTCGCAAATTGAGTCATTTCGTTACCACCACTAAACTGTAAGTTTGCTTCTTGTCTGTATCCAGTTCCAAAAGCAGCATCAGCCCAACGTGTTGGCGAATAACGACGCCCAATCCCTGAGTTGAATCTTCCTGTAGATTGGTCAATCAATTGATCACCGGCAACATCCCAAATATTGTACGCTGGATTAATTCCTTCTGCAGTTCCGTACAAGTTTGCACTTGCCCATGCAGCTGGATTCGCTTCACCAAGAAGTACAGCTTTGTTTTTCAAAGAGCTGTAAGACAGCTCGATGTACTCTTCTGGAGATTCGATAACCTCGTAGTTTGGTAAGAAAAGTGTGTTGATACTTGTTCTTACATCTACAGAGATTTCAGATGTTCCTACTTTACCTTTTTTGGTTGTAATTACAATAACACCGTTTGCACCACGAGAACCGTAAATAGAAGTTGCCGCAGCATCTTTCAAAACAGTTAAACTTGCAATATCTGCAGGGTTAATTGCAGAGATATCACTAGCATACGGCGCACCATCTACAATGTAGAGTGGGCTACGGTTACCATTGACAGAACCAAAACCACGAATACGGATTGTGGCATCAGATCCTGGAGCACCAGAACCAGTCACTACGTTTACACCGGCAACTTCTCCTCTAAGGGCTTGTGAGACGTTGCCCATAGCCTTAGCTTCAATGTTTTCGGTTTCGATTTTTGTTGCAGTTCCTGTAAATGCTTCCTTGCTTGTGGAATTGTATCCAACAACAACAACTTCTTCAAGTGTGTTGTCTTGAGCCATAGAAACATTAATTGTATTGCTTGCTCCAACTGTTTGAGATTGTGTCGCATATCCTACATAGCTAAATAGAAGCACATCGCCTGCACTAGCTGTAATAGAATAATTACCATCAAAATCAGTTGAAACTCCAGTGGTTGTTCCTTCTATAACAACAGTTGCACCTGGAAGAGGCAATCCATTTTCATCTGAAACAGTACCTGAAACATTTTTGTTTTGTGCAAAAGAGATTTGCACAACCAACGCTAACAATAGCGTTAGCATTACACTAAACTTTGTTTTCATTTTCGTTAATTATTTGAATTAGTCGTTACAAAAGAAACGATAAAAACCCAAATAACCAACTTTTGTTTTAAAAAAAATTAAAAAAATTAAACATTTAGTTACTTGTTTTTAAACTATAATACTCAATTGTTGACAAAAGAATAACGTTTGTGAAACATAATTGAATTTATAGATTGTATGACAGCTTTCAAATTCACGCTTGATAATCAATAGTTTACACTTTTTTTTAGTCTGTATGAAGCAAAAAAAAACCACCCGGAGGTGGTTTTTTTTGAAACCTGTACGTTATGTTATTTGAGGACACCTTCTCCACTTTCTATATCAATGGAATGTGTTGTGGTGCCATTTGCTTCAACAGATTTCAAATTAACAATTTTAATTAAGCCATAATAATTAACAGTTTTTTTATTTTTATTTTCATCCTCTGTAATACGATCAATTTTATAGACATATAAATCATCAACTGCTGGCGAATTGACTTTTTTTAATCACTTACTTAGATTCTTCTCTATTTAAAAATATTCTATCTAAGTTATTATTATATGAATATCCTTATTGATCCCACCATAGTCTAGTAGTCATTTTTACCCCTTTAGGAACATTTGCTCCATTGTTGTCCAATTCATTTTGAGGGTACAGCCCTCTTCTAATATATTCAGTTAGATTTGAACTATTTGGTAGTGCTAAATATCCACCAGAAGGATATGCAAAATCATGCCTTCTTAAGTCTGTCCATGTTTCAACATTCATTGTAAACATAGCTTTATATTTTTCAGTCATAATCTTATCAATAGTTACAGTTGCGGCTGTCTCATTTCCATAAGTAGTTTTATATGCTGCTATAGAGTTTTGATAAGCAGTTAAATCACCCCCTTCTTCAGTAATTAACCCAACAACAGTTGGAGTCACTAAATCCAATTGTGCTGCAATTGCATCATTTAAAGCAGTAGCTGCTCTACCTTTATCTCCAGATCTAAAAGCTACTTCAGCTTCAATAAATTTAAGCTCAAAGTATGTAGCAATTAATTCAGGAGAATTTGTTTTACCATAATAGGTCTGTGGTCCTACTGGAGAAAAAGAAGCTGATCCAGTAGGATCTCCATTTGGTTTGCCTACAAATCCTAATACACCATTATTATTTGGGTAGTTGTATGGTTTATCATCCCAGTAAGCCCTTAATCTAGGATCATCAGTATTTTGAAGTAAATCCATAAATTTTTTGGAAGCAATGATTAAATTATTTTCATATAATACATACCATGGATTTCTCCAATTTGAAGATCCATCATATGGAAATGTATAATTAAAAGAATTATTAATACCCAAAGCAATTGCATCATCAACATATTTTAATGAATTTGTTGCTGATTGAGCTGGGTCTACTTTACTTAGATGATTATGGTATCTAGCAAGTAATAGATTAGCAGTAGCTTTCCATTTATTTAGATCTCCTCCAAAAATTATATCAGCAGAATTTTTTAATCCAATCTTAGGAGTTTTATTTAAGTCTACAATTGCTTCAGATAATAATGTAAATATATTGTTATATATCTCTTCTTGTGAATCGTAAGCAGGAGTTGCATTTTTTATACCTTTAAAAGCTTCGCTATATGGTATATCACCGTAAACATCGGTTAAAAAGCCTAAACCTGTTGCCATCATAATTTTTGCAATTCCAACATGATGCCATAGTTCAGCGTCTGTTCCTTGGTTAATTATTTCATAAGCATCTTTTAGTCCTGTTCTATACCTTATTGTAAACATATCTTCAAAATCTGAAGACACCAATAAGTAACGGTCTGCACTTACACCTGTAGCATGATTACCAGCGAAAGTTTGAACAAATGCTCCTGCATATCTGTCCCAATAATATCCCAAAGTACCAGCTATATCAGACTCAGTGTTTGTTAATAAAAGATCTAGATTCGCTTCTGTTGGATTATTTGGATCTACACTTAATTCATCCATAGACAGTTTTGAGCATCCAAAAAGAGTAACTAATACTATAGCTAATAAAAGTGTGTGTGTTTTATAATATTTATTTTTCATCATTTTAAAAATTTAATTTAACATTAAAGCTATAGCTTTTAGTTGATGGCGCAGAAAGTATGTCGTACCCTTGAAAATTACCTGCACCAAAACCACTTGTTTCAGGGTCATGACCAGAATAATCCGTTTTTAACCATAAGTTTGTCCCAGTTAATGACAGTTTTATATTGCTAAAGCCTATTTTTTCAGTATATTTTTTAGGAATTATGTAAGATAAGGTAACATTACGTAGCCTTAACCATGAAGCATCTTCTACAAAATTTTCACCTACACGGCGATAATCATTTGCCCAATAATCATTTGTTAAATTAATAGGTGTTGTATTTGATTTCCCAGATGCTTCATCAATTCCTTTAATAATAGTGGTTGCATTTGCAGAAGGTCTCCCAACGTTTGCATCATTAGCTGATGGATACCATCTGTTTTCAGTAACTTTATGAATTCCAGAATAAACAAACCCTGCTTTTGCATCATTTATAACATCTCCGCCTTTTCTATGTTCAAATAAAAAGCTTAAGCCAAACCCTTTGTAGTTCAAATTACTAGTAACTCCTAAAATATAATCTGGAATTGTATTTCCAATAACTTGGTTTTCTTCATCTCTTATTGGCTTTCCGTTGTTTGTTAATATATTGCCTTTGTCATCTCTTTTATACGCAGTTCCAACAATAGTACCTGTAGACATTCCTTTTCTGGCAACAAGAGATGTATTTGACCACCATCCCGATGCTAAGGTAATTTGCTCGATTCCATCAGGTAATTCCTCAACAACATTATCATTTTTAGTAAAATTAAAACCTAAATCCCAGTTAAAATCTTTAAATGTAGCAAGGTTTCGTAACGTTAACAATGCTTCTATACCTTTATTTCTAACTGTACCTGCATTTGTTATTACTTGATTATATCCTGAAGTATTTGTTAAAGGAATTCTAACATGCTGATCTACAGTTTTTTTATTGTAATATGTAACATCTAAGTTTACTTTACTATCAAAAAACTTTAACTCGGTACCAATTTCATATTCAGATGAAATTTCAGGTTTTAAATTAGGGTTTTTTTGCAAATCACTTACTTCTGCTCTAGGCTGACCTAAAGCATTTGTGCTAATTTTGTCGTATGTATCATATAGTGAATATAAAGGAGCACTTTTACCTACTTTAGCCCATGAAGCTCTTATTTTACCAAAATTTAATACATTATTATTCTCCATTAATTTTGAGAATATAAATCCAGTACTTATAGATGGGTAAAAGAAACTTCTATTATCTGCAGGAAGAGTGGAAGACCAATCATTCCTAGCGGTTCCAGTTAGTAATAAATAACCTTTGTAGTCAAGTGTCAATTCACCAAAGACACCCATAGTTCTTTGATTACTTTTATAGGCAGTAGTCTCAAAATTAACATAATTTGTAATGTTAGTGTATCTAGGTAATACCTGCTCCTTTCCTGTAACCTGAATTCTATCATATTTTCTTTCATTAATATTTCCACCAACTAAATAAGAAAGTTCAATATCATCATTTAAATCGTAAGCACCAGATATTAATAAATCAGAATTAATTTGAGTTACAATTGCTCTCCAATCATACATATCACCTAATCTTCCAGTAGTTGATATATCACTAACTGGTCTCATTCGTTTTCTTACATCAGAGTAATTATCTACCCCTATTCTATAAGAAACATTGAATAAATCGGTGAATTTATAAGTAGCATTAACATTTCCTAACATACGATTCACCTTATTGTTTTCATTAGTTTCATTAACTGACCACATAGGATCAACAACGGCTCCAGAGAACCATGTTTTTCTACCTGATGCATCTTTCCAGTTTCTATTAACCAAATCCCACATGTGGTGGTAATAAATTAATCCTGATCCCCAGCCAGCACCACCATTTAAACCTGGTGTGCTTTTTCTGTCAGAATCTATATATTGTACTGATGCTCCAAAATTTAATTTTTCATTAACATCATAATCTCCATTTACACTAAAATTATGTCTGGCATACTCAGAATTTCTTACTACACCGTCACTTTTATTTTTTGAAAAAGCCACATTAAATCTTCCTTTTTCATTTGCTCCATTAACAGATATATTATGTGTTATTGCATGGCTATTAACAAAGAAATTTTTATAATTATTTTTGAATAATGGAACAGCTTGCCCACTTACATCTGTTCTGGTTCCAGTTCCATTTTGATCAATATTAGTTCCATTTTGAAAAGTAGGGTTTGTTGAATAGGCTGGACCCCAATTCCAATGGGTTACTGCACTAAAATCTCCAAATCTTCCTCTTGAATAGTTGTGAATAATTGGATGAAACTTATTTGGCTCTCCAATTGTATATCCAGTTTTTAATTCAACATTTAACTTACCTGTATCTTTTCCTCTCTTGGTTGTAATAAGTACAACACCATTTGCTGCACGTTCTCCATACAAAACTGTAGCAGCACCTCCTTTTAATACAGAAATAGATTCTACATTACTCATGTCAATATCACCTGCTCTATTTGTTCCATAGCTACCCCTACCTGTTGATAAAGTTTGATTATCAATTGGTACTCCATCAACAACAAATAACGCTTGATTGTTTCCAGAAATTGATGATGTACCACGAATAACAATATTTGAAGATGCACCAACATCTCCAGAAGAGTTTGTTATTGAGACACCTGTAACTTTCCCAGCAAGAGCATTAACAATATTTGGGTCTGTAGATTTTTCTAATTCTTCAGCTTTTAATTCTGAGAAAGCATACCCTAATTTCTCTTTTTCTTTGGATCTTCCCAACGCTGTCACCACCACTTCATCCAAAGTATTATCAAGCGTCAGACTAACATTATAGGTGTTTGCGCTCCCTACAGTTATGGACTGTGTGGTGTAGCCCACATAGCTAATCTCAAGGACATCGCCGCTGTTGGCTCTAAGTTGGTATTTTCCGTCAAAATCGGTTGAGGTTCCAGAACTTGTGCCCGCACGTATAACGGTTGCTCCCGGAAGGGGCAATCCATTTTCGTCCGATACGGTTCCTGAAACAGTTTTTTGTTGTGCAAATACTAGCTGCACTCCCAATGCCATAAGCATTAGAATCATCGTAAATTTGGGTTTCATATGATTTAATTTTTATTTGTATCGGCTAATCTCTTAATTAAAAGTTAAGAAAGATTAAAAAGGTGTTAATTTTTAACAGAATTTTAACAATTGTTTAATCTTTTCAAGGATTTTGCCCTAAAATGTAGTGGTCAAGCTCAGATGAACCTTTGAGTTCGAGAAAATAAAGGATGAGTTTTTTGTTTTACCATTGGCATAATTGAAGCGCAATAGTCCAGCATTGGTACGCAATCCAAAGCCAAATCCAAAGCCGTAGAGTTGTTTGTTTATTCTTTGGGCATCTTGAAAATAGCCAATATCCACAATACTATGTATAAAAAGTGAAGGGTCGAGACGGTAGCGGTACTCGCTGCACAGAACCCCAAGGCGTGATGCAAATATGCTGTTCTCTTCAAAACCACGAATAGAATTGATACCTCCAAACCGAATCAGTTCATTAAAAAGGTATTGTTCGGATTCGAGTTCTTCGAGATGAAGCTTAAGAAAAATACTATTTTTTGCATTTAATTGAAAGCTGTGGAACCCTTTGAGTTGAAGTTGGCGTTGCTGAACGTTTACAGAAGAGCGGCGCTGTCCAAATCCTGCAGAAAAATTGACTTGACTGGAAATTGGAAAAATGGGGTCATTTTTTTGCCTCTTGATGTATTGGTAATTTAAGCCATAAAACTGACTTTTATAATCTTCGGCCAATGTGTTTGTGTTTTCAACAAGAACGTTGGACTGATAGTTGCGCACTGCAACCCCCACGTTTTGTTTGTCGTCCAACGGATAAAACAGCTCAATACGCTGTTGTGCAGTGGTAAATGTGCTGTCTTTTTTAAATATATTAAGGTTCAATGTACTGCCAATTGGGCTGCCAAACAAAAAGGGGAGTTGTAGAAGGACATCAAAAGTTTTTTGCTCGTTTTCATCACTTTTGTAGTTCAATTTAAAGGATTCTCCATAGTTGAGGTTGTTGGTGAGGGTCAAATCCAGATAACCATCAAATTCAATTGCACCGCTGTCTTCATTGGATCCAAACCCCAAAAATCCATCAAAACGATTGGTTTTGATTTTTTCCAAATACAGATAAACCGTTGTTGTATCCGTTGTAAAAAGCACTTCGGCTGGTCTTTTTTGTTGCACAAAAGACAATTGTTCTAAAAGTTCCATTTTACGTTTAATTTTTTCCAAGCTAAATGGCTTTTGGGTTTTTATGCCTAGGAAATATTTGATGTAACTTTTTGGAAATTTCTCATACCCTAAGACTTTAATATCTTTTAGTGTTCGTTTTTGTCCTTTGTTTAGCCTTAAATCTGCACGCAAAAGCGTTTTGCTTTTAGGACGAATGTCATCTAGTCTGACGGTTGCAAAAGCATAACTTTCGTCAGATAATAGTTTTGATATTTTTTCCAAAGCATCTTGCAAAGCATCAAAAGGAAGATGTACAAAATAAAGTTCATTTTGCGTGTCTATAGTACTGTTGTATCCCAGTTTTTCAAAGTATGTAGTGTGCCCATAGATATCTATATGGCTATACTTAATCCCCATTTCTATGAATACCAGAACAAGAGAATCGTTTTGGTCAATACTCAAAATGCGAACATTTAAATAGCCCGACTCGTTTAGGCGTTTTTTCAAAACATCAAGTTCTTGTTCCAGAGCATCCATTGAATCAAAATTGGAGGTGTAGCCCAATTTTTCAATGATGTCTATATTATGGTCAACTTTAGTTTTGATTTCAAGCGTTAATTCTTGAGCATGAGTTTGCCCAAAGCATACGCCAAAGACCAAAGTCAAAATAAAAGCTAAAAGTTTGAAGTTCAACAGAAATAGTTTGATGTAAAGCTAACGCAAAAAAAGGATGCAAATGTATAAGAATCAAAAAAAAGCGTTAATATTCTAAAAATATAGGGTGTAGTATTTGAATAATTGATTTTAATGTTTACCTTTGCAGCCCTCTAAGAAGAGGATTGAAAAAATTATAGTTATAATTTATGCCAACAATATCACAATTAGTAAGAAAAGGAAGAGCCAAATTAACTAAGAAGAGTAAATCGGCTGCTTTGGATTCTTGTCCACAACGACGTGGTGTATGTACGCGTGTTTATACAACAACACCAAAAAAACCAAACTCTGCAATGCGTAAAGTTGCAAGGGTAAGGTTGACAAATGGTAATGAAGTAAACGCCTACATCCCAGGAGAAGGACATAACCTCCAGGAGCATTCGATAGTATTAGTTAGAGGTGGAAGGGTAAAAGATTTGCCAGGAGTTAGATACCACATTGTACGAGGCGCACTAGATACCGCAGGTGTCGAGGGCCGAACACAACGTCGATCTAAATATGGTGCAAAACGCCCAAAGAAGTAATTAAAACACTTTAAAAAGAAGACATGAGAAAAAGACAGGCGAAAAAAAGACCGCTTTTACCAGATCCAAAATTTAATGATCAGCTTGTGACACGTTTTGTGAACATGATGATGTGGGACGGTAAAAAATCTGTAGCATTCAGAGTTTTTTACGATGCAATTGATATCGTAGAAGAAAAAAATACAGACGAAGAAAAAACTGCTTTACAAATTTGGAAAGATGCCTTGTCCAATGTGATGCCTCACGTAGAAGTACGTAGTCGTCGTGTTGGTGGAGCTACTTTTCAGATTCCGATGCAAATTCGTCCAGATAGAAAAATCTCAACAGCCATGAAGTGGTTGATTAGTTTTTCTAGAAAAAGAAACGAAAAATCAATGGCACAAAAGCTTGCTGCAGAAATTCTTGCCGCTTCAAAAGAAGAAGGCGCTGCAGTCAAAAAGCGTGTAGATACACACAAAATGGCCGAGGCAAATAAAGCATTCTCACACTTTAGATTCTAATCAGAAATGGCAAGAGATTTAAAATTCACAAGAAATATTGGTATTGCTGCGCACATTGATGCGGGCAAAACAACAACAACCGAGCGTATCCTATATTATACAGGAGTTTCGCATAAAATTGGTGAAGTACATGATGGTGCTGCAACAATGGATTGGATGGAGCAAGAGCAAGAGCGTGGTATTACAATTACATCTGCCGCCACAACTTGTACTTGGAATTTTCCAACAGAAAATGGTCAGCCCATTAATGAGACTAAAGGCTATCACTTTAATATAATAGACACTCCAGGTCACGTAGATTTTACTGTTGAGGTAAATCGATCTTTGCGTGTATTGGATGGACTCGTATTCCTATTCAGTGCAGTTGACGGCGTTGAGCCACAATCTGAAACAAACTGGAGACTTGCAGATAACTACAAAGTTCCACGTATTGGTTTTGTAAACAAAATGGACCGTCAAGGATCAAACTTCCTAGGTGTGTGTCAGCAAGTTAAAGACATGTTGAAGTCTAATGCGGTGCCAATTGTATTGAATATTGGTGATGAAGCAGATTTTAAAGGTGTTATTGATCTTGTAAAAAACCGTGCGATTGTATGGCACGATGAAACTCAGGGCTCTACATTCGATATTATTGATATCCCTGAAGATATGAAAGAAGAAGCACGTAAGTACCGTGCACTCCTTATAGAGGAAGTTGCAACTTACGACGAAAATCTTCTTGAAAAATTTATGGAAGATGAAGATTCTATTACAGAAGACGAAGTGCATGCTGCACTTAGAGCTGCCGTAATGGATATGGCCATTATTCCAATGGTATGTGGTTCTGCATTCAAAAACAAAGGCGTTCAATTTCTTTTAGATGCAGTGTGCCGTTATTTACCTTCTCCAACAGACAAAGAAGGAATCACAGGAATCAATCCTGATACAGACCAAGAAGAAGTCAGAAAACCAGATGTAAAAGAGCCATTTGCAGCTTTAGCATTTAAAATTGCAACAGATCCTTTTGTAGGACGTTTGGCTTTCTTTAGAGCATACTCTGGACGTTTAGATGCAGGATCTTACATCCTAAATAATCGTTCTGGAAAAAAAGAACGTATTTCTCGTATTTATCAAATGCACTCCAACAAACAAAATGCTATTGATTTTATCGAAGCAGGAGATATTGGAGCTGCAGTTGGATTTAAAGACATCAAAACTGGGGACACCATGACCGATGAAAAGCATCCAATTGTGCTTGAATCTATGGAATTTCCAGACCCAGTAATTGGTATTGCTGTTGAACCAAAGACAAAAGCAGACGTTGATAAACTAGGTATGGCGCTTGGAAAACTTGCAGAAGAAGATCCAACATTTACTGTTCGTACAGATGAGGCCTCTGGCCAAACCATCATTTCTGGAATGGGTGAGCTTCACTTAGATATTATTGTAGATCGTTTGAGACGCGAATTTAAAGTGGAGGTGAATCAAGGACAACCACAAGTCGAGTACAAAGAAGCCATTACGCAACGTGCAGAACATAGAGAAGTTTACAAAAAACAATCTGGTGGACGTGGAAAGTTTGCAGATATTGTCTTTACATTAGAGCCTGCAGAGGAAGGAAAAGAAGGATTAGAATTCGTTTCTGAAATTAAAGGTGGTAACGTACCAAAAGAATTTATTCCATCTGTAGAAAAAGGATTCAAAATGGCGATGCAAAACGGACCATTAGCGGGATACGAAGTTGATGCCATGAAAGTAACACTTACAGACGGTTCTTACCACGATGTGGATTCGGATCAATTATCTTTTGAGCTTGCTGCCAAGCTAGGATTTAAAAATTCTGCGAAAGCTGCCAAAGCTGTTATAATGGAGCCTATTATGAAACTCGAGGTGATTACACCAGAAGAAAATATGGGTGATATTGTAGGCGACCTTAACCGCCGTCGTGGACAGGTTAGTGATATGGGCGATAGAGCCGGAGCAAAAACTGTAAAAGCTACAGTGCCATTATCCGAAATGTTTGGATATGTTACAACCTTAAGAACATTGTCTTCTGGTCGTGCAACATCAACAATGGAATTTTCACACTACGCTGAAACACCATCAAACATCTCAGAAGAGGTTATAAAAGAAGCTAAAGGCGTCCAATCTTAAAAGTTTAGAACATGAGTCAAAAAATTAGAATAAAATTAAAGTCTTACGATCATAACTTGGTGGACAAGTCTGCCGATAAGATTGTGAAAACTGTAAAAAGTACAGGTGCTGTAGTTACTGGACCAATTCCATTGCCAACGCACAAAAAATTATTTACTGTATTGCGTTCTCCTCACGTTAATAAAAAATCGAGAGAACAATTTCAGTTGAGCTCTTACAAAAGACTGCTAGATATCTATAGTTCATCATCAAAAACAATTGATGCTTTGATGAAATTAGAGTTGCCAAGCGGTGTAGAAGTAGAGATCAAAGTATAATTATTTTACTGAGCTTTGTTAAGGATAATCGTCTAGATTCTAAAAAAAGTCTAGATTTTGAAACAAGTTCAGCATAAATGTCCCGAGCTGCGTGCGAGGGAAAAGCGGAAAAAAATACATTTCAAGGGTTGAAACGTGTTTTGACCCTTAATTTTTGGAGAAAAATAAAATAAAAGTTAAACAATAAATTAATAAATATGTCTGGGTTAATAGGAAAGAAAATCGGAATGACCAGCATTTTTGACGAGAACGGCAAAAATATGCCTTGTACTGTCATTCAAGCTGGACCATGCGTTGTTACCCAAGTCAGAACTGAAGAAAAGGATGGCTACGAAGCGATTCAATTAGGTTTCGATGACAAGACAGAGAAAAGTGCCACAAAAGCTCAAATTGGTCATGCCAAAAAAGCGGGTACAACTGTTAAGAAAAAAGTCGCGGAATTTCAAGGTTTTGATGAGGAGTACAAATTAGGTGATACAATCACAGTAGAGCACTTTGAAGAAGGTGAGTTTGTGGATATCACAGGCACAAGTAAAGGAAAAGGATTCCAAGGGGTTGTAAAACGCCATGGTTTTGGAGGTGTTGGACAAGCGACACACGGTCAGCACAACCGACTAAGAGCTCCAGGATCTATTGGTGCGGCCTCATACCCTGCACGCGTATTCAAAGGCATGAAAATGGCTGGACGTATGGGTACTGACACAGTGAAAGTTCAAAATTTAAGAGTTTTAAAAGTAGTAGCGGATCAAAACTTAATTGTAGTTAAGGGATGCGTTCCTGGTCATAAAAACGCTTACGTAAAGATTGAAAAATAATGAAAGTAGCAGTTTTAGACATCAACGGAAAAGACACAGGTAGAAAGGCAGACCTTTCTAACAATGTGTTTGCTATAGAACCAAACAATCATGCGGTCTATTTAGACGTTAAGCAATATCTTGCCAATCAACGTCAAGGGACACATAAAGCTAAAGAACGTGGAGAGATTGTTGGAAGTACAAGAAAGATTAAAAAACAAAAAGGAACAGGTACTGCCAGAGCAGGTAGTATCAAGTCTGGTGTTTTTAAAGGTGGTGGACGTATTTTTGGCCCAAGACCAAGAAACTATGGTTTTAAGCTAAATAAAAACGTAAAGCGTTTGGCAAGAAAATCAGCATTAACGATTAAAGCTAACGAAAAATCCATAACGGTTTTGGAAGACTTCAATTTTGAAGCACCAAAAACAAAAGAATTTACAGCCGTTTTAAAAGCCCTTAACTTAGATAGCAAAAAGTCTTTGTTTGTCTTGGGAGCGCCAAATAATAATGTATATTTGTCGTCGCGCAATTTAAAAGGCTCTGAAGTTATAACTAGCTCAGAATTAAGCACTTATAAAATTCTAAACGCCAATCAAGTGGTGCTTTTGGAAAGTGCATTAGAAGGAATTGAATCGAATTTAAGTAAATAAGAACACCATGAGTATCTTAATTAAACCCATCATCACAGAAAAAGCGACCCTAGACAGTGAGTTAAGAAACTGTTTTAGCTTTTTGGTGAATACAAAGGCGAACAAGGTAGAAATCAAAAAAGCAGTAGAAGCTGCTTACGGTGTTTCTGTAGCCAAAGTTCGAACAATAAATGTCCGTCCAGAACGAAAAACCAAATTCACAAAAACGGGGATTCAACATGGTAAAACAAATGCCACAAAAAAGGCAATTGTACAACTGGAGGAAGGTGAAACAATTGATTTATACGCTAATATCTAATTAGAAATGTCAGTAAGAAAATTAAAACCGATCACACCGGGCCAGCGATTTAGAGTAGTTAATGGATTTGACGCCATTACTACTGACAAGCCGGAAAAAAGCCTATTGGCTCCGAAAAAACGCTCAGGTGGTAGAAACAGTCAAGGAAAAATGACCATGCGCTACAAAGGTGGCGGTCATAAAAAAAGGTATCGTATCATAGACTTTAAACGTAACAAAACTGGAATTCCAGCAGAGGTTAAGTCTATAGAATATGATCCTAACAGAACTGCATTTATTGCACTTCTTAATTATCAAGATGGCGAAAAGCGTTACATCATTGCACAGAACGGTCTAGAAGTAGGCCAGAAATTAGTTTCTGGAAATGAAAATGTAGCTCCAGAAGTTGGAAATGCTATGCCATTGAGCCAAATACCATTAGGGACAATTATTTCTTGTATCGAGCTTCGTCCAGGACAAGGTGCAGTCATTGCTCGAAGTGCTGGTGCATTTGCTCAATTGATGGCAAGAGATGGAAAATTTGCATCTGTAAAATTACCATCTGGTGAAACACGTTTGTTATTGTTGGATTGCTACGCTACAATTGGAGTAGTTTCAAATTCCGATCATCAGCTATTGGTATCTGGTAAAGCAGGTCGTAGCCGTTGGTTAGGAAGACGTCCAAGAACAAGACCAGTAGTGATGAATCCAGTTGATCACCCAATGGGAGGTGGTGAAGGAAAATCATCTGGAGGACACCCAAGATCAAGAAACGGTATTCCTGCAAAAGGGTATAGAACACGTTCTAAAACTAAGGCAAGTAATAAATATATTGTAGAACGTAGAAAGAAATAATAAGACATGGCAAGATCATTAAAAAAAGGACCTTACGTTCATTATAAATTAGAAAAGAAAGTTGCTGCAAATGTAGAGGCAAACAAAAAAACAGTCATCAAAACTTGGTCTAGAGCCAGTATGATTACACCAGATTTTGTTGGTCAAACGATTGCAGTACACAACGGCCGCCAATTTGTTCCTGTTTATATTACAGAAAACATGGTAGGTCATAAGTTAGGAGAATTTTCGCCAACACGTTCTTTCCGAGGACACGTAGGTGCAAAAAATAAAGGTAAAAAATAAGAGCTATGGGAAGTCGTAAAAAACAAATGGCAGATACAATCAAAGCAGAGAAAAAGCAAGTTGCTTTTGCAAAGCTGAACAACTGCCCTACGTCACCAAGAAAAATGCGTTTAGTCGCCGATCTTATTCGTGGAGAAAAAGTAGAAAGAGCACTCAATATTTTGAGATTCAGTCAAAAAGAAGCATCTCGTCGTTTAGAAAAGCTAGTGCTTTCTGCGGTAGCCAACTGGCAAGCGAAAAACGAAGATGCAGATATTGAAGCAGCAGATTTATTCATCAAGGAAATTAGAGTTGATGGTGGATCGATGCTCAAAAGACTAAGACCAGCACCACAAGGACGTGCACACAGAATTAGAAAACGTTCCAATCACGTTACCGTTGTACTTGGAGCAAAACATAATAACACAGAAAGCAATTAACACATGGGACAGAAGACAAATCCAATAGGAAATCGCCTTGGAATTATCAGAGGATGGGAATCTAACTGGTATGGAGGAAACGATTATGGAGACAAACTTGCTGAAGATGATAAAATCAGAAAGTATATATTCGTTCGTTTGGCAAAAGCTAGCGTTTCTAGAGTTATTATTGAAAGAACACTAAAACTTGTAACCATCACGATCACTACAGCCCGCCCAGGGATTATTATTGGTAAAGGTGGACAAGAAGTTGATAAGTTAAAAGAAGAGCTTAGAAAATTAACGGGAAAAGATATTCAATTGAATATTTTTGAAATCAAACGTCCAGAGTTAGATGCCTTTTTAGTCGCATCAAGTGTTGCACGTCAGATTGAAAACCGTATTTCTTACAAACGTGCTATCAAAATGGCTATCGCTGCTACTATGCGTATGAATGCAGAAGGTATCAAAATCCAAATCAGTGGTCGTTTGAATGGTGCTGAAATGGCTCGTAATGAGCACTACAAAGAAGGAAGAATTCCATTATCTACGTTTAGAGCCGATATTGATTATGCTCTTGTAGAAGCACATACAACCTATGGTCGTTTGGGCATCAAAGTATGGATTATGAAAGGTGAAGTTTATGGAAAAAGAGAATTATCTCCATTAGTAGGATTGTCTAAAAAGCAAGATCGTGGAGGCCGCTCAAATTCTAAAAATCGCCGTAGAAAGTAATTTTTTAAATAAAAGAAAATGTTACAACCAAAAAGAACAAAATTCCGTAAAGTCCAGAAAGGACGTATGAAAGGAAACTCTGGAAGAGGACACCGACTTTCTAGTGGCATGTTTGGTATAAAATCATTAGATTCAAATTTTTTGACATCACGTCAAATTGAAGCCGCACGTATTGCAGCGACACGTTACATGAAAAGAGAAGGCCAGCTTTGGATTAAAATATTTCCAGACAAGCCGATCACCAAAAAACCTCTAGAGGTACGTATGGGAAAAGGTAAAGGAGCCGTTGAATACTGGGCAGCAGTTGTAAAGCCAGGACGAATTATATTTGAAGTTGGTGGTGTACCGATTGAAGTGGCTAAAGAAGCACTTCGTTTGGCAGCTCAAAAATTACCGGTCAAAACAAAATTTGTAATGGCCAGAGACTACGAGGCCTAATATATTGATGTTATGAAACAATCTGAAATTAAAGAATTATCAACGGCTGAGTTGCAAGAAAAACTTAGTGAAACGAAAAAAGCATATGTCGATTTGAAAATGACACATGCAATATCACCTCTAGAAAACCCAATCCAATTGCGCAGCGTAAGACGTAGTGTAGCCCGATTGGCAACAGAGCTAACAAAAAGAGACGTACAATAATTGTATTTGTTGAGATGGAAAAAAGAAATTTAAGAAAAGAACGTATAGGAATTGTTACAAGTAACAAAATGATGAAATCTATTGTGGTTTCTGAAGTGAAAAAAGTAAAACACCCTATGTACGGAAAGTTCGTACTGAAAACAAAAAAGTACGTAGCACACGACGAACAGAACGACTGCAACGAAGGCGATACTGTAAGGATCATGGAAACTAGACCCTTAAGTAAGTCTAAATGTTGGAGATTAGTAGAAATTATTGAAAGAGCTAAGTAATTATGGTACAACAAGAATCAAGATTAAAAGTAGCTGACAATACTGGAGCAAAAGAAGTCCTTACCATTCGTGTTTTGGGCGGAACAAAGCGCAGGTATGCCTCATTGGGAGATAAAATTGTTGTTTCTGTAAAAGATGCAACGCCAAATGGTAACGTCAAAAAAGGAGCAGTATCTACAGCAGTTGTCGTACGCACCGTAAAAGAAGTACGTCGTCCAGACGGATCTTATATTAGATTTGACGATAATGCATGTGTTCTATTAGACGCTAACGGCGAAATGAAAGGGACACGTGTATTTGGACCAGTTGCAAGAGAACTTCGTGATAAAAAATTCATGAAAATTGTTTCATTAGCACCAGAAGTGCTTTAATATAAACAACAATGGGAAAGCTAAAAATAAAAACAGGAGATACAGTACGAGTGATTGCTGGAGACCACAAAGGTTCAGAAGGTAAAGTACTTACTGTTTTCATAGAAAAAAATAAAGCCATCGTAGAGGGTGTCAATATGATTAAAAAGCATATGAAACCAAGTGCACAAAATCCTCAAGGTGGTATTGTAGAAAAAGAAGCAGCGCTTCAAATTTCTAACCTATCCTTAATCAATTCTAAAGGTGAAACTACTAGAGTTGGGTACAGAATGGAAGATGGTAAGAAAGTACGCTATGCAAAAAAATCTAACGAAGTAATATAAGCGTTATGACGTATATTCCAAGATTGAAACAAGAGTATAAAGACAAAATAATCTCAGCTCTTACAGAAGAATTCGGTTACAAAAATGTAATGCAAGTTCCAAAACTTCAAAAGATTGTTATTTCTAAAGGAGTTGGAGCTGCCGTAGCTGATAAAAAATTAATAGACCACGCTGTGGATGAAATCACAAAGATTTCTGGACAAAAAGCTGTGGCTACAATATCTAAAAAAGATGTTGCATCGTTCAAACTCCGTAAAGGTATGCCAATCGGGGCAAAAGTTACACTTAGAGGTGAGCGCATGTATGAGTTTTTGGACCGTTTGGTCACCTCTGCACTGCCACGTGTAAGAGATTTTAACGGAATCAAAGCCAATGGTTTTGATGGTCGAGGAAACTACAATTTAGGGATTACAGAACAAATTATATTTCCAGAAATTGATATTGATAAAGTGAATAAAATTTCAGGAATGGATATTTCTTTTGTCACTACTGCGGAGACCGACAAAGAAGCAAAATCATTATTAACAGAATTAGGCCTACCTTTTAAAAAGAATTAATTTATGGCAAAAGAATCAATGAAAGCCCGCGAGGTGAAACGAGCAAAAACAGTTGCAAAATACGCAGAAAAGCGTAAGGCATTAAAAGAAGCTGGAGATTTTGAGGGATTGCAAAAATTACCAAAAAACGCCTCTCCAATTCGTATGCACAACCGTTGCAAATTGACTGGACGTCCAAAAGGATATATGCGTCAGTTTGGAGTCTCTAGAGTTATGTTTAGAGAAATGGCCAACAAAGGACTAATTCCAGGAGTAAAAAAAGCAAGCTGGTAATAATAAATTAGAATTATAAATTGGTTTCAGGTTCTAACAATAGAAAACCAAAACCGCAAATTAATAACTATGAATACAGATCCAATAGCGGATTATTTAACACGAATTAGAAATGCAGTTTCTGCCAATCACAGAGTGGTAGAAATTCCTGCCTCTAATTTGAAAAAAGAAATCACTAAAATATTATTCGATCAAGGATATATTTTAAGTTACAAATTTGACGATTCAACAAGTCAAGGGACAATCAAAATTGCTTTGAAATATACCAAGGACACCAAAGAATCTGTCATAAAGAAAATTCAACGAATCAGTAAACCTGGTTTACGTA
The DNA here is from genome assembly GCA_947503105.1 of uncultured Flavobacteriaceae bacterium. Lineage (GTDB taxonomy): Bacteria > Bacteroidota > Bacteroidia > Flavobacteriales > Flavobacteriaceae > UBA3537. Next base: position 154,203 of record CANNCM010000003.1, on the reverse strand, counting down.
AATATGCAAGCTCAAAAGAACTACCTCGCATCCTCAATGGACTTGGAATTGCTATTGTTTCTACTTCTCATGGTGTCATGACAGGAAAGCAAGCTCAGCGTGAAAATGTAGGTGGAGAAATTTTATGTTACGTTTACTAATTTTAAAGTATTAAGAAATGTCAAGAATAGGAAATAATCCAATAACAGTACCAGAAGGTGTTAGCATCGACATTAGCGATAACGCCATAACCGTTAAAGGAAAATTAGGTGAACTCACTCAAGAGTATTCTGGAGTAAGCTTTAAAATAGAAGACCAATCTCTAACGGTAGAACGCAACTCAGAGAGTAAAGATCACAAAGCAAAGCACGGTTTATATAGAGCTTTGGTAAATAATATGATTTTTGGAGTAACTAACGGCTGGAGTAAAGAATTAGAACTTGTAGGTGTAGGATACAGAGCCTCAAATCAAGGTAATAAACTTGATATGGCCCTAGGGTTTTCTCATAACATAGTTTTGGATATTGCGCCAGAGGTGAAAGTAGAAACTATATCTGAGAAAGGGAAAAACCCAATCATCAAACTCACTTCTTTTGATAAGCAACTTGTTGGACAAGTTGCAGCCAAAATTAGAGGATTTAGAAAACCAGAGCCTTACAAAGGAAAAGGAATCAAATTTGTTGGTGAAGAAATTAGAAGAAAAGCAGGTAAATCAGCGTAATAATAAAAATTATGGCATTAACAAAAAACGAAAGAAGACTACGTATAAAAAGCAGAATTAGAAAAACTGTAACTGGGACAAGTGCTCAGCCACGTTTAGCTGTTTTTAGAAGTAATAAAGAAATTTACGCTCAAATTATCAATGATGTTACTGGCGAAACAATAGCCGCTGCATCATCTAGAGACAAAGAATTAAGTACCGCAAAAGGAACCAAATCAGAAGTTGCCACTTTGGTAGGAAAATCAATAGCAGAGAAAGCTATAAAAGCAGGGGTTTCTGACATTACTTTCGATAGAGGCGGTTATTTATACCACGGTAGAGTTAAATCATTAGCAGAAGGCGCTAGAGAAGCCGGACTAAAATTTTAATAAGATTATGTATCAAAAATACAAAAGTGCAGAACTAGTAAAACCAAGTGGTTTGGAATTGAAAGACCGATTGGTAGGTGTACAAAGAGTAACAAAAGTGACCAAAGGTGGTCGTGCGTTCGGATTCTCAGCCATTGTTGTTGTAGGAGATGAGGCCGGTGTTGTTGGTCATGGATTAGGAAAATCAAAAGATGTAGCCAGTGCTATTGCCAAAGCGGTAGAAGATGCTAAGAAAAATTTGGTACGTATTCCGCTATTGAAAGGAACATTGCCACACGAGCAAAAAGGAAAATATGGTGGAGCACGCGTCAATATTATACCAGCCGCACCTGGTACAGGAGTTATTGCTGGAGGTGCTGTACGTATCGTTTTGGAAGCCGTAGGGGTTCATGATGTACTCTCGAAATCGCAAGGATCTTCCAATCCTCACAATGTTGTCAAAGCAACTTTTGATGCATTGTTACAATTGAGAGATGCTAAGAAAATTGCACGAGACCGTGGAATTTCCCTTGAAAAAGTGTTTAACGGATAATATTTAGACAAGATGGCTAAAATAAAAGTAACAAAACAGAAAAGTGCAATCAATCGTACAAAAAGACAAAAGCTTACATTGGAAGCACTAGGTCTAAAAAGGATTGGTCAAACTGTAGAGCACGACGATACGCCAAACATTTTGGGGATGATCAATAAAGTAAAACATTTAGTTTCTGTAGAAGAAGCTTAAACATACAATACTACTGAAAAATGAATTTAAGTAATTTAAAACCCGCACAAGGTTCAGTTCAAACACCAGGTAAACGCGTTGGTCGAGGCCAAGGCTCTGGAAAAGGTGGTACCGCCACAAGAGGACATAAAGGGGCAAAGTCACGTTCTGGATATTCAAGGAAAATTGGTTTTGAAGGTGGTCAAATGCCACTTCAAAGACGTGTTCCTAAATTTGGATTCAAAAACATCAATAGAAAAGATTACCAAGGTATCAACCTTGATACGCTACAAAAATTGGTGGATGAAAAGAAAATCAAATCAGAATTAGATTTTAATACAATTGTAGAATTACGTCTAGCACGTAAAAACGAATTGGTTAAAATCTTAGGACGAGGCGAATTAAAAGCAAAATTAAAAGTCTCTGCACACAAGTTCACTGCAACAGCAAAAGCTGCAATTGAAGCTGCAGGTGGAGAAGTAGTAACATTATAATCCCCTACAACGCATGAAATTTATAGAGACACTTAAAAACGTATGGAAAATCACAGAGCTGAAAGACAGAATTCTTCTGACTTTAGGTTTGTTATTGGTATATCGTTTTGGGGCTCAAGTAGTTTTACCAGGGATAGACGCTACTCAATTAGGGTCATTGGCTTCTAATACAGACTCTGGTCTTCTCGGCCTTCTTAATGCATTCACTGGAGGAGCTTTCGCTAAAGCTTCAGTATTTGCACTTGGTATTATGCCCTACATTTCTGCATCAATTGTAGTACAACTTATGGGAATCGCAATTCCGTATTTGCAAAAACTACAAAAAGAAGGTGCAAGTGGTCAAAAGAAAATTACTCAGATTACACGTTGGTTAACCATCGGAATATGTTTGGTACAAGCCCCTGCATATTTGGCGAGTTTACCATCTCTGATGGGTGGTACTCAAGCCTTTACACTTGGCCAGAGTGGAGTGTTTTATTTTTCATCAGTAACTATTTTGGTTACCGGTTGTATTTTTGCAATGTGGCTTGGTGAAAAAATCACCGACAAAGGTGTTGGTAATGGAATATCTATCCTTATTATGGTAGGGATCATTGCAACGATGCCCTTGTCTTTTGCTCAAGAATTTGATTCTGCAGTGAACCAATCTCAAGGCGGATTAATTAAAATACTGATAGAACTCGTTATTTGGTTTGTTATTATTCTTGCATCTGTAATGCTTGTAATGGCCGTTAGAAAAATTGCAGTTCAATATGCAAGACGAACAGCGTCGGGGAGTTATGAAAAAAACATTATGGGGTCACGCCAATATATTCCATTGAAGCTCAATGCTTCTGGAGTAATGCCAATTATATTTGCACAAGCGATTATGTTTGTCCCAGGGTTGATTGGTGGATTGGATATTCTGAAAGACTCAACTGTTGGCCAATGGCTAGTTGCCAATTTTGGAGGCAACAGTATGTTTGGATTATGGTATAATATTGTGTTTGGATTATTGATTATTGTATTTACATATTTTTATACAGCAATTACAGTTCCAACAAACAAAATGGCAGATGATTTAAAACGAAGTGGAGGATTTATTCCGGGGATCAGACCAGGCTCTGAAACTTCTGAATATTTGGACAAAATCATGTCTCAAATCACTTTACCAGGTTCTGTATTTTTAGCATTGATTGCTATATTTCCAGCAATTATTGTTCAAATTATGAATATTCAAGCAGGATGGGCCCTCTTTTTTGGAGGAACATCACTATTAATTATGGTTGGAGTTGCTATTGATACAATGCAACAAGTTAATTCATATTTGTTAAATAAACATTATGATGGCTTAATGAAAACCGGTAAAAACAGAAAATCTGCATAAATAATATGGCAAAACAACCAGCAATAGAACAAGACGGATCAATAATCGAAGCATTATCAAATGCAATGTTTCGTGTTGAGCTAGAAAATGGTCACATTGTGACCGCACACATCTCTGGAAAAATGCGTATGCATTATATAAAGTTGTTGCCAGGAGATAAAGTAAAATTAGAAATGAGTCCTTACGATTTATCTAAGGCAAGAATAACTTATAGATACTAAAAATAAGTAAGATGAAAGTAAGAGCATCAATTAAAAAAAGAAGTGCCGATTGTAAAATCGTACGAAGAAAAGGAAGACTTTACGTAATCAACAAAAAGAATCCTAGATTCAAACAAAGACAAGGTTAATTATGGCTAGAATTGCAGGGGTAGACATCCCAAAACAAAAAAGAGGAGTAATTTCATTGACATATATCTATGGAATTGGTAGAAGCCGTGCTAAAGAAATATTAGCAGCAGCAAAAGTAGATGAAAGCACAAAAGTATCGGATTGGACTGATGAAGAAATTGGTAAAATTCGTGATGCTGTTGGAACCTACAAAATTGAAGGTGAATTGCGTTCAGAAACACAATTGAACATCAAGCGCCTAATGGATATTGGATGTTACAGAGGAATCCGTCACAGATCTGGATTGCCACTCCGTGGACAACGTACCAAAAACAACTCCAGAACAAGAAAAGGAAAAAGAAAAACAGTTGCTAACAAGAAAAAAGTAACTAAATAATCATTAGTAATATGGCAAAGTCAAGTACTAAAAAAAGAAAGGTAATCGTAGAATCTGTTGGAGAAGCACATATTACAGCTTCATTCAATAATATCATTATCTCGCTCACAAACAAAAAAGGAGACGTAATATCATGGTCTTCTGCAGGAAAAATGGGATTCCGTGGATCTAAGAAAAACACACCTTATGCAGCACAATTGGCTGCTGAAGATGCTGTTGCTGTTGCAAAAGAAGCAGGACTTAAAAAAGTAAAAGTTTACGTAAAAGGCCCTGGTAACGGTAGAGAATCTGCAATTCGTAGTATCCATAATGGAGGCATAGAAGTTTCAGAAATTATCGATGTAACTCCAACACCTCACAATGGATGCAGACCTCCAAAACGAAGAAGAGTTTAAATTATAAATAAGTATAACCGAGAGCATTAAAAATTGGCGAAGGATAAGACAAAAAGACCTTAATTCCCAATAGCTTTCAAAACAAAAACAAAATGGCAAGATATACTGGTCCTAAAACAAAAATCGCTAGAAAGTTTGGCGAAGCAATCTTTGGAGAAGATAAATCTTTTGAAAAAAGAAATTATCCTCCAGGACAACACGGAAACAACAGACGCCGTGGCAAAAAATCTGAGTATGCTATCCAGCTTATGGAGAAGCAAAAAGCAAAGTACACATATGGAATTCTCGAACGACAATTTAGAAACTTGTTTAAAAAAGCAACTGCTTCTCAAGGCATTACCGGTGAAGTGCTTTTACAACTTTGCGAATCGCGTCTAGACAATGTCGTTTATAGAATGGGATTATCTCGTTCTAGAAGAGGTGCAAGACAACTTGTTTCTCACCGACACATTACAGTAAATGGAAGTGTTGTCAATATTCCATCTTACAGCCTCAAAGCTGGTGATGTTGTTGCAGTACGTGAAAAATCCAAATCTTTAGAAGCCATCAACTCTTCATTAGAGGGTTCATCTTCTGTATATGAGTGGATTACATTCAATAACGATACAAAATCTGGAACTTTTGTATCTGTTCCTGCAAGAATTCAAATTCCAGAAAACATCAATGAGCAGTTCATCGTAGAATTGTACTCTAAATAATTAACTGAAACACATACCAATATGGCAATTTTAAATTTTCAGAAGCCCGATAAAGTCATCATGATAGACTCTACTGATTACGAAGGTAAATTCGAATTCAGACCACTTGAACCTGGTTATGGATTGACAGTAGGCAATGCTTTGAGAAGAGTATTACTTTCTTCACTAGAAGGATTTGCAATCACTTCAGTTAAAATCGAAGGTGTAGATCACGAATTTTCTACAATCTCTGGTGTTGTTGAAGATGTCACAGAAATTATCTTAAATCTGAAACAAATAAGATTCAAGCGTCAAATTGAAGAAGTAGATAATGAATCTGTTTCAATTTCAATTTCGGGGCAAGATAAAATTACAGCTGGTGATTTCCAGAAATTTATATCAGGATTTCAAATTTTAAATACAGACTTAGTGGTTTGTAATTTAGATCCTAAAGTGAATATTTCTTTGGAGTTAACAATAGAAAAAGGAAGAGGATATGTTCCTGCCGAGGAAAATAAAAAATCTTCTGCTGCTGTCGGAACCATCTTTACAGACTCTATTTATACACCAATAAAAAATGTAAAATACAGCGTAGAAAATTTCCGTGTAGAACAGAAAACAGACTACGAAAAATTAGTATTTGAAATCATCACTGACGGTTCCATCAATCCACAAGATGCATTGACGCAAGCTGCAAAAATTTTGATCCACCACTTTATGTTGTTCTCTGATGAGCGTATTACTTTAGAAGCAGATGAAATTGCACAAACAGAAACTTACGACGAAGAATCGTTGCACATGCGTCAGCTGTTGAAAACAAAACTTATTGATATGGATCTTTCTGTACGCGCACTAAACTGTCTTAAAGCAGCTGAAGTCGATACATTAGGAGACTTAGTATCATTTAATAAAAACGATTTAATGAAGTTCAGAAACTTTGGTAAAAAATCACTTACAGAGCTAGAAGAGCTTGTCAATGTGAAAGGCCTTAGTTTTGGAATGGACCTCAGTAAATATAAATTAGACAAAGAGTAACACATCATATTTTGCTCCTCAAAACGATTAATTTCTTTGTTGGGTAGTAGCAAGATGATGGTTAATATAAAATAAAATGAGACACGGAAAAAAAATTAATCATTTAGGAAGAAAAACAGCGCACAGAAAGGCGATGCTGGCCAATATGGCATGTTCACTAATAGAACACAAACGCATAAATACCACTGTTGCAAAAGCAAAAGCACTCAAGCAATTTATTGAGCCTCTTGTCACTAAATCTAAAGAAGATACAACACACAATCGTAGAATTGTATTTAGTAGATTACGCCAAAAAGGTGCTGTTGCAGAACTCTTTAGAGACGTCGCAGTCAAAGTAGGTGATCGACCTGGAGGATATACAAGAATAATTAAACTTGGAAACCGTCTTGGAGATAATGCAGACATGGCCATGATAGAATTTGTAGATTTCAACACTATCTACAACGCCGATAAGCCAAAGAAAAAGACAACAAGAAGAAGCCGAAGAGGAAACACTAAAGCAGTAGCCGCAACTCCTCCAGCAGCATCTCAAGAAGAAGAATAAATGTTAATAATCATTTAAAATATTAAGGATAAACTTTTTTAGTTTATCCTTTTTTTTATGCAATTTTGTGAAACGCTAAACTGACACTTAATAATAATGAGGTATAAATCTAGAAAAAAAGCAATTTTACTGCTCGCAGACGGAACCATTTTTTATGGTAAAGCTATTGGAAAAGAAGGAACAGCATTTGGAGAAGTCTGTTTTAATACAGGGATGACAGGCTATCAAGAAGTTTTTACAGACCCTTCGTATTATGGACAACTCATGGTCACGACCAACGCACATATTGGAAACTATGGTGTGAATGACAATGAGGTAGAATCTGATGGTATTAAAATTGCAGGACTCATATGTAAAAATTTTAGTTACGATTATTCACGAGACGATTCAAATGGTAGTTTGGAAGACTTTTTCGAAACGCACAATCTTTTTGCCATCTCTGACGTCGATACTAGAGCACTTGTGAGTTACATCAGAGAAAACGGAGCTATGAATGCTGTTATTTCAACAAAAACAGAAGACATTGATGCTTTGAAACAACAGCTTTCAGAAGTACCACTCATGGAAGGGCTAGAGTTAGCCTCTAAAGTTTCTACAAAAGAACCCTATTATTTTGGTAATGAAAATGCAACCTATAAAATTGCAGCACTCGATATTGGAATCAAGAAAAATATTCTAAGGAATTTTGCTAAGCGCGATGCCTACATAAAAGTATTTCCATACAACGCAACTTTTGAAGAATTAAGCGCATGGAACCCCGATGGTTATTTTTTGTCAAATGGACCTGGAGATCCAGAGCCTCTTGCTGAAGCGCAAACTTTAGCCAAAACAATCATTGAAAAAAATCACCCTCTTTTTGGAATATGTTTAGGGCATCAAGTTATTGCACTAGCCAATGGAGTTTCAACCTATAAAATGCATAACGGTCACCGAGGTATAAATCATCCTGTAAAAAATTTAAAAACAGGAAAAGGCGAAATTACCTCTCAAAATCATGGTTTTGCCGTCAATAGAGATGAAGCAGAAGCCAATCCTGAGTTAGAAATCAGTCATGTTCATTTAAACGATCATACCGTTGCTGGAATTGCTATGAAAAACAAAAAGTGTTTCTCTGTACAATACCATCCAGAAGCAAGCCCAGGACCACACGATTCTTCATATTTATTCGATCAATTTATAGATCTTTTGAAGTAGTTTTTGATGCCGTTAAAGTTTTAACCTGAATGTAAACAGCAACTCCTTTAGCTTTAATAAATTATAATTAAATATATTGAACATTGAGATGTGAGTGCTGAAAAATTGAGTTTTACTTTCATAGCCACTCACATTTCACTTCTCATATCTCCAACTCCACTACAACGTTGTAGTTTAATTATGAGACTTTTCTGTCTACATTAAGAGGCATCAACACAACATTTTTGTAAATTTGTACAATATTCTAACCAAAGTAAATTTTATGAGTATTATACTAGACATTCATGCAAGACAAATTTTAGATTCTCGAGGGAATCCAACTGTTGAAGTCGATGTAACCACGGAAAACGGTTTTGTAGGACGAGCTGCAGTGCCATCTGGTGCATCCACTGGAGAACACGAAGCTGTTGAACTTCGCGACGGAGGCGACACCTATATGGGTAAAGGCGTTTCCAAAGCTGTAAATAATGTCAATAGTATTTTGTCAGAAGCACTTGTAGGTGCTTCAGTTTTTGAGCAAAATCTTATCGATCAAACCATGATTGATCTTGACGGTACACCAAACAAGTCTAAACTTGGAGCGAACGCCATTCTTGGTGTTTCTCTTGCAGTAGCAAAGGCCGCCGCTGCAGAGCTTGGTATTCCTCTATACCGTTATGTTGGAGGGGTTAGCGCCAATACACTTCCAGTACCAATGATGAATATCATCAACGGAGGGTCGCATAGCGATGCTCCAATTGCTTTTCAAGAATTTATGGTAATGCCGGTTAAAGCCAATAACTTTACACATGCCATGCAAATTGGGACAGAAATTTTCCATAATCTCAAAAAAGTTCTACACGACAGAGGCTTGAGTACCGCTGTGGGTGACGAAGGTGGTTTTGCACCAACACTAGATGGCACAGAAGATGCCCTTGATACCATTGCAAAAGCTGTAAAAAAGGCAGGGTACAAGCTTGGAGAAGAGGTCATGATTGCTTTGGATTGTGCTTCTGCAGAATTTTATGTTGACGGTAAATACGATTATTCGAAATTTGAAGGGACAACAGGAAAAGTACGTACCAGTAAAGAACAAGCCGATTATTTGGCAGAACTTGCAGCAAACTACCCAATCATTTCCATAGAAGATGGAATGGACGAAAATGACTGGGAAGGGTGGAAGTATTTAACAGAAATAATTGGAGACAAAGTGCAACTTGTTGGCGACGATTTGTTTGTAACCAACGTAGAACGATTATCCAGAGGTATTGAAAATAATACAGCCAATTCAATCCTTATAAAAGTAAACCAAATTGGAACACTAACAGAGACCATTGCAGCCGTAAATATGGCACATAATGCAGGATATACTTCTGTGATGTCGCACAGATCTGGAGAAACAGAAGACAACACTATTGCTGATCTAGCTGTAGCACTTAATACGGGTCAAATAAAAACAGGATCTGCATCTCGTAGCGACCGTATGGCAAAATACAATCAACTTCTTAGAATTGAAGAAGAATTGGGAAATGTTGCCTATTATCCACAAGAAAAAGCTTTCAAGCTAAACTAGTCGAAACCTAAATAGAATACAAAGCCTTTCATCCTTGAAAGGCTTTGTTGTTTTTGCCTTTTAATAATCTGATATTTTTTATTGAAAAAAGACGGCAATTTTGTAAATTGCAGGAATAATAATTTTAATTCTCAACCTCAAAATGTCAGAAAAAGCAACCTTAGAAATCAACGGACAAAAATATGATTTTCCAATTGTAAATGGCTCCGAAAATGAAAAAGCCATAAATATTAGTAGCCTTCGTGCTGTAACAGGAGGAATCACAACTCTTGATCCTGGATTTAAAAACACTGGGTCTTGCCAAAGCGCAATCACATTTTTAGATGGAGAAAAAGGAATTTTAAGATACAGAGGCTATTCTATTGAAGAACTAGCAGAAAAAGCTGATTTTTTGGAAGTTGCTTTTTTGTTGATTTTTGGTGACTTACCGACAGAAGAACAATTATTAAAATTCCATAAAGACATCAAAGACAACTCTATTGTAGATGACGATATTCGAAAAATATTAGACGCTTTTCCAAAATCGGCACATCCAATGGGGGTCCTTTCCTCGCTAACAAGCGCATTGACAGCGTTTAATCCTACTTCAGTAAATATAGATTCTGAAGAAGATATGTACAATTCAGTGGTCAAAATTTTAGGAAAACTGCCGGTTTTGGTGGCTTGGACTATGCGAAAAAAACAAGGATTACCATTAGATTACGGAGATAATTCTTTGGGTTACGTTGAAAATGTTCTAAAAATGATGTTCAAACAGCCAAACCAGGATTATGTTCAAAATCCAATTTTGGTAAATGCTCTTAACAAACTTTTAATTTTACATGCCGATCATGAGCAAAATTGCTCTACATCTACAGTTCGTATCGTAGGTTCATCTCATGCTGGTTTATTTGCTTCAATTTCCTCTGGAATTTCTGCTCTTTGGGGGCCGCTTCACGGAGGTGCAAACCAAGCAGTACTAGAAATGCTCGAAGCTATAAAAGAAGACGGCGGAGACACCAAAAAATACATGGCAAAAGCCAAAGATAAAAGCGATCCTTTTAGACTTATGGGCTTTGGGCATAGAGTTTATAAAAACTTCGATCCACGTGCGAAAATCATAAAAGTCGCCGCAGACGAGGTCTTGAATGATTTGGGTGTAGAAGATCCCATCTTAGACATTGCCAAAAGTCTGGAGAAAGAAGCGCTTGCAGATCCTTATTTTGTGCAAAGAAAATTATATCCAAATGTTGATTTTTATTCTGGAATTATATACAGAGCTATGGGTATTCCAGTAGATATGTTTACGGTAATGTTTGCATTAGGACGTTTACCAGGTTGGATTGGGCAGTGGCAAGAAATGCGCCTTCGTAAAGAACCAATTGGCCGTCCAAGACAAATCTATAATGGACAAACATCTCGCTCTTTTAAGGCCTAAAGAAACTAAATTAAAGTCCTAATGACATGCTTAACCTCAATGTTTTAAATGAAACCAGTCCATTAAAAGCAGTAGTTCTTGGCATTGCAAAACATAACGGACCAATTCCAAAAGTAGAAGACTGTTATGACCCTAGCAGTTTGAAACATGTTCAACTAGGAACATATCCGCTAGAAAAAGACATGATTCCAGAAATGAACGCTCTAGCACAACTCTTCAAATCTTACGGAGTGCAGGTCTATCGTCCAAGTGTCATTGCAGATTGTAATCAGATTTTTGCTAGAGATATCGCTTTTGTTATTGAAAACAAATTAATTAAATCCAATATATTACCAGATAGAGCAAAAGAATTTACAGCTTTGTCATCCATTCTAAACCAAATTCAACCAGAACATATCATTGAACTTCCAGAGGAGTGTCATGTAGAAGGCGGTGATGTAATTTTATGTGATGATCATATTTTTGTAGGAGTTTACACAGGCGATGATTACCCTGATTTTATCACTGCACGGACAAACATGAATGCCGTTGAGGCCCTCCAAAACCTGTTTCCAGATAAAACTATAAAGCCTCTAGAGCTTAAAAAATCGAATACAAATCCGCAAGAGAATGCACTTCATTTAGATTGTTGTTTTCAGCCACTGGGCCATGGAAAAGCGCTGATCCATAAAGAGGGATTTCTAAAAGAATCCGACTATCTTTTTTTAGAAAATTACTTCGGAAAAGAACACCTTTTTCTAACCACCAAAGAGGAAATGGCTGCAATGAATTGTAATGTATTTTCAATTTCTGAAGATGTAATTGTTTCTGAACAGAATTTCACAAGATTAAATTCTTGGTTAGAAGCTCAATCTTTTAAAGTTGAAAAAGTGAAATATTCGGAAGTTTCAAAACAAGGGGGCCTATTGCGATGTTCCACAATGCCATTAATTCGTTCTTAGAAATGAACAGCCAAATAACAAATACAATTTTAATGATTCGTCCTGTTCAGTTTCGAATGAATGAGCAAACGGCAGTCAATAATTATTATCAAAAAAAAATTGAGCATTTAAGTCCTGATGAAATTAATGCTTTGGCGGTTGAAGAATTTGATGCCTTTGTGCAAAAATTACAAACTGTTGGAATTCATGTCATTGTAGTGGACGATACAAAAGATTTTGATACTCCAGATTCAATTTTTCCCAATAATTGGATTTCTTTTCATCAAAATGGGACCGTAGTCTTGTATCCTATGTTTGCCGAAAACAGACGTTTTGAAAGAAAAGAATCGGTTATTGAAGCTGTAGAGCAAAGTGGGTTTTCAATAGAGCATATCGTAGATTATACAGCAGCTGAACAAGAACATTTGTTTTTGGAAGGCACGGGAAGTATAATTTTGGATCGGGAATATCAGAAGGCCTATTGTGCACTTTCGCCACGAGCAGATGAAGACCTTTTTATAGAGTTTTGTGAAGATTTTGATGTCTTTCCGATCATTTTTTCTGCATATCAAACAGTGAACCATAAAAGAGAAAAGATCTATCATACCAATGTTATGATGTGCATTGGCACTACGTTTGCAGTGGTTTGTTTAAATGCAATTGATGATAAGAAAGAACGGAAAAATGTTATTGCCCACCTCAAAAAAAGCAACAAGGAGATTATTGATATCACAGAACAACAAGTCAATCAATTTGCTGGAAATATGTTGCAATTATTAGGCGAAAATGACACTCCCTACTTGATCATGAGCCAATCTGCTTTTGATGCATTACACCCAAATCAGCGATTAAAACTAGAAAAACACACAAAAATAATCTCTAGTGCTTTACAAACAATTGAAGCCTGTGGAGGCGGTAGTGCACGCTGTATGATGGCTGAGATATTTTTGCCTAAAGTGCTCAACTAATAGATACAAAAAAATGTATCTTTGTTGATGAAAAATAGCATTTCATGAGTCTTCAGAACACCCTCTCGCAGCATATAAAAGCAGCATTCAATTCTTTGTACCAATCAGAAATAGAACGCATTGAATTTCAAGCCACTCGAAAAGATTTTGAAGGCGACATCACAGTTGTCACCTTTCCAATGCTGCGTCTTGTAAAAATGAATCCTGTTCAGCTAGGCGAGCAACTAGGAACGTATTTGTTAGCGCACAGCGATGAGGTAGTTTCTTTCAATGTGGTAAAAGGATTTTTAAACCTTGTGCTATCGGACACCTATTTTTTGAGTGTATTTAAAACCATCAATTCAGATCCAAAATTTGGCTTTGTAAATCCAAGTCCAACAGATGCTGTAATGGTCGAATATTCTTCTCCAAACACAAATAAACCCTTGCATTTAGGTCATGTTAGAAATAATCTTTTGGGGTATAGTGTTGCCGAAATTTTGAAGGCCTCTGGAAAAAAAGTTTACAAGACACAGATCATCAACGACAGAGGAATTCATATTTGTAAAAGCATGTTGGCGTGGCAACGATTTGGCCAAGATCAAACACCAGAATCTACAGGGCTGAAGGGTGATAAATTAGTGGGGAATTATTATGTCAAATTTGATCAAGAATATAAAAAAGAAATTGAGAGTTTAGAACAAAAAGGACACTCAAAAGAAGAAGCTAAAGCCAATGCTCCACTACTTTTAGCAGCACAAGAAATGCTCCGAAAATGGGAAGCTGGCGATGCAGAAGTTGTTGCACTTTGGGACACCATGAATCAATGGGTGTACAGCGGTTTTGAGGTGACCTACAAAAATCTAGGTGTCAATTTTGATAGTTATTATTACGAAAGTCAAACCTATCTTTTGGGGAAATCATTTATCGAAGAAGGCTTGAAAAAAGATGTTTTTTTTAGAAAAGATGATGGCTCTGTATGGTGCGATTTATCCGACGACGGACTCGACGAAAAAATTGTATTACGCGCCGACGGAACTGCAGTCTATATGACTCAAGATATTGGAACTGCTGTTCAGCGTGTAAAAGATTGTCCAGATATTTCTGCAATGGTATATACCGTTGGTAACGAACAAGATTACCACTTTAAAGTTCTATTTTTAATTCTGAAAAAACTAGGGTTTGAATGGGCTCAAAATCTTTACCATTTAAGTTATGGAATGGTCGATTTGCCTAGTGGGAAAATGAAAAGTAGAGAAGGTACTGTTGTCGATGCAGATGATTTGATTGTCGAAATGACAACTACTGCAAAAGTTATTTCTCAAGATTTGGGTAAGCTTGATGGCTACTCCGAAAACGAAAAAAATCTAACCTACAAAACGATTGGTTTGGGTGCCTTAAAGTATTTTATCTTAAAAGTAGATCCAAAAAAATCAATTCTTTTTGATCCTGAAGCCTCTGTAGACTTTCAGGGCAATACTGGACCTTTTATTCAATATACATACGCAAGAATTCAAGCGATTCTAAGAAAAGCATCTATCAATGAAAGTGTAATCTCTGATGACCTTAAATTAACAGAAAAAGAGAAAAGTGTGTTGAAACAACTACAGCTTTTTCCTCAAATAATTCAGCAAGCGGCATCACAATATAGCCCTGCACTTATAGCAAATTATACTTACGACTTAGTGAAAGAGTTCAATTCTTTTTATCAAAATATTTCAATTCTTGGCGCAGAAAATACGGCGTTGATGCATTTTAGAGTACAACTGTGTAGTGCTGTTGGAACAACCATAAAAAATGCATTTAGTCTGCTCGGAATTCAAGTTCCAGAACGGATGTAGTTTTAATTTCCAATGAATCAAAATTTAAAATCCTATATTCCACAAGCTGCATTGGATCAAGTCGATCAATTACTTTTGGATGATTGCCTTGAGGTTGTGGTCAAAAAAGCGCGAAAAACACGACATGGTGATTATAGGAAATTAAAAAATGGGCATCACCAAATTACCGTAAATTCTAATCTTAATACGAGTCGTTTTTTAGTCACATTGCTGCACGAGATTGCTCATTATGAAGCCTATAAAACATACGGTTCAAAAATAAAGCCACATGGCAAAGAATGGAAAATGACGTTTCAGCGTCTTGCTTTGCCATTTTTAAGACCCGAAATTTTTCCAAATCAGGTCTTGCCCTATTTAGCTCACTATTTCAAAAACCCAAAAGCCAGCAGTGATTCTGATGTTCAATTGTCGCGAGTTTTGAGAGAACTTGATCCACCTAATGAAAAAACATATATCTTTGAAGTGGAAGAGGGGGCAAAGTTTAAAACTCATAACGGGAAGTTATTTCGAAAAGGAAAAAAAAGGCGTACACGATATGAGGCAACAGAACTCCAATCGGGGCGTTTGTACTCTTTTAGTCCAAACGCAGAAATTGAATTAATAAAAGATAGAAATGAATAAAAATTATTATGCGGTAATTATGGCCGGTGGGGTTGGATCTCGTTTTTGGCCAGTGAGCAAAACAGCTTTTCCAAAACAATTTCACGACATGTTGGGCAGTGGTCAAACGCTTTTACAAAAAACAGTATCGCGACTAGAACAACTGATTCCATCTGAAAATATTCGTATTCTAACCAATAGCATCTATACTGATTTGGTGCTTGAGCAATTGCCTCAATGTACTGAAAATCAAGTTATTGCAGAGCCTGCGATGCGTAATACTGCCCCTTGTATTTTGATGGCTTCATTCAAAATTCATAAAGAAAATCCCAATGCAGTAATGGTTGTGGCTCCTAGCGATCACTGGATAGAAGATGAAACAGCTTTTGCGGATGATTTAAAAGTAGCTTTTGATCATGCTCAAAATTCAAAAGCATTAATGACACTCGGAATAAAACCGTCTTTTCCGAACACTGGATATGGTTATATTGAGTATGATACCTCAATAGAAAATCGTGTCAAAAAAGTCGAAAGGTTTAGAGAAAAGCCAAATTACGAAACTGCCAAAAAATTTATAACACAAGGCAATTTCTTGTGGAATGCTGGTATTTTTATATGGTCATCAAAAACAGTTTTGAATGCTTTTCAAGCAGCACAGCCAGAAATGTATCAACTGTTTTCTGCAGGGAATGCCGTTTATAATACCACTAATGAAGATGAATTTGTAAACACAAATTATGAAAAGGCAGAAAATATTTCTGTAGATTATGCAATAATGGAACACAGCACAGATGTGTGTGTTATTACCGCTACTTTTGATTGGAATGATCTTGGAACTTGGGGCAGTTTGTATGCAAAATTAGCCAATGATTCTAATGAAAATGCAGTCGTAAACGCACGGCTTTTGTCCAGTAACTCAAAAGGGAATATGATCAAAACAGACTCCAATAAAATTGTTGTTGTTGATGGATTGAATGATTATATAATTGTAGAAGAGAATGAAATTTTGCTTATATTTCCGAAAAGTAAAGAGCAAGACATAAAGCAATTGAGGCAAAATGTTAAGGATACTTTTGGTGAAAATCACATTTAGAAATGAATCAAAATCAAGAGCTAGAACATAATCATCAAGAATTTAATGATTCTAAGGCCGCAGTAAAGGCCGATGCAAAAGGCCTGTTTGCGTCGATCAAAGTGTTTTTAGTAGAGCTGCTCGATTTTAGAGAAGATACAGATCGAGAAGCCACTATTTCTGCCATCAAAGCAGATATTCCTTTCAAAGGGGCTACAGCCTGGATTCTTATATGTTCAATTTTTGTTGCTTCTGTAGGGTTGAATGCAAATTCTACAGCAGTTGTGATTGGTGCGATGCTTATTTCGCCGCTAATGGGGCCCATCCTTGGTGTTGGCCTTTCCATCGCTATCAACGATATTGATACGCTTAGAAAATCATTGATCAACCTGCTAACGATGCTGGTTTTGAGTTTGCTAACTGCTTTTCTGTTCTTTTATTTCTTTCCCTTAAATCAAGATACTTCAGAGCTGCTTGGTCGTGTACGACCCGATATTAGAGATGTTCTTATCGCCTTTTTTGGTGGTCTGGCACTCATCATCGCACGAACAAAAAAAGGTACTATTGCTTCAGTTATTTTTGGGGTAGCTATTGCCACCGCATTGATGCCACCGCTTTGTACTGCCGGTTATGGACTTTCTCAAGGGAAGTGGGATTATTTTGTGGGCGCCATGTATCTATTCGCCATAAATACCATATTTATCGCATTGGCGACTTTTATTGTTTTAAAAGTATTGCGTTTTCCGATGTTGCATTATGCTAATTCTCAACGTAGAAAAAATATAGCAAGAATAGCAGGCGTTTTAGCTTTTGCAGTGATGCTTCCCGCAGGCTGGACTTTTTATGATGTACTCAAAGAGTCTCAATACAAATTTGATTACAAGAATTATTTAGAAAATGAGATTAATAATAATCAAAGTTTATGGCTACAACGTGAAAAAATAGATATAAAAGAAAGATCCATAACCCTAAATTTCAATGGCGATATAAATGATGCTACAAAATCGGATTTAATCAACGAGCTCAAAGGATATGAATATTTACAAGATTTTAAATTAATCATCAACGGCAACACCAATCGAAGTACCGATAAAATTCTAGAACTTTATGACATCGCTCTTGACAAAATTGATCAACGCGATCAACAGATTGAAAATTTAAAATTCACTATTGACAGCCTAAAATTGGTTGCAGTATCGAAAAGTGAAACGAATACAATTGATTTTATCAGTTTGGCGAAAGACGTTAAGATTCAATTTTCTGACTTAGAGTCTTTTGGGTTTTCCAAAATGTTGAATTCTACGAATTTTAGAACAACAGATACCGTTTTGGTCGCAAAACTTCGCTGGAGTAGTAGCTTGCAAGATAGTTTACGAATTCAAAAAAGCACAGAGCTAAAAAATTGGTTGGAGCAAGAACTGCAGCAACAAAGTGTAGAAATTCTCACCCAGTAAGGCTTAGCCTTTCAGATACATTTCCCTTACTTTTTTAAATAAATTTGAAGAATAGACAAAGTTAGAAACCGCTTCGTTGTCCGTTCTAAAAATAGTTTCTTTACTGCCTTCCCAGGCCTTTTCTCCGTCTTTTAAGAACACAATTTTTTCTCCGATTTCCATTACAGAGTTCATATCGTGAGAATTTATAACGGTTACCATATTGTATTCTTTTGTAATTTCTTGAATTAAATTATCAATGACAATAGCCGTTTTTGGATCGAGACCAGAATTGGGTTCATCACAAAATAAATATTTTGGATTGTTTACAATCGCTCTAGCAATGGCGACTCGTTTTTGCATTCCTCCAGAAGCTTCACTCGGCATTTTGTATTGCGCATTGTCAAGATTTACACGTTTGAGCACAATATGGGCACGGTCTCGCATTTCGCTCTCACTTTGATTGGTAAACATTCTTAGCGGAAACATTACATTTTCTTCGATAGTCATCGAATCAAAAAGTGCACTTCCTTGAAATACCATTCCTATTTTTGAGCGTAGATTTCTTTTTTCGTCATCAGACAGTTCTGTAAATTTATGATCATCATACTCAATACTTCCTGCATTATAATCAAAAAGGCCAAGTAGGCATTTCAAAAAAACAGTTTTTCCAGAGCCACTTTGACCAATCACAAGGTTGGTTTTTCCTTGCTCAAAAGTGGTAGAAACTCCTTTAAGGACTTCTGTATTATCAAATGCTTTGTGTAGATCTGTAACGCGTATCATTAGCTTAGCAACATTTGAGTTAGAATATAGTTCAACAGAATGATCACAACACTTGTCCACACAAATGCGACAGTACTTGCCTTGCCAACCTCTAGTGCTCCGCCTTTCATATAATAACCATGAAACGAGGGTATGGTGGCCAAAATAAAGGCAAAAACTATAGTTTTTATAAATGCATAGGCCATGTGATATGGAATAAAATCGATTTGAACCCCTCGTATATAATCTTCCAATGTAGAAAATCCGCCATAAACACAAGCGGCCATTCCTCCGATTATCCCTAGAAACATAGCAATAGAAATTACAAATGGGTAGAGCATCATGGCAACTGTTTTTGGAAAAACAAGATAATTTATGGAATTGACGCCCATCACCTCAAGCGCATCAATTTGTTCTGTTACACGCATTGTTCCAATGCTAGAAGTAATGAACGACCCTACTTTTCCTGCCATAATTATTGAAATAAATGTTGGCGCAAATTCAAGAATAACAGATTGTCGTGTTGCAAATCCAACTAAGTACTTCGGAATCAAAGGATTAGTAATGTTTAGAGCGGTCTGAATGGTAATCACACCCCCAACAAAAAAGGAAATAAAGGCCACAATGCCAAGTGAGCTAATCACTAAGTCTTCAATTTCTTTCAAAATTAATTTTATCATGACAGATCGTTTCGTAGGTTTTCGAAACATTTCTGCTATCATAAAAAAATACGCACCAATATTTTGAAGATAATTCATGTTGTATAATCTTATTGCTAAAGTAAAAAAATCTAACTAGAAAAGATGAGTTTTCAGTCAAATTGAGGGTTTACATTTTTTAGGGACGAATTTATTGAATCTATATAATTTAAAAGCTCTTCTTTACCTTCAAATTTTGTAGAAGAGGTGATAAAGTAGTGTGGTAATTCTTCCCAGTTTTTCTTCAAAATACTCTGATAATGAACGATATTTCTTTCGATAGCTTTTGGTTTTAGCTTGTCTGATTTTGTGAAAATTATACTGAACGGAATTTGCTGTTCACCAAGCCATTGCATGAAGTTCAAATCAATTTGTTGTGGCTCATGGCGAATATCAATAAGAACAAAAGCAGAAACCAGTTGCTTTCTTTGTCTAAAATATGAAGTTATAAATTTTTGAAATGTTTTTTTACTCGATTTAGAAACCCGTGCATAACCATAGCCGGGCAAATCTACTAAGTACCATTGCTCGTTAATTAAAAAGTGATTGATCAATTGCGTTTTTCCAGGTCTTCCGGAAGTTTTGGCCAACTTTTTTTGATTGGTCAGCATATTGATCAGAGAAGATTTTCCAACATTACTTCGGCCAATAAAGGCGTATTCGGGAAAATTATTTTCTGGACACTTAGAAACGTCTTGATTGCTTACTACAAATGTTGCGGTCTTGATGTGCATGTCAAAGTTGTTATAACTTCCTCATTTCGAGCCAACTAGATAAAATTTCATTAAACTTATCAGGGTGTTCCATCATGGCCGCATGGCCACATTTATCTATCCAGTATAAATCTGAATCAGGGAGCAGTTCATGAAATTCCTCAGCAACATTTGGAGGGGTTACAATATCATTTTTACCCCAAATAATACATGTAGGAGTATTCATTTTTGGCAAGTCTTTAGCCATGTTATGACGAATAGCACTTTTGGCAATAGCTAAGGTTTTTACAAGTTTGTTTCTGTCATTTACGGTTTCATAAACATCATCTACAATTTCTTTGGTGGCCACCGCAGAATCATAAAAAACTTCTTCGGCTTTGGCCTTTATCACATTGTAGTCACTTCGTTTAGTATATCCACTTCCCATGGCGCTTTCGTAAAGTCCAGAACTTCCAGTAATCACCAAACCTGCAACTTTTTCTGGGTAGATGTTCGTGTAATATAGTCCAATATGCCCTCCAAGAGAATTTCCAAGAAGAATAACATTTTCATAGCCCTTGAAGTTGATAAAATCTCTTAAATGAAGCGCGAAATTTTTCACATTAGTATTAAGTAATCCCAGAGAATAAACAGGCAATTCTGGCAAAACTAGCTTGTAGCCATTTTCACTAAAATGATTGATGACTCCGTCAAAGTTACTTAGCCCTCCCATCAAGCCATGAAGAATGATGATAGGTCGTCCTTCTCCGATTTCAGTATAACTGAATTTATCCTCCTTCTTTAACACGTACTTCATATAATGATTTGAAAAATTGGTACTGTTAGCAAATCTAAACAATTTTATTCAATAAAGACCTTGAAAAGCTATTCTTAATACACTTGTCAAATTGCATTTTTTTCAGAAGAAATTTTAAAAAATACAGCTAAATCTTCTTATTAACACTAAAATGTTAATTTCGTCAAATTATTCATAATTAATTGATTGTCAGTATTTTAAATAAAAATAATCATGCGGTTTGTCGAGCTATTTTGCATTTGGTAGAAATTTATTAACAAAGTGGTAAAAAGTGGTAAAAAGTGGGATTTATTTTATAATTTTGGAATACACAAAACAAACACATCAATTAAATTGAATACACTCATAGGATCATACGAATGTAAGGCAGACGCAAAGGGCCGTTTGATGCTTCCTGTTGCTTTGAAAAAGCAGTTGGCCTCGTCTATGGGTAATGGTTTTGTTTTGAAACGCGCAGTGTTTCAGCCGTGTTTGGAGTTGTACCCGATGACAGAATGGGAGGCCTTAATGCAAAAAGTAAATAAGCTGAATAGGTTTAAAAAGAAAAACAACGACTTCATAAGAAGGTTTACGGCCGGTGTGAAACCTATCGAATTGGATGCCTCTGGGCGTCTTCTTATTCCTAAAGATCTTGTTGGATTCGCCAAAATCACCAAAGAGGTGGTTGTTTCTTCGGCGGTTAATATCATAGAGATTTGGGATAAAGAGTTGTATGAAAAAGCCATTGATGATGCAGCAAATGATTTTGCAGACTTGGCAGAAGAGGTAATGGGACAAGATGATGCCGATGGAATATCATAATCCTGTTTTGCTTGATGAATCTGTTGGTGGTTTAGCGATAAAAAAAAATGGGGTGTATGTGGATGTTACTTTTGGCGGTGGCGGTCACAGTCGAAAAATACTACAACACCTAGGTCCAGAAGGAAAACTATTTGCTTTTGACCAAGATAAAGACGCTCTTTCAAATTGTATTGATGATCAACGATTTACATTAATCAATGAGAATTTTAGGTTCATGAAGCGGTTTTTGCGCTTTCATGGCATCAAGGCAGTTGATGGTATTTTGGCAGATTTTGGAGTTTCTTCATATCAGTTTGATGCGCCCGATCGCGGGTTTTCAATCCGTTTTGATGCGCCATTGGACATGCGAATGAATCAAGATGACAAAGTGTCTGCAAAGACCATTATTAATACGTATTCAGAGGAAGAATTGAGGCGATTGTTTTGGGAATTTGGAGAGTTGAGAATTGCCCCGGCACTCGCAAGAACAATTGTTGAAGCACGAACAGATCACGCTATTGATACCACATTTGAATTAAAAAATTTGTTGAATAAATATTTGCCTAGAGGTAAACAAAATAAAATTTTAGCTCAAATCTATCAAGCGATAAGAATTGAAGTCAATAATGAACTTGAAGTGCTAAAAACTTTTTTGATGGATAGCAAAGAGGTGCTAAAGCAAGACGGGAGACTAAGTGTTATTTCTTACCATTCTTTGGAAGATCGTTTGGTAAAAAGATTTGTAAGAAACGGCATGTTTGAGGGGGAGCCAGAGCGCGATATGTTTGGAAATTTCTCTGTACCATTCAAGAAGATTGGCAAATTGATTGTTCCAACTCCAGCTGAAATAAAGGAGAATAACAGAGCAAGAAGTGCAAAGTTGAGAATCGCACAAAAACTATAAATACAGAATGAAAAACATAGTTTATAACATATTAAAAGGAACTTTTTTGGTGAGCGATGGGGCTTACAAAAAATGGCGTTTAATTTTGTTTTTTTCTGCTTTGGCCATCATGATGATCGCAAGTTCGCATAGCGCCGATCGAAAAGTACATCATATTGCAAAATTAAATGAAGACGTAAAATCATTGCGTTCATTATACGTCAAAACACGTTCCGATTTGATGGAGCTTAGGTTGGAATCTGTGGTTCGTGGCCGTCTCAAAAACAAAGGGATTGTTCCTTCTCAAACTCCGCCTGTTAAAATCTTAATTGCTTCAAGAACAAAATAAATAAATGTCTGAAAAAGAAACCAACATATTAAACAAATTATACTTCATTTCGGGGTGTATGTTCATTTTTGCTTTGTTGGTAATTTTTAAATTATCTAAAATTCAGTTTGTACAGGGAGAGGCCTACAGATCTCTTGCAGAAAAACGCAGCATCAAAAATGTGGTCATCCCTTCCAATAGAGGGAATGTATATTCTGTTGATGGTAGTCTGTTGGCTACATCAGTACCAAAATATGATATTAGACTAGATTTGGTGACTTCATCGGAGCGTAACTTTCAATCTAATATACAAGCATTATGCGATTCTATTTCTGCATTTAATGGTTCTTCATCTCTTGTTTTACAGAAGCGAATTCGAGAAGCACGGCAAAATAAAAACCGCTACTTTTTATTGGCAAGGAATATTGATTATTCAGAGTATTTGCGTTTGAGGTCTTTTCCACTATTGAATTTAGGAGCTTACAAAGGTGGGTTGATCGTAGAGCAAACCACAAAACGAGATTATCCTCTTGGGGGGATTGCTCAGCGTTCTGTGGGCTACGAAAGAGTAGATGCTAATGGATTTATAACTCGCGTTGGGATCGATGGTGCATTTGGAGAAAAATATTTGCGAGGTGTAGATGGTAAGCGTCTAAAACAAAACATTGGAAAAGGCCAGTGGAAACCTATTGATGATTTCAATCAAACCGAACCTCAAGACGGTTATGACGTCATTACTACGATTGATGTAAATGTTCAAGATATTGCACATCATGCCCTTTTGGAGCAATTAGAGAAGTATAATGCCGACCATGGATCTGTGGTTGTCATGGAAACTAAAACAGGCGCAATAAGAGCGATTTCAAATCTTGGTAGAAATGCTGAAGGAAAGTATTATGAGCGTCTAAATTATGCAGTTGGAGAATCACACGAACCAGGTTCTACTTTTAAGTTGATGGCATTGGCAGTGGCACTAGAAGATCAAAAAATTGACACGACCACCATTGTTGATACCAAAAAAGGAGTTTTGTCTTTTTATGGTAAAAAAGTAAGAGATTCTAAAAAAGGAGGTTATGGAAAAATATCTGTAGCCGAAGCTTTTGAAGTCTCTTCAAATACAGGAATTGTGAGTGCAATTGATGAGGCTTACAAACAAAACCCTTCCAAATTTATTGATGGTTTGTACAAAATGAACCTTGGTGATTCACTGGGGCTTCCAATAGTAGGTGAAGGCAAAGCAATCATTCCCGACCCAAGAATAAAAAATAACCGTTGGAGTGGTATTGCACTTCAATGGATGGCCTATGGCTACGGGGTGTCTTTTACTCCTTTACAAACGCTTACTTTTTATAATGCTATTGCTAATGATGGCATAATGGTTAAGCCACGTTTTGTAGAAGAAGTGAGAACTATTGATCAATCGATTGAAGTGTTTGAAACAAAGGTTATCAACCCTCAAATATGTTCTAAAGAAACTGTACAAAAACTTCAAAAACTGCTTCAAAATGTAGTTGAAAAAGACCACGGTACAGGCCATGGTTTGTACGCTAAAAACTTTTCTATGGCTGGAAAGACAGGGACCTGCCAAAAAGACTATATAAATAAAGAACAATTAAATTATATATCAACATTCTCTGGATATTTTCCGGCCGAAAATCCAAAATATTCATGTATTGTGGTGATTCATGAACCAGACAAAAGTGTAGGGTATTATGGCGCTGATGTCTCTGGTCCAGTATTTAAAAAAATTGCTCAAAAAATATACACTAGTGCTCCTGTTCTTGATGTCATCGAAAATATCAATCAAACCGCATTGGCAGTAGAGGAACAATATCAAAGGTACTATACAACGTCGGAGAAGTACAAAACAGTGATGCCAAACCTCAAGGGCATGCCAGCAATGGATGCTATTGCTATCCTAGAAAATATGGGGCTTAAAGTTAAGATTATTGGGCAAGGAAAAGTACAAAATCAATCTATAAATAGAGGCGAAAAAGTAGTGCCAAAAACAACTGTAATACTAGAATTATCGTGATGATTTTAAAAGACATATTGTATAATGTTGCTTTGCAGTCTGTGCAAGGCACAACAGATGTTGTTGTAAATTCTATTCAGTATGATTCCCGAAAAGTTGAAAAAAATGATCTATTTGTAGCCATAAAAGGTGTGCATTCCGATGGGCATTCATTCATCGAAAAAGCCATAGAGAATGGAGCATCTGTTATAGTCGCAGAAACACTCCCAGAACACAAAATTGAAAATATCACATACGTTGAGGTTCAATCCTCATCCTCTGCACTGGCCTTTATGGCTGCTAATTTTTATCAGCATCCCTCAGAAAACCTGCGGTTGATTGGCGTTACAGGAACTAATGGCAAAACAACGGTCGCTTCATTATTATACAATCTGTTTAAAGCTGCAGGATATAAAGTTGGCTTAATTTCTACAGTAAAAATAATGGTTGACAATACAAGTCATTCTACTTCTCATACCACCCCCGACTCATTAGTCATCAATTCTTACCTCCAGCAAATGAATAACGTTGGTGTGGAATTTTGTTTTATGGAAGTGAGTTCACATGGCATACACCAGCACCGCACAGATGGATTAGCTTTTGAAGGTGGTATTTTTACCAATCTATCACACGATCATCTCGATTATCATTCTTCGTTTGCAGAATATCGAGATGTGAAAAAATCATTTTTTGATGGTCTTTCAAAAACAGCTTTTGCACTAACGAATGTGGACGACAAAAATGGTCGGATCATGGTTCAAAACACCAAAGCAAAAACCTACAGTTATGCCATGAAAAGCTATGCAGATTACCGAACTCAAATTCTTGAAAATCACTTTAAAGGTTTGTTATTAAAAATCAATGACAATGAAATTTGGGTGAAATTAATTGGAAGTTTTAATGCATATAACCTTACGGCAGTATTTGCTTGTGCTGATATTTTGGGTCTTGAAAACGACGAACTACTACGACTAATGAGTACCCTCGAAAATGTTAGTGGGCGTTTTGAATATTTTGTAACACCAAATAACATTACGGTCATCGTCGATTATGCACATACACCTGATGCCCTCAAAAATGTACTGCATACCATCAATGATATTCGTACACAGAACGAACTCTTGATTTCGGTTGTGGGTTGTGGTGGAGATCGCGACAAAACTAAACGTCCAAAGATGGGACATATTGCTTCAGCATTGAGTTCCAAAGTCATTTTTACTAGCGATAACCCAAGATCTGAAAACCCAGACAGCATTATTTCTGAAATGGAGCAAGGCGTAGAACCACAAAATTTTAAGAAAATAATGGCCATTACCAATCGTAAACAGGCCATTAAGGCTGCTTGTCAGTTGGCACGTACAAATGATATCATACTTGTTGCTGGAAAAGGACATGAATCTTATCAAGAAATTAACGGAAAACGCTCGGCCTTTAACGATTATGAAGTGGCTTTAGACTATTTAAATCAATTACAAAAATAATATGCTGTACTATTTGTTTGAATATTTAGAAAAAGAATACCAGTTTCCCGGAGCATCGCTCTTTGGTTTCTTGACCTTTAGGGCAGCTTTGGCCATTATTTTGTCGCTTTTAATTTCTACGATTTTTGGAAAGAAAATCATCAGTATTCTTCAAAGAAAGCAAGTAGGAGAGACCATTCGAGATTTGGGGCTGGATGGACAAAAAGAAAAAGCAGGAACGCCAACAATGGGAGGTTTGATCATCATTTTGGCGACTCTTGTGCCTGTACTTCTGGTGGCAAAACTAGATAATATCTATATCCTTCTTTTATTAATGACCACCCTTTGGATGGGAGCAATTGGTTTTACAGATGATTATATCAAAAAATTTAAAAATGACAAAGAAGGATTAAAAGGAAAGTTTAAAGTTATTGGTCAAGTTGGTCTTGGGGTCATAGTTGGACTCACTCTATTTTTCCATTCCGAAGTGACCATCAAAGAGCAAATTCCAATACAAGAGCGTGTGACTGTTGCTGAAGCGCAAAGACCTTCAAAGCAATTTTATCCAGAAATAAAATCAACCAAAACCACCATTCCTTTTGTAAAGGCCAACGAATTTGATTATGCCGATTTGATCACATGGATTCATCCTAGTTTAGAACAATATGCGTGGATTGTCTTTGTTTTCGTGGTGATTTTTATCATCACGGCAGTGTCCAATGGTGCAAATTTAACCGATGGCATTGATGGCCTTGCTGCAGGAACATCGGCAATAATAGTACTCACACTTGGAATTTTTGCATGGGTTTCTGGTAATATCATTTTCTCCGACTATTTGAACATTATGTACATCCCCCGAGTCGAAGAAATTACAATCTATATTGCTGCTTTTGTAGGGGCATTAATTGGATTTTTGTGGTACAATACTTTTCCAGCTCAGGTGTTTATGGGCGATACCGGGAGTTTGACCATTGGTGGTATTATAGCTGTCATTGCAATTGCAGTACGCAAAGAGTGGTTGATTCCATTGTTGTGTGGAATTTTTGTAATCGAAAATTTATCAGTCGTGCTACAAGTGGGCTATTTCAAGTACACAAAAAAGAAATTTGGTACTGGACGACGCATTTTTAAAATGTCGCCTTTGCATCATCATTATCAAAAATTAGGTTATCACGAAAGTAAAATTGTGACTCGATTTTGGATTGTTGGAATTCTTCTAGCCATCCTAACCATCGTCACCCTAAAAATTAGATAAATGAAGCGATTGGTAGTACTTGGTGGTGGAGAAAGTGGTGTTGGTACAGCGCTTTTGGGAAAAGAAAAAGGGTTTGAAGTTTTTGTTTCAGATTACGGAACACTAAAAAAAGAATACAAGGACGTTCTTATACATAATGAGATTGATTGGGAGGAAGAAAAACACACACCGTCAAAAATTTTAAATGCTGATGTTGTGATGAAAAGCCCTGGAATTTCGGAACAAGTGGCCATTGTCAAAGCCCTTCTTGAACAACAGGTTCCTGTGCTTTCTGAAATTGAGTTTGCGGCTCAATTTACGGAGGCCAATATTGTTGGAATTACTGGAAGTAATGGAAAAACAACCACAACAATGATGACTCATCATATTCTGCATCAGGCCAAATTAAACGTGGAAATGGGAGGTAATATTGGTGATAGTTTTGCGGGTCTTATTGAGAAAAATCCGGATCACTTTGTGTTGGAGTTAAGCAGTTTTCAGTTGGACGGTGTTCGTAAATTCAGACCACATATTGCTGTGATTACCAACATAACTCCAGATCATTTGGATCGCTATGATCATAAATTTGAAAACTATATCGCTTCAAAGTTTAGAATTACCATGAATCAAACCAAAGAAGATATTTTGATTTATGATGCCGATGATGAGGTGATAAACTCCTATATCCAAACTCACGACATTCAATCAACATTGATGCCTTTTTCATTAACAAAAATATTAGAACAAGGTACATTTTTAAGACAAGAAGAAATTATTATAAAATATAAAAAAGAAGAAAACA
This sequence comes from uncultured Flavobacteriaceae bacterium, assembly GCA_947503105.1. GTDB lineage: Bacteria > Bacteroidota > Bacteroidia > Flavobacteriales > Flavobacteriaceae > UBA3537. The sequence continues at coordinate 125,746 of CANNCM010000003.1, read as the reverse complement.
TAATGCCAACAACAAATTTAGCTTTAGAAGGAAAGCACAACATCAAAAATGCGATGGCAGCGGCTACCGTTGCTCACCTTCTCAAAATTAGAAAAGACACTATTCGTGAAAGCTTAGAATGTTTTCAAGGAGCAGAGCATCGTTTAGAAAACGTATTGAAAATCAATAAAGTACAGTACATAAACGACTCGAAAGCAACCAACGTAAATGCAACTTATTTTGCATTGGAAAGCATGGATGCGCCAACCGTTTGGATTGTTGGTGGAGTAGATAAAGGCAACGATTATAGTGCTTTATTTCCTTTTGTCAATGAAAAAGTAAAAGCGATTATTTGCCTTGGAAAAAACAACGAAGCTTTGTTCCATAATTTTGAGCACATGGTAGAAATCATGGTAGAAACGCAGTATATGTCAGAGGCCGTAAAAATTGCTTACAATATTGCAGCAGCTGGAGAAAATGTATTGCTGTCGCCGGCTTGTGCGAGTTTCGATTTATTTAAAAATTATGAAGATAGAGGACATCAATTTAAAACTGCAGTACGCGCGTTATAAATGAAATTAAAATTTGGTAACATAAAGGGAGATCGAATGATATGGGCCATTGTTGCGCTATTGGCTATATTTTCATTTTTGCCTGTGTATAGTGCGGCAAGCAATTTGGCATATACCTATGGTGATGGTCAAACGTTTAGTTACCTCGTAAAGCATTTTGTGCATTTGTTTTTAGGGTTTTCTATTATTTATGGCATACATAGGATTCCATACCGTTACTTCAAAGGACTTTCTATGGTCATGTTTCCAGTTGTTTTGATTCTTCTTTTGGTAACGCTTTTACAAGGAACAACAATTGATGGTGCCAATGCGAGTCGTTGGATTCGTGTACCGTTTGTTGGATTTACATTCCAACCATCAACTCTAGCTGCTTTGGTGCTGATGGTTTTTGTGGCGCGGTATCTTTCAAAAGTCTTTGAACAAAAAATCACATTCAAGTCGTCTTTAGTTCCATTGTGGTTACCGGTTTTTGTAGTCCTTATTTTGATTCTTCCGGCCAACTTCTCAACGACTGCTATTATTTTTACAATGATACTAGTTTTGGCATTTTTGGGCGGATATCCACTAAAATACCTTGGAGCAATCGTAGGGTCGGGGCTTTTGGTGCTTGCCTTTTTTGTACTGCTTGCAAAAGCCTTTCCAGAAACTATGCCCAATAGAGTTGATACCTGGACCAGTCGAATTGCGAATTTTATGGACGATCATGATTCGGAGGAAGATTATCAAATTGAAAAAGCAAAAATTGCTATTGCAACAGGAAGTTTATATGGTTTAGGACCTGGAAAAAGTGTTCAGAAAAATTTCCTACCTCAATCCTCTTCAGATTTTATTTTCGCCATTATTATTGAAGAATATGGACTATTGGGAGGGCTGTTTTTATTGATTTTATATCTGTTGCTTTTGTTTAGAATTGTAATTGTCGCACAAAAAGCTGAAACTGTTTTTGCAAAACTATTGACCATAGGCGTTGGACTTCCAATTATTTTTCAGGCCTTAATAAATATGGGAGTTGCCGTAGAGTTATTTCCTGTAACAGGCCAAACTCTTCCATTGATTAGCAGTGGTGGAACATCCATATGGGTGACTTGCCTTGGGATAGGAATTATCTTGAGTGTCAGCGCCAAAAGAGAAGAAATTAAAAACCAATATGAGGGAGAACAACATCCTCTTGAAATTTTAAGTGAAGCCTTGTAATGCAGAAATTTAAAGTCATATTATCTGGAGGAGGCACAGGGGGGCATATTTTCCCTGCACTTTCTATTGCTCAGGCTCTAAAGGTCAAGTATCCAGAATCTGACTTTCTTTTTGTTGGAGCGAAAGGTAAAATGGAAATGGAAAAAGTGCCCAATGCGGGCTTCAAAATAATTGGACTTTGGATTTCGGGCTTGCAAAGGAAGCAGATGTTTAGAAATATTTTATTTCCATTGAAACTCGTAATAAGTTTGATAAAGTCTGTTATTATTATATTAAAATTCAAACCCAATGTTGTTATTGGAACAGGGGGATTTGCTAGCGGTCCTTTGTTGTATGTTGCTTCAATTTTTGGAACCCCAACGCTTATACAAGAACAAAATTCTTTCCCTGGAATTACCAACAAATTATTATCAAAAAAAGCTCAAAAAATTTGTGTTGCTTATGATAATTTAGAATCATTTTTTCCAAAAGAAAAAATAATAGTTACGGGTAATCCTGTGCGTCAAGACCTTCTAGATTTGGACCAAAAACAAACAGAGGCATATTCTGAATTTAACTTAGATCCAAACCAAAAAACACTTCTTATTTTGGGTGGTAGTTTAGGCGCACGAAGAATCAATCAATTGGTGGAAGCCCAACTGCCATATTTTAAGGATCATAAGATTCAAGTCTTATGGCAGTGTGGAAAATTATACTTTCAAGAATATTATCATCATGATAAAACAACCGATGTTCAAGTCATTTCGTTTATAAAACGTATGGACATGGCCTATGCAGCAGCAGATATAATTATTTCTAGAGCTGGTGCAAGCTCAGTTTCTGAACTTTGCATTGTTGGAAAACCAGTAATTTTTATTCCATCGCCCAATGTAGCGGAAGATCATCAAACCAAAAATGCGTTGGCTATTTCTAGTAAAAATGCGGCTTTGCTTATTCCAGAAAAGGACTTACAAAAAGAATTTGAAACGCAATTTTCAAAACTGATAAATAATACTGATTTACAGCAACGGCTTTCAAATAATATTAAAAAATTAGCCAAAAAATCGGCAACAGAAGATATTGTTCGTGAAATTGAAAACCTTATAAACGCATGAAATTAAACGCTTTCCATAACATCTATTTTGTTGGTATCGGCGGTATCGGAATGAGTGCGCTTGCCAAATATTTTCATTCGCAAAATAGCTTGGTTTCTGGTTATGACAAAACGCCTAGTTCTGTTACAAAAGCGCTAGAAAATTTAGGTATAGAGATTACGTATTTAGACCAAATAGAAGCCCATAATTTCAAACATTTAGAAGCCCAAAACACACTTGTGGTTTATACTCCTGCGGTTCCGAGTACGAATACAATTTTAAAGTATTTCATGTCTAATAATTTCACTGTTTTGAAAAGATCTGAGGTTTTGGGGATGATCACTAAAGATACGTTTTGTATTGCAATTGCAGGCACCCATGGAAAAACCACAACAACAAGTATTTTGGGTCATTTGATGCTCGAAGCCAATCAAAATATGACTGCTTTCTTAGGGGGTATTTCAGAAAATTATAATTCAAATTTAATTCAAAATGGAAGTGAAGCGACTGTTGTGGAGGCCGATGAATTTGATCGATCATTTATGACACTTTCACCCAATTTTGCTTGTATAACTTCTATGGATGCAGATCATTTGGATGTTTATGGAGATCAAGAAAGTTTAAAACAATCCTTTTTAGATTTTTCAAAAACTATCAGTTCTACCGGAAAGCTTTTTGTTCATGAATCACTTCCTATGGACGGCATAACATATGCTGTGGGTTCCAATGCCGATTATGCAGCTCACAATGTAAACCTTATTGATAGTGCTTATCATTTTGATTTAAAAACACCAAATTCTTTATTGCATGATTTCATATTTCATTTGCCTGGACATCACAATTTAAACAATGCCGTTGCGGCTCTCGCAATGGCCTTGGAGTATGGGTGTTCCGAAAAACAACTTAAAAAAGGATTGGCATCCTACAGAGGCGTCAAAAGACGTTTTTCATATAAAATTAAAGAAAAATCTTTTGTGTTTATTGATGATTATGCACATCATCCAAAAGAAATTGATGCTGTACACCAAGCCATTACAGAAATGCATCCCAACCACAAAATTACTGCTGTATTTCAGCCCCATTTATTTAGTAGAACACAGGATTTTGCAGACGATTTTGCACGCTCACTTTCTGTTTTCGATGCGGTATTACTTCTAGATATTTACCCTGCGCGCGAACTCCCAATTCCTGGCGTAAATGCATCGTGGCTGCTCGAAAAAATTAAGGCACCATTTAAAAAATTAGTAACCAAAACAACAGTGCTTGACAGTATCAAAGCACTGCAGCACCCCGTGTTGGTGACTATGGGTGCTGGCGATATTGGTACCCTTGTCGAACCCCTTTCAAAAGAATTATTACATGGATAAATATAAGGACATAGGAAAAGGGATTTTACTGCTTTTTGTGGTGGTGTTTTTGTATGCATTTTCATCTTTAAAAAGCAATCGTTTGTTTGTAGAAAGCACGAGCATAACATTTGTTGGAAAAGACCATTTATTAATCAGTAAAGACATGGTTAATAAATTGTTAATACAAAATCAGCAAGCAGTGGAATGCATGCCTAAAGATATTTTAGATTTGAATGTACTAGAGTCCAAAATATCATCGCATCCGATGATTGAAAATGCTGAGGTGTATCTTACTGTAAATGGGGAAGTTAGAGTAGAAGTAGAGCAACGTACACCACTAGCAAGAGTGATTTCTGAACCATCGTTTTATATAGATAGTCAAGGCAAAATGATGCCTCTTTCGCCGGAGTATAGCGCGCGAGTAGTTTTGGTTCATGGTCGTGTAAGTGCATCGAATATAGGTGCTTTGCATCAATTGTTGCAACATGTAAAAAATGATGATTTTTTAAATTTATACGTCACAGGAATTAAGGTGAATGATAAAGATCAATTTTCGCTGCTTATGCGTACATATGATTTTGAAGTTGTCGTTGGACCTTTAGAAAATTTGGATGAAAAAATGAGAAATTTTAAAGCGTTTTATCAAAAAGCAAAAAAAGATAAGCTGCTTGAAACATATAAAATAGTGAATTTACAATTCAACCGACAGGTTGTTTGTACTAAAATATAATTCTATGGAGACTCAAAATATTGCAGTAGGTCTAGATATTGGAACCACAAAAATTGTTGCGATGATTGGCCAAAAAAATCAGTATGGTAAATTGGAAACAATTGGTGTAGGAAAGTCAAAAAGTATGGGCGTTCACAGAGGTGTTGTCAATAATATTACACAAACGATTCAATCCATTCAAAATGCAGTTTCGGAAGCAGAAGCCACATCAGACATCAAAATTGATGGTGTAACTGTTGGAATAGCAGGGCAGCACATAAGAAGTTTGCAACACAGTGATTACATCACAAGGCCAAATGCAGAGCAAGTGATCAATGAGGAAGATATAGACCGATTGATCAATCAAGTTCATAAACTTGTAATGCTACCTGGCGAGGAAATTATTCATGTGTTGCCACAGGATTTCAAAGTGGATGGACAGGCAGAAATTAAAGAGCCTATAGGGATGTATGGCGAACGATTGGAGGCCAATTTTCATGTTGTTGTAGGTCAGGTTTCATCCATTCGAAATATTGGTCGATGTATTCAAACAGCAGGATTGAGTTTGGAGGGGATTACCTTAGAACCTTTAGCTTCGGCCAAAGCAGTGCTAAGTCAAGAAGAAAAAGAAGCCGGAGTAGCACTTATAGATATTGGTGGTGGAACAACCGATTTGGCAGTTTTCAAAGATGGTATCATTCGCCATACTGCTGTAATTCCATTTGGAGGAAATGTCATTACAGAAGACATCAAAGAGGGGTGTTCGATCATTGAAAAACAAGCAGAATTATTGAAAATTAAATTTGGATCTGCTTGGCCTGGCGAAAACAGAGATAATGAAATTGTGTCTATTCCTGGGCTAAGGGGTCGAGATCCGAAAGAAATTTCATTGAAAAATCTATCTAAAATCATTCATGCAAGAGTAGTGGAAATTATCGAACAAGTCTATGTAGAAATCAAAAACTATGGTCATGAAGAGCAAAAGAAAAAACTAATTGCAGGAATAGTCCTTACGGGTGGCGGTAGTCAGTTGAATCATTTGAAGCAATTGGTAGAATACATCACTGGAATGGACACAAGAGTAGGATATCCAAATGAACATCTTGCAGGAGATAGTGATGGAGACATTACCAGTCCTTTGTATGCTACAGCAGTAGGACTTGTTTTAGATGGATTAGAACGACAAGAAAAGAAAGTTGTAGTAGAACAAGTCCCAACAGAAGAAGAAACACCCGAAACTCCAGTTGAAAAGCCCCCGGTACAAACCAAAGGATTTTTGGAGAAACTAACCGAACGTGTTAAGGACTTTTTAGAAAATGCAGAATAACCAAAAAAAAATAAATTTTTATGAGCAGTAATAACGAACTCGGAATCACATTTGATTTACCAAAAAATCAATCCAACGTCATCAAAGTCATTGGTGTTGGTGGCGGTGGTAGCAATGCTATCAACCACATGTTTAAACAAGGAATAAAAGGCGTGGACTTTGTCATTTGCAATACAGATGCACAAGCTCTTAATAGTAGCGGTGTGCCCAATAAAATTCAACTCGGAATACATATTACTGAGGGATTGGGTGCAGGAGCCAACCCAGAAATCGGCGAAAAAGCAGCTGTAGAAAGTTTGGAAGACATACGCAGCATGCTCAATACCAATACAAAAATGGTATTTATTACTGCTGGAATGGGTGGTGGAACAGGAACGGGTGCAGCCCCAGTCATTGCCAAAATGGCAAGAGAGCTCGATATTCTAACGGTTGGTATTGTTACGATGCCATTTCAATTTGAAGGAAAAATAAGAAATACCCAAGCACACAAAGGGATAGAGACGTTAAGAAAAGTTGTTGATTCGTTGGTTATTATCAATAACAATAAACTTCGCGAAGTGTATGGCAATCTTGGATTTAAAGCCGGATTTTCTAAAGCCGATGAAGTACTTTCCACAGCTGCTCGTGGAATTGCAGAAGTCATCACACACCATTACACTCAAAACATCGATTTACGGGATGCAAAAACAGTGCTAACAAACAGCGGAACAGCGATTATGGGAGCATCTAATGCAGTCGGTGAACATCGTGCCAAAAAAGCAATTACAACAGCATTAGATTCTCCATTACTCAATGATAATAAAATCACAGGAGCCAAAAATGTATTGCTATTAATTGTTTCTGGTAATCAAGAAATTACTATTGACGAAATAGGAGAAATTAATGATCATATTCAGGCAGAGGCAGGTTATGGTGCCAATATTATTATGGGTGTAGGCGAGGATGAAAAATTGGGTGAGGCCATTTCTGTAACTGTTATTGCTACAGGATTTGATGTCCATCAACAAAACGATATTACAAATGTTGAACCCAAAAAAGTCGTTCATGCTCTAGAAGATGAACAAACAATGGAGCACGATTTGACCCCTCCAAAAACAATTCATACCCTTGAAGACGAACAACTTGATACCACTCAAGAAAAAGAAACTGTGGTGTATTCTCTGGAAGATGATTCTGATTTGTTTGATTTGGAATCGTTAGAAAATCAAACAATGGATTTGATCCCAACGACAGAGCTTCTAAAATCTATAGATGTGGTATATGAAGAAGTAGTTTCAGAAGTTGAAGTAGAAGATTTTATCATAAATGAAATAAAACCTGAACCAATACAAGAGGAAATAACAGAGGTTGAAGAACAAACGATGTTGTCTTTTGATTTACCACTTCAAAAGGCTACGCCAACAGAAGACACAAGAAATGTTGAGATTTTTGAGCTTCAAGACGATATCAATGAAATTGAGGTTGAAGATTACATAGAGCTCGTTGCAGTTAACGAATCTGCTACAGAAGAAGAAAAGCGTTATACACTAGACGATCATATCATTTTAGAAAACACCAATCAAGAATACGATCCGTCAAAACAAAATGCAGCTGCAGAAACTGAAGTCGATACCGAATTGGTGTTTTCAAAAGTTACTGTAAAAGAACGTCAGGTGACCAAATCACCAGAAGAACATGTTGACCCATTTGATAATCCAATTTCTAAAGCCCTTCGCGACAGAGCCGATGAAAGACGTCAAAAGATGAAAGCGTTTAACTATAAGTTCAATACTTCAAAAGTAGATGAGATAGAAAAAGAACCTGCCTATAAGCGGCAAGGTGTAGAATTGAGTGATACGTCAACTTCCAATGCGCCAATCGCGTCCAGATCTTCTGTTGCATTGGATGAAAATGATGACGTACAGTTGCGTACCAATAATTCTTTTTTACATGACAATGTAGATTAAATGGTTTACTTTAAATCAAAAAAAAACCTGAACTCATTTCAGGTTTTTTTTGTGTTGAAATCATATTGTATTATTACTTATATTCGTAGTCCAAAATCCTTTTGAAATGAGTTTACAAGATCACATAATGACGGCCATGAAATTGGCCATGAAATCCAAAGATACTGTTGCACTTACAGCTTTAAGATCTGTAAAATCGGCTATACTTCTTGCCCAAACAGAAAGTGGGTCGAAACAGAGTATGAGTGAAGCAGAGGAGGTGAAACTCCTTCAAAAACTAGTAAAACAACGCCAGGATAGTGCAGCTATTTTTTCTAAACAGGATCGTGCAGATTTGGCGGCACCAGAATTGGCAGAAGCAGAAATAATTAGTCAATTTTTACCAGAAATGCTTTCTGAGTCAGAGGTAGAGAAGCATGTTGTTGCTGCGATAGAAAAACTAGGTGCTACAGGTATGAAGGATATGGGAAAAGTGATGGGTATTGTTAGTCAAGAACTAGCTGGAAAAACCGATGGCAAAACCATTTCGACATTGGTCAAACAAAAATTGATGTCCTAATACAGATTGGCTGCGTAGCTCAATTGGATAGAGCACTGGATTTCGGCTCCAGCGGTTGAAGGTTCGACTCCTTTCGCAGTCACAAATAAACAGTACAACTTGAAAAAACGCCAAGCTTGCTTGAGCGTTTTTTTGTTTTGTGTAAATCTCTATACTGGTTAAGGACTTTCAAAGACATCTAAGACAGGAAGTGCTTGGTTGTTGAAATCAAACATGGCTTGATTTTCCCATGGAGAACCCGCTGTTGATTCTTCTCCATTCCATGCTATTAGTTCTGCACCCCAATAAGACAAACCAATGCCACCTTCAACATCTTTCATCATTGCTTTGAGTTGCTGTACGAAATCTTTTTGCCCTTGTGGTGTGGCTGGAAAGTCGGGCAAAATGAGTTGATCTTCAAGACCAACAATGTTATTTGTCCAGTCATTCCAACCCAATGTAAAAGGATAAGCTGTTTCGGCGATCATAAGTTTTTTATTGTACAATACGCTTAGCTGGGTCAAGTTTTGCTCAAGCTGTGAAAAAGATTTACCATGCCAAATCGGGTAGTATGAAAGCCCAATAATGTCATAATCTAAGTCTTTAACGAGATTAAAAAACACATCCGACCCTTGGTGTCCCGCATAGTGCAACATGATTTCTGTTTCGCCTGTAGAATGGTCTCTTACTGCTTGAATCCCTTCATTTAAAAGCTCTAAAAATTGACTTGGTTCAGAATATCTATGGCCCTCTGGATGAAGAAAGCCATTATTAATTTCATTGCCTATTTGAATGATTTCTGGATTAATTTGTTCCACTACCATTTTTGTATAATTATAAACCTTATCCTTCAAATCAGAGTATGGAATATTGTGCCAATCTTGTGGGATAATTTGATGTCCAGGATCTGCCCATGTGTCTGAATAATGTAACGTTAAATATATATTAAACCCCATAGATTTTAAAGTTTCGGAAAACGATTTTACCTCAGAAAGACTTGAATGTTCGTCGATTGGATTGACCCATAGTCGAATTCTAATGGTGTTGATTCCCTTAGATTTTAAAAATTCCAAAAATGAAATCGTAATACCATTATTATCTTTAAAAACAGGGCTGCTTAATTCAATTTTTGGGTACAAAGAAACATCAACAGCTGAAATAAATTCACTTTCATTATTTACATCTGAAGTTTGATTCACACCAACCTCAGAACAACTGAAGTAAATCAAAATTGCTCCAAAAACTAATACTTTAAATTTTTCAATTTTCAATTTAATGGAATATTATTTCTCAACAAGAATTCTAAATTCCCAAGGATTTAAAGTCAAAATGTTTTCAGTTTCTTTATGCCCTGAGATATAATCAACAGTATTAACAGCAGGGTTTGTCGCTTGCTCGTATTTCGAAGAAAAATTCCCTAAAAAGGTAACTGTATGGCCATCTTTTTCTCTTTTGAAGGCTAAAACTTTAGAATTTTCTTGATTAATTTTTTTGTACGCTGCGGCATTTTTCCCTCCATTCAAAGCTGGGCTAGTATTTTTAAGCTGCCCCAATTTTTCAAGTAAAGGCCACATTGTTTTTTTGGTATGTGGAATTTGATCTTTTTCAAAAAACAGTAATCTGTGGTCCAAATCATATTCTTGTCCAGAATAAATTAGGGGCATCCCTGGTGCTATAAAACTCAGTGCAGTTAACAATTCTGACGCATCTTTCATTCTTTCGCGTATAGTTCCATTCCATGAGTTTTCGTCATGGTTTGTTACAAAATTCATCAAGATATCATCACTTTCATACCTGCTGGTATCTTTTTTCAAAACCTCGTCCCATAGCTCCACGGCATTTTCTGAAGTTGCCATTTGATTGAAAATGTGATGACGTTCCCATCCATAGGCCATATCAAATAAATTTGTACCATTCAAAAGGTTTGGTTGATCGGCTTCCGCAAGCATAAATAAGCTTTTCTTTGAGCGTAATTTTGGTATGGCTTGTTCCCAAAAATCTAAAGGTACTGCGCTGGCAACATCACATCTAAATCCGTCAACGTTTTCTTTTTCGACCCAATAGAGCATGTCTTCAATCATTTCTTGACGCATCTCTTTATTGTCGTAATTTAGATCGGCAACATCTGCCCATCCCCAAGATTCTCCCGTATCAGGATTAATGGGATCAATGACTTCTCCGTCTTCATTTTGAGTGTAATATTCTGGATTTGTAGTCAGCCAAGTATGATCCCATCCTGTATGATTTGGCACCCAATCTAAAATGACAAACATACCGTTGTCGTGCGCAGTTTTAATCATCTCACGAAAATCATCGATACTGCCAAACTCAGGATTTACTTTAGTGAAATCCGAAACAGCATAATAGCTTCCAAGCATTTTGTTGCGTTCTTCTTCATCTTCAATAAGGGATGCGAAATCACCACCAGTAGCTTTGCGTTTGGTTTCTGATATTGGGAAAATAGGCATTACCCAAATGATTTTTACACCAAGATCTTTAAGCTTTGGGATATCTTTTGTAAAGGCACTAAACGTGCCTGATTCTGAATATTGACGGATATTAACTTCGTAAATCACAGCATTTTCCATATCGGCTTTACTGATAGGTGTATAAGACTGTTGATTTGAATGCTCTGCTGTTTTTGTAGATTGTTTGCATGAACTAAATACAAAAACTAGGGCTAAAATTATACTGATTTTTTTCATTTTAATTGAATTTAAAATTTGATTTTTATTGTTGATCTATTTGATGTTTTCCAAGACAATTTTAATCGACATGTTTTGGTCAAATGATCGTATTGATAATTTATTTTTTTTGTGTTATAAACCACTCTCTTTGGGGGGCTATTCAAATTATATAGCACGAGTTCAATATCTTTTTTATTGGCTTGAAACTGCGCTCCATTTGTTGCACTAAGGTCTATTTGAATATGTTTTGAATTGTGCTTTGCATTTACTTTTAAAAGTTCATAATGCCCATTTTCATAGGCATTGGCGAGCAGTCCATTATCGTTATAAATAAGACGTAGTGTATGTTTTACTTCTTGATCGAAATAATAATGCAATTGAAAAGCGTCCAACTCATAATTGTCGGTAGATTGAATAGGATCAATCATAGGGATTATTGCACCACCACGAACAAATGTTGGAATGGTGTTTTTTTGAGTATTCAACACCTCTGTTTTACCGCCTTCATATTTTTCTTTTGTATAAAAATCATACCAATTAGCAGTATTTGGGAAATGAACTTCTTTCAATTGCTGCCCGGCTTTGGTTATTGGAGAAATCAAAAAATCATTACCCCACAAATACGTACTAGAAATGGTGTCCATTTTGGCTCTTGAATCTTCAAAAAATAGTGGTCTCATAAGTGGAAGTCCTTTAGTACTGTTTTCAAACACTAAATGATAATTATAGGGGAGTAATGCATAGCGTAATGCAATCGCTTCTTTTGATAATTCTAGAGCTTTTTTTGATCTAAAAACAGGTTCGCTAGGGACTTCTTCCTGTGCATGAGGCCTAAAAATAGGTTGAAAAACGCCATATTGCAACCATCGAACGTAAAGCTCATCATCCAAATTTGCCCCTGCAAAACCACCCAAATCGGAGTGCATAAAACCAAGCCCTTGTAGCCCCATTTGAAGCGCAATTTCTGGTTGAGATTGCAACCCACCCCAACTCCTGTTCACATCTCCAGACCAAGGAATAAGGCCATAACGTTGAGATCCAGAATACCCCGCTCGCATGAGAATAAAAGGCCGTTCTTTTGGAAAATCATTTTTATACCCGTCGTGAATCAAACCTGCCCAACGGTGTCCATAAATATTGTGAACCTCATCGGCAGATGCCGTGTAATGCTGTAAAGCTTTTGGATGCACTTCTGGCTCTCCCAAATCTCCCCAAACGCCTACAACTCCTTTTTCTCGCAAATCTTTGTAGATAGACCAAAACCACGATGCCCCTTTGGGATTATAAATATCAATCAAACCTGTATTTCCAAAATAAAAATCATAAGTGAAGGGATTACCTAATGTATCTGTTGCCAATACTTGGCTTTCTACCGCTTCTTTCCAACGGTTTGATGTGGTCAAAACAAAAGGTTCTGTTATTGTGATGGTTTTCACGCCTTTGGTTTTTAATCTAGAAATCATTCCTTCAAAATCTGGAAATGAATCTTTATAAACTTCTAAATTTCCCATTGTTCCAGTAATGGTTTTTCCAAACCAATAAAGGTCTAAAATCACGGCATCAACAGGAACGTTTAAATCGATATATTTATCGATGGTTTTTTCTACTTCTTCTTGTGAGTGATAGCCAAATCGACTTGCAAAATTCCCTAAAGCCCAGCGCGGAGGCATGGGTTGTTTTCCTGTCAAATTCGTGTATTGATTGATCAATTCAGGCCAGCTTGATGTCGCAATAATCTGGTATGTTTTACGCCCAGAAATTGTTTCATAGGTCAAATGATTATTTTGTTTGCTATCCAAGTCTAAAAACCCAATAGGAGTGTTGTCAAAATGAAGCATATAGCGTTGTGAAGAAACTACAATAGGCATAGTATAATTCATTAATTCTGAGTGGGTTTCATAGCCGTAATGGGCTTTGTTGTACAACTCTAGTCTATGTCCTCTTCGGTTCATTCCTAATGCTCGCGCTCCTCCTCCGTACAATACTTCGTTAGATTTGATATTAAAATGTATTTTCTCTAAACTGTCATTTTTTACATACCCTAGAGCTTCAGAAATTAAGAGTTTGTTGTTGTAATAATATTGTATTTGAAACGGAGATTTTTGAACCTTCACCATAATTCCATCGGTTTTCAAAACAAAATGATCCTCTTTCTCTTTAAAAGAAATAGCAATATTTTTTGGCTTTAATATGACGGCATGTGATTCCTTTTGCACAGCCTCACCATTTGGGATAAAAGTTGTTTCTACAATAGTGTTGGAGTAGGGGACAATTTTATATACACCATCGCTCACTGTTATCTTTAAAGTTAGGTCCTCTACAATTTCAACATTTTCATAAATACGCTTTGAATTTTGAGCGAAAACAGCACTAAAAGAAATGCAAAACAATAGGTAAATTAATTTATTCATAATCTTTTTTTAGTAGAAAAGTAAGGGGTGTAGCCAATCGTTTATTCCAAAATTTTTCGGCATGTTCATGCCCATCAAACTTTAGATTCACCATGGATTCATCATCGTATGATTTATATTCAAGTGCAGTAGTTGCCAAATCTTGATAGGGTAAATAAAGGGCATCTAAAGTTTGTGTTCCATAATCAAAGTAAATTTTATGATTTTTTGGAGAAGGCAAATTATCCATCAAATAATCAAAAATCACATAGGGAATTTGATTGGACTCTGCATTGGAATAGGTGCCAATCCAATGGGTTGACAAACAAGCTGCAGCTCCAAAAACTTCTGGGTATTCGCAAATGGCATAAAGAGAAATCAATGCTCCTCTGCTAGAACCCATAATGGCAGTATCTTCTGGAGATGTTTTTGTTGGAAAAGTAATATCTATGTAGGGCTTTAATTCAGATACAATAAATTTGAGGTAGTTGTCAGAATTAACAAATGTCTCTTGATTCTTTTTTTTTGCCATGCGTTGCAGGGCTTCTTTGTTTTCTTTGTCTAGCGCCTCAAAAACTTTTTGAGGAAAATAATTAGCATTCCGTTCCGAATACACATTCCAAATTCCAACCACTATGGTTTCTTTGAGTTTAGATTCATTTAATAGTAAAGACATGTGTTCATCTACACCCCATTCTTGACCATTCCATGTTTTATCGGCATCGAAAAGCATTTGACCATCCTGCATGTATAAAACACTATACGTTTTTGTGTTGTCAAAGTCCTTTGGAAACCAAATATCTACATTTCTAGGAGTGACAAATTTTGATGGAAATTTTTCTATTCTTTTGATATTTCCTTCAATTTTCTGTGTAGGATTCATCCAATAAGTTGTAATGGAATCCAGTGGAGTACAAGATGCCCAAAGCATATTTACACTCAAAAAGAAGAACAATATATAGTTTTGGTTTAAAAGCATTTATTTAGGGTATGAACTGAAAATATAACTTCCTTTTTTTGGCAAGTTTAGTGTGTCTTGCCACACAAAAACTTCTTTTGTTAACACGTTTTGAAATGATTTTTCATTTAGATTTAATTCTTTAAATCGCTTTAAATCTACAGAAACAGGGGTGTCATTTTTATTTAAAATTAGAAATGCTACATCATCTTCAATTTTTCTGAAAAGAAAATACACTCCCGATTTGGGTGCAAAATGTACGGTCTCTCCATGATGAATTGCAGAACTATTTTTTCTGAAATTTAAAAGTGTTTTTAAAAAGTTTTGCATGTCTTTTTGATCCTTATTAAGACCAGCTCCAGAAAAGGCACTCACTTGATCATCAGCCCAACCACCTGGAAAATCGGTTCGAATGAGGCCATGATCACCAGGGTTATCAAAATCTTGCATCAAAATTTCTGTTCCATAGTATATCTGAGGGATTCTTGGCAGCATCAAAAGTGTACTCAAGGCCATTTTCGTTTGCACGATATCGCCTTTCAGTTCCGTGTAGATTCGGCTCATGTCGTGATTATCCATCATGGCCATAATGGCTTTTGGATTTGGATAATGAAAGTCATTGGCCAATCCCTCATATATTTTCACAAGTCCTTTGTCCCAAGCTTCATCTTCGCTTACTCCTTTTTTTATATTGTCCAACATAGCAAAGTCCATTGTAGAGGTCAAATTTGAAACATAACCCTGTTTTGAGTTCGGATCGTTTTGCCAATATCCAATCAGTAAAGGATTAAAACTCCACTCTTCGCCAACTATAGAGAAATTGGGATACTCTTTCATAATCGCTCCAGCCCAATTACTCA
The DNA here is from genome assembly GCA_947503105.1 of uncultured Flavobacteriaceae bacterium. Taxonomy (GTDB): domain Bacteria; phylum Bacteroidota; class Bacteroidia; order Flavobacteriales; family Flavobacteriaceae; genus UBA3537. The sequence goes on along the minus strand of CANNCM010000003.1, from coordinate 110,164 downwards.
AAAATGTTTTATCGGCATAAGGATAGGTGTCTTGTCGGATGCCGCCAAGGCCCAACTCTTCAACCCACCAAATACTATTTTGAATAATAAATTGTGCCATGAACGGATTTTTATGATTTAAGTCTGGCATGCTTTCAACAAACCAACCCTCTGTCATTTGCTTTTTATCGATTTCGGAAGCATAAATATCCTGATTGACAGTCCGGCGATGGTTAGAATATTTTGTGGGTTTACTCGATAAAAATTCATCTTGATAATTTAACCAATCATCAAAAGGTAAATCTTCCATCCACCAATGATACAATCCGCAATGATTAACAATTTGATCCATAATAAATTTGATTCCACGCTTTTCAGCCTCTTTTACCAAAGTTTTAAATTCGTCGAGAGTTCCAAATCTTGGATCAACTTCATAATGATTTGTAATGGCATAGCCATGATACGACCATCTTTTCATATCATTGGTGCGCAGTGGACAAGACCAAATAGCTGTAAATCCCATGTCATCTATATAGTCCAAATGTTCTGTTATACCCAGAATGTCTCCTCCGTGGCGTGCGTAATCATTATTACGATCTATGTTTTGTTCTTGTAAATTTGGTTGAATGTCATTCTCTGGATTAGCATTTGCAAAACGATCTGGAGTGATTAAATAGATCGCATCTTCTGAACTGAATCCATCGTAATCCAAAGACGATTTTTCTCTTTTCTTTAGGGTGTAGTCTAATTTATAATATATACTATCATTTGATGAAAACAATAACTCAATGACTCCAGGCGTGGCATTTTTTCTAATTTTCAAATCAATAAACAAATAATTTGGGCTGTCGGCATTGTGAACCTTAACAACTTGAATGCCAGGTGCATCAACACTAACATTCATTCCTTGAATATGTTCTGATTTCACCAATAACTGAAGGTCCTCAGACTCAAACCCCACCCACCAATGTGGGGGCTTAACTTGGTCAACTTGAAGTGTTGTCGGTTGCGATCTCTCGCGGCTCCTTTCTGATTTTGGTTGGCAGCTTAAAACACCAAAAAACAAAGCCGAAAAATAAAGGAATAATCTCATATTTTTGATATAATAATTCATTAGGTTGTGAGTAAAAAATTTGGTTCAACATTTGTGGATTGTCCATTTACAACTATTGTCATCGGTTCATCCCCTGAAACTTCAAAATTTGTCCCCGAGTGTTGTACAATTGCTTTTAAAACCTTTCCTCTAAAATTAATTTTAAAAGAATAGGACTGCCATTGTTCGGGAATTTGTGGCGAAAAATGCAATTGATTATCTTTGATTCGCATCCCTCCAAACCCTTCTACAATGCTCATCCATGTCCCCGCCATAGAGGTAATATGAAGCCCTTCGTGTACTTCTTGATTATAGTCATCTAAATCTAGTCTAGACGTCTGTAAGTAAAATTCATAAGCTTGATTCATGCGTCCCAATTTTGAAGCTTGAATACTATGAACACATGGCGATAGCGAACTTTCATGAACAGTAAGGGGTTCATAAAAATCAAAATGTTTTTCTAGTTCTTGAGTTGTAAAAGCGTCCTCAAAGAAATAGAATGCCTGAAGCGTATCGGCTTGCTTTATATATGGAGATCTCAATATTCGATCCCAAGACCAATGTTGATTTATTGGACGTTCGTCTGTGGATAATTCAGATGCAGGAGTCAGGTTTTTATCTAAAAATCCATCTTGTTGTAAATAAACGCCATGTTCTTTTGAATACGGTAAATAAATAGATTTTGATAATGATTTTATCACTTCTATTTCTTGCTCAGTAAGTTTGGTTTGTGCTACAATTTTGCGGTATGTTTCTATGTCGATAGCTTTTATATTATCTAAAGTATCAAGTGTAAACTCCATACACCATTTGGCAATATAATTTGTGTAAAAATTATTATTAACATTATTTTCATATTCATTTGGGCCTGTTACTCCAAGCATGACAAACTTCTGTTTTTGTTCAGAAAAGTTAAATCGCTGATACCAAAAACGGGTGATCGCAATTAAAACAAAAATCCCTTTAGAATGTGTATAGCTTACATCACCAGTATATCGCTGGTAGTTGTAAATGGCAAAAGCTATAGCGCCATTTCTATGAATTTCTTCGAAAGTAATTTCCCATTCGTTGTGGCATTCTTCTCCATTCATAGTAACCATAGGATACAAGGCTGCACCAGTATTAAAACCTAATTTTTTTGCATTTTCAATAGCTTTTTCCAAATGATGAAAACGATATTCTAATAAGCTTTTTGCAACATTTGGTGATTTTGTAGCCATATAAAATGGTAAACAATAGGCTTCGGTATCCCAATAGGTGCTCCCGCCATATTTTTCACCGGTAAATCCTTTTGGGCCAATGTTAAGCAGGGGATCATTCCCCAAATATGTCTGATTGAGTTGAAAAATATTAAAACGAATTGCTTGCTGCGCCTTGACATCACCTTCGATGGTAATATCGGCCATTTGCCATATTTTGGCCCAGAATTGAATTTGCTCTTCTAATAGGGTATCGAACCCTTTCTTTGAAGCGATTTGAATTGCATCCACTGCAGATTGTAATACATCAGCATGTTTACGATCTGAAATATAGCCTCCAATTTTTTCTATAGAAAAAGTTGACCCTTGATCCACATGCGTTAAATAAGTATGTCCAATTCTTGAGCTGGTATTTTGTTCAGAAAATGAAAGTGCGATCGGGGTTTCATTTAGAGTGCATTGATGGTGCATGAAAGTACATGTTTTGAAGCCCGTTTTCATGGTTTCTGCTTCAATAAAGGCATTTGAATTTTTTGAGGATACAGTTGAAATATCCCAAAACTGATCATCCCAGTTTTTATCTTGATTTGTGATATTCCCATCCAAAAAAGGTTCAAAACTAATTTCAGCGGAACAATTAAGTGGGGTTACTTGATATCGTATGGCACCAATTTCTTCTTGTGCAAGACTCAAAAAACGTAAACTTTTTACAGCTATTTGAACATCGTTGCTAAGTGTTGCCTTAAATGATCGACACAACCAACCTTCTTTCATATTCAATTCGCGCCTAAAATCAGATATTGATTTACAGGTATTTAAGTCTAAAACGACATCATTGACCACCACGTTGATTCCAATCCAGTTTGGCGCGTTAAGAACTTTAGCAAAGTATTCTGGATAACCGTTTTTCCACCATCCCACTTTTGTTTTATCTGGATAATAAACTCCTGCAATGTAGCTACCTTGAAAGGTGTTGCCTGTGTACGTTTCTTCAAAGTTGGCCCGTTGTCCCATAGCACCATTTCCAATACTAAAGATACTTTCGGAAGATTCAACATATTTAGGTATAAATCCTTCTTCGATAATGGACCATGAATTTGGAATTATATAATCTTGATTCATAATTTATTATGATTTTTTTATAAGGTTTTCTAAAAAGGTATTACTTAGCCCTCTAAAGTCTTCAAAATTGTATTGCGCTTCGTGTAAAATTCTTGCATCTCCAATGCCAATACTAATCATTCCTGCCGCATTTGCGGCTTGAATACCTGCAACAGAATCTTCAAAAACAATACAGTTTTTTGCTTTAGATTTTGTCAGGCGCGCTGCCTTGAGAAACACTTCTGGGTTGGGCTTGGCTTTTGAGACATCGTTGCCATCAACAATAGCATCAAAAAGACTGGTAATTTTTACTTTATCCAAAATTGGTCGCGCATTCTTACTGGCCGATCCTAATGTGATGAATTGGTTATTGTTTGTTAAAAACCTAAGCACTCTATCTACATCTGGTAAAAGCTCTGAGGTGTCCATGTTAGAAATGTACTCAAGATAGTTTGTATTTTTTTGATTCATTTTATCTTGAAATTCGATAGGATCCAATGTACGACCTCCCCACTTCAAAATTTTTTCTAAAGATTGAACGCGACTAACCCCTTTGAGTTGTTCATTTTGTTCAATAGAAAAATCAATGCCAAGATCATTTGCTAACGCCTTCCAAGCTTGATAATGATACTTTGCGGTATCTACAATAACACCATCTAAGTCAAAAATGAAACATTTTCTTTTCATATTATTCAGATTGATATCGTATTGCAGATGGGTTTGTAATAAGTAAATTCGTTAGTGCGGCAGCAATCAAGCTGATTCCTGCAATTATCATGCTGTTTATGGCTTCTGGGCCAATAAGATTTGATAAATAATTAATTGTACCTAGAGCTGCTGCGATTTGTGGAATTACAATAAACATATTGAAAATTCCCATAAATACCCCCATTTTATTTGAATCTACAGAACTAGACAGCATGGCATAGGGCATTGATAAAATACTACCCCATGAAAACCCAATTAAGATGAAACAATATTTTAACTGTTGGGGAGTTGCCACATACATCAATAAGAATCCAAACCCTCCTAAGGCAAGGGATCCCATGTGTACATATTTTCTGTTAATTGTATGTTTGGAGGTGTAAAAAGTGAGTAACAATGCAAACACCATAGAAGATAATCCATACACACCCATTGCAGAACCTACAGCATTTGATGACTCCTGAAAAGCGGTATTGACAATATCAAAAGCAGCCATACCTTCTTTTGTGCTAATGTCATAATTTGCCTCTACTGGAGCAGGTGTTTTAAACACATGTTCGGTGAGGGCAGGATTGGCCATGCTCCACATGGTAAAGAAGGCAAACCACGAAAAAAACTGTACGACACCAAGTTTTTTCATTGTTGTTGGCATTTGACCAATGTTTTCAATAATGTCTGGAATGAATCTATTTTTTTGTGCTCGTTCTTTTTCAAAAGCGTCCATGTCTTCTGGTGGATACTCAGATGTGGTTGTGATAGTGTAGAGTACACTTGCCAAAAACACAAAGGCACCAATGGCAAAAGCCACTTTAACAGACATAGGAACTACTCCAGAGGGCGCAGAATTACTTACGCCGAGTTGAGAAACCATCCAAGGCAAGTTACTCGCAATCCAAGTTCCTATGCCAATGATAAGCGTCTGCACCACAAAGCCATAAGAGCGTTGCGATTCGGGTAATTTATCGGCCACTAGAGCGCGAAATGGCTCCATTGAAATGTTGATAGATGCATCTAAAATCCAGAGAAATCCAACGGCCATCCATAGCACAGGAGAATGAGGAACCAAAAACAATACCAAAGAGCTTAAAATAGCCCCAATTAAAAAGTAAGGTTTTCTGCGCCCAAGTTTAGGGTGCCATGTTCTATCACTCAAATATCCGATAATGGGCTGAACAATGAGGCCAGTCAAAGGTGCCGCAATCCAAAGCATTGGAATTTCTGCTTTATCAGCACCCAAAGTTTGAAAAATACGAGACATAAAGCCCCCTTGTAATGCAAAACCGAATTGGATACCTAGGAATCCAAAACTCATATTCCAGATATCCCAGAACCCAAGTAATTGCTTTTTCATAATAGTATAAGTAAAGTATTAATACTATTTTGATAATCAGCAAATGTGGTTATCAAAACTTAAAAATGAAAAGTAGAAGTATAAGTTTTGATGCTTCAAATATAAAAAAGAAAATTTTACTTGAGCAAATTATTTTGTGGAATTTCTTAAAATTAAATCTGTTGAAATAATTGTTGTTTTCAATGGTTGCCCTGGAATGTCATCAACGCGTTCATCTATTCTTTGAATAAGTAACTCCGCTGCTTTTTCTCCCATCGCTTCGCCATGTTGACTTACTGTTGTGAGTGCCGGAGAGGCGTGTTTTGAAAGCATACCATCTGTAAAACCAATCACTTGTAGCTGGCCTGGGATATCAATTTCAAGTTCTTTGGCAACTTTCATGGCAACAACGGCGTAGAGTTCGTTTACGGCAAAAATTCCATCAATATCCGGGTGGTTTTTAAGCAGTTTACGAATTTGAGCCTCTAGATTTTCAAGATGGTCTTCATAAAGTAAATCATCGTCAATTTTTAAAATTAGATCTGCTGTTGGATTGATATCGTAAGCACCCAAGGCTTCCAAATATCCCTTGGTACGCAAACGACCAACACTGACATAGTCTTTAGTTGTGATGATAGCAATTTTTTTAGCCCCTTTTTCCAAAAGTGTTTCAGTAGCGATTCGTGCCCCTTTGGCGTCATCTACTGCAACTTTATCGCAAGGAATTTCATTTACAATTCGATCAAACATCACCAAAGGAATACCTTCGTTTAAACATTCTGTAAAGTGCTGATAATCTTGTCTTTGCATTGTTTCTCTTGACATGGATATAATAAAACCATCGATACTGCCATTGGCTAGCATTTCCATATTTATGACCTCGTTAGAAAAAGACTCATTGGACAATCCAACAATAACATTGTATCCTTGTGCATTGGCATAATTTTCGACCCCTTTGATGACTTTAGTGAAAAAATGGTGGACAATATCTGGTATTATAATTCCAATAGTTTTTGTTTTTCTGTTCTTTAGACTCAAAGCAATATTGTTGGGTCTGTAATTCAATAATTTTGCAAAAGCTTTGACTTTGTCTATGGTGTCTTGACTAATTTCTGGGCTGTTTTTTAGGGCTTTTGAAACTGTAGAAATGGAGACATCCAACTCTTTTGCCAATTGTTTTAGGGTCGTTCTTTTTTTCATAATTGTTAAACTATTATGTATTTTCTTTAAACAATATTATATTTGATTACACTTTTAAAAAATTTAATTAGTATGCTTTACTGTCAAAAATAGCAATAAACACCCCTTTTTTTTGTGTTTTCAACAGAAATAATGCTGATTTATGATAATTATTCAAAAACTTATCAACACGAAAACGTTATAGTCATGTTATAGAATTGTTAAATAATTCCCAAAGATATACATTAGCCCTGAAAAGTAGAATTATAAGTTAAAATCGAAAATTAGTCTTAACTAACAATCATTTTATGAAAACAAAAATTAATAGCTTCTTATTATTACTCTTGATTCCTATCATTTGCTTTGGTCAATCGAGTGTAAAAGGTACAGTAAGCGAAGAAGACAGTGGATTGCCACTGCCTGGTGTAAATGTACTTGTAAAAGGAACAAACACTGGAACCACTACAGATTTTGATGGGAATTACCAAATTTCTGCCAACATTGGCGATGTACTTGTTTTTTCTTATGTGGGATTTTCTACACAAGAAATTTCTTACAATGGAGAAAGTGCTCTAAACGTACAATTGGCAGAAGATGCTTCGGCATTAGATGAGGTTGTTTTAATTGGATATGGTAGTGTAAAAAAAGAAGATTTGACAGGAGCTGCAGATTTGATTACTTCAGAGGACTTTAACCAAGGTCCTTTAGTTTCTGCGCAACAATTAATCAGCGGAAAAATTGCAGGGGTTTCTGTAACTGCTGGTAGTGGTGCTCCTGGCGAAGGTCAGGTAATCCGTATTCGTGGAAATGGATCTTTAAGTTTATCTAGTAACCCCCTTTATGTCGTTGATGGAATTCCATTGAATGACGGTGGTGTTGGAGGTTCGAGAAATCCACTAAACCTTATCAATCCAAATGATATTGAAAGCATGGTAGTCTTAAAAGATGCTTCTGCAACTGCAATCTATGGATCGCGAGGAGCCAATGGTGTCATTATCATTACCACGAAGTCCGGTAAATCTGGAGACTTTAAATTTAATTTTAATGCATCAACAACATCGCACAATCCATTAAACCAAGTGGATGTAATGAGTTCAGATCAATTTAGAGAGACAGTAATTGGCACAGGAGATTCTGCTGCTATTGACCTTTTAGGAAATAGCAACACGAATTGGCAAGACGAAATCTACGACTCTGCTATGGGGCGAGATTTTTCATTAAGTGCTACTGGACAGTTGGCCAATATACCTCTCCGATTGTCGCTTGGGTATTCGGATCATGATGGTATTTTAAAAGGAGATAACTTTGATCGTAAAACAGCTTCTATCAACTTTAAGCCAGAGGCTTTTGGAGGAGATTTGAAGATGAGTTTCAATGCACTTTATTCGAACACAAACAATACTTTTGCAAACAGAGGTGCCATAGGGAATGCCATTTCCTACGATCCTACGCAAAGTGTCTTTGATTCAACATCGCCTTATGGTGGCTATTATTCCTGGATTGATCCTGCAACAGGTAGTCAATATAATCTTGCGCCAACAAATCCCGTTGCATTACTCAATTTGACAGAGGACTCCTCTGAAATAAATAGAATTGTTTCCAATGTCAAGTTCGATTATTCTTTACCTTTTGTTGAGGGCTTAACAGCCACTGTTAAGGTAGGTATTGATCAAACTGACGGAAGTGGTGGAACTATGACTTCAGCCAATATGCCCACATCGGATCCAACCTTTGATGGAGCAGAAAGTCGCTATGATAATGAAGCAACCAACTCTTTGTTTGATGCATACCTAACTTATGAAACATCCTTTAATGAGGTCCACAATTTAACTGCTGTTGCAGGTCACTCATACCAATCGTTTGAGTTCTACAACTACAGCTACGACAGCGAAGCTGAAGAAGATGGTAATGATTTTGAATTTATTGATAAATCCAAAAATGTGTTACTTTCCTATTTTGGACGTTTGAACTACGACTACAATGGTAAATATTTACTAACAGCAACCTTAAGAGCAGATGCATCATCTAAACTTAATCCAGACGATCGTTGGGGCTATTTCCCGTCTGTTGCTGCCGCATGGAATCTTCATAAAGAAGATTTTATGGAAAATTCTTTCTTTAATGAATTGAAACTTCGAGTTGGATATGGAGAAGTTGGAAATGTCAATGGATTGGGAGATTATAGATTCCTTACGCGTTACACTGGAAGTACTTCTACAGCAAATTACCAATTTGGAAATTCATTTTACCAAACCTATAGACCAGAACCTCTTAATGAGGAATTACGCTGGGAAATTGGACGAACTACGAACTTTGGTGTTGATTTTACGGTCCTAGACAATCGTCTTTCTGGATCTTTGAATTATTATATCAGAGAAACTAAAGATCTTATTGCATTTTCTTCGGTTGATCCATTCACAAACTTTGGTAACAGAGTTGATAAAAACATTGGTGATATGGAAAACAAGGGACTTGAAATCATGTTAAATGCAACCCCAGTAGTCACAGATGATGTGGAATGGTCTATTGGCTATAACATCGCTTTTAACGATAACACCATCACCAACCTTCCTTTTGATCAACCTACGGGAGGGATCAGTGGAGGAGTAGGAAATAATGTACAACTCCACACTCAAGGGCAGGTGCCAAACAGTTTCTTTGTATTACAGCAAGTTTATGACACCGATGGTAATCCAATCGAAGGGGCCTATGTCGATAGAAATGGAGATAATATAATTAATGACAATGATAAGTTTTTCTATAAATCACCATTTGCTGATATCACAATGGGTCTAAACACCAACTTGAATTATAAGAACTGGGATTTTGCTATGGTTACTAGAGCCAGTCTTGGAAACTATGCCTATGATAATGTAGCTTCCAGTACAGCATACCTTAGAAGAGCCACAGAAAACAGCATCTTGACAAACCTTCACTCAGACTACCTGGATACAGGGTTTGTAAACATAACAGAAAACAACTTGTTGAGTTCTCATTATGTTAGAGAAGCATCATTCTTTAGAATCGATAATATTGCTATTGGATATACTTTTGATTTTAATAGTGATACTAGATTTAGAGTTTACGGGTCAATGCAAAACGTATTGACTATAACTGACTACGAAGGATTAGATCCAGAAATTTTTGGAGGAATTGATAACAATTTCTACCCAAGACCACAGTCTTTTGTATTTGGAGTAAATATTGACTTTTAATAAAACATGAAAACAATGAAAAAAATAATTTTATTATTAGCGGTTTGTATTGGGGTTTTGTCTTGTCACGACGACTTGAATCAATCACCAATCGACCCAGACAGTTTTACAGAAGAAAACGTATTTGTTAATGCTGATGAAGCAAAAGGCGCTTTGGCTAAGCTATATGCCAGTTTAGCACTAACGGGGCAAAACGGCCCAGCAGGACAACCTGATATTGCCGATATTGACGAAGGGTTTTCTCAATTTACAAGAATGCTTTTCAACTTAAATGAGTTAACTACAGACCATGCCGTAGTAGGATGGGGCGATCCAGGACTTCCAGATTTGCATGGCATGTACTGGTCATCAAGTAATGACTTTACAGAGGCGATGTACAATAGACTGGCTCAAGAAGTTTCATTCTGTAATTCATTTATAGCAAATGCAGCAAATTTATCGGACGACGTGGTATCTACATATATTGCTGAGGCAAGATTCCTTAGAGCATTTGCTTATTACAACTTAATTGATTTGTTTGGCAATGTGCCTTTGTCAACATCAATCACAACAGACTTACCACAGCAAAGCACTAGAGCAGAGTTGTTTAACTTTGTAGAAGCTGAACTTTTAGAAATTAAAGATCAACTTTTACCATCTGGTTCAAATGAGTATGGCCGTGTAGATCAAGTAGCGGCTTGGGCACTATTGTCTAAGTTATATTTAAATGCTGAGGTTTGGACAGGAACACCACGATACACAGACTGTGTAACTTATTCTAGTGAGGTGATGAATTCCACATATATGATTAATACGAATGATGCCAATGGCAATGGCACGGCTTACGACGAATTGTTCTTAGCGGATAATGATACCAACGGCGCTCAAAATGAGTTTATTTTTACTGCTAATTTTGATGGTTTAAGTTCACAAACCTACGGTGGAACAACCTTCCTGGTTCATGCCGCTATTGGTGGCACCATGCCAGCTGGCGATTTTGGGGTCAACGGTGGATGGGGTGGTATTCGCACAACAAAAAATTTAGTTAATAAATTCCCAGAAGGTATGGTAGATCCAGACGCACTAAATGCCTCCCTATCCGGAACATTGTCTGACTGGGGATTGGTAGGGGACGCTACAACAAACTCATGGAATGGACCAGACATGGAAATGTATGAAACGAGCTCTAATGTGTTTGAATTGTATGCAACACTTTCTGGCAACCAAATTAAATTTCGTTTCAATGAAGATTGGGGACAAAATTATGGCGATAATGAAGCCGATGGAACGCTCGAAGCTGGTGGTGGTAATATTGACCTTCCTTCAGGAAATGGTGTGTACCATGTGGTATTAAACCTAAACTCACTAACTTATAGTCTTTCAATTGTCCTTCCAGAATCTGATAAACGTGGAATGTTTTATACCGATGGGCAAAGTTTAGAAATTGAAAATATCCCCCCTTTTAATAACGGATATGCAATAACTAAATTTAAAAATATTGATTCCAATGGAAATCAAGGCGTTGATACATCTGGTAACTTTGTCGACACAGACTTAGCACTTATTCGTTTAGCTGAAATTTACTTAAACTATGCTGAAGCAACTCTTAGAGGAGGTGGGGGTGACTTAAATTTAGCCACTACCAAAATCAATGAGTTAATTGCTAGAGCGTATGGAAGCAATAACAATTCGATATCTTCCTCCGATATGAGCTTAGATTTTATATTAGATGAACGATCAAGAGAGTTGTATTGGGAAGGACAAAGACGTACAGATTTAGTGAGATATGGTTATTTTACTTCTGGAAATTACCTATGGCCTTTCAAATCCAATCAACCTGCGGGTATTGGTACTGATGAATACAGAAACCTGTTTCCAATACCACAATCCTCAATACTAGTCAACCCTAACCTACAACAAAATGAAGGATATAACTAAAATATTTAAAATCATGAATAAAATAAAATTATTAATCTTATTGATTGTCGGAGCCATAAGTTTTAACTCATGTCTAGAAGACGATGCTGATATTACATACGTAGCTTCTCAATCTGGGGATTTTATGTTTAGTAATACATTTTTAAACGAATATGTACTAACCTCAGGTACTTCAGGAAACCTAGGAGAGCGATTTACTTGGAATGACGCAGATTTTGATGTTCAGACTAATGTCAATTACGAGTTACAAAAATCTATTGCGGGAGACTTTTCTGATATGGAAATTGTAGGAACAACATCAAACAATTATTACGATATCAGCATAGGAGATATGTTGGGATATGCTGCTGAAGCAGGTTTGGATAATGACCCCTCAACTCCAGCTCCTGATAATGGAGATGTCGCCTTTCGTGTAAGAGCAACAGTAGGAACCAACGCAAGTGTAGAAGCTATGAGTAATGTGGCGATGCTGACTCTTATGTTGCCCGAAGCTTCTAGTGGTGGTCCAGTCTGTGATTTAGAGCAAATATGGCTTGTTGGAGCTGGTGTTCCAGATGCTGGTTGGGGATGGACTTCTCCAGTTAGACTAGGTTGTAACGGTGATAACATCTACTCTGGAAATGTTAACTTTCAAAACAATGGTGGTGCTGATAATAACTTTAGAATGTTTACATCCGAAGGAGATTGGGCATCAGGTTTAAACTACCCTCACTACGATGGAGAAGGTTATACTATCGATAGTAATTTTGAAGATGCTCAAGATGGCGATAATAATTTCGCATTTGTTGGAACATCAGGATTTTATCATATCGAGATCAATACAGTTACTAAAACAATAACTTTAAGTGATCCACAATCTATCGGAACTTGCGAATTTGAAATTCTATACTTAGTTGGTGCAGGAGTTCCAGACGCTGGTTGGGGATGGGCAACACCTGTTGAGTTATTCTGCGCTGGCGATGGTGTTTATTTCGGGCCTGTAAACCTCCAAAACAATGGTGGAGCCGATAATAACTTTAGATTTTTTACATCTGAAGGAGACTGGGCTTCAGGAAGAAACTATCCATATTATGTAGATGAAGGCTATACTATTGATAGTAATTTTGAAGACGCACAAGACGGCGATAATAACTTCGCCTTTACGGGTAGTTCTGGAGTGTATAATCTAACATTAGACACCAATACTAAAACAATTACACTAGACTAGACTAATCGTGTTGTTTGAATCAAAAAAAGGAGTTGAATTATCAACTCCTTTTTTCTGATATATTGAATTTTATTATAATTTTATGACATGAAAAAAATACTCCTTTTATTACTATTGCCACTCTTGGGATTTTGTCAAGTTATTACCAATCCAAGTACCATTGAAATAAATCAACAAATTACGATAACTGTAGATATTAATAGTACAGATTCAAATTGTAACGGATTTAATTCTCCTAATAAAGTTTATCTGCACTCTGGTGTAGGTGAGGACTCAGATCCATGGGGAATTGCTGTTGTTGGAAACTGGGGACAGGACGATGGTGTTGGTGAGATGACCAATAATGGAGATGGCACCTGGAGTATCTCTTTTATCCCACAAAGTTATTATGGTCTTTCTACTACAGAGGCCGGTTTGGTAACAAAAATGGGGTTGGTTTTTCGTTCTGAAGATGGTTCTCAAGAACTCAAAGATAACGGCTGTTCAGATTTCTTTTTAAATGTTGGCGCCCTGCAAGTGACCATGATTAACCCAAACTCTAGCGGCGTGGTTCTAATTAATCCTGGAGGTCAAACCCAAATCCTGGCTCAAAATACCAATGGTCCTGCAAATTATGAGCTTTTTGTTGATGGTACTAGTTACCATTCCGCTTCTAATACAACTTTTTATCAAAGCTCTTTTGTCACTGGAATTACAGAAAATTCCGCCTGCCAGCTTGTCGTGAGTCAGGGATCGAATAGCGTAACGAAAGAATTTGACATTTTTGTCAACAATACCCAAAGTCAAGCTATTCCTGCTGGTCATGAGCAAGGCATAAACTATAATCAAACTGATTTAAGCAAAGTAACTTTAGTTTTGGAAGCTCCATATAAAGACTTTATATATGTAGCCGGAAGTTTTAACAATTGGAGACCCACAAATGAATATGCCATGAAAAAAGATCCTAACTCAAACTTATTTTGGTTGGAACTTAATGGGCTAACACCTGGGCAAATAGAAACTTATCAATATTGGGTATTTGATCAAAATGCAATTGCGAACTCTCCAAAACTAGTTAAGGTAGCAGATCCCTATTCGACTTTGGTGTTGTCTCCCTTTGACGATCCCTATATTCCTGCGACCTCCTATCCTAATTTAACAGCTTATCCGCAGGGCCAAGAACGTGAGGTCACTGTTTTGCAAACTGGACAATCAGAGTACACTTGGCAAGTCACTAATTTTGAGAAACCCGCAAAAGAGGATTTAGTAATTTATGAACTCCTAATCAGAGATTTTGATGCTAATCGAAATTTTCAAGACGTCATAGACAAAATTGATTATTTTAAAAATTTAAATATTAATGCGATAGAACTCATGCCTGTCATGGAGTTTGAAGGCAATGAAAGCTGGGGATACAATACTTCATTCCATATGGCCTTAGATAAATTTTATGGGACAGAAGATAAATTTAAAGAATTAATAGATGTGTGTCACCAAAATGGAATTGCAGTGATTTTAGATTTAGCACTGAATCATGCCTTTGGAAGAAACCCAATGATACGCATGTGGATGGACGATCCTGACGAAAATGGATGGGGTGAGCCAAGTTCGGAAAATCCATATTTTAATATGCAAGCGACTCATAGCTATAGTGTTGGATCAGATTTTAATCACACAAGTATATTAACACAGAATTACACAAAACGAGTTGTCAAGCACTGGATTGAAGAATTTAAAATTGATGGATTTCGTTGGGATTTAACAAAAGGATTTACACAAAATTGTAGTTCTGGCGATGAAAATTGTACAAATAATTATCAAGCGGATAGAGTAGCAATTCTCAAAGAATATGCAGACTACTCATGGAGTTTAGATCCTGATCACTATGTAATTTTCGAACACCTAGGAGGTCAACAAGAACAAAAAGAATGGGCCGATTATCGAATTAACGAGGGTAAAGGCATCATGCTTTGGGGAAAAATGACCAACCCCTATAATCAACTTACTATGGGCTATGCTAATGATTCTAATTTTGAAGGTATGGGTCATAATAACCAAAACTTCATAGGAAAACGTCTTATTGGATATGCAGAAAGCCATGACGAAGAACGATTAATGTATCGAAATTTATTATACGGAGCATCAAGTGGTGGTTATGATGTCACAGTGCTAAATACAGCGCTTCAACGTTTCCCAGCGCTGGGAGCAGTTACACTAACAATCCCAGGGCCAAAAATGATTTGGCATTTTGGCGAGTTAGGAATGGAAAACTCAATTTATACATGTAACAATGGAACAGTTAACGACCCTAATGGTAACGATGGGGACTGTAAATTGGATACAAAGCCTCAACCACAATGGGCAAACAACTGGGAAAGCGATCCCCTAAGAAGTCAGATATACAATAGTTGGTCGAGAATCAATGCGTTGAAAATTAATGAAGCAGTTTTTGAAGGTAATTATGATATCAATTCAGGATCACTGACCCCAAAAATATACATTTGGGATGATGCACTGCCTTCCACAAGTTTAAAAAACATAGTTGTTCTTGCAAATTTTGATGTTACAACTCAAAATGTAATACCAAATTTTCCATACACTGGCATTTGGTATGATTTAATGGATGCATCCGGAAACACAACGGTGTCGGTTTCAAACACTAGTGATGCTATTAGTCTTGCCCCAGGAGAGTTTAAAATCTTTGGAAATCAAGCAAGTACCCTAAGTACCAATGAAGTACTTTTCGAAAAAAATATCGGGATTTTTCCAAATCCTGCCAATGAATATTTTAAGATAAATCAGCCATCTCATAAAATTGTAATTTATAATACAATTGGAACCATAGTTCAAGTTCACAAAGGTAACTTTAGCTCAGAGCATCGTTTTGATATTTCAGATTTTAGTTCTGGAGTTTATTTAATATCAATTGAAACTGAAACTGGAAGTACAACTCAAAAACTTCTTAAATATTGATAAATTATAACTTAAATTTTGGTCCAAAAAAATCAACAAAAAGTAAGCTAAAAATGCTTGCTTTTTTGTTTTTGTAGTTTTATGAGATAAGCTGTTTTTGTAAAGTGTAATTTTGTGGAGTCTGTTTAAACATATATCTTGCACCAAGTTTATTTTCAGATTAATAAAAGCTAGCACAAAATAAGAATGAATATAAAATCTATTTGTTGTATAGGAGCAGGTTATGTAGGTGGTCCAACAATGTCTGTCATCGCTCAAAAAAACCCACACATAAAAGTTACGGTTGTCGATGTCAATGCCGATAGAATTGCCGCATGGAATAGTGAAGATCTATCTCAACTTCCAATTTTTGAACCAGGTTTGGACAAAGTGGTAGCAGAAGCTCGTGGTCGAAATCTTTTCTTTTCTACAGAAGTTGACAGAGCCATCGATGCAGCCGAAATGATTTTTATTTCTGTCAATACTCCCACAAAAACCTATGGCGCAGGCAAGGGCATGGCTGCAGATCTTCAATATGTAGAGTTGTGTGCGCGTCAAATCGCAAAAGTTTCTACCTCCAATAAAATTGTTGTCGAAAAATCAACTCTACCTGTCAAAACCGCTGAAGCCATAAAAGATATTTTAGACAATACAGGAAATGGTATCCATTTTGAAATTTTATCCAATCCAGAATTTTTAGCCGAGGGTACAGCCATTCAAGACCTAGAAACACCAGATCGTGTGCTTATTGGTGGAGAATCTACAGCATCTGGACAAAAAGCCATTGAGGTTCTGAAAACTATTTATGCAGCATGGGTTCCAGAAGATCAAATAATAACAACAAATTTATGGTCTTCGGAGCTTTCAAAACTAACAGCAAATGCTTTTTTGGCACAACGTGTTTCGTCCATTAATGCCCTAACAGAACTTTGTGAAAAAACAGGGGCTAACATAAATGAAGTGGCCAATGCTATAGGAACAGATTCTAGAATTGGACCTAAATTTCTGAAAGCATCTGTTGGATTTGGCGGTTCTTGTTTTCAAAAAGATATTCTCAATCTTGTTTATATCTGCAAGTCTTTAGGACTGAATGAGGCCGCAGACTATTGGGAGCAGGTTATTATCATGAATAATCATCAAAGGGAGCGTTTTGCCGATCAAATAGTAAAAGCACTTTATGGAACAGTAGCGGACAAAAAAATCACTTTTTTTGGTTGGGCGTTCAAAAAAGACACCAATGATACCCGCGAATCTGCAGCCATTTATATCGCCGATAAACTTATTGATGAACATGCCAATATTCAAGTTTATGACCCCAAAGTTTCAGCACTTCAAATGCAATCGGATTTGAATTATTTAAACTCTAGATCGGAGTCTGATAATGACAGTTATTTATCTTCTGAAAAAGACCCTTACAAAGCAGCAGAAGGTGCTCATGCGCTTGCGATAATTACAGAATGGGATGAATTTCAAAACTACGATTGGAAAAAAATATACGATAGCATGAGCAAGCCTGCCTGTGTTTTTGATGGTCGTAACTTATTGAATAAATCAGAACTAGAAGCCATCGGGTTTTCATACCAAGGAATTGGACAGTAATTTTCATGCATTATGAAGACTAAAACAATTTTAGTCACTGGAGCTGCAGGTTTTATTGGTTTTCACTTGTGTAAACGCCTTTTAGAACAAGGCCATTCTGTCATTGGATTGGATAATATCAACAATCATTACGATATAAATTTAAAATGCGATAGACTCAAAATTTTGGGTATAAAAACTGAAGAAGCTTCTCAGTGGAATTCGCCTTCGAAAAGTAATTTAGTGAATTTTTCATTTACTTTTATTCGTATGCATATCGAAGATTTAAACGCATTACAAAATAGTTTTAAAAACTATAAAATTGATAGCGTTTGTCATCTTGCTGCGCAAGTATTTGTCCGATCTTCTTCAAAATCTCCAAAGGCCTATTTGGATAGCAATATTGCAGGGTTTTTGAACATATTGGACTGTTGTCGAGAAAATAAAATTCCAAGATTGGTGTATGCCAGTAGCTCGAGTATATATGGTAATAGTACGGAAATTCCTTTTCTAGAATCGTCCAAAGCAGATAAACCTCTGAGTTTGTATGCTGCTTCGAAAAAAACAAATGAACTCATGGCGCATACTTATAGTCATTTGTATGGGATTGAAACCATAGGCCTACGGTTTTTTACAGTGTATGGCCCTTGGGGTCGACCAGATATGGCCCTTTTTCTTTTTACAGAGGCCGTACTTAAAGGAAAACCCGTAAATATTTTTAACTTTGGCGATCATACTCGTGATTTTACTTATATTGATGACATTATTGAGGGCATAGAACGGACACTATTGACGTCATCAAATGATAAAAAATTGTATAAAATTTATAATATCGGGAGTACTAATCCCGTTAGTCTATTAGATTTTTTACAACATATTGAAAGCATAGTGGGATTGAAAGCTAAGCGAAACATGACATCGCTTCAAGCTGGCGACGTATATCAAACCTATGCCAGTATAGAAAAGTTTAAGTCAGATTATGGATTTCAACCAAAGACTCCATTAAAAACAGGTATTGCTGTTTTTTTTAAATGGTATAAATCATATTATAAATGAAAAAAATATTAATTACAGGTGGCGCAGGGTTTATAGGAGCTCATGTTGTCCGATTGTTTGTCAATCAATATCCAGAGTATCAAATCTTTAATTTGGATGCACTAACGTATGCTGGGAATTTGGAAAACTTAAAGGATATCGAAAATGCGCCCAATTATACCTTTTTAAAGGGGGATATCACGGATGAGAATTTTATTCATCAATCTTTTGAAAACCATAAATTTACAGATGTTATTCACTTGGCAGCAGAATCTCATGTCGATCGTTCTATTGATGACCCTCTGGCTTTCGCCAAAACCAATATTTTAGGAACAATGATATTGCTTAATGCTTTCAAATCTTTGTGGGGAACATCTTGGGCCTCTCATCGTTTTTATCATGTCAGTACAGATGAAGTTTATGGAACATTGGGTGAGGACGGTCTTTTTCTAGAAACAACCCCATACGATCCCAATTCACCATACTCTGCTTCAAAGGCAAGTTCGGATCATTTTGTACGTGCCTATGGCGAAACTTATGGGTTGCCCTATGTGATATCTAACTGTTCCAACAATTATGGACCACATCAATTTCCAGAGAAATTAATACCACTTTTCATTAATAATATATTAGAGAAAAAGCAATTACCAGTTTATGGCGATGGCAATTACACCAGAGATTGGTTGTACGTTATCGATCATGCAAGAGCTATTGATATGGTTTTTCATCGAGGAGAAAATCATGAAACTTACAATATTGGTGGATTTAATGAATGGAAAAATATAGATTTAGTAAAAGAATTGTGCAAGCAAATGGATCAGAAAATGGGACAGAAACAAGGAACATCTGAACATCTTATTACTTTTGTGAAAGATCGTCCTGGGCATGATTTACGTTACGCTATTGATGCCTCAAAAATTGAAAATAATTTAGGCTGGTCGCCTTCTGTAACTTTTGAAGAAGGACTTTCAATTACCATTGATTGGTATCTTAACAATACGTCATGGTTAGATCATGTGAGGAATGGGAGCTATAAAAATTATATTAAAAATAATTAAATTAAAATAAATGAAAGGAATAATACTTGCTGGCGGATCAGGAACACGACTTCATCCTCTCACATTGAGTGTAAGTAAGCAGATGCTCCCCGTATATGATAAACCCATGATATATTATCCACTGTCTGTTTTGATGCATGCTGGAATTCAAGAAATTCTTATTATTTCTACCCCTCACGATCTGCCAAATTTCGAACGCCTTTTGGGTGATGGGTCTAATTTTGGAATACAATTGTCGTATGCAGAACAGCCATCGCCAGACGGCTTGGCGCAAGCATTTATAATTGGAGAATCTTTTATAGGAGACGATGATGTTTGTATGGTTTTGGGCGATAATATTTTTTATGGCGTCGGTCTAGATCAACTTTTAAAATCTGCTGTTGAAACAGTAGAAAACAACCAAAAAGCAGTTGTTTTTGGAAGTTATGTTAAAGATCCAGAACGCTATGGTGTTGCAGAATTTGATGCCAGCCAAAATGTGGTAAGTATTGAAGAAAAACCAAAATCACCAAAATCAAATTACGCTGTTGTAGGACTATACTTTTATCCAAATTCTGTTATAGATATTGCAAAAACAATAGAACCCTCAGATCGAGGAGAGCTCGAAATTACGTCTGTTAATGTTAATTATTTAAAGAAAGGCCAACTAAAAATGGAAGTTCTCAAACGTGGTTTTGCGTGGCTTGATACTGGAACGCATGAGGCCCTTTCTGAAGCTACAGAATTTGTTAAAGCTATCGAAAAACGTACGGGTCAAAAAGTGGCTTGCCCAGAAGAAATTGCTTTAGAAAAGAATTGGATCTCCAAAACAGAATTGAAGCAGCGTATTAGCAATCTTAAAGGGGATTATTATGCTTATTTAAAAGAGGTGATACGTTAGGCATCAAACGGTAATGTGTTTCAATTCTTCAATTGTTTTTGATGGATTCTCACTTCTAAATACAAAGCTGCCTGCCACTAAAACATCAGCACCAGCATCTTTTAAAGCTTTTGCATTGGCAGAGGTCACACCACCATCAATTTCAATTTTTGTAGCAGCTCCTTTAGAAGTTATTAACGCTTTGAGTTGTTTCACTTTGTTGTAAGTGTTTTCTATAAAACTTTGTCCACCAAAACCTGGATTGACACTCATTATACACACCAAATCAATATCTTGAATGGTGTCTTCCAAAACATTAATATTTGTATGAGGGTTGAGCGCAACACCTGCTTTCATCCCCTCAGATTTTATAGCTTGAAGTGTGCGGTGCAAATGAGTACAAGCTTCATAATGTACTGTAAGGATATCACTGCCAAGTTCTGCAAATGTTTTGATATAGCGATCAGGATCAACAATCATCAAATGAACATCAACTGTTTTTTTTGCATGCTTTGTGATGGCCTTTAAAACAGGCATTCCAAAGGAAATATTTGGAACAAAAACACCGTCCATGATATCAATATGAAACCAATCTGCTTGACTGGTATTGACCATTTCAATATCACGTTGGAGGTTTGCAAAATCGGCGGCAAGAATGGAGGGTGCAATTAGCGAAGAACTCATAACTTTAGTTTAATACAAAAATAGTATAAAAAATAAACCCCTGCCAGCGAGCAAGGGTTTGTTTTTTTTATCCTAGATAGGTTTTTAGAATTTTACTTCTTGAAGTGTGTTTTAATCTTCGAATTGCTTTTTCTTTGATCTGTCGGACACGTTCTCTTGTAAGGTCAAAAGTTTCACCAATTTCTTCTAAAGTCATTGGGTGCTGATTGCCAAGTCCAAAATATAGACGAATCACATCGGCCTCGCGTGGAGTCAGGGTTTCCAAAGCACGCTCAATTTCTGTTCTCAAAGACTCATGTAAGAGTTCTCTGTCGGGGTTTGGAGATTCTCCAGAACGCAAAACATCATATAGATTTGAATCTTCACCTTCTACTAGCGGAGCATCCATTGAAACATGGCGACCAGAATTTTTCATGGATTCTTTGACATCATTGATGGTCATATCCAATTCTTTTGCAATTTCTTCGGCACTAGGTGGACGTTCGTGTGATTGCTCCAAAAAGGCGTATGTTTTATTGATTTTATTGATAGAACCAATTTTATTTAATGGCAAACGAACAATACGAGATTGTTCGGCAAGCGCTTGTAGTATAGATTGACGAATCCACCAAACGGCATATGAAATAAACTTAAAACCACGAGTTTCATCAAAGCGTTGAGCTGCTTTTATAAGTCCTAAATTACCTTCATTGATTAAATCTGGAAGTGTTAGTCCTTGATTTTGATATTGTTTAGCAACAGAAACAACAAAACGAAGATTGGCTTTGGTGAGTTTTTCTAGGGCAATTTGATCACCAGCTTTGATACGCTGTGCCAATTCCACTTCTTCATCGGCTGTAATTAAATCAACTTTACCAATTTCTTGAAGGTATTTATCCAACGATGCGGTTTCCCTGTTGGTAACTTGTTTTGTGATTTTGAGTTGTCTCATGTTTGCGTATTTTTTAAAAATTAATTGGCTTCATTAGATTATACGTATAAATGATAACAAATGTTACAAAAAAAACCGTTTTATTTTTAAAACGGTTTTTTATGATTATGAGAATGAGCAGTTTTGCTAATCTCTTTTTCTGTCATTTCTGCGATTGTCACGACCTTTATTGTTGTGTTTTCGGTCTCTTGGAGGACGTTCAACAAACCCTTCTGGTTTTGGCAAAATCGCTTTGCGAGACACCTTTTCTTTACGTGTTCTTGAGTCTACACCAAAGTATTTTACATCAAATATATCGCCCATATTCACTACGTCTGATACATTTTCTGTACGTTCCCAAGCCAATTCACTAACGTGAAGTAAGACTTCATTTCCTGGCGCTTCAGTATATTCTACTACAGCTCCAAAATCAAGCATTTTTATAACTTTTACTTCATATATACTGCCTACTTCTGGTTTGAATAAGATTGAATCAATTTTTGCTAAAACCGCATCGATTCCATTTTGATCTGTTCCAAGAATCTCAACAATACCTTCTTCAGTAACTGGATCTTCGTTGATAACTATTGTAGTTCCTGTTTCTTTTTGAAGTTCTTGAATGACTTTTCCACCTGGCCCAATAAGTGCTCCAATAAATTCGTTAGGAATAACTCGAGTTACCATTTTTGGTGCATGCGCCTTAACATCTTCTGCTGGTGCAGCAATTGTATCTGTTAGTTTTTCAAGAATATGAAGACGTCCATCGCGAGCTTGTTTTAGTGCGTTGACTAAAATTTCGTACGATAGTCCTTTGACTTTAATGTCCATTTGGCAAGCCGTAATTCCGTCTGCAGTACCCGTTACTTTGAAGTCCATATCTCCAAGGTGATCTTCATCACCCAAAATATCTGATAAAACAGCGTATTTTCCAGAGTTTGCGTCAGAAATTAATCCCATCGCAATCCCAGAAACTGGTTTTTTCAGTTGAACTCCAGCATCCATTAATGCCATTGTTCCAGAACACACAGTAGCCATCGATGACGAACCATTACTTTCTAGAACCTCACTAACTACACGAACTGTGTATGGGCAATCTTCTGGCACCATCCCTTTTAATGCACGTTGTGCTAAGTTTCCGTGTCCCACTTCACGTCTAGATGTCCCACGAATTGGGCGTGCTTCACCAGTTGAAAAAGGAGGGAAGTTGTAGTGTAAATAAAAGCGCTCTTCCCCTTCATGAGATGGCATATCAATTTGATTGGCATCACGTGATGTTCCTAGGGTAACAGTTGCTAATGCTTGCGTTTCTCCACGTGTAAAAATAGACGATCCGTGTGTGGATGGTAAGTAATCTACTTCACACCATATTGGTCTTATTTCATCTGTTTTTCTTCCGTCTAATCGTAAGCCTTCATTTAGGGTCAAATCTCTTACAGCTGCTTTTTCTGCTTTTCTGTAATATTTAGAAATTAATCCACCATATTCTTCTTGTTCCTCTTCA
This sequence comes from uncultured Flavobacteriaceae bacterium, assembly GCA_947503105.1. Taxonomy (GTDB): domain Bacteria; phylum Bacteroidota; class Bacteroidia; order Flavobacteriales; family Flavobacteriaceae; genus UBA3537. The sequence continues at coordinate 86,683 of CANNCM010000003.1, read as the reverse complement.
GAAAAAGAGGCTATAATTTCGTCTTTTATATCTGAAAACGCAGCACTTCTTTCGTGCTTTGCAGAACCTGCTTTAGCTACGGCATATACTTTATCGTAGGCCATCTCGTGAATTTTACTTTCAAGTTCAGCGTCTTCTCTTTCTGGCTCATATTCCCGAACGTCTTTTTTACCAAAGGCTTCGGCCAATCGCTCTTGTGCTGCGCACTGAATTTTTATAGCTTCATGCGCAAATTTGATTGCCTCGGTCATTTCTTCTTCAGAAATTTCATCCATTTCACCTTCTACCATCATGACAGAGTCAGCAGAAGCTCCAATCATCATATCGATGTCAGATTCTGCAAGCTGTGCTCGAGTTGGATTGATGATAAATTCTCCATTGACACGTCCAACTCTGGCTTCAGAAATGGCACATTCAAAAGGAAAATCGGAAAGTTGAATGGCTGCAGAAGCGGCCAATCCTGCCATGGCATCTGGCATAACATCTTCGTCATGAGACATCAATTGAATCATCACTTGAGTTTCTGAATGATAATCTTTTGGAAACAAGGGACGTAATACACGATCTACCAAACGCATTGTTAAGACTTCTCCATCACTGGGGCGTGCTTCTCTTTTGAAGAACCCACCAGGATAGCGTCCTGCTGCTGCGAATTTTTCGCGATAGTCAACAGTCAGAGGTAGAAAATCTACATCGGATTGTTTGTAATTCGATACTACTGTACAAAGCAGCATACATTTTCCGGATTGAACCACCACAGAGCCATGGGCTTGTTTGGCCAATTTTCCGGTTTCGATAGAAATTTCTCTTCCATCTCCGAGGTCTATAACCTCTCTAAAAACTTTAGGAATCATATTTTTTAATTCTAATTAAACATTGGTGTTGTGTTGTTGTCGTGTGGTGTGACCAATGAAAAACTTTAATTAGCTTCTTCTATAATTAGCGTAAATATACGCATTAAAACAAAAAAGAGGCCAATTGGCCTCTTTTTTGAATATTTATTTTCTTAATCCTAACTCTTTGACAATTGCACGGTATCTAAGGATATCTTTTTTCATTAGATAATCCAAAAGAGAGCGGCGCTTACCGACAAGCTTTACCAGAGAACGCTCCGTATTAAAATCTTTTCGATTTTGCTTTAGGTGTTCTGTTAGGTGATTGATTCGGTGTGTGAATAATGCAATTTGACCTTCGGCAGAACCAGTGTCTTTGGCATCTTTCCCGTGTTTTGTAAAGAGTTCTTCTTTAATTTCTTTTGTTAAGTACATTCCAATATTTATTTAAATAATTTTTATGCGATGATTATGACGCTCATAATCAGGCGGCAAATATAAGAAAATTGATGAAGAAAAGTACAATTTTTGACAAATTATGCTCTTAACGGCTGGTTTAAAATCAAATCGATGTATTGATTGACCTTGTCTTTTAAATGTTCGCGATGCGTAATAAAATCTAAAAAGCCGTGTTCTAGGACAAATTCTGCAGTTTGAAAGCCTTCTGGTAATTCTTTTCCTGTGGTGTCGCGAACTACCCGTGGCCCTGCAAAACCAATAAGTGCTCCAGGCTCACTGATATTGATATCTCCTAGCATGGCAAAAGACGCTGTTGTACCTCCCGTTGTTGGATCGGTACATAATGAAATATAAGGAATGCCAGCATCGGCCAATTGTGCCAATTTTGCTGAGGTTTTTGCCAATTGCATCAGTGATAGTGCGGCTTCCATCATTCGTGCACCTCCAGATTTAGAAATAATCATAAAAGGTAACTTTTTCTTTAAGGCATAATCTGCAGCACGAGCAATTTTTTCGCCAACAACACTTCCCATAGATCCACCAATAAAGCTAAAATCCATACAGGCTACTACCAATTCTTTGCCTTTTGACTTTCCAACGGCTGTTCGTACAGCATCCTTGAGTTTGGTTTTGTCTTGAGCTGCTTTAAGGCGGTCAGTATATTTCTTTTTGTCCGAGAACTTAAGAGGATCTTTTGATGTTATTTTGGTATCGAGTTCCTTAAACTTGTTGTCGTCAAATAGGATGTGAAAATATTCTGCACTACCAATTCGAACATGATATCCATCTTCTGGGCTCACAAAAAAGTTTCTTTCTAATTCTTCGGTTTCAATGATTTTTCCAGTTGGAGATTTGTACCACAATCCTTTTGGAGTATCGCGTTTTGCCTCTGTTGGAGTTTGAATTCCTTTATCTGTTCTTTTAAACCAAGCCATTTTCGTCTAATTGATTAGAATGAATTACAAATCTAACAATTTTTTTATAATGTGTCCACATTGTTAAGATCCTCAAATGCTTTCTTTAGGCGGGCTACAAAAGCATTTTCACCTTGTCTTAGCCAACGTCTAGGATCATAATATTTTTTGTTGGGAACATCATCACCGTCTGGGTTGCCAATTTGCGAAGCTAAGTAATCGCCATTGGCTTTAAAATCGTCCCGAACACCACTCATAAAGGCATATTGCATGTCTGTATCGATATTCATTTTGATAACGCCATAGCCGATAGATTCTCGTATTTCTTCTACTGTTGAACCAGAACCACCATGAAAAACAAAATCAATATGGTTGGCAGGAAGGTTGTATTTTTCTGAGATAAACTCTTGAGAATTTTTTAGAATTTTTGGAGTCAATTTTACATTTCCTGGTTTGTAAACACCATGTACATTTCCAAATGCAGCAGCAATCGTAAATTGATCACTTATTTTACGAAGTTCTTCATAGGCATAAGCTACCTCTTCAGGTTGTGTATAAAGTTTTGAAACATCAACATCACTATTGTCCACACCATCCTCTTCACCACCAGTAATTCCTAGTTCAATTTCTAGTGTCATTCCCATTTTGGACATGCGCTCTAAATATTGCTTACAAATTTCAATGTTTTCTTCAAGCGGTTCTTCCGAAAGATCTATCATATGTGAACTGTAGAGTGATTTTCCAGTTTCTGCATAATGTTTCTCGCTCGCTTCCAAGAGGCCATCAATCCATGGTAATAATTTTTTGGCACAATGATCGGTATGAAGAATCACAGGAACACCATAGGCCTCGGCCATTTGATGAACATGCTTAGCGCCGGCGATAGATCCAGCTATAGCAGCTTTTTGGTCTTCATTGGATAGTCCTTTTCCGGCGTTAAACTGTGCACCTCCATTAGAAAATTGAATAATTACGGGTGCATTCAGTGCTTTGGCAGTTTCCAAAACACCATTTATGGTATTTGATCCAATTACATTTACTGCGGGTAAAGCAAAACCTTTTTCTTTGGCAAGTTTAAAAATTTCTTGAACTTCGCGACCAGTAGCAACGCCTGGTTTGATTGAATGACTCATTGTAGTTGTTTTTTTAATTTCGTGTCAAAAGTACTAAAATTAATCCCTAAATGTTAAAATTTTAACACGACTTATAGCTCAATTTATACGAAAACGATTGAGATAAATATTGGTTCCTAAAATGGGTAATTGATTCCTATGTTATAGACGGCATTGCTAAAGTTGAAATCTTTCAACCAACGATTATTGATGGCATAAGTAGGGTTATAGGCCTTAAAACCAGTATCAAATCTGACAATAAAAAAATCAAGATCGTAGCGTAACCCAACCCCTGCTCCAATAGCGATATCTTTTAGAGAGCCAAAACTGTCGAAAGTCGATTTTGGGTCTTCAACATCATCCAATACATTCCAAATGTTTCCAGCATCGATAAAAAAGGCGCCATTGAGTTTTCCAAACAAATTATAACGGTGTTCCAAACTAAAGGCAATTTTCATATTTGCTTCATTAAATTCGTTATTGTTGTCAGAGCTTCCAGGGCCAAGATTATAGGCGGTCCATGCACGATTATCGTTGGCGCCACCAGCAAAAAAACTCTTCGAAAAAGGAATACTTTTTGAATTGCCTAGAGGAAGGGCAATACCAATAAAACTTCTCAGCGCAAGGACATTACTACGTCCCAAATTCCAAAGTTTGATATAGTCAATTTCTGTTTTTGCATACTGAGAAAAAGCCACATCATTAACTTCAAATTCTCCATTTTCATTTTTCTTCAAATCCAATAAATCTGCAGCACCATTGAGAAGATTTCCAGCCATTTCAAGTTTGAAACGAAAAATTGAAAAGTCATTGTCAAAGTTGTTTTCTCGTGTGTCTTTAGTTAGATTGAAATTACTAGCTAAAATAAAGTTGTTTTGAATCAATCTATTTTTTCGTTCTCTAATGTTCCTAACGGTTTGATAATCAGAGGGGTTAGTGGCAAGAAAATTGGTGTTTGAGCTCACAACACTTATGAAATCGTCTGCCCTAGAAATATCAAGTGCATTTGAACCGTCTGGATTTGTAATAAGAAATTCATTTGAAGTTGGATAGCTGTTAAGTGCAATAGTTTCCAGTCGATTAAAAGAATTTTGATAGACATTAAAATAATTTCCTGGATTCATATTCCTCACATATTGCAAGTTGAGCAGGTCTAATGTATTTGTTGTATTTTTTTTCGGAAACCAATTATAGCTGAGCCTTCCGTTGAGTGTTCGCTTATCTAATCCAATATTTTTTTGACTCGAAAATCCCGTGCTCAACTGGGTTGTTGGAGACATGTATTTTGGAATAATTTTTTCTGTATTAAATGGAAAAAACAGTCTAGGAATATTAAGTTTTACGTCGGCGCCAAGCTCATTTATATCAAAAAATTGGTCTTCAGATTTTGCACCATCTTTTGAAGCTCCAACAGCACCCAAAGCAGAAATTTCAAGTGTTTCAGCACCTCTAAAAATATTTCTTATCACGAGCCCTGTAGAAAATGAAAACCCAACTTTTTGAATATTACTCTGAGAGACATTCACATCAAAACTTAACCCATATTTTTTTCTAGGGTTAAGATAAATATTTGCGGTTAAGGTTGTGTCCAAAACGTTTTCTATATACTCAATATTTGGATACTTAAAGGCATTCAATTGGCTTAAATAGCTGTAGGTCCGCGTCTTGTCAAGGTCGCTATACAAATCTCCTTGATTGATTAAAACGGCGTTTACAATGGCTTTTGGCCGGTATTTTAGATCACCGTAGTTGTAAAAATTAAAATTATTGTATGTCGCTGTTTTTTTTGGTGTTGATTTACTTCTGTTTTTAAACGTCGCATCTGTAAAAACATTAACCTCTTTGATCCGATACGCCAAAAATGGCACTCGAGTTGTAGAGTCTTGAGTTCTGATGATTCTGTTGGGGATATTTATTTTTATATCTACATTTTGATTTGTATTGATCGTGTCATTTTCGAAACTCACATAATCTTGTGAAAAATGATAAATTCCAGAGTTTCTAAAGTAGGCTGTTAGTCGATTGCGTTCTTCTTTAAAGTCCACAATATCAAATTGTTTTTCTTTTTTTATAATTGATGCTGCCTTTGCTTTTTCGTAAAGGGAATCCAAAATTGGAGTCTCAATCGCTGTGCTGATATCACGGATTTTGTAAGGAACACCCGTTTGAATAGTATAGCTTAAAGTTGCCCGTTTGTTGCCTAATGTATCGACAATAAAATCAATTTTTCGATCAAACCAGCCCTTAGAAAAATAATAACGCTCAAGATTTAGTTTTGTTTTTTTGATTTTTAAGCTATCCAGAAGATTAGGAGCTTCCCCTGTTTTTTTTAGCCAAGCATTGAATCCTAACGAAGATTTTTTTATTTGATTCAATTGTTTTTTTGAAAATTTTTGGATGAGACGCTGTTTGCGTTTTGGGCGTTTATTGAGCCAAGCCTCGAAAATTGAATCTTTGTTAGGGCGTGCTAAATTATAGATGTGAAGTCTAAGCGGAAACCCTAAAATTGAAGTATTCTTATTTTGAAAAGAAAGTTTGGAAAGTTCCTCTGATGAATTTGGTTTGCCGTTTACAACAAAGGTATTTTCGATCAATAGATGCTCCTTGTCACCAACTCTTTTTACAGCATTACACCCGAAGCAAATGTATGCTATCGAACAAATAAAACATATTTTTTTTAGCGAATCCTTCAACAAGACGTAAATAAAATTTAGATTTATACTCTAAATGAAATCAATTTAAATCAAATGTACATTTTTTAGATGTTAACTAAAAACCAATCAAAGCGAATCCTTAGTTTGAGTAAAAAAAAGTATCGTACTCAAGAACAATTGTTTGTTGTAGAGGGTGTTAAGGTCGTCAACGAATTTTTAAGTTCTAAGTACGAGCTTGTAGAAATTTTTTCAACCGACATGAGTTTTGCACAATATACAGATGCTTTTCTGCATATTTCTGAAAAAGAGCTTTCAAAAATAAGCACACTAACAACGCCCAACAAAGTTCTAGCAACTTTTAGAATTCCAAATACACCCCCCATTGATTTTAACACTCTAGTTCTGGCACTAGACGATTTGAATAACCCAGGGAATTTGGGTACAATTATTCGGCTGTGCGATTGGTTTGGTATAAAGGATTTGGTGTGTAGTCTTTCAACGGTAGATTGCTATAACCCAAAAGTTGTACAAGCTGCTATGGGCTCTCATGCGCGAGTAAATATTACATATACTTCTTTAGACTTAATTTTGTCCAAATCACAAAATACGATTGGTACATTTATGGATGGTAATTCTATTTATGAAGAACAACTTCCAAACACTGGAGTTTTGGTTCTAGGAAATGAAGCTAATGGAATTTCAAAAAATATTGCGTCCTTATTAAAAACAAAACTTTCAATTCCAAGATTTGGGCCTTTCAAAAAAACAGAAAGTTTGAATGTGGCCAATGCTGCAGCGATTATTTTAAGCGAATTTAAGAGGCGGTCTATTGAAAGGTAAAATTAATAAAAACACCTCGAGTTTGCATCTGATCAATAGTGCTCGTCCATGGACTATTGGGATCAGTATCTTTGACGTGCTCGTCCTTCATTGAAAACACTCCCCTTATGGAAGGGGTGAACTTGAACCATGTAAAATAGAGGTCTATTCCAAGACCAAGTTCATAAAATAGATTGTTTTTTTTCATTCTAAAATTGCCCTTACTGTTATCATCAGGATTGTCTTGATTGCTGGATAAATTTAGAGCTGTCGAAACTCCACCAACTATAAAAGGTTTGATATTATTGATCCGTTTTGTCGATATTTTTATGAGTAATGGCAGGTGTATGTAGGTGGAACGCAAATCTCGCTCGAGATCTTTTTTTTCATATGATAATCCATTAAAATAGGTGTTGCTAAAACTTAATGTTCTGTTGGACATGACCAAACCAGGTTCAAAACGGACATCAAAATAATCGTTAATTCTAACATTGCCAATCAAACCAACATTAAAACCTATAGCTTTAATCACTTGAATATCTTTTACATTTTTGTTGTAATCAATATTAAAATCGTAGGCATTAAGACCTAGAAAGTAGCCATAAGACAAAGGAGCCTTGTCGAAGTTTTCGTTGTTTAGCAAGCGCTCTTTTGTAAACAGTTGCGCCTCAGATTGAAACGTAAATATGCATAAAAAAAGAAAAATAATAGGATGCTTTAATCTCATTTTTTTGAAGCAGTATAAATTGTAGCCACCCCAAATGTTTGTGGTAAGGCTTTTGTAGATATAAACCCTGTTTTTTTCAAAATATTGTTGAACGCTTCTCCGTAGGGAAATTTTGCGGCAGAAGAACTCAAATAACTGTATGCCTTTTTATCCCTTGAAAACAACTTTCCAATCACTGGAAGTAATATTTTGGTGTATAAAAAATAGCCTTGACGGAATGGAAATTTTGTAGGGACAGAAGTTTCAAGAACAACAAAAATTCCATTGGGCTTAAGGACTCTAAGAATTTCTTTCAGTCCAACGTCCAAATGTTCAAAATTACGAACACCAAATGCAACTGTAATGGCATCAAAACTGTTGTCGTCAAAAGGAAGATTTTCAGAGTCACCGACGACCATTTCTATAGTGTTGTTTAGTTTTTTTGCATTAATTTTTTTTCGTCCAACGTCCAGCATTCCCTCACTAATGTCAAGACCAATAATTTTATGTGCAGCGGTTTGAGTCAAATTAATAGCCAAGTCGCCAGTGCCTGTAGCAATATCCAAAACAGATTTTGGTTTTTGATTTGCAACAAGTTTAACAACTTTTTTGCGCCATTTGATATCTATTCCAAATGAAATCACACGATTTAAACCATCGTACTCTTCAGAAATATTATCAAACATTTTGGTAATTTGTTCTTTTTTGGATAGAGAACTATTTTTATAGGGTGTTATGTTTTTAGACATCTAGACAAATTGAAAATGAGTTGTTTTCGCCATGCAAAGAAATGCAATTCATAGACAAATCCCTAAAAATAACTTATATTTGCGCAGCTCTTTAACTGATAATTAATGAAAATTATTATAGCCGGCGCAGGAGAAGTCGGATTTCACTTGGCAAAACTTTTGTCGTATGAGTCTCAAGAAATTACACTAATTGATTTAGACAAAGAACGTCTTTTATATGCAGAAACGCATTTAGATATCAAGGTGGTCAAAGGCGATATAACTTCTGTTTCTGTACTCAAAGAATCTAATATTGTCAACGCAGATTTGTTTGTTTCTGTAACCTCTTCACAAACATCCAACATCACTTCTTGTGTCTTGGCCAAACAATTGGGAGCAAAACGGACTATCGCACGTATTTCCAATACAGAATTTATTGAACATAAAGAAGAAATTGGTTTTGAAAAATTAGGTATTGACGAACTCATTTCACCAGAATCGTTAGCGGCATCAGAAATTGAATTGCTTTTGAGTCAATCGGTTTTTAATGACACTTACGAATTTGAAGATGGTGCACTAACCATGTTAGGCCTAACACTTCCTGCAGATGCCAAAATTATTGATAAGTCTGTAAAATTAGCAGCACAATTGCTTTCAGACATTCATTTTATACCCATTGCAATTCAACGGTTTGGCTCTCATGTGACCATCATACCTAGAGGTGACACCATTTTTTTGGAAGGAGATCGCGTTGTTTTTATCACCTCCAAAGGAGGCGATGAGGAGTTGTGTAAACTTACAGGGAAACGAAAAACACAAATTAAAGATGTCATGATTCTTGGTGGTGGACAAATAGGTTCTATTACAGCCAACGAATTGGCAAACACTAATTTCAACATCAAAGTTGTCGAAAAATCTAAAGACCGTGCGATAGAAATTGCAGATCAGCTTTCCAATGTTCTTGTGATCAATGGCGACGGGCGAAATGTTGAGCTTTTGGATGAAGAAAATTTTAGTCAAATGGATGCTTTCATTTCAGTTACTGGAAACTCCGAAACCAATATTATGTCTTGTCTGGTAGCAAAATCGAAAGGGGTAAAGAAAACCATAGCGCTTGTAGAAAACATGGACTATTTCGCCTTGTCGCATTCTATCGGTGTGGATACACTTATAAATAAAAAATTATTGGCCGCCAATAGCATTTTCAGATATGTTCGGAAAGGAGAAGTTGTTGCTATGACTAAGCTTACAAATATGGAGGCAGAATTGTTGGAATTTATTGTAAAACCAACATCAAAAATCTGTTATCAATATATCAAAGAAATAGACTTTCCTAGAGCTGCTATTATTGGTGGTGTCATTAGAAATGAAGAGGGGATCATTGCCTTGGGAGATTTTAAAATTGAAGCAGGTGATCGTGTTGTAGTTTGTTGCCTTCCCGAAGCAATAAAAAAAGTAGAAAGTCTTTTCTTCTAATCTGTTGCTATGAAACAAAACAACAAAATAATCTTCTATTTTTTTGGACTCTTACTATTGTTTAACGGCGGATTTATGCTACTCGCTTCGCTATTGAGTGTCATCTACAATGATGGTGTTACACAACCTTTAGTACTTTCTGGTGTCTCTACTTTATGTGTTGGTTTTTTGTTGATGATTTTATCAAAAAATCATACCAAAGAAATGAGCAAACGTCAGGGTTACATGGTGGTAACATTTGGATGGATTGTAATGGCTTTGTCTGGAACGTTGCCTTATCTTTTTACAGGAACTATTACGAATTTTACAAATGCTTTTTTCGAAACAATTTCCGGATACACCACTACGGGCGCAACAATACTCAATGATATTGAAGTTCTCCCTAAAGGTATTTTATTTTGGCGAAGCCTTACCCATTGGATTGGTGGAATGGGGATTATTGTTTTGGCTATTGCCATATTACCTTTGTTAGGCATTGGTGGTATGCAGCTCTTTGCAGCAGAAGCTCCCGGGCCAGGTACCGATAAACTTCATCCAAGAATTACGGATACTGCAAAACGATTGTGGCTTATTTATTTTGGTTATACTGCGGCCGAAACATTGTTTCTAAAATTGGCAGGAATGTCTTTTTTTGATGCCCTCAACCACTCCATGAGTACCCTCTCTACAGGTGGATTTTCAACAAAAAACGCAAGTTTGGCGCACTGGAATGACACACCACTAATTCAATACATTGTGGTGCTTTTTATGTTCTTGGCTGGAACAAATTTCGTATTGAGTTATTTTGGATTTAAAGCCAATTTCTCAAAAATTTATAAAGATGAAGAGTTTAAGCTTTATGGAAAATTTGTAATTGTTTTTACGGTCATTACTGCTTTAGTCATGTATTATAATTCTGTCTTTTCTACCGCCTCATCATTTAATCATCCCTTGGTTTTTGGAGAAATAGAAGCATGCCTACGTCATGCACTTTTTCAAGTTGTTGCTATTGTTACAACAACAGGATTTGTGAGTGCAGATTTTTTGCATTGGCCATATTTTTTGGTGGTATTTTTCTTTGGGTTGATGTTCTTGGGGGGCTCTTCTGGGAGTACTTCTGGAGGCGTAAAAGTAGTACGCCATTTGGTGCTTATTCGAAACGGATTTCTAGAGTTTAAAAGAGCACTACATCCCAACGCAGTACTACCAGTTCGATACAATTCAAAAACAATATCTGGAGACATTGTTTTTAATGTTCTGGGCTTTTTTATGCTCTATATGTTATCTTTTATAATTGGCGCTCTTGGCTTTGCTTTTGTCGGATTAGATTTTGAATCTGCAATTGGAGTAGCAGCATCAAGTCTAGGCAATGTTGGTCCAGCGCTAGGCGAATTTGGACCAGCACAAAACTTTTATGAAATGCCACAAATAGGGAAGTGGTGGGCAGCCTTCCTGATGCTTATTGGGCGTTTGGAACTCTTCACTGTTTTAATTTTGTTGACGCCATTTTTTTGGGGAAAATCCTAATTAAATTTTAATTTGATAACGCATTTTTGATGCGTCTAACTGCTTCAATAATTTGATCTTGTGATGCGGCATAAGATATTCTAATACAGTTTGGATTACCAAAAGCTTCACCTGTTACAGTGGCCACTAGCGCTTCTTCTAGAAGATAAAGCGAAAGTTCCGTTGCAGTATTAATTTTTTGACCTTTAAAAGTCTTTCCAAACAATGCTGATACATCAGGAAAAACATAAAAAGCACCCTCTGGGATATTGCATGAAAACCCCTCAATATCTCCCAACAAGTTTAAAATAAGATCACGACGAATTTTAAACTCATCTATCATATATTGCACTTTTGAAGGTGAGGCTTCCAAAGCCGTAATAACAGCACGCTGAGCAATACAATTGGCACCACTTGTTATCTGACCTTGCATTTTGTTACAAGCACGAGCAATCTTTTCTGGAGCACCCAAAAAACCAATTCTCCAACCCGTCATTGCGAAAGCTTTTGACACGCCATTTACAGTGATTGTTCTGTCATACATATCTTCAAATTCGGCCATGCTGGCATGACCATTTCCAAAATTAATATGCTCGTAAATCTCATCGGAAACAACATAAATTTGCGGATGTTTTTGCAATACATCGGCAAGGGCTCTCAATTCCTCTCGACTATACACCGATCCACTAGGATTGCATGGCGAACTGAACCAAATCATTTTCGTATTGGGCGTAATGGCGGATTCTAGTTGAGCTGGTGTCATCTTGAAGTCTGTGTCAATAGATGTTTTTACTTCTACTGGTGTACCTTCAGACAACTTTACAATATCAGAATAACTTACCCAGTATGGACAGGGCAAAATTACTTCATCTCCTTTATTGAGCAATACTAAAGCAACATTAGCAAGGCACTGTTTTGCACCAGTTGATACTACAATCTGACTTGGTGTGTAGGTCAAATTGTTATCGCGCTTGAATTTTGTAATAATGGCCTGTTTTAGTTCTGCGTACCCATCGACAGGAGTATAGGAATTATAATTATCATCAATGGCTTGTTTTGCTGCAGATTTAATAAAATCTGGCGTATTAAAATCTGGCTCACCAAGACTCAATCCTATTATGTCTTTTCCTTCTGATCTAAGTTCTCGTGCTTTGGCGGCCATAGCAAGCGTTGCCGAGGTGGCCATATTTAAAATTCTTTCTGAAAGTAATTGGTTCATTTATAAGTAATTTATGCTTGTAATTTTGGTTTCATGCCCATCAATTTTAAGTAACTGAAATGTGCAATTATTGCTTTTCTGGTGGTTTTATATTCGTTGTAGGGTAAATTAAATTCTTTTGCTGTTTTTTTGACAATCTCTGCAATTTTACCATAATGGATATGTGAAATATTTGGAAAAATATGATGCTCTACCTGATGGTTTAATCCCCCTGTAAACCAATTGATTATTCTGTTTTTTGGAGAAAAATTTACAGTTGTTTTTAGTTGATGAATTGCCCAAGTATTTTTTAGACTTCCATCTTTCTCAGGAACTGGCATTTCTGCATCTTCCATGACGTGCGCCAATTGAAAAACAACACTAAGGATGAGTCCAGCAGTATAATGCATCACAAAGAAACCAATTAAAATTTTCCACCAAGCAAGGTCTAAAATCAACATGGGCAAAACGATCCACATAGAAAGATATATGATTTTTGACAACACTAATTTACTCCAATTTACAAAAGGATTTGGTAGTTTACCATAAGCAAGTTTACGCTTCATATAGCGCTTCATTTGTAAAAAATCGGTTGTGATTGCCCAATTGATTGTAAGAAGTCCGTACAATAAAATAGAATAATAATGTTGAAACTTGTGGTACCATTTCCACTCTGCATGTTTTGTGAATCTAAGAATACGACCAGCATCCAAATCCTCATCATGACCATGAACATTTGTGTACGTATGATGAAGAACATTATGCTGTACTTTCCAATTGTAAACATTTCCTGCAAGGATGTAAATGCTACTTCCCATCATAGTATTGATCCAAGATTTATTTGAAAAGGAACCGTGATTTCCGTCGTGCATTACGTTCATTCCAACACCTGCCATTCCAACACCCATCACCACTGTAAATAAAAGGTGTAACCAGCCTGGCATTTCAAGCGTTAAAATGAGAAAATAAGGAACTAGAAAAATACAAAACATCACAATTGTTTTAAGCCACAATTGCCAATTTCCTGTACGCTTGATATTATTTTCTTTGAAATAGCTGTTCACTCTAGAATTTAGCGTTCTAAAGAATTTTGCTGAATCTTTTCTTGAGAATTTCAATGTGTTTGTATTCATCATTTAGATTTAAAATATGTTCAAATATAACCATTAATTCAATTTCAAAAGATGACTTTCGAATATTTAATATATTTATAACTACTTTTGCTCAAATTTATTTTTTTATGGATATTATTCTGAAGTATTTTCCCGAAATATCAGATGTTCAAAAACAACAATTTGAAGCATTACAGGGGCTTTACGAAGATTGGAATTCGAAAATTAATGTCATTTCTCGAAAAGATATTCAGTCATTATATTTGAAGCATGTTTTACATTCATTATCTATAGCAAAAGTGATTGAGTTTCTTCCCAATGCAAAGATTTTGGATGTGGGCACAGGAGGTGGTTTTCCAGGTATTCCACTGGCGATTTTGTTTCCAAAAACCAAATTTCATTTGGTCGATAGTATTCAAAAAAAAATTAAAGTTGTTGCAGCAGTAGCGCATGCACTTAAGCTCGAAAATATAACTTCTGATCATCTCCGTGCCGAAGCTGTTCAAGGACAATTTGATTTTGTGGTTAGTCGTGCCGTCACTACGATGCCCAGTTTTGTAAAATGGGTTAACAAAAAAGTTAGAAAAGAACAATTACATGAGCTTTCAAATGGAATATTATACCTCAAAGGAGGCGATTTAACAGAAGAATTATCCTCCTTTAAAAAAACATCAATTTATGATCTAAATGATTTTTTTGAAGAAGATTTTTTTGAAACCAAAAAAGTGGTTCATTTGCCTCTAAAATAAAGCTCTAAAACGCTGTGGTAAAGTTGATGGTAACACCAGTATTCTGACTCACTGGTCTGCAAATTCCACCAACACAAAGTAATCCTCCGCGTTGTCTTCCATAATTGATAGAAAAACGTGAAGCTCCTTTAGTATAACTCCCACCGATATTGAAAAAGTGAATTTTGGTATCTTGATCAATTTTGCTGTCTTCGTAGTTGTAGGAATCATTTACATAAAGCCCAAATTTAGAATTGAAAAAATATTCTACAGTTCCACCCATCCAATTTCGGGCATCATCATTAGTAGAAAGATGTTGAAGTTCCAAACGTAAAGATTTACCTTTTCCAAATTTGTAAGTCCCGTCTGCAACCCCAATCCATGCACGCACAGAATTATTGTCGATCTTAGATTCCAAAATACTTTTGTTATAATACAGATTGATAAACGTAAAAATTGATTTTAGACGTTTGCTCCATTTTTTACGAACTTCAAGGTTCAGATCCGTATATAATTTATTTTTAAAATTGATAAATTCCGTTTCATAAGTTAAATTATCACTCACAAAATACGGGATACCAGTCGGGTCTGAAAAATCACTCGCCAAGCTGGCCCAATACGACATATTAAGATTGATTTTTGTTCCATATTTTCCACCCAAAAAACTCCCTTTTTTGATGTTGTAAAAGACATCTATAAATTGGCCAATTTCACCCGCCTTAATAAGTGGAGTTTCGTAACTTTCAATAAAAAGTCCTGGTTGAGATTGATATAAATAAATATTAGCTAAGGTGTAATCGTGTTGCTTTGAAAGTGCTGGTAAATAGTTGACACTCAGTTGGTTGGTAGGATTGTTGTTGGCGTTGCTTTGTGCACGTTCCGAAAACCAACGCATGTTTTCCAAACGTCTAAAATTATAGCTCACTCCAAATCCTTTTTGGCTGTAGCCAGCGGTCCAACTTATGGCGCTACCTTTAAATGTTTCATTTTCCGAAAATGTCACAACATTGGGTATAATATTATTGAGTCTTAAATCTTGACTTTTTTGGATGTATTCTATATTAGTGTAAAAATTTTGATGGGTATAATCTAAGCGCGCCGAAACTGCATTAACAAGTTCTGGAATATCAGTCGTGTTAGTTTCATCTGCTTTTGTATACGATTCGTTTTTCCCAACATAGCTAAGCCCCAAAACTAAGCTGTTTGATGAAAGAATCCCAAGGGTTTTGGACAGGTCAATTTCGGCGTCCACACCAAAAATATCACCATCAGAAACTTCAAATCCTTTTCTTTGCTTCCCATATAATGTTGTGATTTTGATGGAATTCGATGGGTAATAAATTAGTCGTGCACCACGTATGGCCGTATTGACACCAAGCGCACGATCTTCCCATGCTCTCAAAATTAGACCACTCCCAAATTGTTCGTAAAAATACCCAAGAGTAATATCTAATTTTTTCGTTGCATAGCGCAAATAGTACGTGGCTACACCTAGATCTTTATCGTAAAGTTTACTATTGTTAAGTAAATTTTCAGGAGCATAACTCTCAAGTTGTATGCCTGCAGAAAACTGATTTGAAATAGAATAATCCAATCTTAAAAAATTAGTGGATCTCAAGTGTTCTTCTTCTTCAAAGTCGCCAAACTTTGAATCGTTTAGATACCATTGCGTGTTAGACTCATAACTTGCACTTAAGTTGTTTTTAAAATGTTTAAAAATTGAAGTTTCTTTGGTTTCTTCTTGAGCAAACACAAAACATGTAAGCATTGAACAACAAGAAATTAGTATTCTTTTGAAGATTATTTTGTTTATCATAATTCTAAATAATTGAAACTAACTTTATTCACTAAATTTCAAAAGTTCTTCATAAAGTTCGTCTTCATAACCAGGAGTATAGCCGGTATGTTTATACACTACAAGGCCATCTTTTACAATAACAGTAAAAGGGACTGTGCTCACGCCAAATGATCGCTTGAGTTCGCTATTTTCATCTAATAATATCTCAAACTCCCAGTCTTTTCCATCAATCATAGGTTTGATGCGTTTCGATGTTCTTGAATCATCTATAGAAATTGCAAAATACTTCACATTAGTTTCTTCAATCCAATCCTCATAAACCTCGGCCACAGCATCCAATTCATTTTTGCATGGGACGCACCATGTTGCCCAAAGTGAGACAATCATAAGCTTGTTGTTTGAAGCAATGTCATCTGTGTTGATGAATTGTCCAGAGAGCGTTTTGAGTTCAATACTAGGCAATGGACTTTGTGCGTGCGATAATAGCCCTAAGAAAAGCAAAGAGCGTAAAATAATTTTGTTCATTTTTGTGTAATAAATAATAAACATTAAATTTACGAATAATTTAATTATTGACATATTTATTGCATATTTTATTGATCATCAACTTATTTGTTGATAAATCAATTGCAAAACACAATTTAAAAAAAGAATTTTTATGAAAAATGTATTCAAAACGTTATCACTATTTGGCCTTCTGTTGGTTTTCTCCTGTTCTGGAGATGACGGATCGGCACCTCCAAATAATACCCCACCAGACAACTCTGTTACTTCAATAAGTATTAGTTTTAATCAGGACTCTTATTTTGCTGGTGAATTTGGTTTTTTTGTAGTTAGAGACAATCAAGAGAATGTTATTACGGATGAGGCCTCAGTTACTGTAAATGGAGCAGAAGTGAATACAAACCCTTATAATTTCCAAACATCTGGCAGTTATACTTTTGTTGCAACGTATGAAGATATAACCTCCAATAGCGTAACATTTGAAGTAGAAAGTGCATCTGAATATAGTGATACGTCAAGTTTTTCAGCTAGCGGCTCTCCAGCTTCATTCACAAAGAAAGCATTATTAGAGGACTTTACAGGTACGTGGTGTCCAAATTGCCCTCCAGCAGCCGCAGCGGTAAAAAGTGCTGTAGATGGAAATCCAAACATATTTGGTGTAGGATATCACGACGGTGATCCAATGGAAATTGAAGAAACAATGTTTTGGTCCAATTATTACCATGTAACAGGTTTCCCGACAGTCTATGTTAACGGTCCAGATACGCGTTGGAATTTCCCCAATATGTCTCAAGTGAATGCAGAACTTGCAGAAGAAGCAACTGTTGGACTAGCTCTGGAAGGTGAAATTGTTGGTGGTAAATTGGATTTGGAAGTTAGTGTTGGTTTCAAAACAACGCCAAATGAGGAAGTTAAGCTTATGATTTATTTAGTTGAAGGAACGCAAACGTCTGACTCACCTCAAGCAGGGTCCAATCAAGGGGTAAACTATGTGCACAACGATGTATTATTGGAAGTTTATACAGATCAATTAGGGGATCTGATTCCTGCTGATAATACCTCTGCTGGTGGTGTTTATACACGAACTATTACTGGTTTGGATCTTCCGTCAAATGTTATTGATATTAACGATTTGAAACTTATTGCTTTTGTACGTAATACATACACAAAAACTTTTGTAGATTACTTTAATACGACATGGGAGAATTCTCCACATTATGATATTTATAATGTTCAAGAAGTACACCTAGGCGAGTCTGTTTCCTTTGATTAATACCTTAAATTTTTAATAAAAAAACCACTCCAAAAAGAGTGGTTTTTTTTATTTTGATTGTTCTGTATTTAACCTAAAAAAGGATATTTATAATCTGTAGGCGATACAAAGGTTTCCTTAATCATTCGTGGGGACACCCAACGCCATAAATTTTGTGCAGAACCAGCTTTGTCATTGGTGCCAGAAGCTCTAGCGCCACCAAAAGGTTGTTGGCCTACGACTGCCCCTGTTGGCTTATCGTTAATATAAAAATTACCTGCAGCATTCACCAAAGCTTCTGTAGCTTGATTGGCGGCATAGCGGTCTGTAGAAAAAATGGCCCCAGTAAGGGCATAATCACTAGTTTTATCTACCAATTGTAGGGTTTTTGCATAGTCCTCATCTTTGTAAATGTAAATCGTAATGACAGGACCAAAAAGCTCAGTACACATGGTTTCGTACTGTGGATTGGTGGTCAAAATTACAGTGGGTTCTATAAAGTAACCTTTGGTTTTGTCATAGCTTCCACCTGCAATAATTTCTGCATCAGCATTGTTTTTTGCGGCGTCTATATATTTTGCAATTTTATCAAAAGACCCTTCATGAATAACTGCGGTCATAAAGTTTGATAAATCTTCTGGACTTCCTATTTTTATGGAATCGATATCTTCCAAAAGATACGATTTTACATCGGCCCAAAGACTTTCTGGAATATAGGCACGAGATGCGGCACTACATTTTTGACCTTGAAATTCGAAAGCACCTCTTACAATTCCTGTTGCTACTTGTTTTGGGTTTGCAGATTGGTGCGCTACAATAAAGTCTTTCCCACCTGTTTCACCAACGATTCTTGGATAAGTTTTGTAGTTATGAATATGCGTTCCTATTTGTTTCCATAATTCTTTGAAAACAAAAGTAGAGCCCGTGAAATGAAGACCAGAAAAATCTGGACTGGAGAGGACGGTATTTGTGATCATTACCGGATCGCCAAAAACAACATTGATAACGCCAGGAGGAACTCCAGCTTCATTAAATACATCCATAATTATTTTTGCAGAATAGACTTGACTGTCACTAGGTTTCCAGACCACAACATTGCCCATCAATGCCATACATGCAGGAAGATTTCCAGCAATAGCAGTAAAATTAAAAGGCGTAACAGCATAGGTAAATCCCTCTAAGGGACGGTACTCAATTCTGTTCCAAGCAGCACTTGTACTTTTGGGTTGATCGGCATAAATTTCTGTCATAAACTGCACATTGAATCTCAAAAAGTCGATAAACTCACAAGCGGCATCAATTTCTGCCTGATGTACAGTTTTGGATTGCGCCATCATTGTGGCTGCATTTATTTTGGCTCTGTAGGGGCCTGCAATTAGCTCTGCTGCGCGAAGAAAGATAGCTGCGCGTTGTTCCCAAGGAAGATTGGCCCATGTTTTTCTAGCGTCCAAAGCTGTAGAAATTGCCTGTTCTACATGAGTTTTATTGGCGGTGTGATATGTGCCAACAATATGCTGATGATCGTGAGGAGGACTCATGGTTTGTGTCTCTCCAGATTTTATATGTTTTCCATTAATGTATAGAGGAACTTCAATTTTTGAATTGTACATTGATTTGTAGGCCTGCAATACGTTTTCACGCTCTTGAGTTCCAGGCGCATATGATAAAACGGGTTCGTTTTTTGCTACTGGAACATTAAAAAATCCTTTTCCCATAGATGTAGTATTAAGATATAATTAGGTTGTAAAATTACAATTTATGACTGAATTTTAGTGTATGATAATAGATTAATTTTGAGCAAAATCTGTGCAAAGTTTGAAGCTTGGAATTTGTACTTTAAAGGTTTCATTATCAGAAATATTCAACATAGTATAGTTGCCTTTCATTGCGCCGAAAGGAGATTTTAGGGTACATCCCGAATTGTAGATATACGACGCATTGGGTTGAATAATCGGCTGAGCGCCAACAACACCATCGCCCTCTACTTTTTCTTTAGAATTTAAGGCATCGCATATGTGCCAAGTCCTAGAAAGGAGTTGTACAGGGTCTTCTCTTTCATTTTTGATCTTAACAATATAACTGAAAGCATATTGAATCACTTCTTTGTCGTAAAAAGTACCTTCAAAATGGGTTTCAACCGATACTTTGATGCCATTTGTAATTTGATGTACCATTTTTTGTAGTATTTGCTTTAATTAATTTGTAATTTGAATAGAATTGGCTTCACCCAATCCAATAATTTTGTCATAACGCGCACCCAAATCTCTGTAGTAAACAATCACCTTGTAGTTGTTTTCTGTTTCATCAAAATTTCCACTTATAGCTCCTTCCAGTAATGTGTCATCGCGATCTACAACAACATATTTATAATTATAAAATCCTTGTTTCAAAAGCATCGAGAGTTCATAAACACCTTTTTCTGGATTGAATATCATTTTGTTGTCATCTGTGATGCTGAAGTTGTTATATCCGCCATAGACATATACGGATTTATCCAAAAATTCTTCTGCGAGTAATGAAAAATGTATATAGGTATAATCTGCTTCAATACTTGGGTCTTCGCGATCAAGAACGGTAACTTTAAATCCTCCGTTTATATCGGGGTTGTAGGTGTACTTTCGAGAACTTCTATCAATATCTGTATATAAGTAGCTATGATAAAGTTCTTGTAAATCGATGTACTGAACTCCTAGATTTGCCATACGAACGTCTTTATTTTCAAAAAATAAATATTCGTTACCACCCCAAAATAGTGAGTTGTCATTATATCTATATACCAATTCGTTTCCTAAAATATATTGTGGTTTTAAGCCGTAAATGGCTGTTTTTAAGTTGTTGTTTTGAATCACTACTGTTTGCACCGTTTCTGCGGGATTATTCAAATTTAAATTATTTGATTTTATACTAAAATCTACAGTTTGGGTTTCATTAATTAATGCCACATTTCTAGACCTTTTGATTTGTACTCCAACTCCAAGCTGTTGCTCCATGAGCATGAATTTTCTGCTAAAAACTATATCGTCATTTTCATCAAAAATCTTGATGAGGTAATTTCCAGAAACTTTCAATCGGGTTTGTTGGTTTGGGATCTGTAGTCTATAGTGCGAATATATTTGATAGGTATTGAATGAGTTTTCATAATCAAAAATTCTAAGGTTATCCATGCCATCAAGATATTCAGATTTCATCAAACGAGAGGGTGTCCAATCATAATCGAAGTGTTCGATGACATAATAGAAATCTTCCTCAAGATTGTTCAAGACATCAAACTCAAGATAAATGCGTTCGTTTAGGTTTATAATTGGAAGAATAGACCTTTCTTTTTGGCTTCCAAATGTAATTGTTTTTATGTCATTTGGAGGTTCAACTTCTTGCACTTGACTTTTTAATATACAAGAGCTCATAAGAAAAGAAACACAGAAAAAAATTGTACGAAAGGATTTGAGCATACAAAAAGTTTAGAACGTAAATATAAGTAAAAATTGCCGCTTTGTTAAAATGCAAATTTTAACAAAAAAAATCCATTTAAATGTTGGGAGGAATGCACTTTTAATTTGTAAATTTGCTCGATTTTTAGATACAAATTTCAAAAAAAAATATATGTCAAACGACATCCGAATAAAAAAAGGTCTGGATATCAAATTAGTAGGAGCAGCTGCGCTGTCTAAAACCGCCGCCATCAAAAGCAACTTTTACACGATTCGACCTGAAGATTTCCACGGTATAACACCAAAATTAGTAGTTAAAGTAAATCAAAAAGTAAAAGCAGGCGAGCCTGTATTTTTTGACAAATCCAATGAAGATATCAAGTTTGTTTCTCCAGTTTCTGGTGAGATTATTGAAATCACTCGTGGCGAAAAACGCCGCATTTTGGAGCTAAAAATTAAGGCTGATAAAACTTTAACATTTATAGAGCATAAAAAATTAAATCTAAAAAGTGCAAAATCAGAAGACATAAAAGCACTATTGCTTGCTTCTGGGTGTTGGCCATTTGTCAAACAACGCCCATACGATGTGATTGCAGATCCTGATCGTTCACCAAAATCAATTTTTGTTTCGGCACATGCAACTGCACCACTTGCGGCAGATTATAATTTTACGCTCAAAGGTAAGGAATCAGAATTACAAGCTGCAGTAACGGCATTGTCAAAACTTACAGATGGAATCGTGCATGTTGGCGTTTCAAAAGACGCCCATTCGCCATTTACAAATTTAGAAGATATTACAACACACAGAATCTCTGGGCCACATCCTTCTGGTAATGTGGGAACTCTCATCAATAAAATTGACCCCATAAACAAAGGAGAAACGGTATGGACAGTAACGCCACAAGATCTAGTAATTATTGGAGAGTTGCTTCTAACGGGGAAATTTAATGCTGAGCGAACTGTCGCTTTGGTAGGTTCACAAATAGAAGAGCCACGTTATTTAACAACAAGAATTGGTTCTGAAGTTGCAACAATGATTTACGATCGAGGGATACAGAAAGATGCGCATGCTCGAATTATTTCGGGTAATGTTCTTACAGGAAAAGAGGTGAAACCGGATGGCCATTTGGATTATTATAGCAATGTAATTACTGTTATTCCAGAAGGCGATGATTACGAATTCTTTGGTTGGAACAAACCTGTTTTTAATAAAGTTTCAACATCAAGAGCATTGACGTTTTCATGGCTAACGCCAAATAAAAAATATGATTTGAATACGAATACTAATGGAGAACATCGGGCTTTTGTCATCACAGGGTCATATGAAGAAGTATTTCCTTTAGATATGTATCCAATGCAAGTCCTCAAGGCATGTATGTACAAAGACCTTGATGAAATGGAAGCGTTGGGGATGTATGAGGTTGCACCAGAGGATTTTGCACTCACAGAATTTGTTTGTGTTTCCAAGCAACCACACCAAAAAATAATAAGAGAAGGATTAGATCTAATGATTAAAGAAATAGGATAATTATTCATTTTCAAACTAAAGTGATAAATAGATAACACATGGGTTTAAAATCAAACTTACACAATCTTAAAGAAAAATATAAAGGCACAAAAATGGCTCCAGCTTTCAATGCCATTCATACCTTTTTATATCTGCCAAACGAAACCACTCACAATGGAACACACATCAAAGCAGCCGATGATTTGAAGCGTACCATGAATACGGTAATTATGGCGATGGTACCTTGTTTAATTTTTGGAATGTTTAATGCGGGATACCAACATCATCTTGCATTGGGCTCTATTGAAGCTGCGGAAGGATTTCTGGGCTCAACCTTTTGGACTTGGGATAATTTAGTGATAGGAATATGGAAAGTTTTGCCATTAGTAATAGTGTCTTATGGCGTTGGATTACTTATAGAATTTATTTTTGCCGTAATCAAAGGGCATGAAGTTGAAGAGGGCTATTTGGTAACAGGTATGCTTGTCCCACTTATTGTTCCTGTCGATCTTCCGTTGTGGATGTTAGCTGTGGCTGTTGCTTTTGGAGTAGTTATCGGAAAAGAAGTTTTTGGTGGTACTGGAATGAATATTTTGAATCCAGCACTTACAATCAGAGCCTTCTTGTTTTTTGCTTATCCCACATGGATGAGTGGCGATAAGGTTTGGGTACACGGTGCCGTAGAACGTGCAGGAACAGCAGATGCCATCTCTGGCGAAACCATTTTGGGAAGTTATGCACAAAGTCAAGATGTAGTGTATAATTATGCTGACATGTTTTTTGGATTAATTCCAGGATCTATAGGAGAGACTTCAAAGTTATTAATTATTTTCGGAGCACTATTTCTCATATTTACAAAAGTAGGAAGCTGGCGAATTATACTCAGTACTCTTTTAGGAGCACTTGCTATGGGACTTATTTTTAATGGTGTAGTTGATGCAGGTCTAATTACATCGTCGAGTAAGTTTTACGGATTGATGAGTGTGCCATTTTGGCAACACCTCATTATTGGAAGTATATTATTTGGAGCCGTGTACATGGCAACAGACCCTGTAACAGCAGCACAAACCAACAAAGGCAAATGGATTTATGGATTCTTGATTGGATTTATTTCGATAATGATTCGAGTCTTCAATCCAGCCTATCCAGAAGGTGTATTCTTAGCAATTTTGCTAATGAATGTTTTTGCACCAACAATTGATCACTATGTGGTTCAAGGAAATGTAAAGAAAAGAATGAAACGTTTAAAAGTAAAAACGGCATAACAATATGAGTACCAACACAGAATCAAATAAATACACCCTACTATTTGCCATAGGTATGGTCGTTATCGTAGGATCGCTTTTGGCATTTACAGCATCAAGTTTGGCACCAAATATTGATGTCAATAAGCGTTTAGAAAAACAGCAAAATATTTTGTATGCAATGGGGGTTAACGAAAATGAAGGCAGCAGTGCAACTTTTGTTTCCACAGAAAAAGCTCCAGAATTATTCAATCAATACATTACAGAACAAATTATCATACAAGGTGGAAACATCACGACTTCAGATGAAGCCTACCTCGTAGATGTCAAGAAACAACAATCCAATGCAAAAGCAGGTATTGATAGAAAATTACCACTTTTTATTGGCGAAAAAGAAGGACAGAAATACTACATCGCTCCCATACTAGGAAAAGGACTTTGGGATGCCATTTGGGCCTATGTTGCAATGGATGAAAATATGGTAATTCAAGGTGCATATTTTGATCATAAAGGAGAGACTCCTGGGCTTGGAGCCAATATCAAAGAACGCTTTTTTATGGATGATTTTATTGGAGAACACCTTATGGAAAACGGAACATTCAAAGGAATTACAGTTTCAAAAAGTAATGCTGACCCAAAGAATATCGACAAAACCGATTATGAAGTTGATGCTATCGCAGGAGCAACCATTACAGGAGACGGTGTTGCCGCCATGATCAAATCGGAATTGAAACTCTATGTGCCTTATTTTAAATCTTTAAACAACTAATACCTAATGGGACTCTTATCAAAAAAAGACAGTAAATTAATTTTAGACCCACTAGCAGATAACAACCCAATTACCATTCAAGTTTTGGGTATTTGCTCGGCACTAGCTATTACAGCACAGCTCAAAGCATCCATTGTGATGTCTATTTCAGTACTTTTTGTTTTGGGTGTTGGAAACGTTGTGATTTCACTCATTAGAAATATTATCCCCTCAAAAATTAGAATTATTGTTCAGCTTACAGTTGTTGCTGCACTGGTTATTATTGTAGATTTGGTTCTCAAGGCATTTGCCTACGAACTGAGTAAAGAACTTTCTGTATTTGTAGGACTAATTATCACCAACTGTATCATCATGGGACGCTTTGAAGCATTTGCTTTAGGAAATGGCCCATGGCGCTCTTTCCTTGATGGTATTGGAAATGCTGCTGGATATGGAGTAATTCTTATCATCGTTGGATTTTTTAGAGAATTATTAGGATCGGGAACCCTCATGGGAGTAAAAGTTCTTGGAGATCCAATTGAAAAAACAGGCCTGTATGCTTTTGGATACGAAAACAACGGATTTATGTTGCTCTCCCCAATGGCATTGATTGTCGTTGGACTTATTATTTGGGTCCAACGAAGCAGAAATAAAGCACTAATTGAAGACTAAAGTATTATGGAGTATTTAGAACTATTTTTTAAATCAATTTTTATAGACAATATGGTATTTGCCACATTCCTAGGAATGTGTTCCTATCTTGCTGTGTCTAAAAAAGTTTCTACCGCAGTAGGACTCGGTGCCGCAGTCATATTTGTACTCTTGGTAACAGTGCCACTAAACTGGTTATTGGATCAATATATCCTTAGACCAGGAGCATTAGCATGGGTAGGCGAAGAGTTTGCAAGTTACGATTTGAGCTTTCTGTCCTTTATCATGTTTATTGCCACTATTGCCACAATGGTTCAATTGGTCGAAATTATAGTCGAAAAATTTTCGCCATCACTTTACAATTCCTTGGGGATTTTCCTCCCTTTGATTGCTGTAAACTGTGCCATTTTAGGAGGTTCATTATTTATGCAATCCAGAGAAATTGCAACCATCGGACTAGCAACAGTATATGGTTTAGGTTCTGGAATAGGCTGGTTTTTGGCCATTCTAGCCATTGCTGCTATTAGAGAAAAAATTAGATATTCAAATGTACCAGCGCCTTTGAGAGGACTTGGAATAACATTTATCATTACTGGACTTATGGCCATTGGGTTCATGAGCTTTGGAGGAATGCTAACAGGTGGTGACGAAGAAACTAAAGAAGCCCCAAAAGAAGTTGCTGTAGAGACCTCAGAAATAGAAAAAACGAAAAATAAAGAAACCAAAATAATTAACTAGATATGTTGATTTTAGCTGCCGGAACATCAGGAACCATTATTGCTACCGTCGTAGCGTTTTTAACAATAGCACTTGTTCTCATTAGTATATTGTTATTTGTAAAACAAAAATTATCTCCATCTGGACCTGTCAAGATTTTGATTAATGGCGAACGAGAAATTGAAGTCTCTTCAGGAGGAACATTATTATCAACTTTGGGTAATCAGAAAATATTTTTACCCTCTGCTTGTGGAGGAGGAGGAACATGTATTCAATGCGAATGTCATGTATTGTCCGGTGGAGGAGAAGCTTTGCCAACAGAAACCCCTCATTTTTCTAGAAAAGAATTAAAAAGCGGAGCCCGTTTATCTTGCCAAGTTAAGGTAAAACAAGACATGGAAATTTCTATTCCTGAAGAGGTTTTTGGCATAAAAAAATGGGAAGCAACAGTCGTTAGAAACTACAATGTGGCCTCATTTATCAAAGAATTTGTAGTTGAAATTCCAGAAGATATGGGTTACAAAGCAGGAGGGTATATCCAAATTGAAATTCCATCATGTGAAATCAATTATAAAGATATAGACATCACAGCGCATCCAGAGGAACATGACGATCCAAATAAATTCCAAGCCGAGTGGGATAAATTTGGATTATGGCCGCTTACAATGAAAAATACTGAAACTGTAGAACGTGCCTATTCTATGGCCTCTTATCCAGCAGAAGGACGCGAAATTATGCTAAATGTACGTATAGCAACACCACCATGGGATCGTTCCAAAAATGGTTGGATGGATGTTAATCCTGGTGTAGCATCGTCTTACATTTTTGCTCAAAAACCTGGGGATAAAGTTACTATTTCTGGCCCTTATGGCGAGTTCTTCATCAACGAAAGTGAATCAGAAATGCTTTATGTTGGGGGTGGAGCAGGTATGGCACCAATGCGATCGCATCTCTATCACTTGTTCAAAACCTTGAAAACAGGACGAAAAGTTACCTATTGGTATGGAGGGCGATCAAAAAGAGAATTATTCTATTTGGATCACTTCAAACAGTTAGAAAACGAATTCCCTAACTTCAAATTCTATTTAGCGCTTTCTGAGCCCTTAGAAGAAGATAATTGGAAGGTTAAAGAAAATATAGATGCACCAGGCGATGGTTTCGTTGGATTTATTCACAATTGTGTTATAGATCATTATTTGAATCAACACGAAACGCCAGAAGATATTGAACTCTATTTCTGTGGTCCACCACTAATGAATAAAGCGGTTCAAAAAATGGGTGAAGACTTTGGAATTCCAGACGAACACATCCGATTTGATGACTTTGGAGGATAAAAATTATCGTTCTATTAACTAAAAAAAGCCCAACACTATGTTGGGCTTTTTGTATTTTTGTAGCATGTCAAAACCACTTTCAAAACAAGAACTTCACAACTTGGCTATGAATCATGTGGGCAAAGATTTAGAGTCCAGAGGGTTTGAATTTGTAGCCATCAATAGTCAATTGAAAAAGCATCCGCAATTTGTGTGTATTGACAAAAACAACCAATATTTTTTTGTGATTGTTCGTGTAGTGAAACTTCCAGAAAACCCTAATAATTATGATGTGGTTTGGATGGAAACTTTCAAAAAACATGCCTTAGAAAAGGACGCAAAAGTTCTATATGCAGGCGTAGCCGTTGGGAATCCCAAAGGTGAAGACTTGCCTATTTTTCTCAACCAAGACTATTTGATGGAATACAATGGTATTCAGGTCATAGACACCAATATGAACTAATTTGAGCATTATGAAAAAAACTATTTTATTAATTTTTTTGGGTTTAATATCTTGTGAAAATAGTTTAAAACAACACCGCAGTTCAGGCGCTATTTTTGGTACAACCTACAGTGTGATTTATGAAAGTAAAGACGATTTTCAGTTGGAATTCGAGAATATTTTCAATGCCATAAATCGCTCGATGTCCACCTATATCCCAAACTCAATAATTTCTAAAGTCAATACAAATAGATCCACAACAATTGATGCTCATTTTAAAACTGTTTTTGAGGGTTCAAAGCAAATATTTGAAGCCACGGAAGGCCGTTTTGATCCTACTATTGGTGCAGTTGTCAATGCTTGGGATTTTGGACCAGAAGGAAAAATTGAGCAACTCGACAGTCTAAAAATAAAAGATCTGATGCAATCGGTAGGGTTAGACAAGGTTACTCTAGATGGTTTTCAAATCACCAAACCAATCGCCACTAAACTTGATTTTAACGCTATAGCCAAAGGCTATGCTGTGGATAAGATTGCCGATTTTTTAAGCTCCAAAAACGAATCAAATTTTTTAGTTGAAATTGGTGGAGAAATTGTCTGTAGAGGGATTAATTCTAAGAAAAACACACCGTGGGATATCGGTATTCAAAATCCTAACCTAGAAAGTGAAATTCCTTTTCTTGATACTGTTGTTCTAAACGATGAAGCGATGGCTACTTCTGGAACCTATAGAAAATTTAAAATTGATGAAAACGGACGCCGTTATACTCATATTATTGACACAAATACCGGCTATCCTAGCCGTACCAATATTTTAAGTGTTTCTGTAATTGCTCAAAATTGTATGACCGCCGACGCCTATGCTACTGCACTTCAAACGATGCCAATGAACCGTATATCAAAATTTCTTTTAGCACACACGGAGTTGAAAGTGT
This sequence comes from uncultured Flavobacteriaceae bacterium, assembly GCA_947503105.1. Lineage (GTDB taxonomy): Bacteria > Bacteroidota > Bacteroidia > Flavobacteriales > Flavobacteriaceae > UBA3537. The sequence goes on along the minus strand of CANNCM010000003.1, from coordinate 57,920 downwards.
TCATTGTTTTTGAAAATGAAAATAAAGAGCTTGAGCTTAAGTCTTTCAATGGCTTTCAGTCTAATTAACGACTTCTATTTCTTTATTTTTTAAAATACTTTGGTAAATATAATCCCAAAGCAAAAGACGGTGTTCTAATGCTTGTTTTGCAATTTTTAGAACATCATTCCATTTTTCTGAATCATTACCACAAAGTGTTTCTACCATTTGCAACGAAATTGGGCCATGTTCGTCACCGTCAATTTCTATGTGTCGATTCAAATAATACAGCAATTTGCTGTAGCGGTTGTCATCCTCACTGGTTTTGGATTGTTTTATAATCTCTAAAAACATATCTGGAATAACGTCTTCTCTTCCAAAGGTAAATGCCGAAGCAATGCAATGAGGTTTTCCTGTTTTGATCACATCAAAAGTAAAGTTGACAAAAGCACTGATATCGGTTGCAATGTGTTGAGTTTTTAGAGCTGAATCTATATCATTTCCTTCAAAGATGCTATTTAAGAATGCCTTGATAAATGAAGTGTTTGCTTGAATTTGATCCATAGCATCGATGTACATTTCATAATGACTTTTGGCTTCACCAAGTTCGTTCACATCACTTTCCTCTCCCATTACAATTTCATTGATAAAACGCGCAGCTTCTCCATGTCCTTTTGGTGTCCACGGAATTTGAGTAGAGGTCAATTGGTTTTGAAGTGCCTTTAATAATGACATAAAATCCCACACTGCAAAAACATGAATTTCCATAAACGTTTTTACATCATCTATAGTTTCCAGACTATTATAGAGCGGATGATTATTGATTTGCTTTCTCAAATCAATAAGTGCATTTTCTATGTTTTGAATTGGTTTCATCGGTTAATTTTTAGAAAATTATGATCTAAATTCTAATTCTTCATCGGTTACAATACCAAGAGCTTCATGGACATAACTAAATGTTGACAAGAGTTCGGGTTTTCCATCGACTAGCGCAATGTTATGCTCAAAATGTGCGCTTGGTAATTTATCTTTTGTTGTGATTGTCCACCCATCGTTATGATGTTTTATGCGATGTGTTCCCATATTAATCATCGGTTCAATAGCAACAACCATTCCATCCAAAAACTTTTTTCCACGACCTCTTTTGCCGTAGTTTGGCATTTCGGGTTCTTCGTGCATAACACGCCCTAAGCCATGTCCAACAAGTTCTCGAACAACACCATATCCAAAAGACTCACAATAATGTTGAATGGCATACCCTACATCTCCAACACGATTGTTTTTTTTAAATGCTCTTATGCCCTCATAGAGAGAGGCCTTTGTTACATCCAATAATTTTTGTGTTTCTGCAGAAATTTCTCCTACAGCAAAAGTGTAGGCATGATCGCCATAAAAATCATTTTTTAGTGCACCACAATCAATAGAGATGATATCGCCTTCTTCAAGGGGTGTATTGTTTGGAATTCCATGTACAACTTGTTCGTTTGGACTCATACACAAGGTGTTTGGAAAATCATATAATCCCAAAAATCCTGGAATAGCACCATGGTCTCTAATGAAGGTTTCGGCTAATGCATCGAGTTGAAGCGTTGTTACTCCAGGACGAACTTCTTTGGCGAGCATTCCTAGTGTTTTGGATACAATAAGTGCACTCTCACGAATGCGTTCTATTTCCTCTGCAGTTTTTAAATTTAGCATCTTCATTTGAAAGCACAAAGATACTTAAAAACTTTAGTTTGATTCTAAAATTAATAGAGTTTTAAACTAAGGAATTTTGACGCATTACCGCTGGTGGATCTACGCCAATTAGTTTTAAAATTGTAGGTGCGATATCCCCTAAAATCCCATCTTGTATATGATCTAAATCATTGTCAATCAGTATGATTGGCACGGGATTGGTAGTGTGTGCCGTATGTGGTGATCCGTCTGGATTGATCATTGTTTCACAGTTGCCATGATCGGCAATGAGTAGGGTGGTGTATTGGTGTTTCAAAGCAGTATTAACAACGTCTTTTACACACTCATCTACGGCCTCACAAGCTTTAATAGCGGCTTCCATAACACCAGTATGACCAACCATATCACCATTGGCAAAATTTAAGCAAACAAAATCAGTTTTTTCTGCTTCCAAAACTGGGATAAGTGCATCCCGTAATTCATATGCACTCATTTCTGGTTTAAGGTCATATGTGGCTACTTTTGGAGAATTTTTTAAAATACGTTCCTCACCCTTAAAAGGCGTTTCTCTACCCCCTGAAAAGAAAAAAGTAACATGAGGATATTTTTCAGTTTCTGCAATACGTAGTTGTGTTTTTCCATGTGCCTCAAGCACTTCTCCAAGAGTATCGCCAAGATTTTCTTTATTGAAAATGACATCAATATTTTTGAAGTTATCGTCATAATTTGTCATTGTAACATACTTCAAATCAAGGGCATGCATATTGTATTCATGGAAGTCATTTTGACTTAAAGCTTCAGTCAACTGGCGACCACGGTCTGTTCTAAAATTAAAAAATAGAACGACATCTCCATCTTGTATTTTCGCTACGGGCTCTTCATTATTATTGGTGAGAATAATGGGTTTTAAGAATTCATCAGTAATATCTTCATCATAACTGTTCTGAATACTAGCGGTTACATTTTTGGAAAAATCCCCTTTTCCATTGACAAGGGCATCGTAAGCGAGTCGCGTTCGCTCCCAACGCCTATCTCGATCCATTGCATAATAGCGCCCCGTTACTGTGGCCAATTGTAGTGGCGATTCTTCTAATCGAGATTCTAGCTCTGTTACAAAACCAAAACCCGATTTTGGATCTACATCACGACCGTCTGTAAATGCATGAATATATCCCTTATCGATATTGTGTTCTTCTAAAGTATCAATGATTCCAAAAAGGTGATTGATATGAGAATGTACACCGCCATCACTCAACAAACCAAGTAAATGAATGGGTTTGTTTTCTGCTTTTGCATAAGCAATAGCGTCTTTCAAAACGGTTTCGTCTCCTAAAGTTTTATTTGTAACTGCTAAATTTATTTTTGCTAAATCTTGATACACAATTCGCCCAGCCCCAAGATTCATATGCCCAACTTCGCTATTGCCCATTTGTACCTCTGGAAGTCCAACATGAAGGCCGTCAGTTCTTAGACTTGCATGTGCAAATTTTTTGTATAATCCGTCAATAAAAGGAGTGTTTGCGTGGTCGATAGCTGATACTTTGGGGTCGGGAGAAGTTCCCCAACCGTCCAAAATCATTAAAATTACTTTCTTATTCATCTGCGTTGGTTATGCCACAAAGATAAGAAGATTTTGAGTTTAAAAACAAGAGACTTAAGTGTAACTTGATGCTTGCTGCTATCGATATTTTTTTATGGCTTGTTTGATTTTTTCTACACGATTTTCAGGATCGGGATGTGTACTTTGAAATTCTGGTACGCTGTTGGGGCCTGCCGCATCTTTTAAAATTTTCATAACTCCAATAAGAGCTTCAGGATTATAACCTGCTTTTATCATAAATTGTACACCAAGTTCATCGCTTTGAAGTTCATCGTCTCTGCCATATTTCATGTTGATAAGCTGTGCAACTGCAGCGGCTCCTTGCGCCGCCGAAGGATCAACGCCAACGGCTACTCCACTAAGAATCCCTTGAGTCAGTCCATCTTTGGCAATACGTTCTGCAGAATGACGTCCCAAAACATGTCCAATTTCATGTCCAAGAATACCGGCCAATTGATCGATATTTTCGAGTTTTGAAAATAGAGCATAGGTGATAAAAATCTGCCCTCCTGGAAGTGCAAATGCATTAATGGTGCGTTTATCGGCCAATAAATGAAAATCAAATTTATAGTTGCTATCTTTTGCAATACTACTATTGACCAATTTTTTTCCAACGCGATCTACGGTCGCTTGGTATTGCGTGTCTGGGTGTAGCCCTCCATGCTGATGTGCCATCTGTGGGGCAGCATTCAATCCCATTGCAATTTCTTCGTTTTCACTCAATCCAATGTGCTGTTTTTCATTGGTATATGGGTTAATTTCTGCACTTGAACAGTACTTTATAACTGCAAAAAAAACCAGTCCAGCTCCAATGATTAATCTAATTTTTCTTCCTCCTCTTAGCATGATTTTATATTTTTCCTTGTTTGATTAGACACATTTTTTTTAAAAAAGTCACACATTTTTTTTTAAAAGTTCAAAAGATTAAATTGTATATTTGGAGTATATGTGATCTTTCTATGCGATTTCAACTTATTCTTCCAGAAGACATTCATTTGGTAGTGCCATTAGTTAAAAAAATGGCTAAAGCCTCTATTTCAGAAGCACTTTTGCTACAGCGGTTTCAAGAAATGGTAACTCAAAACTACGAGTGTGTTGGTATTTTTGTAGGAGATGATCTCATTGGTGTTTGTGGAATGTGGTTCTGTACGCGACATTATTCGGGAAGGAGTATAGAAATAGACCACGTTTTTATCGAAGAAGATTTTAGAAATCAAGGCATTGGCAGTGAGTTATTATCTTGGATTGAAAATTATGCTAAGTCAAAAGACTATGAAACAATCGAACTCAACACCTATGTTGAAAATATAAAATCACATGAATTTTACGACAGAAAAAATTATAAAAAATTGGGATTTCATTTTTTGAAATCACTTTAAATTCTAGCGTAATGAACTAAGATCTGCTCCAGACTCTAGCTCGTAAGGTGCTTTATTTTTTTCAAAAATACGAGCAGGCAATGGCCCTTTCAAAGTGATACGATTTGCGGAGACTTCTAGAAAACTACCTTCTCTTAATCCAACTACAGATTGTGGATTGAAAAAATGAAACTCTTTTATGCGTGTCGCTCTAGTTTCGCCCATGTGTTTGCTGTTTGGAATTGGGTCCAAATAGTGCGGATTGATATTGAATGGAATTATTCCTAGAGCTTCAAAGCTTGGCGGGTGTACAATGGGCATATCGTTGGAAGTTCCCATGGTTTTTCCACAAATATTACTGCCAGCGCTTGTTCCTAAATAAGGTGTTCCGGAGTTGATTACCGATTTTAATGTATCTAAAATATCATTCGTATATAATTGATTGAGTAAGACAAAACTATTACCTCCACCAACAAAAATGCCTTTAGCTTCCAAAAGTGCCTTTTTTGGGGCTTTAAATTGATGTATCCCCACAATTTTTTTATCAATTTTAGTGAATGCTTTTTGAACAATTTCAGTATAGGCATCATGACTCAATCCACTTGGGCGTGCATATGGGATAAAAAGAACAGTATCTGTAGATTGAAAAAAAAGACTCAACTCATCCAATAGATAGTCCAGATACCCACTTCCATGAACTGTTGAGGTACTTGCTATGATTAGTTTTTTCATGTGTGTAATTATTGTTTTTTATCCCTCTCATGGAATATCCATCAAAACGTTCCACTTTGTGACTAAATTTTAGTCATGGATGTTTCATTAAAATGATTTTATTGGTACAACGCTATTTTCTTTTGTAAATTTATACAAAATTATATGAAACCTTTTGACGTTCTCTTTTAAATATTTTAGGTTTATTTTTTTGCTTTTAAGTTTAGCTTTGAGCCAAGCGCAAACGCGTGAAATTTCTGGAATTATTAAAGCAGATGGAAATGTAGAGGGCATCCATATCATCAACAAAACTTCCTACCGCTACGCCACAACCGACCAAAACGGCAGTTTTACCATTCAAGCAAAATTATCCGATTCGCTCTATTTTTCATCCATTCAATATACGCCAAAAATCGTAGTGGTTGTCCCCAAAATAATGAAGGATAATTTTATAGAAGTGCGTTTGGAGGATAGCGTTACAGAGCTGGATGAGGTCACAATTGGAAAACTATTAACAGGAGATTTAAACGCAGACATTAGTAATTCTGATGTCGAACGCCCCATCGATTTTTATGATGTTGGTCTTCCTGGATACACTGGCCCTCGAAAAACACAATCTGAAAGTAGATTATACGAGGCAGACGCTGGTAAAATGGTGTATTTGGGCTTTCCCTACGCCATGCTCAACCTCAATAAGTTTTTAAACAAAATTACAGGCCGTACCAAGAAATTAAAAACAGCGTTAAATATTGAAAGAGAAAAAAATATATTGACTCACATCAAAGAAGTTGTAGGGTCAAAATTATTTCAACAAGAAGAACTTTCAGAACATCTAATTCCAGAATTTTATTTCTTTTGCACAGATGACCCTAATTTTAAGCAACGATGTACCAACAGGAGCGACATACAAATCCTTCAGTTTTTGCAAGAAAAACTAAAAGAATTCAAGGCCAATAATTTATCGGAAAATTAAAGGAATACTTCCTATCTTTGCACTATGATGCATGCTATTCCACTTTTTATTAGCAGTACCGAAATTGTTTTCATTCTCTTTATTGTGATTATGGTTTTCGGTGCCGATAAAATTCCTGACATTGCAAAAGGGATGGGTAAGGGTATGCGCACCCTGAAGAATGCTACAAATGATATCAAAAGTGAAATTCAACGCAGTGCAGAGAAACAAGGTATAGATGCCGACTTGTCGAAAGATATCAAAGAAGAAATTAATAAAGTAAAGGGTGAGATTGAAGACCTGACGGGCTCTGTACGTCGAAAATTGTAATTTATTTTTTAATGCTCACAGTTAGTCCATCTCTTATGGGCAGCAGAACTGTTTCCAAACGTTGATCTTCTTTCAAAAGACGATTGTATTCCAATACAATGGTTGTGGACAAATCATTTTTATCAAGTGATTCAATCACTTTTCCACTCCACAAAACATTGTCAGAAAGAATAACGCCTCCAGGATTTAATTTATCAATAATTTGATGAAAGTAGTTGATGTAATTTGGTTTATCGGCATCCATAAAGATCAAATCGAAAGTTGTTTCTAACGTTGGTATAATTTCCAATGCCGCGCCCAAATGTTGATGAATTTGAGGTCCATATTTAGACCGATCAAAATATTTTCTTTGAAAAGCAAACAATTCTTCATTGATGTCAATAGTGTGTAGAGTACCATCACACTGAAGCCCTTCGGCCAAACACAAAGCAGAATAGCCCGTGAATGTGCCAAGTTCTAAAATAGTTTTGGGGCGAATAAGTTTTGAAATTATGCTCAAAACACGACCTTGATAGTGTCCACTTAGCATCCGTGGTTGTAAAACTTTCTGATACGTTTCTCGCGTCAAAGCCTTTAAAAGCTCTGGCTCATCTTCCGAATGTCGTACAACATAATTATCTAATTCATCTGAAATGAAATGCATTATCCTAAAATTTTCCGTGTAAAGTCTTCAATTTTTTTCTTGTCATCTCCAAGCAACCAACGCAGTACATTATCTTCCCAAATGTCATCATATTGTTTTTGATTAATGATCTCTCTCTCTTTAGCAAGATCTAATAACTTGCCTGGATATGACGATTGTGCCTCGCTTTCCATTTCTCCAAGGGGATACGGATCGTCTAGCCCCATAATAATTTGATTGCTCCCTTGTCTTTTTAGCATTAAGTTGAAGGAATCTGTATCGTGAACGAGAGTATCAAAATAAATATTGGGATGTCCCACGGCTTTTCGAGGGTGAGTTTTACCGTCAAATAAATCTGGGCGGCCATCAAATCCTTGAATCCGACGTCCAAGGTTCATTTGTGCCATTTGCCCTCCGTGTGCAAAACAAGTTCTAATATTTGGAAAACGCTCTTGCATGCCATTCAAAGTATAAAAATGATAAGCATCTCCACATTGTGCCAACATCCAAATCAAATGAAAACGCCACGATGTGTTTTCAAGTTTAATCATTTTATCGCCGTCGTAGGGATGTACTTCTATAGCCAAGTTGTAATGATTGGCCAGTTCAAAAATAGCATCATTTTCTTTATCAAAAACACTACGCCATTGCCCAATACTGTCCATAAAATGTGTGGGTAAACACAGAACTTTTAAGTCTAGTTCTTCTACGCAACGCTCAATTTCCCATAGCGCACCTTGAATAAAACCTGGATGAACTACAAATCCACAAGTGAACTTTTTGCTATGATTTTGTTGAACTTTTGCATTAAAATCATTTTGAAAGCGCAAGGCCTTTTTCATCATTTCGAGGCGCAGTCCATTGCCATATAATTGTGAGAGGTTGAGTACAACCGCATGATCTATTTTATTTTTTTCCATCCAATCCAATTTCTCATCAAGAAAAAAACTAGAGTGCGTTACTGGACGGCTCCATCCTTTTTGAAGCATATGTTTTCGCTCATCATCAACCCAAAAGATCTCTTTATCTTTCATAAATTGTGGAATCTCCTCTGGGTATGGTAGCAAATGGGAATGGCCGTTGATGCGCAGTTTACGTTTCATTTTTAGGAGTTATAAATTATTTGGTACTTCCATTTTTGTACCACATTGATCGCAAGTACATTTTTTAGTATCGGTGTAATACCGATCAAAAATTGCCGGCATATCCGTTTCTATATTTTTTAGGGTAAAAGGTTCTCTATAGAGTTGATGACTGCACTGCTCACAATACCATTCCAAAGCATCTTGTACACCCTCTGCTCTTGGATATTCAATGACAAGCCCCACCGTATGGGCGCCTCGTTGTGGTGAGTGTGGCACTTTTGCAGGCAATAAATAAATATCACCTTCTTTGATATGAACGTCTTTTGACACCCCATTTTCAATTATTTTCAATACAATATCCCCTTCAACTTGATAGAAAAATTCTGGAGTTTCATTGTAATGATAATCCTTTCTGTTGTTGGGACCCCCAACAACCATCACAATAAATTCACCATCCTTCCAAACACATTTGTTGCCAACAGGGGGCTTTAAAAGGTCTCGATTTTCTTCAATCCAAGCTTTAAAATTAAGAGGGGATACTAACTTACTCATGGTATTCTTTTTTTTTGTTATTGCTATAAAGTTACAAAGATTTTGTGCGTCCACCATCTACAGGGAGGTTTATTCCGTTGATATAACTCGCGGCTTCACTGGCCAAAAACACAATAGCATTGGCAGTTTCTTCAGGTTTTGCAAAGCGTTTTGCAGGGGTGTATGTTTTCATGATTTTTTCCATGTCTTCAAAAGATACATTAGCTTTTTTTGCTTTGATGTCAATAATCTCGTTCAATCGTTCAGTTTCTGTAAATCCTGGCAAAACATTGTTTACAGTAATTCCAAAAATACCCAATTCGAATGATAGTGTTTTGCTCCAATTTCCAACAGCATTTCGAATGGTATTACTCACACCAAGACCTTCAATAGGTTCTTTTACAGAAGTTGAAATGACATTGATAATACGGCCATATTTCTCAGATTTCATAAAAGGAACAACGAGTTGTGCGAGCACATGATTACATTTTAAATGTTGAGTAAATGCAACTTCAAATTGTTCTAAAGTGGCTTCTAGAATGGCACCACTTCGAGGACCACCTGTATTGTTTATAAGAACATGAAACCCATTATTTGATTTTAAATAGGTTTCAACATTTGTTTTTAGTTCATTTGGATTAGAAAAATCTGCAACAATATAATCGTGAGTTGCAGTTTTTGGGAGTTCAGATACTATTTTTTTAAGTTTATCTTCGTTGCGAGCCACAAGAGTAACTCGCGCACCTTCTTTAGCGAGTGCAATTGCACAAGCGCGTCCAATACCTTGTGTGCTGCCACAAACGAGTGCAGATTTATTATTTAAATTTAACTCCATAACTTCTTATTCATAATTTATACATACATTTTTTGCTTCGGTAAAAAAGCGTAAGACGTCAAAACCACCCTCGCGACCAATACCTGAATTTTTTTGCCCTCCAAAAGGGGTACGTAAATCGCGTTGCAACCAAGTATTGATCCAAACTATTCCAGTTTCCAAATGCTCTGAAAAATACAAACTACGCTTCAAATTATTGGTCCAGACTGTTGCAGAAAGACCGTAGGTGACATTGTTGGCTAAAGATAGCGCTTCTTCGTCATTATTAAAAGGCATTAGCGTAACCACTGGCCCAAATATTTCCTCTTGATTTAGCACACAATCATTGGACGTGACCTCAATAATTGTTGGTTGCATGTAATATCCATTTTCTCCATTTTCGACAGAACTACGTTTTCCACCATACAAAATTGTTCCGCCCGATTCACTTGCTTTTTCTACATAATTCAAAACTTTTTCTAAGTGAGGTTTTGACACTAATGCTCCTATTTCTGTGTTTTTTTCTGAGGGCAATCCTATTTTCAATTGTTTTACTTTTTCAATGAAGTCAAATTTAAATTGCTCATATATAGAGGCTTCCACAAAAATACGACTGCCACAAAGACAAATTTGCCCTTGGTTTGCAAATGACGATTTTACGGTAGTCAAGAGCATTTTATTGTAGTCGCAATCAGCAAAAATGATATTTGGATTTTTGCCCCCCAATTCTAGAGATAACTTCTTAAAAAGTGGTGCTGCAGTTTTGGCGATATGTGCCCCCGTTTTTGTACCTCCTGTAAATGAAATTGCTTTAATTTTTGGATGTTCTACAATAGCTTGTCCGGTGCGAGTTCCCAATCCGTGAACGATATTTAAAACCCCTTTTGGAAGACCTGCTTTGGTGCAAATTTCGGCCAATAAAAAAGCAGTATATGGAGTAACTTCACTGGGTTTGGCGACCACACAATTTCCTGTTGCCAGCGCAGGAGCTATTTTCCAAGTAAAAAGATATAAGGGTAAATTCCATGGAGAAATACAACCCACCACGCCTATGGGTTGACGTAATGTAAAATTGATGTTTTTTTGTGAAATTTGCTCGTGACTTTCGCTGTAAAATTGTGTAATCGCCTGGCTAAAAAACCTGAAATTTAATGCCGCTCTTGGGATATCAACTTCCTTGGCCAATTGAATAGGTTTGCCGTTATCCCTACTTTCGGCGGCTGCTAAATCCTCTAGATTAGACTCAATTAAGTTGGCAATTTTTTGAAGAATTTCACTGCGTTGTTCGACGGATGTTTTAGACCACGAACTATAAGCTTTTTCTGATGCTTTATATGCGCATTCTACGTCTTTAGTTGTGGAGTTTGAGAGTTTAGCATACACTTTACCAGTACTTGGATCAATTACATCCAGCCATGTGTTGTCCGATGGCTCGCAATACGTTCCGTTGATGTAATTTTTAATGGTAATCATTACTGTTTTTTATATGCAATAACTTTTATTTCGATCACTAAATCTGGGTGTGGAAGTTGATGCACCGCTACAGTGGTTCTTGTGGGTCCTGTTTTGGTATCAAAAAATGCAGCATACGCTTTGTTGTATGCTGCAAAATCATTCATGTTAACTAAAAAAGAAGTCACATCGACCACATCGGCCAATGAGGCCCCTTCTTTGGCTAAGATTTTGTCAATATTTTGAAGAACTTCTGTGGTTTGAATGGCTACATCCAATTTCTTAGTACCCATATTATCTACTTGTTCTGCTCCTGCAATACTATTGTCGGCTCGTCTCGAGCTTGTTCCCGAAACAAAAATAAAATCGCCCACACGCTTAGTGTGTGGATAGGCGCCCCTAGGTGTAACTGCTTTACTCATAATTTGAAATTTATATTAATGATTTAAGGTTTTTGCTACCTTATCATTTTCCAAAATGGATTGGGTTTCTTTTTTAATTTTTTCATAGAGTGATAAAATGGAAACATTTGAATCAATTTCGCCATCATCAATCATATTTAAAATGGCCTTGTCTTGTGCTCGCCCTCGTGTCATAGCTTCGTGATATCCCATGTCTTCTCTAAAAGTAACCATCGAATATTTAGAAAAATAATCGTTTGGCAATTCTGTTTCTAAAGTCATTTCTAATGCTCTTTTTTTCTGAAAAAGCGGATTTGCAACATGATCTTTCATCTCATGAAAATTGTCTATAGCCAAATCTGCAATACCATCTGTATCTATTTTTCGCTTTCGCTGAAATGCTTTAAATGTCTTTTCCCAGTCTCCGTTATGTTGATCTAAAAAACGGTCAAATTCTACAACATCTTCAAAAGAGGCATTCATCCCTTGTCCATAAAACGGAACAATCGCATGACTAGCATCCCCGAGTAACATATTTTTGCCTTTGTATTGCCAAGGGTAACATTTTACAGTACCTAGTGGTGCCGTTGGGTTTTCAAAAAATTCTTTGGCCAAATTTGGCATCAATTCTAGGGCATCAGGAAATTCATTTTTAAAGAAATTTAAAACACTTTCTTCAGTTGATAAAGCATCAAAATTATACACCCCACCTTCGTAGGCCAGAAATAAAGTTACCGTAAAACTCCCATCCAAATTGGGTAATGCTATAATCATGTATTCGCCTCTTGGCCAAATATGTAGAGCGTTTTTGAACGTTCTGAAATCACCATTTTTAGTTGGAGGGATGGTCAATTCTTTATAACCATGAGTTAAATAATTTTGAGAAAAACTGAACAAAAATTTACGTTCTGAAAAGTAACTTTTTCGCAAAGCCGATCCTGCGCCATCGGTTCCAAAAATCAAGTCTGCGTTGCACTCAAATGTTTCTCCACTTTCAGAATTTGTAAAATGAGCAGTATTGCTTTCAAAATCAACATTATTACATTTTCTGTTGAATTCTATACTTACATTTTCAAGCGCTTCGGCTTCGTCCATAAGAAGACCAGTCAACAGCTCTCTTGAAATAGAATTAATATATTCTCCGTCTCGACCGCTATACTTAGAGAGTTTGGAGTTTCCATCTCTATCATGCAACATTCGTCCATGCATTGGAATACAAAGTTTCATCACTTTATCTTCGATACCAACCATTTTCATGGCTTTTATACCCCTGTTGGAAAAGGCCAAATTGATGGAACGTCCAGCGCTAATATCAACTGTTCTAAGGTCTGGGCGCAATTCCATTACACGAACCTTATAACCGCGTTGCCCTAATCGTAAAGCGAGTAGCGATCCGCAAAGGCCTGCACCAATAATCAAGATATTTTCTTTTTGTGTCATGGCAGTAAGGCGTTTAGGATTTCAACCATACGAAAAACATCTTCAAAAGAATTGTAAAAAGGAACAGGTGCACAACGAATAACATCGGGCTCTCGCCAGTCTGTAATAACATGATTGTCAGTTAGCTTTTTATGAAGATTTTTATTAGCATTTTTCACTTGAATCGATAATTGACATCCACGTTGGTTGGGATCTTTTGGTGTGATGATTTGAATATGAGGATTGTTCAAGCTATTGATGAGGTATTCGAGATAAGCGGTTAATTTTAATGATTTTTCCCGCAATGCAGTCATTCCAACTTCATTAAATAGTTCTAAAGAGGCTTTAATAGCGGCCATTGATAAAATAGGCGGGTTGCTCAGTTGCCATCCTTCTGCTCCAGGAGTAATATCTAAGGGTTGTCGCATATCAAATCGGGTGGCTTTATTTTGACTCCACCATCCTGCAAAGCGTTTTAATGTTTTGTCGTGAGCATAACGTTCATGAACAAATACTCCGCCCAAACTTCCAGGTCCAGAGTTCAGGTATTTATAGCTGCACCAAGCTGCAAAATCGACCCCAGAATCGTGTAAATCTGGTTGAATATTACCTGCGCCATGTGCCAAATCAATGCCAACTTTACAGCCTTTGGCGTGGCCAAGTTCTGCTATTTTTTTTAAGTCTAAATATTGTCCTGTGTAATAATTTACGCCGCCAATAAGCAAAAGAGCAATCTCATGGCCTTGTTCTTCTAAAATTTTTTCTAAATCTTCAATATGTAACAAAGATTCGCCAGCTCTAGGAGTCCATTCAATAAGGCATTCATTGGGGTCAAAACCATGAAATTCCAATTGTGTTTCAACGGCATAGCGATCGGAGGGGAAGGCGTCACTTTCAATCAAAATCTTACAGCGTTTCGCCGTCGGATTAAAAAATGAAACCATTAAAAAATGAAGGTTGGCAGTAAGGGTGTTCATCACGACAACTTCAATAGGGTTTGCGCCAACAATTTTGGCCATACTTTCCGTTAGGAATTCATGATATGGCATCCAAGGATTTTTGGCTTCAAAGTGCCCTTCAACGCCAAGTTTTGCCCAGTCGTTCAGCTCTTGTTCTATCGCCGATTTTGTGGATTTTGGTTGAAGACCAAGGGAGTTTCCTGTGAAATATAACCAGTCGTTTCCGTTCTCATCTTTTGGAATATGAAATGCATTTCGATAGCTAGACAAAGCATCATTTCGATCTAAGTCTAAAGCGTAATCCAGATGAGATTTAAATGCTTTCAATGCTGTAGCGTTTGCGATGTCTCAAATGTAGGTATTTTTAGCCGATAATAAAATTCGGCTAGAATGACAATATCAGTGGTTTTTTTTAAGCAGGTGAGGAAACTTGGCTTGAAAACGTTTTAATCTTGGTATTGAAACATTACGAACATAGGGGTTGTTGGGGTGCAATCGTTCGTAGTTTTGATGATAGCCTTCAGCTTTCCAAAATTTTTGAAACGGATACACTTCTGCAGCTACAGTTGTATTTTCTGCTTTTGCAATTTCTTCTTTTTTCTTTAGGATGATAGCTTTTTGGTTTTCATTCTGATAAAATAGAATAGAACGGTACTGCGAACCTCTGTCGGGTCCTTGGCCATTGACTTGCGATACATTTTGAGACCCAAAATACACATCGACTAAAGTAGAAAAAGACACCACTTCAGGATCGTAGAGGACTTCCACTGCTTCGGCGTGACCAGTACGGCCAGTATTACTGAGTTCGTAGGTGGGGTTGTCCGTAAAGCCACCAGCATACCCACTAATAGCTTCTTGAACGCCGTGTACACTTTCGTAAATGGCCTCAACACACCAAAAACAACCACTGGCAAAATAGGCCTTTGCGATGCCGTTTTTTAGTGGAACTTCAATGGGCGTAGCGTTGATAACCGTTTGCTGTTTGGAATTTCGTGTTGTTTTGTTTTGACAACTTCCTAAAGTGCAAAATAGTAGGGGAAGGAGTATAAAGATGTTTTTCATGGTGCCTATTTTTTAGGGTAAAATTAAGCATCCACCAATGGTATTTTGTGAAATTTTGGTTAAAAGTATTGAAGCTTATAAATCTTAACCCTCGCTACCGCACGATTCCTATCGATTGGTTTTTATTTTGGAACGCGAAAGGATTAACTTCGTTGAATCCCCGTCGCTAGTGCGAGCATCTTTGCTTGTACTGGTATAGACACATGCGTGGACGCTTGCGCCAGCGGGGGTATGATTTACGTCATTAATGTTTTAGAAGAATAGATTTGGGTCTTATTCTCTTGAAATATAAATATTTTTTTATGTGGTAGAAATTAAGGCATAAAAAAACCCGCACTATTAGTGCGGGTTTTTGGTATGTGTAGGGTTATTTATTACATAGTAGAAAATAACTTTTCCATTTTTGCTTTTTGCTCTTCGGCCAATTCTGCATCTACTAAAATACGTCCACTGTGCTCGTCTGTAATGATTTTTTTACGAGAAGCAATTTCCATTTGCACTTGCGGTGGAATGGTAAAATACGATCCTCCAGAAGCCCCTCTTTCAATAGGTACAACAGCCAATCCGTTTTTGACATTCGTACGGATTTTTGTATAAGCTTTTGCCAAACGATCTTCAATTTTTGTCTTGTATTGTTCTGATTTCTCTAGAAGTACTTTTTCTTCTTTTTCAGTTTCTGCAAGAATAGCATCCAAATCGCCTTTTTTGTGCTTTAGGTGTTCTTCACGCTCTTGTAAACGCTCTTTTGTACCTTCAATCACTTCCTTTTTTTGCTCAATTTGTGCCTTAAATTCTTTGATGTGCTTTTCGGCCAATTGAATTTCTAGTTCTTGAAACTCAACTTCTTTTGCCAAAGAATTAAATTCTCTATTGTTACGAACGTTCTTTTGTTGCTCGTTGTATTTTTTGATTAAAACTTTAGCCTCCTCCATAAGATTTTTCTTTGCCTTAATCTGGTTGTCGATGTCTGTTAGACTATCTTCTAGTTTTTGAAGGCGGAGTTTGAATCCTTCAACTTCATCTTCCAAATCACGTACTTCAAGAGGAAGTTCCCCTCGAACATTACGAATCTCGTCCACTCTAGAATCTATGAGTTGTAAGTCATACAGTGCTCTTAATCGTTCCTCAACAGTTAGCTCTTTCTTCTTAGCCATGTTTATTTATACTTTACCGGGTTTGTATTGATCTTTGATAAAAGGACTGCAAAATTAGGAATTTTTTTCGTAAGATAGGCCACCAAAAGGTTTTTTGTGTAGTGTTCGCTTTCATAATGCCCAATATCCATCACTAAAATTTCATTTTCAGCAGCAAAAAAATCGTGATATTTCAGGTCAGAAGTGACAAAAGCATCTGCGCCAACGGCTTTGGCTGCAGCAATAGCAAAACTTCCAGATCCACCCAAAACAGCAACCTTTTTGATGTCTTTATTCAAAAGTTTCGAATGTCTAATGACTTTACACTTCATTTTCTCTTTTACGTGTGCCAAAAAAGCATCCTCATTCAGTGGAGTTTCTAAACGTCCTACCATTCCCATACCGATGTGTTGGTTTTTGTTTTCTAAAGTCGAAATTTCATAGGCGACCTCTTCGTATGGATGTGTTTTGAATAATGTTTTTAGGATGTTAGATTCTAAATGCTTAGCAAAAACGATTTCTATTTTTATTTCTCCTAACTGCTTGAATTCGTGAGGTTTTCCAACAACAGGCTGGGACGCCTCGTTTCCTTTAAATGTTCCAATACCTTCACTGCTAAAACTACAGTTTTCATAATTACCAATAGCACCACCACCAGCTTCAAAAAGCGCAGTGCGTACCGCTTTGGCATCTTGTTTTGGAACAAAAGTGGTTAATTTTTTAATGGTTCCTGTTTGAGGAATTAAAATGGATTTATTTTGTAATCCTAGTCTGTCGCAGAGTTCCGAATTGACGCCTTCAAAAGCATTATCTAGGGCAGTATGAATGGCGAAAATAGCAATATCATTTTTGATGGCTTTTTGAACCACACGCTCTACATAGCTGTCCCCTGTAATGGATTTTAAACCTTTGAAAATGATGGGATGAAAACTGACAATTAAATTACAATTCTTCGCAATGGCTTCGTCTACAACTTCTGGAAGGGTGTCCAATGTAACTAATACACCTGAAACTTTAGCGTTTTTATCGCCTACCAAAAGGCCAACATTATCAAATTCTTCGGCATAGACCAAGGGTGCAAGTTCTTCAAGTTGCTTGATGATGTCTTGAACTATCATAAGATTTTGTTTAACTTCAAAGATAAAATAATTACTTTCGTTGTGATGAAGCTTTTAAGAAAAATATTATTTCCTTTTAATGCACTTTATTATGTTGTTGTTTTTCTTCGTAATACATGTTATGATTTGGGAATTTTTAAATCAAAATCATATACCATACCCATTATTTGTGTAGGAAATTTATCTGTAGGCGGAACTGGAAAAACCCCGATGATTGAAGTTTTGATTCAAATGCTTCAAAAAGATTACAAAGTAGCTGTTTTAAGTCGAGGTTATGGCCGGCAATCCAAAGGCTTTGTATTGGCAGATCAGGAGTCAACTGCAAAAATACTGGGCGATGAGCCTTTCCAAATTGTACAAAAATTTCCAAATATAACAGTAGCGGTTGATGCCAGCCGTCAGCGTGGTATCGAACAACTTCAAAATCTTGATCCTACACCAGAGGTTATTTTACTTGATGATGCTTTTCAGCATCGAAAAGTAAGAGCAGGACTTTCAATTGTATTAACGGCCTATGATAATTTATTTTGTGATGATGTTGTTTTACCCGCAGGAAACCTTCGGGAACCACGTTCTGGCGTCAAACGTGCTCAAGTGGTTATTGTTACCAAATCTCCAAAAAAGTTAACGACAATAGAAAAAGAAACCATTGGACAGCGCTTGGCACTCCATCCCCATCAAAAATTATTTTTCAGTTCCATTGTTTATGCTGATGAAATTGTGTCCAAAACGACATCAATTTTATTGAAAGAATTAAAACATCAAAAATTTACATTGGTTACAGGAATTGCAAACCCCAAACCTTTGCTGGTTCATTTGGAGCGCTTAGGTCTAAATTTTGAACACCTAGAATTTAGTGATCATCACGAGTTTTCAGAAAAAGAATTATCGCATATCAATTCCAAGTCTGTTGTACTTACTACAGAAAAAGATTTCTCTCGATTACAAGCCCTAGACCATAAAGCGTTGTACTATTTGCCAATTACTACTCAAATTGATGATACGAGCGCGATAGAAAAAACAATAAAGCGTTTTGTTGAAATTTTTTAATCAGTTTAGTGTTCTGATTAAATCAATTATTCTAGAAGAATAGCCCGTTTCATTGTCATACCATCCAATAATTTTGACCATTTTCCCCAAAACAGAAGTCATTTGAGCATCAAAAATGCAAGAGTGTGGGTTGCCTATGACATCAATGGAAACGATTGGGTCTTCCGTATATTCTAAAATCCCCTTGAATTTCGTGTGCGCTGCCGTTCTAAATGCTTGATTGATGTCTTCAACGGAAGTTTCTTTTTTGACATTAAAAGTGATATCTGTGAGTGAACCGTTTATCACAGGAACACGAATACCACAACCTCCTATAGTTTGTGCAAGTTCAGGAAAAATTTTCGTCAGTGCTTTTGCAGCACCTGTTGTGGTCGGAACAATGGATTGTCCTGCGGCACGTGCACGTCTCAAATCTTTATGGGGCTGATCATGTAAACTTTGATCCGTAGTATATGAATGTACTGTTGTAATATAAGCTTGATCTATCCCACACAAATCATTTATAATTGCCAACATAGGGGCGGCATTATTGGTTGTGCAAGAGGCATTAGAAATTATATAATCTTCATTGGTGATCTTGTGTTCGTTTACACCCAGTACTATAGTTTTGATGTCAGTATCTGTTGGTGGAACACTCAAAATCACTTTTTTTGCACCGTTTTCAATATGATGTTTTAAATCTTTTTTTGTTTTGAATTTACCTGTAGCTTCAACAACAATATCAACGTTGTGTTTTGCCCAATCAATAGATTTTGGATGATTTTTGTTTGAAAGTGCAAAGGATAGATTATTGATGATAATATGTTCTTCGTCATCTGAAACCTTTGCCTTAAGTTGTCCATGAACACTATCATATTTGAGCAAATGGGCCAACGTTTTGGCATCTGCTAAATCATTGATAGCCACCACTTGAATATCATTTTGCTCGAGGAGCAAACGAAAGACGCGTCTCCCGATACGTCCAAATCCGTTGATGCCTACCCGAATCATTTAGTTGATGTGTTTTTGTGCTTTGTATGAAGACCTTACAAGCGCACTACTTTCTACATGACGGAATCCTAAATCCAACCCAATTTCTTCGTATTCCTTGAACTGATCTGGAGTGATAAATTCTTTTACAGGAAGATGTTTTTTGCTGGGTTGAAGATATTGACCAATAGTAACCACATCGACATTTACTTTTTTTAGGTCGTGAAGTGTTTCTATGACCTCTTCTCGAGTTTCGCCAAGGCCAAGCATAATTCCTGTTTTGGTGCGGCGTTGCCCTTGCTTTTTCAAATAATTTAAGACCTCTAAACTTTGATCGTATTTGGCTTGAATACGTACTGCCCTTGTCAGGCGACGAACAGTTTCCATATTGTGAGAAACAACTTCTGGTGCGACGTCAATAATTCGGTCAATATGCTTTTCAATACCTTGAAAATCTGGAATCAGAGTTTCTAATGTTGTGTTGGGATTCATACGGCGAACCGCTTGTACGGTTTCTGCCCACATGATGCTTCCCATATCTTTCAAATCATCACGATCTACACTTGTCAATACAGCATGTTTAATCCCCATAATTTTTATGGATCGCGCTACTTTTTCGGGCTCGTCCCAATCTACAGATTCCGGGCGGCCAGTTTTTACGCCACAAAATCCGCAAGAGCGTGTGCAAATATTACCAAGAATCATAAAAGTTGCAGTTCCTTCTCCCCAGCATTCGCCCATATTAGGACAACTACCAGAAGTACAAATGGTGTTGAGTTTGTATTTATCAACAAGCCCTCGAAGTTCTGTGTATTTTTTACCTGTAGGCAATTTTACACGTAACCATTTTGGTTTTCCCTGACGTTCTTTAGGTTTTGTAAGTGTATCTGTTGACATGTTGTTGATTTGATTGACAAAGATACAAAGTATTCTACAAAAAAATTATAAAATACTGAGATACCATATGCTAAATCCTATTAAAAATAAAATTCCAATACTACTAATGGCATGCATAATTTTTGACGGTTGCCAAGATTTTGGAGTGTGCTTGCTAGAGATAAGAAGATAATTCATAATAGCATAAAAAGGTGCTGTTAGAAATGACAGTATAGTGGCAATTTTAATCAAAGTTCCCATTTCGGATAAAAAGAAAAAGAAAATCAAAATTGTACCAATTATAAGTAAAATTAGCCACGAGGTATAGCCATGTTTTAATGGTTTTTCTAAAATCAATTCCATAGTTTTATTCATAGCTCTGGGCGAAGCATCTAAGGTAGTCAGTGTGGTGCTAAACATTGTTGTAAGTGCAGCAACACCAATTATGATATAGGTCCAATCTCCAAGATTTTTAGTATACATTTCAATAAGTTGAATAGAAAATTCTCCTCCATTGTTGCTAAATGTCTTTCCGCTACCATACATCACAAGCCCGCCAAGCATCAAAAAACCAATTCCCAAAATGATGGTTCCTAAATAGCCAATATTAAAATCTAATAGTGCTGTTTTTGGTCTAAATTCTTTGAGCTCTTTTTTCTTTTGAATGGCCCAAAGCGAGTGCCAAATAGAAACATCAAGTGGCGCTGGCATCCAGCCCATAAAAGCAATAAGAAAAATGATTTCTGTATTATTTTTTGGAAGTATTTGAGTCCAATCTGAAACTGTTCCCGAATTGAAATATGCGGTAACCACTGCAAAAAGTGTACTGATACTCAAAATCACAATAATGACTTTCATCATGTTGTCCAACAAAGCATATTTTCCAATCAAAAGCAGCCCAAAACAAAGGCATAAAATAACGATCGTCCAAATTTCCATACTAAGAGGTACACCAAATAGCGATGAAGCAATACCAGCGGTGACAATTGTTACCGCTGTTTGAATAGTAAACATGGTTGCAAACGTGAGTAGGGCATAGGCCCTAAGAACATTTTTTCCTAGTTTTTTGTACCCTTCAAGAAGGCTTTCTCCAGTTGCAGCAGCATATCTTGGGCCATACTGAAAAAAGGGGTATTTGACGATATTGATCATCAAAAGCGCCCACAGTAATCCAAAACCAAAATTGGCGCCGGCTTTTGTCGATTGTACCAAATGAGACACCCCAATGGCGGCACCAGCAAACAAAAGGCCAGGGCCTAGTTTTTGTAAAAATTTTATCATGTTTTGGAACGAATAATACAGGCCAGCAGTTTTTTGGCACGAAGTAATTTTACCTTGACATTATTTATCGGAACATCTATTATTTTTGATATTTCTTGGTATGAGTGCTCTTGAAAATACCGCAATTGGATGATTTCTTGGTGATGAGGTTTTAATTTTTTTATATCCTTCAAAAGTTCTGCCAAATTTTGTTCTGTAATGAGTTTGTCCTCAGCAGATGGTGCATCATCTTGAATCCAATAGACTCGGTTTTCGTCTTCTTCTGTAGTTTGATTTGTGAGTGCATTTTTTTGCTTTCGTAAACGGTCCAAATGCGTATTTTTTGCAATGGTAATCAGCCACGTTTTGAACTTGAATTTTTGATCAAAAGAATTGATTTTATCAAAAGCTTTAAAAAAAGTTTCAATCGTTATATCCTCTGCGTCATTTTCATTTTGAGTGCGTTTGATCATAAATCCAAAGACATCATTCCAAAACGTTTCCAATAAAAAATTGAAAGCCATCTGGTTGTTTTCCTTTGCTTTTATGATTGCTTCACTCAGTTCCAATACAGTCGTTTTGATATTAAACTTGATATAAATATAATAAATTGTAAAATAAGCTGAAAAACTTCAAATATGGGCAGTACAATTATGAGTTTTAATTCATTCAGTTTTTTGGCAATGAAACCATAACAAATATACTGAACGCTAAAGCGTAGTCCGATTAATGAAATGAGAAGTGTTTTTTGATTTATAGCACCAAAAACCAGTAATGTAGTGGCTAAAGCATAAAATAAAAAATGACACAAATATAATAGTACATTAGAGATTTGAGCTGTGCTTTTACAATAGCGTAGAATTAAATTAATTTTGGCATGCTCTCGGAACCATTTTTCAAAACTTGGCGCTTTTACTGAAGTGATAAATTTGTCTTTGTGTAAAGAAAATGCCGTGTTTGATCTTTTGGCGACTTCATTTGCAAATAATGTGGTTTCTCCAAAAGGAAGTTCCATATGTTTTACAAATCCATTTGAACTAAAAAAGAGTTCTTTGGTATAACTGACATTTGCAGAGGCACCACTATAGTACAGACCTTTTTTGCCTAGGGTATAAATTTTTATGGTACGAAAAAAATCAAAGAACCGACAAAAATAATTGTGATTAAGGTGTTTGACATATCCAAAAACCATTTGCTTTTTAATAGCGTCTGCCGCCATATACTGAAGCCAAGATGTGGATTGAGGTTCAAAATCTATGGAGCTCAGTACCAATTGGTTGTGAGCTGCAGCTTTAATTCCTAGAGTCAGTGCGTATTTTTTGCTAGCCCAG
Organism: uncultured Flavobacteriaceae bacterium; assembly: GCA_947503105.1. Taxonomy (GTDB): domain Bacteria; phylum Bacteroidota; class Bacteroidia; order Flavobacteriales; family Flavobacteriaceae; genus UBA3537. The sequence continues at coordinate 35,231 of CANNCM010000003.1, read as the reverse complement.
AAAGCTTCATTATTTTTGACGTCAATTATTTTTAGAGCAGTGTATTTGTTTTGAAATTTTTTCATGACCTCCAACGACTCATCTGTCGATGCATGATTGATGAGAACAATTTCAAAATTTTGATGGTTTTGTTTAAAAAATTTAGGGAGCTGAGTTTTTATATGCTTTGCTTGATTTTTTGAATACAAAACAAGAGAAACAGCAGCGTTAGAAGTTTCGGGTTGGTTTGAAACAGTTCTGAAGCTCAAGGCGGCAGTGCAGAAGAAAATAATTTCTATAAAAATTACCGCTATAAAGACATATAATAAAACGGTTAAGAACATGTTTTTGGGGTGTTATTTTTCGTTATTGTCACAATCCCCAAACTGGTCTGGGGTTTTTCCACAAAAGCCACAGGCTTCACCTTCTGAATTCAACATTGGGTTTTGACTTGCGCAAGTCCCACTAAATTCTCCATCCTTTTTGGCCCAAATTTTAAGTGAAATCCCTGCAATTCCTAGTCCCAACAATGCGAGTGTAATCAAAAGTAGTTTCATAAAAAAAAGATTTGTACAAAGATACAACTAAAAAAAAATTAAAAAGAAGTATAATAAATGTGACTTTTTTGAAAAGTATGTGTCTAAACCTATAGGAATAATAAAACATACATATCATGAAAAAACTTTTTGCAGAATTTTTTGGAACATTTTGGCTTGTTTTTGGAGGTTGTGGAAGTGCTGTTTTTGCTGCCGCATACCCCGAACTCGGCATTGGATTTATAGGAGTTGCACTTGCTTTCGGACTTAGCGTATTGACAATGGCCTATGCTGTTGGGCATATTTCGGGAGCTCATTTTAACCCTGCAGTTTCTTTTGGTCTTTGGGTGGCTGGCCGCTTTGAGGGCAAAAACCTATTGGGCTATATTTTAGCACAAGTACTTGGAGCAATTATGGCTGCTGGTACTTTATTTTTAATTCTTTGCGGTAAAGCAGGTTTTGAAACTGTTGGTGGGTTTGCCTCTAATGGTTATGGTGCATTATCACCAGATGGGTATTCTATGACTTCAGTTTTGATTGCTGAATTTATTTTAACAGCATTTTTTCTAATTATCATCTTGGGTAGCACAAGCAAACAAGCAAACAAAAAGTTTGCTCCAATAGCTATAGGTTTGGGCCTTACATTGATCCATTTGATTAGTATTCCTATTTCAAATACATCAGTGAATCCTGCCCGATCTACCAGTCAAGCCCTTTTTGCTGGCGGCGACTATCCAGCACAATTGTGGTTGTTTTGGTTAGCGCCAATTGCTGGAGCCATTGTAGCAGGACTCGTTTGTAAAGCGAGTAAAAAATGTTGTGAGTAGAGTAGGGAATAATTACAAAATATTAACTTCTGCTTCCAAAGAGATTTCAAAAATAGCGCTTATAGCTTTTTGAATGGTTTGTGAAAGCTGAAGAATATCTTTGCCTGTAGCGCCTCCATAATTGACAAGGACTAAAGCTTGATTTTTGTGAACACCATAGTTTCCAAACCTTTTGCCTTTAAACCCTGCGGTTTCAATGAGCCAACCGGCTGGTATTTTTATTTCATTTTCAGAAACGGAGTAGTGCGGCATATTGGGAAATTGTGATTGTAGCGCTTCAAATTTTGATCGTGAGACTACAGGATTCTTAAAAAAACTGCCACTGTTTCCAAGGTGTTTTGGATCAGGAAGTTTGGATTGGCGTATGGCAATCACTGCTTTTGAAACATCTTTAATTGTTGGACTTTTTACATTCATTTTTTTTAACTCTTCGCTAATGGCACCATAGCTAGTTTTGAGCTTGTGTTCTGAATGAGTGAGTTCAAACGTCACTGAAATAATGATATATTGTCCTTTGACCTCAGATTTAAAAATAGAATTTCGATAATCAAATTTACAGTCTGCTTTTGAAAAAGTTTCGATGTCCAATGATTGTAAATTTAGGGCTTCGCACTCCACAAAAGTATCTTTAAGTTCTACGCCGTAGGCACCAATATTTTGAATGGGAGCAGTCCCTACATTTCCCGGGATTAGCGACAGATTTTCTAATCCACCCAAATTGTGTTGCAACGACCAGACTACAAAATCATGCCAGTTTTCGCCAGCAGCAACTTTCACTTTGGTTGTATTTTTGTTTTTTTCACATATTTCTATTCCTTTCAAATCAATATGAACAACTAGCCCTTCTATATCTTTGGTTAAAAGCATATTACTACCCCCGCCAACAACTAATAGTTGGGATGAGTTTGTTTTCAAAACAGCTATCAAACTTTCTAAAGTTTTTACAGAAACAAAAGTTTCTGCCTTGACGTCTATGCCAAAAGTAGTGTAGGGTTTTAAAGAGCTATTGTGTTGAATCATCCTAATTTTTTATAGTCTTCCAATCCTTTTTTTAGGATATTAACAGAAGCAATTAAATCTTCTTTTTTTAGGACATAAGCTATACGGACTTGATTTTCACCCAGCCCTTTTGTAGCATAAAACCCTGCTGCTGGTGCAACCATAATAGTAGAATTGTCAACTCGAAATTTTTCCAATAGCCATTGTGCAAAAGCATCGGCATTGGATATAGGCAACTCTACAATACAATAGAAAGCGCCTTTTGGTGTTGCTACTTTAACACCCTCTATTTTTTGAAGCTCTTGAATCAAAATATTCCTACGTTCTACATATTCGTCGATAACATTTTCAAAATACGAGTCTGGAGTATCTAAAGCTGCTTCGCTAGCAATTTGTGCATATGTAGGAGGAGAAAGTCGAGCTTGAGCAAATTTTAGTGCGGTATCACGAACACTTTTATTTTTTGTAACCATACAGCCAATCCGTGCCCCGCACATGCTGTATCTTTTAGAAACAGAATCTATCATTATTGCATGATCCTCCAAGCCTTCAATGGCCATGATGGAGTGGTGTTTGTGGCCATCGTATGTAAATTCTCTGTAAACTTCGTCGGCGATCAAAAACAAATCGTGTTTTTGAACTAATGCTGTAAGTTGTAAAATCTCGTCTTTGCTATACAAATAGCCTGTTGGATTTCCTGGATTACAAATAAGAATTGCTTTTGTTTTTTCTGTAATTAGCGCTTCAAAAGTCTCAATTGGTGGTAGTGCAAAATTTGAATCAATTTCAGAAACGACAGGAATAACATTGACACCCTGCGCAGCCGAAAAACCATTGTAGTTGGCATAAAAGGGTTCCGGTATGATAATTTCATCTTCTGGATCCATAATACTTCCAAACGTAAATAGCAGGGCTTCACTCCCTCCGGTAGTGACAATAATATCATCGGCTTCCACTTCAATATTGTGTTGTTTATAATAATCTGCTAATTTTTGTCGGTAGGTTTCAGAACCTTCAGAACGACTGTATGCCAATACATTTAGATTGTTATTTTTCACCGCTTCTAAAGCAACTTTTGGCGTAACAATATCGGGTTGGCCAATATTTAAATGATACACATGTGCTCCCTCTGACTTGGCCAATTCTGCATAAGGAACTAACTTACGAATGGGCGAAGCTGGCATAGTCTTCCCTTTATTTGAAATTTTTGGCATAATAAATGCTGTTGCGGTTTATATTACAAATTTATTTTAAACTTCAGTGAAAATAAAATGTAAACTAACTTAATTGCATAAATTTTATAAATATGACAGTATGGTATAAAAAAAGCATCTTCAAAAAAGATGCTTTTTTATGGGGATAAATCAATATTTTACTGTTCAACAACACTTTTTTTAGTGGAGTTCATCACACTAGTTGATTTGTTGGAGTCAATAACAGTTCCTTTAATTTTTAGAGCAACCGTAGGGGTGTCTGCATTTGAAGTTACTGTAATGGTTTTTCGTATTGGATTGACTCTATTGGTGTCGTATTTAACTTGAATTTCACCAGATTCACCTGGCAAAATAGGCCCTTCCGGTTTTTTTGGAACTGTACAGCCACAACTAGATTTTACTTTAGAGACAATCAATGGCGCATCTCCGGTATTGGTAAACTTAAAAACACGAACGCCATCGGCGCCTTTTTCAATTGTTCCGTAATCAATCACTTTGGATTCAAATTCAATTTTTGCGGTTTTCTCTTGAGCAAATGTGTGCAATGCAAAAACGCTAAGTAGTAATAATGTGCATATTTTTTTCATGGTAGCGGTATTTTAGTTGAATTGTAAATGTATAGACTTTTTTATAAAATCAAAAATTGTACTCCTATAATTCTAGTTTATTTAATTTTAAAGAACCCAAAATATGAGTACTTTTGTACACTTTAAGACAAAAACCGTTCCAAAAATATGAGTATCCCATCAAAATATGATGCAACACAGGTAGAACAAAAGTGGTATGACTACTGGATGAAACACCAATATTTTCAGTCAAAACCAGATGAAAGAACGCCTTATACCATTGTTATTCCACCACCAAATGTCACTGGAGTATTGCATATGGGGCATATGCTAAATAATACCATTCAAGATGTTTTAATCAGACGTGCACGTCTGCAAGGTAAAAATGCGTGTTGGGTGCCTGGAACAGATCATGCTTCGATAGCGACAGAGGCCAAGGTTGTTGCAAAACTCAAAGAGCAAGGCATCGATAAAAATGACTTGTCTAGAGATGAATTTATGGCTCATGCCTGGGACTGGACCAACGAATATGGGGGTGTGATTCTCAAACAGCTCCAAAAACTAGGTTGTTCATGCGACTGGGATCGTACAAAATTCACACTCGATGATGACATGAGTGAGTCGGTCATTTCTGTTTTTGTAGATTTATTCAATAAAGGCCTAATTTACAGAGGATATCGTATGGTAAATTGGGATCCTAAAGCACAAACAACCCTTTCTGATGAAGAAGTTATATATGAAGAACGTCAAGGACATCTTTACTACATAGAATATGCCGTAGAAAATAGTGATGAGCGCTTGACTATTGCTACCACAAGACCAGAAACTATTTTGGGTGATTCGGCGATTTGCATCCATCCAAACGATGAGCGTTTTTCGCATTTAAAAGGGAAAAAAGCAATTGTTCCTTTGTGTAATAGAGTGATTCCAATTATCGAGGACGAATATGTCGATGTTGAATTTGGAACAGGATGTTTGAAAGTTACTCCTGCTCATGATGAAAATGACAAGGTGTTAGGCGACAAACACCAATTAGAAATTATAGATATTTTTAATGCAGATGCCACACTCAACAGTTACGGTTTACACTACGAAGGCAAAGACCGTTTTGTGGTTCGCAAAGAAATTTCTAAAGAGCTGGAAGCCAAAGGATTTTTGATAAAAACAGAACAACACACGCACAAAGTAGGCACCTCGGAGCGTACCAAAGTTGTTATCGAACCTCGTCTTTCAGATCAGTGGTTTTTGAAAATGGAAGATTTGGCAAAACCAGCTATAGATGCTGTTTTGAAAAACGATACCGTAAAATTATTTCCAAAGAAATTCGACAATACCTACCGCCATTGGATGGAAAACATACGCGACTGGAACATTTCTAGACAATTGTTTTGGGGACAGCAAATTCCTGCCTATTATTTTGGAGATGGTGAGAGTGACTTTGTCGTTGCAAAAACAAAAGAAGAAGCCCTCAAATTGGCGCGTGAAAAATCGCAAAATTTAACGTTACAGATTGATGATTTGCGACAAGATTCTGATGTTTTAGACACATGGTTTTCGTCATGGTTGTGGCCAATATCAGTTTTTGATGGTATTAGAAATCCTGAAAATGAAGACATAAATTATTACTATCCAACGAATGATTTGGTTACAGGGCCAGATATTTTATTCTTTTGGGTGGCAAGAATGATTGTGGCTGGATTTGAATTTAAGGACGAAAAGCCATTCGAAAATGTCTATTTGACAGGCTTGGTGCGTGATAAGCAACGCCGAAAAATGAGTAAATCTTTAGGTAATTCTCCAGATGCATTACAGCTGATAGATCGCTTTGGTGCCGATGGCGTACGTGTTGGACTTTTATTGAGTTCAGCAGCTGGAAATGATCTTTTATTTGATGAAGCACTTTGTCAGCAAGGAAAAGGATTTGGCAATAAAATCTGGAATGCTTTTCGCCTTATTCAAGGATGGGAAGTGGTCGAAATTGAGCAGCCAAAATATGCTAAAATTGCATTAGAGTGGTATGCTTCAAAATTTCAAAAAGTACTTACCGAAATCGAGGATCACTTTGAAAAATACCGTTTGAGCGATGCTTTGATGTCTATTTATAAATTGATTTGGGATGATTTTTGTTCTTGGCTTTTAGAAATGATCAAACCAACGTATGGTGCACCAATTGACCAAAAAACGTATACTGCGGTGGTCGATATATTAGAGGAAAATTTAAAAATATTACACCCATTTATGCCCTTTTTGACAGAAGAAATTTGGCATTTCTTAAAGCCACGCACCCCAAAGGAGGCGCTTATTGTTTCTAGCTGGCCTGCTGCAAAACCTATCAATTCTTCGCTGTTGGAAAACTTTGAATTTGCTTCTGAAGTCATTTCAGGAATAAGAAATTTACGCAAACAAAAACAAATTCCTTTCAAAACTGCTGTAGAACTTCATGTGATAAATAATGCTTCAAGCGCTCAGAATTTTGATGATTTAATTTCAAAACTTGGTAATATTTCTTTAATCAAATACACGACGTCTAGTGTTGATAAAGCGTTTTCATTTCGCGTAAAATCCAATGAGTATTTCATGGTTGCCGATATTGCTATCGATTTAGACGCAGAGGTGTCTAAACTTGAAGAAGAATTGAAATATACAAAAGGGTTTTTAAATTCTGTACGAAAAAAACTTTCTAACGAACGCTTTGTTTCAAACGCACCAGAGCAAGTTGTGGCCAGTGAAAAGAGAAAAGAGGCCGATGCTTTGGCTAAAATTGAAACTATAGAAGCAAGCTTGAAAAACTTAAAATAGCTTTATTTTCTGTAAATCAGATAGTCTTTGGCCAATGCGATATATCGCCTCTTGGCTTCATCCTGTGTTATGTCTTCCACTTGAAAAAGTGCATTTGTTTTAAAAGCATTAATGATGGCTTTACTACTTTTAGGCCTAGAATAATCGTTTGTTGCTTTTTTGTAAAAAGCGTACAATTTTAAGAGTGTGTCTGCAGGAAATGGCTCTTCGTGCTTGTTGATGCTTTCAACAGCAGCACGAAATTCTTTATCTAAATCGTCATTTATCATCTTAAAGTTCTGCAATGATACTCTCACCGCCTTTTACTTTTTGGTTAAGCTTTACTTTAAGTTTGGTGTTCAAAGGTAAAAATAAATCTACTCTCGAACCAAATTTTATGAATCCTGCATCACTACCTTGAACGACATGTTGTTCTTTTTGCGCGTAATTGACAATTCTACGTGCCAATGCCCCTGCAATTTGACGGTAGAGTATTTTTCCAAATTTTACATTTTCAACCACAACAGTTGTACGTTCGTTTTCTTCACTAGATTTTGGATGCCATGCTACCAAATATTTGCCAGGGTGGTATTTGCTAAAAAGTACTTTTCCTCCCACAGGGTAGCGCGTAACATGTACGTTTATTGGAGACATAAAAACACTAACTTGAAGTCGCTTATCTTTAAAATATTCTGTTTCTTCGACTTCTTCAATAACCACGACCTTTCCATCTACAGGCGAAATCACGTGGGCATCGTTTTGTTTTGTATTCCTTTTCGGGTTTCTAAAAAATTGTAAGATTAAGATTAAAAAAACCAAAAGAGTAATTTGCAATGTTTTTACCAACCAAGGGATTTCTAAAGCATCAATAAATAAAAATAAACTACCCACAATGAGCAGTGTAATTAGGATAATTTTTTGGCCTTCTTTATGAAACATAATATAATAATCTTAAAAATAAATAAATAAATGGTGCTACAAATAATGCGCTGTCTAACCGGTCTAAAAGACCACCATGTCCTGGAATTAGATTGCCGCTGTCTTTTACTCCAGCTTGACGTTTGTATTTGGATTCAATGAGATCGCCCAAAGTCCCAAAAACGCTCACAATAACACTCAAAATCAACCAGTTTGAAAACAGAAAAATACTTGTAAACTCAGAAATAAAGTAGCTTCCAATGGCGCAAAAAAACATGCCGCCAAGAAATCCTTCTACTGTTTTTTTGGGTGAAACACTTTCAAATAATTTTTGTTTACCAAAGTTTTTTCCCACAATGTAGGCAAAACTGTCATTAATCCATATAAGCGCAAAAACACCAACAATATTTTCTGGACTATATTGCCCAAAATTATTGGCGATAAACAATAAAAATAGAATCCCTGTGCTTATGTAAAAAGTGGTATTAATATATCGATTGGTAAGTAGCTTTGGTAAACTTTTACTAGAGAACAAATCGCGAATTAAAAAAAGTAAAACAAAAATAGCTACGGTCAGAAGTATTTGTGTGGCTTCGTCCAAACTATTAATCGTAGGACTGAAAGTATCCCAAAAGGCAAAAATTCCAAATAAGATTGAAAAAATAACATAGGATAAAAAGTTGCGTTGTTCAATCAATTTGTTGAATTCATACAGGCATATGAAACCAAACACGAAAAGTAAGGTTGTTAGTGCATATTGATAATGCGCAGAAAACACCAAAATAGCAACAAATAATGCTCCGAATATAATTCTTGTAAAAAGTTCCTTCAAAATAGTGTTATAAATCTTCCAACATTAAGAGATACAAATTTTTGGAGCTACTTCCATAGCTCAAAAAGTTATCGTCTTCAGTCGCTTTAAAATGTTTGATTGTTGTGATATTTGTAGGAATATTTTTTTTGTTTTTTGCTTTTATGCCATGAAGTCCCTCGCCAATGGTTTGGACTATTTGACTTGTGGTGGCAAACACAATAAAGTTTTTGGGCAATTCATTTAGTTTTTTTTCTGCAATCTGATTTGAGGAGATCAAAATAGAGCCGTCATTTGCAATTAAATACTCACAAGTGGTAAACAAAAAATGACCCTCGTTGATGGTTTCAGTTGTCTTCCACCCAACGTCTTTAAATTTTTCATTAAGCTCAGAATTTAGCAATAATGCGAACTTGTCTTCCCAGTTGTTTTCTTTAATTATCTGTTGGAGAAAACCATAAACTTCATTGATAGTTTCACAGTAGAGAAACTTGCCTCCATTTTCACTAAAATGTATTGTGAAAGATTCGTCAATAGGAGTGTCTTTTTTTGGTAAAAACTTATTCTCATCCTCGTTTTTTTGGTGCTCTTTGTCCGATTTTGAGATAGAACCAAATATTTTTCGAAATACACTCATTTTTTAAACTATGGCTGTTGATTATCCTCATTCAAATATAAAAAATTTAAAATGCCTTTAGTTTAAAAAACTATGATTTTTTTACTCCTCTTCCTCTTTGGTATTTTCTTGGGTGCTTTCTTTTTTGACATCAAAAGGTCTTTTCCCAAAAATGGTTTCTAAATTGTCTTTAAAGATAACCTCGTCTTTCAATAAAACTTCGGCAAGCTCAATGAGTTTGTCTTTGTTTTTCTCAAGTAAAGTAATGGCACGCTGATACTGTTCTTCAATAATATCTGAAATTTCTTTATCAATAAGTTCGGCGGTCTGTTCGCTGTACGGCTTTGTAAATCCATATTCATTTTGGCCAGAGGAGTCATAATAAGTAAGATTTCCAACTTTATCACTCAACCCATAAACAGTAACCATAGCGCGAGCTTGTTTTGTTACTTTTTCTAGATCACTTAGAGCTCCAGTTGATATTTTATCAAAGATGACTTTTTCGGCAGCTCTACCGCCTAGTGCAGCGCACATTTCGTCAAGCATTTGCTCTGGTCGAACAATCAGGCGTTCTTCGGGCAAATACCATGCAGCACCTAGAGAACGTCCTCTTGGAACAATGGTCACTTTTACAAGAGGTGCAGCATGCTCTAGCATCCAACTTACTGTGGCATGGCCAGCTTCATGAAATGCAACTGCTTTTTTCTCTTCTGGTGTGATGATTTTATTTTTCTTTTCTAATCCTCCGATAATTCGATCTACTGCATCAAGAAAATCTTGTTTTTCAACGGCTTTTTTGTTGTTTCGCGCGGCAATAAGCGCAGCTTCATTACAAACGTTGGCAATGTCTGCGCCAGAAAATCCAGGAGTTTGTTTGGAGAGAAAATCAGTATCTAAATCTTTTGCTTTTTTCAAAGGTTTAAGATGAACTTCAAAAATTTCTTTTCGTTCTCTAATATCTGGTAAATCAACATAAATTTGACGGTCAAAACGTCCAGCACGCATCAATGCTTTGTCCAAAACATCGGCACGGTTGGTGGCCGCTAATACTATAACATTAGTGTTGGATCCAAATCCGTCCATCTCTGTTAAAAGTTGATTCAGTGTATTTTCTCGTTCATCATTTGATCCCGAAAAATTACTCTTTCCACGGGCACGCCCAATGGCATCAATTTCATCAATAAAAATGATAGAAGGTGATTTTTCTTTGGCTTGTTTGAATAAATCACGTACTCTGGAAGCACCAACCCCCACAAACATTTCAACAAAATCTGATCCAGATAATGAGAAAAATGGTGCTTTGGCTTCTCCGGCAACGGCTTTTGCAAGTAGTGTTTTTCCTGTTCCTGGAGGGCCTACAAGCAGCGCACCTTTTGGTATTTTTCCTCCCAAAGCAGTATATTTTTCAGGGTTTTTTAGGAAATCTACAATTTCTTGAACCTCTTCTTTTGCGCCTTCCAAACCTGCAACATCTTCAAATGTAGTTTTTGTTTCGAGCTTTTCATCAAAAAGTTTTGCTTTAGATTTCCCAATATTAAAAATCTGACCGCCGCCGCCTGGGCCGCCGCCGCCAGACATCCTTCTCATGATGAAAATCCATATTCCAATGATGAGTACAAAAGGAATGATAGAAAGCAACAAATCGCCAATTGCATTTGATTCTGTTCTAAAGTTCAGCTCTGTGTCCAAATCGCGTTCTACTATAGTGTCTTCCAATTGTTTTTGAAACAATTGCACATCTCCAAATTCAAACTTATAGTTTGGTGAAGTTCCTATAGGAATGAGGTTTTGTGTTTGTGTTTTGCTATGAATTTGTTTTTTGGCTGCTTTTTCGTTGAGATACACCAAAGCTTCTCGCTTGTTTACAATTTCAACTTTTTGGACGTCGCCGTCTTTTAAGAATTTAAAAAACTTTGATGGCGTAGTTGTTACTCCATTTGAGGACCCTAGCCCACCAGAAAATAAATTGAAAACTAAGAACAAACCGATAACGATTCCGTACACCCAATAGGCGTTAAACTTAAAATTCTTAGGATTTTTGTCTTTTGACATATATACAATAGTTTAGTAACTTGTTTCTATTTCAGTAATTTTTGCATCACCCCAAAGATTTTCAATATCGTAATATTCTCTTTTGTGTTTTTGAAACACATGAATAACAACGTTGATATAATCCATCAAAACCCACTCTGCATTTTCGGTGCCTTCTATTTGATAAGGTTTTTCGTGTGCGGCTTTACTGACTTTTTTTTGTATCGAATTGACAATCGCATTGACCTGTGTATTAGAATTTCCATCACAAATTACGAAGTAGTCACACACCGTATTCTCTATGGATCTTAAGTCTAATATGCTAATGTTTTGCCCTTTTACATCCTCAATACCATCAATAATTAGGGCGATGAGTTCGTCTGGGTCAGAAATGTGTTTTGTCATATATTCGTATTACGTTGCAAATTTATTATTTTTTTGGGTCTAATTGCTTTATATTCTCTTAATTATATTATAATTTAATTTTAAATTTACACATGCAAATTATCAAACTCAATGCCATTGATTCTACAAATCAGTATTTACATGATTTGGTTGCAGAATTAGCATTAGAAGATTTTGCCACTGTAACAGCAAGTTATCAAACACATGGCCGTGGACAAAGGGCAACTACTTGGCAATCTGAAAAAGGTAAAAACCTCATAATCAGTGTGTTAAAAAATGAAATTAATTTAAATCCTCAACAGCAATTTTTGATTAATATCGTTGTTTCTTTGGCTGTTTTCGCGACACTAAAGTCCCTTCAAATTCCTAAACTTTCTATAAAATGGCCTAACGACATTTTGTCACATGACAAAAAAATTGCTGGCATTCTTATTGAATTAATCCTAAAAAAGAATACAATTGATAAAGCTATAATTGGAATTGGATTGAACACCAATCAATTAAATTTTAAAGATTTACCTCGTGCGTCTTCTCTAAAAAGCATCACCGGAGTTCATTATGATTTGGATGAGCTATTACACAAATTCTTAGAAAACTTAAAGCACTATTTTTCTATAGAAGGCCGTGATCAACTTTGGGCAACTTACGAAAACGTACTGTTTCGAAAAGACAAACCATCGACTTTTGTTGATCGCAAAGGTGTATCATTTTCAGGCATCATAAAAGGGGTTTCACAACAAGGAAAACTGATCGTAAAAACCGAAGAAAAATCAATCCAAGAATTTGATTTAAAGGCAATACAATTGATGTACTAAATGGCTTTTGGAATATTGATTGCCAGGGTTTCAATGAATTTTGAAATCGGTCCCTTGATCATCATCGCCATCATGGGATTGAAATCTCCACTAAAGGCAAGTTGAACTTCACTTTCGTTGTCTTTTATTGATGCTATAGTCGCCTGAAGGGAGAAGTCTAATTTACCACCTGCCGCACCAAGAGTTATAGACTTTGGAGGATCTACCTCTTTTTTTTGTAAAACAATTTCGGGCATTCCACTGAGTGCAAAAATAAATTTATCGTCACTCAATAATTCAAATTTACTGATGTTTTCGGGCATTAAAGCTTCAAAATTTTTCACATCAGAAAGAAAATCAAATACGTTTTCTGCTGATTTTGAGATCGTTATTTTTGGTGATTCTAAATTCATGTTTGTTTTTTTATGTCCATTCCGATGGGTTTGCATTCCATTGCGATAGGATTTCTAATTCGTTTTCATTAATGAAATTTGTGTCCAGCGCTTGTTCTAGCAAGTTTTCGTAATTGCTAAGCGTGTACAAATCGAGGTCTTTTTCTTCAAAATTATCTTTGGCAACTTCGAAACCATAGCTAAAAATGGCAACCATTCCTTTGACGGTTGCACCTGCCGATTTTAGGGCATCAACCGCAGCCAAACTGCTTTTCCCCGTACTGATTAAATCTTCAACCACCACCACATTTTGCCCTTTTTCAAGGTGCCCTTCAATTTGATTTTTTCGTCCGTGTTTTTTTGCCTCTGGGCGCACATACACAAATGGCAATCCGAGTTCTTCTGCAACCAAAGCTCCAATTCCAATCGCACCAGTCGCTACTCCAGCAATGACATCTGGTTTTCCATAGGCGTCCTCCAGTTTTTTTGCCATTTCACTTTTGATATAATTTCTAATTGCTGGATATGAAAGCACCATTCTATTATCACAATAAATAGGTGATTTCCAACCAGATGCCCAATTGAAAGGCGTTTTTGGGTTTAATTTTATAGCATTTATATGAAGTAAAACTTCTGCGGTTTTTTTGGCGGTATTTTTATCAAAAATCATGCTTCAAAATTATTAAAAAATACTACATTTACTTGAGTTTAATTTGTTTTTAATTAACAATGCAAAAAATTTTTGTTGGTAATAAGCCAATAGTATTGACCACTAAGGTAGAATCTGAATCAGATTTTAAAAATTATTTGATTGATACTGTAGATATCAACAAGGTCCTTCACCATTTAAAAAAAGAAAAATACAAGTCCATCAGATTGATTGGAGAGAACCAAGAGCTGTTGCTAAAAAAGTTTTTGGGTTTGCTTCCAAATATTGTTGCGGGTGGAGGTAAGGTGCTCAATGCAGAGGGTAAAATTCTGTTTATTTTTCGCAATGGCAAATGGGATTTGCCAAAGGGAAAAGCAGAGCATAAAGAAACCATAGATCAAACTGCACTTCGAGAAGTTGAAGAAGAGACTGGAATAAGGGGGTTGACAATAACCAAACCCCTAGAAATTACATACCACATCTTCAAAAGGAATAATCAATACTTTATAAAAAAAACGTATTGGTTTGAAATGTTTTCTGATTATTCGGGAGACTTAAAGCCTCAAATAAAAGAGGGCATCACAAAGGTGAAGTGGATTGGGCCAAAAAAGCTTAAAAAAGTCAAGACAAATATTTACGCTAACATCGAAGCACTGATTTAACAAAGAAAATCTTCTTATGTTCTCATAATCCTATTTATTACCTTATTTTTGCCGCTTAATTTTTATGTTGATGAGAGAATTTATTCGCAAGCGTTCGGCAAATGCAAAAAATGATATTCTAAGTGGTCTAACTGTTGCTTTGGCTTTGGTGCCAGAAGCTGTCGCTTTTGCGTTTGTTGCAGGAGTAGATCCCTTGGTGGGCTTGTATGCTGCTTTTATGATTGGCTTGATAACCTCTATTTTTGGTGGTCGTCCAGGCATGATTAGTGGTGCAACAGGTGCTTTGGCTGTTGTGATGGTCAGTTTGGTTGCTCAAGGCAACGCCATGGGTGCACCTTCAGAAAATTTAGGATTGTACTATTTGTTTCTGACAGTCATTTTGATGGGGTGTATTCAAATTCTTGCAGGAGTATTTAAATTAGGAAAATTTGTACGTTTAATTCCTCACCCCGTGATGATGGGTTTTGTGAATGGACTCGCCATTGTCATTTTTCTTTCTCAATTAGGAATGTTTAAAACCACTGGAGCCGAAGGCCTCGTTTGGATGCAAGGCCAAGAACTTTGGATCATGATCGGGCTTGTAGTACTCACAATGGGTATCATGTTTGGATTACCAAAACTCACAAAAAAACTCCCCGAAGCCTTAATTGCTATTCTTGTGGTTTCTGTGCTTGTGATTTTCGGAAATTTGGATGTTGCTACTGTAGGAAGTTTTATTAGAGATGGAGGAGGAGAAGGACTCAAAGGAGGCCTTCCTCAATTCCAATGGGCTATTTTTGAAGTCGTTCCGTTCAATTTTGAAACGCTTCGTTTTATTGGTCCCTATGCTGTTATTCTTGCTGCCATTGGCCTTATAGAATCTTTGATGACCTTAAACTTGATTGACGAGCTTACAGAAACGCGTGGTAATTCCAACAAGGAATGTATTGCTCAAGGAAGTGCCAATATAATTACTGGATTTTTTGGAGGTATGGGTGGTTGCGCCATGATTGGACAATCGATTATCAATATTAAAGGCGGGGGTAGAGGTCGGCTGTCAGGTATTGTTGCAGCGCTGGCGCTTTTGGCCTTTATTTTATTTGCGTCTAATTTGATAGAGCAAGTCCCTATTGCTGCTCTTGTTGGCGTCATGTTTATGGTGGTTATTGGAACATTTGCTTGGTCGAGTTTTAGAATCATCAATAAAATTCCAGTGGCCGATGTTGTTGTCTTGATTTTAGTCTCGACAGTCACTGTCTTTTTCGATTTGGCGATTGCTGTCGTTTCTGGTGTAATTGTCAGTGCATTGGTTTTTTCATGGGAAAATGCCAAACGCATTCGCGCCCGAAAACGCATCAAACCAGACGGGACAAAGGTATATGAAATTTGGGGTCCTTTATTTTTTGGTAGTATTTCAGCATTCAATCAAAAATTTGATATCAAAAATGATCCTGACACCGTTGAAATTGATTTTGTAGAATCAAGAGTAAGCGATCATTCAGCAATTGAAGCTATTTTCAATTTGGTTAATAAATATAAAAGTGCAGGAAAAACCATTAAGCTTAAACATTTAAGTCAAGATTGTAAAGTGCTTTTACACAAATCCAGCCCAATTTTTAAGGATGTAATTATTGAAGCTATAGACGATCCACGCTATCATTTGGCAGAGAACCCTGAGGCATTCACCAAAGGTCTTTCGGAATATTCGCTATAAATGCTTTGAAAAAACGGCAGGAGGCACCATTTTTTTATAATCGCCTTTGTAGTAAATAATTTCTCGTACAATTGATGAGGATATAAAGGAAGTTTCAACAGAAGTTAGCAAAAAAACAGTTTCTATATCTCCAATATTTCTGTTGGTATGTGCGATGGCTTTTTCAAACTCAAAATCCGCTGGATTCCGAAGGCCTCTTAAAATAAAATCAGCTTTAATATCTTTACAAAAATCAGTGGTTAAACCAGAATAGGTCATGACTTTAATTTTTGGCTGGTTTTCAAATGTATTTTCAATAAAGGATTTGCGCTCTTCTAAAGAAAACATATAATTTTTGGCAGAATTTTCGCCAATAGCAACAATCACTTCGTCAAAAAGCGTAATCCCACGATTGATGATATCGCAATGGCCTAAAGTTATGGGATCAAAAGACCCTGGAAAAATTGCACGTTTCATGTGTTTGTCTTTATTGTATTTTTTGTGGTCACATGGAACATCCATACCATCATTTTTCTATTATAATAATTTTTAGTTATGGATGTTTCATACGGTAAAGTTAATCATTTTTAGCCAGTGCCTCTTCAATGGCATTTGTAAAGAGATCAGACAAGCTAATTCCAGCACAAGCCGCTTGTTTCGGCAGGATGCTTTCTTCTGTTAGTCCAGGTACGGTATTCATTTCCAAAAAGTAGGGCGTGTCGCCTTTAAAAATAAATTCACTTCTCGAAAATCCGTCCATATTGAGAACTTCGTATATTTTTTTGGCCATATGGTTTACATTTTCTTCTTGAACTTTAGAAATTCGTGCCGGAGTAATTTCTTCCGACTTCCCCAGATATTTTGCCTCATAATCAAAGAAATCATTTTCTGAAACAATTTCTGTTATAGGCAAAACTAGCACTTCGCCTTTGTAGCGTAAAACACCAACAGAAACTTCCGTTCCGTCCAGAAACGCTTCAATAATCAACTCGTCGTCTTGCTCAAAAGCTATGTCTATTGCCGATTGAAGGTCTTCGATTTTATGAACTTTAGTGACTCCAAAACTACTCCCAGCACGGTTTGCCTTGACAAAACAAGGTAAGCCCACACGATCAATAATTTCTTGAGCATTAACGCTATCGCCTTTGTTGAGCGGATAAGATATGGCGGTAGGAATATCATAGGCCTTAAGTACATTAAGGCAATCGCGCTTGTTGAATGTCAATGCCGCTTGATACATAGCACAACTGGTGTGGGGTATCTCCAGCAACTCTAAATACGCTTGTATAAATCCATCTTCGCCTGGCGCACCATGAATGGCATTAAAAACACAATCGAAATGAACAGTTTCACCATTGATAGCCACGGAAAAATCACTTGTATGGATAGGGTACTCCTTATCGTTGGGAGCAACATATACCCATTTTTCTTTGGAGATATGAATGCAATATGCAGCATACACTTCTTTTGGAAGATGCTGAAAAACCACCTGTCCACTTTTGAGCGAAATGGCAGCTTCGCTAGAAAACCCACCCATGATGATGGCAATGTTTTTTTTCATGAATTGTATTTGATGTGTAAAAATATCATTTTTTTGTTGACATTAGTTTAATTTTTTAAATAACTGATTTTCAGTAATTAACACAAAAAACGCTGTTTTTTAACAGTTTTGATTTGGTGTTTTATGCAAACCACCAATTTTTACAGCGCATTTTGGAAAACACTTCAATTATACTAACATTCCAAAAATACTTCGCTCTTTTCTCTCAAAAAAATGTTTAGCTTTGCTAAAATTAGACTCATGAATTTTTTGAAATTTTTATTCAGTAAATCATTAGTAAGGCAAATCGTTTTGGCTATTGTGGCCTGTATACTTTTTGCATTTTTAGCCCTCAAGTGGCTAAAATCCTACACCAACCACGCCACTTTTGTAGAAGTGCCAAATTTGGTGGGCTTATCTTTAGATGATGCTGAAATTACCCTGCAAAATTTTAACCTCAGAACTCAAGTTCAAGATTCTTCCAATTACAATCCAAAATATCCATCAGGTGCCGTAATAGAACAAGAACCTTTGGCGGGGGCCAAAGTTAAAGAAAACCGAAAAATATATCTTATTCTAAACCCTTCCGATTATAAAAATGTACGCATTCCAGATGTTATTCGCAATACATTACGCCAAGCACGTCCAACTCTAGAAGCCCTTGGATTTTCTGTTGGAGAATTGATTTATGTCAATGATTTAGGCAAAGATGAGGTCATTGAACTCCGATTTAGAGGGCGTAAATTATCTCCAGGTGATATGATCAGAAAAACATCGACAATCGATCTAGTTTTAGGTAATGGAACTCGAAAATAATCCTATGGAATACGCACCCTCATATTCAGAAAGTAAAGAAGAATTATATGAGCATTTTGCGTTTACAGTTGATAAAGGTCAGCAACCACTACGCATCGATAAATATTTGATGAATTTTGTGGAAAATGCGACACGAAATAAAATTCAAGCGGCGGCAAAATCGGGACATATTTTTGTGAATGACGCTGTGGTGAAATCCAATTATAAAGTGAAACCACAAGATCAAATTCGTGTTCTTTTCGAGCATCCTCCTCACGAAAATTTATTGGTTCCAGAAGATATTCCAATTGATGTTGTTTTTGAAGACGATCACCTTTTGGTGGTCAACAAAGCTGCAGGAATGGTGGTTCATCCTGGGCATGGCAATTATTCAGGAACACTCATCAATGCCTTAATTTTTCATTTCGATAATCTACCCAACAATAGCAGCAATCGTCCTGGACTAGTTCACCGTATCGATAAAGATACAAGCGGACTTCTTGTTGTAGCCAAAACGGAACAAGCTATGACCCATCTTTCCGCCCAATTTAAAGCCAAAACAAGTGAGCGATCTTATGTGGCATTGGTGTGGGGAAATATTGAAGACGATAAAGGAACTATAGAAGGAAATATTGGTCGTCATCCAAAAAATAGACTTCAAAATACTGTTTTTCTAGATGATGAAGCCGAGAAAGGGAAACCCGCCGTGACGCATTTTGAAGTATTGGAACGTTTCGGCTATGTGACACTTGTTCGCTGTACCCTTGAAACAGGGCGAACACACCAAATTCGTGTGCATATGAAACACATAGGCCACACCTTGTTTAATGACGAGCGCTATGGTGGTGAAAAAATACTGAAAGGCACCACATTTACCAAGTATAAGCAATTTGTTGATAATTGTTTCAAAATTTTACCCCGTCAAGCTTTACATGCCAAAACTCTAGGATTTATACATCCAAAAACAGAACAATTCATGTCTTTTTCTTGTAAATTGCCCTCCGATATTGAACAATGTATTCAAAAATGGCGTGACTATGCCAAACATGCTCAGTAGCATTAGCTATTTGTTTTGTTGATTGTACGATCAAAAAGATTGAATTCCAAGGTTTTTATCTTCTGAATTTTGTTCTTACTTTTGAAACATAAACACCACGTGCTATGAAACTTGTTATATCTCCGGCCAAATCTTTAAATTACGACAGCGAATTGCCTACAGGTTTCAATTCTGAAAATTGTTTTTTGGAAGAAGCCAAACACCTGAACGCACTTTTAAAAAAGAAATCGCCAAAAGCGCTATCCGATTTGATGCATATATCGCCAAAACTCAGTGCCCTCAATTACAATCGCAATCAACAGTGGTCTTTGCCTTTTACTGCCGAAAATGCGCGCCAGGCCATTTACGCTTTTAGCGGTGATGTTTATAAGGGCTTAGATGCCTATTCTATCCCTGAAGAAAAATTGGATGTTTTGCAACACACGGTTCGCATTATTTCTGGACTTTATGGTTTGCTTAAACCAATGGATTTAATTCAGCCATACCGCCTAGAAATGGGTGCAAAATTTCCTGTTGGAAAGCATAAAAATCTTTATGAATTTTGGCGTCAAAAAGTTACAATGGCACTCAACGAAGAACTACAAGGTGATGAATTATTGGTCAACCTTGCTAGCCAAGAGTATTTCAAGGCGATTGACACTAAAGTATTGAAAGCCCCTTTGGTTCATATAGATTTTAAGGAATACAAAAACGGACAGTATAAAACCATTGCTATTTTTTCAAAATTAGCGCGTGGATTGATGACACGACATATTGTAGATACGAATGCTCAAACTCTAGATGACCTCAAAACTTTCAACGCAGAGCGTTATGCTTTTGATGCTAATTTATCCACGGAAACCAAATTGGTGTTTACACGTTAAGGCTTAAAGCGTATTGGAATTTCAAATTGATGCACTTCTCCAGCTTCAGTGCCATCACCATCGCCTGGATTATTGTAAATGATCAGTGCTCCTTTTTCTGCATTTTTTGGGTCAAATTCTAAATGGGTTTTGAATACAATTGGGCCCTCTTTCATCCAATTTGTTGTGGTGGTCAAAAACCCCGTTGTGAGAACATTCCCCTCTTGATCAACAACTTCTATACGTCCAAGCTCGCCTTCATGAGCACTCCAAATTCCCATAGAATTAACCTGTATATCAAGAGGTGAAGAAACTACATCATACGCATTGATACTAACCGATGGCCGCAACGGGGTATTGGTTTTACAAGTAAAAAGAAAGCAAATTAATATAAGAATAAACAGTTTTAATTTCATAGTTTAATGATTTGGGTTGCCACTAAACTACTAAAATTTACCCAAAACTCCATCAACAAATTCATCAATGTGTTTGGTGCCTTTGTTGGTCAAATGCTTAATGAAAGCACTACCAATAATTGCGCCCTTGGCGTGGGTGGTTGCTTGTGTAAAAGTCTCATGGTTTGAAATACCAAACCCAACAATTTGAGGGTTTTTTAGGTGCATATTTGCAATGCGTTCAAAATAATCTTGTTGAGTGCTTCCAAAACCACTTTGTGCACCGGTTGTACTAGCACTACTTACCATATAAATAAACCCATCAGAAATAGAATCTATATAACGAATACGTGCTTCTGAAGTTTGCGGTGTGATGAGAAAAATATTAATCAAACCGTAGCGTTCAAAAATGGCCTTGTACTGGTCGTGATAGACCTCTGCAGGAAGATCAGGAATAATAAATCCATCGATGCCAACGGCTTCACATTTTTGGCAAAAGGCCTCTACGCCGTATTGTAACATAGGATTAAAGTAGCCCATTAAAATTAAAGGAATAGAAACCGATTTTCTAATGTCTTGAAGTTGATCGAAAAGCAATTCGGTATGCATTCCGTTTTTTAGAGCTTTTGTAGAACTCTCTTGTATGGTGGGTCCATCGGCCAAAGGATCACTAAAAGGGAGTCCAATTTCAATCATATCGACTCCGCTATTTTCTAGTCTTTTTATGATGTCAACCGTGTCATTAAGTGCTGGATACCCTGCAGAAAAATAGATAGAAAGGAGTTTTTTGTTGTCTTGTAATTTGGTTTGAATTCTGTTCATTGGGTTTATAATTTAAAATAATCAATGTATGTATTGAGGTCCTTATCGCCACGCCCAGATAGGCATACGACTACAATATCATTTGGCTTAAAGGTTCTGTTTTCAAAAATGGCAAAAGCATGAGCGGTTTCTATGGCAGGTATAATACCTTCTAATTGAGAAAGTGTAAGCCCAGCGGTCATTGCGTCATCATCGGTAACAGGGACAAATTCTGCGCGTTTTGTTGTGTATAAATGCGCATGCATCGGGCCAACTCCAGGGTAATCTAACCCAGCTGAAATGGAGTAAGGTTCCGTAATTTGACCATCTTTAGTTTGCATCAAAAGAGTTTTACTGCCATGAATAATACCCTCTTTTCCGAGGATTGAGGTTGCTGCACTTTCGCCAGTATCAACGCCTTTTCCGGCAGCCTCTACAGCAATAAGTCCCACACGCTCATCATTCAAAAAATGATAATACGCTCCAGCAGCATTGCTGCCACCACCAACACAAGCCACAACATAGTCTGGATTTTCAGTTCCTTCTGCGGCGTTCAATTGCCATTTGATTTCTTCTGAAACTACCGACTGAAACCGCGCGACCATATCGGGATAGGGGTGTGGCCCCACAGCACTTCCGATGATGTAATGGGTATCTTCAGGATGATTGATCCAATCCCGAATGGCTTCGTTGGTAGCATCTTTTAGCGTTCGACTTCCTGACATTGCTGGACGAACTTCTGCGCCTAGCATTTTCATTCGTGCAACATTTGGCGCTTGACGCGCAATATCAATTTCACCCATGTACACAATACACTCCAACCCAGCCAAAGCACAAACTGTTGCAGTGGCTACTCCGTGTTGACCCGCACCAGTTTCTGCTATTATTCTTGTTTTTCCAAGGCGTTTTGCCATCAAAATTTGTCCAATGGTATTGTTGACTTTATGCGCTCCTGTATGGCATAAATCTTCTCGCTTGAAATATATTTTTGTATTATATTTTTCAGAAAAACGCTTTGCAAAATACAGAGGCGTAGGACGGCCCACATACTCTTTTAGGAGTTGCTCAAATTCAGTTTTGAAATCGGGCTCTGCCATTATACTCAAATATTTTTGTCGTAATTCTTCAATATTTGGATAGAGCATTTCTGGAATAAATGCACCTCCAAATTGACCGTAATATCCTTTTTTATTCACGTGATAACTCATAGTGTTTCAATAAATTTTTTAAGTTTAATACTATCTTTATATGCAGGTTTTATTTCAAATTTACTATTGACATCAATGGCATAACATTGTTGTGCTGCAGCACTTTTTTGAAAATGATTTAGGGCTTCAATATCTTCAAGTCCAATTCCGCCACTTAAAAAATAGGGCGTATTTGAATTGTAATTTTGTAGAATAGTCCAATCAAAAGAGTAGCCATTTCCACCTGGATTTGGGCCTTTGGTGTCAAATAGAAAATAACTAACATGTGGCTCATAGACTTTGAGTTTTGAAAAGTCAAATTCATTTTCTACAGAAAAAACCTTAATAATTTCAATATGTTCGTTGCGAAGTTTCTGACAAAATTCTGGTGATTCATGACCGTGCAACTGCACCGCATTAAGATTAAATTTTTCTCTCATTTCTTTAATCTTTTCAATTGATGCATCGACAAATACGCCTACTTTTTTGATGTCATTTGGAAGCACCGGAATGTCTTCACACACAAAACGTAGCGATTTTTCATAAAAAATAAAGCCCATATAGTCCGGTTTGAGGGCAGCTACCTTCAAAATATTATCTCGATATTTCATACCGCATACTTTCAGTTTCATCTGCTTAACTTTTTTATAAATTCTGATGCGCTTTCTCCTGGACTGTTTGTTTTCATAAAATTTTCACCAATTAAAAACCCTTGATAACCAAAGGGTTGTAGTGTTTTAATGGCTTCTGTGGAACTGATGCCACTTTCTGATACTTTCGCAAAATTTTCGGGAATTTTTGAACTCAATTCCATGCTGTGTTTCAGGTCGACTTCAAAAGTTTTTAGGTTTCTATTGTTTACACCAATCATATCTAAACTTGGCATGAGTGCTTTTTGAAGCTCTTCTTCGTTATGAACTTCCAAAAGAATTTCTAAATTTAATTGCTTTGCCATTGTGGATAGATTTAGGATTTCTTTTCTTGATAGGGCTGCTGCAATGAGTAAAATCACATCTGCGCCATAGGCTTTTGCTTCAAAAATTTGGTAGGCATCTATAATAAAATCTTTTCTCAAAAGAGGCAATTGACAGCTGCCGCGCGCAAGGAGTAGGTCTTCTATATTTCCGCCAAAATATTTGGTGTCTGTTAGTACAGACATACCACAGACCCCAGCAGTTTCGTAGCCTTTGGCTACGTCTTGAATGTTTAAACTTTGATTGATAACCGCTTTGGATGGCGATCGGCGTTTGTGCTCTGCAATAATTCCAGATTTGCTTTCGGATAATCGTTTTTTTAAAGAATTTTTTGGCCTTTCAAAAAGGATAGATTGTTCCAATTGACCAATGGGAATAATTGATTTTTTAAGTTCAATTTCCTTAATTTTATCGGCTATAATACGTTCTAATATACTCATGTTACACTGCAATTAATTTCGTTAAACACGCTTTAGCTTTGCCACTCATCAAGCTTTCTTTAGCATACTCAAAACCGTCTTCATGAGAAATTTGTTTTGCCGTCGCAATGGCCAGTCCTGCATTGGCACAAACGACATTATTTTGCGCTTCTGTACCGTTTCCAGAAATAATAGTTTCAAAAATTTTCGTTGCCTCTTCAACGGTATCTCCACCAAAAATAGCTTTTGGCGATATGTTTTTAAGGCCTAAACTTTCGGTAGAAAACATCAGTTCTGAATGATTTGTTGCGATTTTTGCATTGTTTGTCAAAGACAATTCGTCATACCCGCCTAAATCATGAACAATACTGTAATTTTTATCCGTTTGTTGATACAGATAATTATAAAGGCGTAATAATTCTAAATTAAAAACACCCACCATTTGATGTTTTGGGAATGAAGGATTGACCATAGGTCCAAGCATATTAAAGAAGGTTTTGATGCCTAGAGCTTTTCGAATTGGCGCAACATTTTTCATGGCAGGATGAAACAAAGGGGCGTGAAGCACACAAATATTTGCTGTTTCTATAGCGCGTTTTAGATGTGCTTTATCATTAGAAAATGTAATGCCCATGGCTTCCAAAACATTTGATGACCCACACGCCGATGATACGCCATAGTTGCCATGTTTGGCCACTGGAACGCCAGCTCCAGCAGTCACAAAAGAGGACAGTGTAGAAATATTGAACGTATTTTTTCCATCGCCTCCAGTACCACACAAGTCAATAGGATTATAATCCCTTAAATCTACAGCAATACAAAGCTCAAGCAAAGCATCTCGAAATCCTTGCAACTCCTCAACAGTGATGCTTCGCATCATATAAACGGTAAGAAAAGATGCGATTTGTGCCGCATTAAAATCTCCTTTAGAAATACTAATTAAGATTTGTTTTGCTTCGTTGGCACTAATGCTTTCGTGGTTGATAAGTCGATTTAAAAGTGTTTTCATTTGTTATGAATTAATCCAATTTTTAAGCATGATTTTTCCATCGGGAGTCAGTACAGATTCTGGATGAAACTGAACGCCTTTCACATCAAATTCCTTGTGGCGAAGAGCCATAATTTGATGGTTTTCATCTTGTGCTGTAATTTCAAGACACGCAGGAAGTTTTCCTTCTACAACCCAAGAATGATAGCGCCCAACAGCAATTGTTGGTTCCAGTCCTTTGAATAGGATTTCATCTTTTGAAGTGATTTTTACTTTCGTTTGAATCCCGTGATAAACAGTATCTAAGTTGATGAGCGTGCCGCCAAACACTTCGCCAATGGCTTGCATTCCAAGGCATACACCCAATATACTTTTTGTTGGAGCATAGGTTTTAATGATGGGTTTCAAAAGACCGGCTTCATCTGGAATTCCAGGGCCAGGAGAGAGGACGATTTTTTCAAACGGCGCAACGTCATTCAGTTGAAGTTGGTCATTACGTACAACTGTAACTTTGCACTCCAAATCCTCTAAATAGTGTACCAAATTATAGGTGAAACTGTCGTAATTATCGATAACTAAAATATTTTTCATTTTATATTTTTTCTGCTCGTTTTATGGCTTTTGTTAGTGCTCCAAGTTTGTTATATACTTCTTGTAATTCATCAACAGGATTTGATTTTGACACAATTCCTGCACCTGCTTGCCAATGTAATTGTTGATTTTTACTCAAAAACGTTCGGATCATAATGGCGTGATTGTAATTCCCTTCAAAATCCATAAACCCAATTGCACCGCCATAAAAACCACGACTTGTTTTTTCGTATTTCTCTATAAGCTCCATAGCTTTATATTTTGGTGCTCCAGACAACGTTCCTGCGGGAAAGGTGTCGGCGACAATTTGCATGGTTGTTGTTTTTTGTCTTACGGTTCCAATGACTTTACTTACAAGATGGATTACATGAGAGAAAAATTGTATTTCTCTATAATTTTCAACGGTTACATCTGTACAATGACGACTAAGGTCGTTTCTGGCCAAATCGACAAGCATCACATGTTCGCTATTTTCTTTCTCATCTTCTACGAGTTGTTGCGCCAAGGCAGTGTCTTTCATATCGTCTCCAGAACGTGCAAAGGTTCCAGCGATGGGATGAATTTCAGCTTTTTTGTTCTTTACAACAAGTTGTGCTTCTGGCGAACTTCCAAATATTTTGAAACTGCCATAGTCAAAGTAAAAAAGATAGGGCGATGGATTGATACTCCGCAAGGCGCGATATACATTGAAATCGTCCCCTTTAAAATTTTGTTGAAATTTTCTTGATAAAACCAATTGAAAAACATCGCCACGCTGACAATGTTGTTTTGCAATTTCTACATGAGCTTTAAACTCATCATCTGTTAAATTTGAATCGATGTTATCGGTAGTTTTAAAAGCATAAACTGCAAAGCGATCCATTGTTATAATATGATGTAATTCATCAATATTATTTTCTTTTTCATAACAATGTGAAAAGATATAAGCTTCGTTTTTGAAATGATTTATAGCGATAATATTTTGATATACAGCGTATTGGATTTCAGGTATTTCAATGGAGTTGTCTTTTACAGATACATCTATAGTTTCGAAGTATTTGACTGCATCATAGGAGGTGTATCCAAAAAGACCATTATTTATAAATTTGAAATTATTATCATTTTCCGTTTCAAATTGTGTTGTAAATTCATGTATTTCTTGAGGTACTGCCTCGCGCTTAATTTCATATTGTTCTTTGCTAAGATCTGGATATATTTTTGTAAGTGTAGTGCCTTGCATTTTGATGCTCGCAATGGGGTTGCAACAGATGTAGGAAAAGCTATTGTCATTTCCATGATAGTCACTACTTTCTAGCAGCATACTATTTGGAAATTTATCTCTTATTTTCAAATAAATACTTACTGGAGAAAGTGTGTCTGCCAATATTTTTTTGTAGTGTGTTTTAAGTGTATATTTTTTTTTCATCATAAAAAAAAGGCCTGTCGTGAAGACAAGCCTTGATATTTTAACATACGAGGGGTGTTCACGATAATCGAGATCGAGTTGCCCACCACCAAGTATTTTGTTTTTTGATATTCATATTTAATCAAATATAAGCAGCTTTTTTTAGTTTGCAAATATTTTTTTAATTAAAATGAAAGATTAACATTAAGATCAAATTCATCATAGATAGCACGATCTTTCAAACCGTCAAAAAAGCTAGCAGATCCGTATTTGATGTCAAATTTAGTACGGTCAATTTTCAAATTAGCAGTTGCAGAATTTTCAGAAACTTCCATTTTGAATGTTACCTTGTTGGTAATGCCTTTGATGGTCATATCGGCAGCGACCATATAATTGCTACCATTCTGCTTTAAGGAAGTAATAACTAAAGTTGCAGTTTTATGCTTTTCTACACCAAAGAAATCATCATCTTTAAGGTGTCCGTCCAATTTTTTCTTGTAGTCGCCTTCCAAATCAGTAGTGTTTATTGTGGTCATATCAATGATAAACTTACCACCAACAAGTGTATTGTCTTCAAAATCAAGAGACCCTTTTTTGATCATAATAGTGCCTTCATGTTGTCCTGTAACTTTATAGCCTGTCCATTTCACAACACTATTTTCTACATTGACTTCTTTTGTAATTTGAGATGTGAATGCAAATAATGATAATGAGATAAGGGCGATAAATAATGTTTTAATTGATTTCATAATTTTTAGGTTTTATTTCTATTTTACAAAGTTCTAAATTTAATTTGAAAAATTGTAAATTGGCACATAATTATTTGTTAATTTTTGATGCGTTTTTTTAAGTATTTCATTTTTGTGTTTCTCGTTTTTGGTTGTATACCCCATCAAAAGGAATTGGAAGTGTATGATTTTCAAGGAATTGATTCCTTTTTACATCAAAAGGATTCTAAGGTTCATGTGGTCAATTTTTGGGCAACTTGGTGTGCGCCTTGCGTCAAAGAATTACCTTATTTTGAGCAACTTCAAGAAAACTTCGAAAAAGACGTTGAGGTGCTTCTTATTAGTTTAGATTTTCCAAATCAATATGAAACAAAACTCAAACCCTTTTTGAAAAAAAAACAATTAAAATCTAAAGTCATCGTTTTAGATGATGTAAACATGAATACTTGGATTCCTCAAATTGATTCAAAATGGGATGGTGCCATACCAGTAACCCTCATTTATAATAAAAATAAACGTCAATTTTACCCACAATCGTTTACTTACGATGAATTGGTAAATGAAGTCCAGAAATTTTTAAATTAAACGATATGAAAAATCTAAAATTATTACTTTTTAGTCTATTAATGACAACAACACTTTTGGCCCAAAAGGGTTATGATATTGGCGACGTTGCAACAGATTTTAAACTTGAAAATATTGACGGTAATTTCATTTCACTTTCTGATTTTACCCAAGCCAAAGGGTTTATTTTGATCTTTACCTGTAATACTTGTCCTTATGCAGTTGCATATGAAGACCGCATAGAAGCTTTAAATAAAAAATATGCTTCAAAAGGATACCCCGTTGTTGCTATTATGCCCAATGATATCAGTATAAAACCTGGAGATTCTTTGGCTGCTATGAAAAAACGTGCTACAGAAAAAGGATTTACCTTTCCATATGTTATAGATAGAGAACAGTCTATTTTTCCACAATATGGTGCAACAAAAACACCCCATGTGTATATCTTAGAAAAAGAAAATAATACAAATATTGTTCGATATATTGGTGCCATAGATGACAACTATAAAGATGCATCAATGGTGAAAACAAAATATGTAGAAAATGCGGTCGATGCACTATTGAATAACAAGGAAGTTTCTATTTCAAAAACAAAAGCTATTGGATGCTCAATTAAGATTTAATTGTAACATTCTGTTCTTTTTGTCGTCAAATTAAAAAACTAAAATTGATCAAAATAATGAAAAACTTAGCACAACAAGAATGGTCTGATCAACTTTCCAAAACCCCAAATTCTAAAGTGTTGGACGTTCGTACAGCAGTAGAAGTTGAAGAGGGTAGAATACCAAATTCTTTGAATTTAGACATCTATAAAGCTCAAGAGTTTATGGTTGAGCTTGAAAATCTAGACAAAAAACTTCATTATTTCGTGTATTGTAAATCAGGAGGACGTAGTGCTCAAGCATGTGCAGTAATGCAGCAATTGGGATTTGAACACACCTATAATCTGGACGGAGGTTTTTCTGAATGGTCAGGAGAAATGGAATATTAAAAAAAAACACGATGAAAAAGCACTTTTTATTATTGACGTTTTGTGTTTGTTTTTTGTTTAATTGCAAAGAAACTAGATCACAAAATCTAAACTTAATTTCTGTAGAAGAAATGCAAGAACTTGTACATTTGGAGGACATGCAACTGGTAGATGTCCGAACGCCTTCGGAGTATAACGAGGGCCATGTGCCAAATGCACAAAATATTGATTTTTGGGGTGAAAATTTTGATGCCAAAATAGATGAGTTAGACAAAACAAAACCCATAATCGTTTATTGTAAGTCTGGTGGTCGAAGTGCGAAATGTGCTTCAAAACTAGCGGCTAAAGGTTTTGAGAAAATTTATGACTTGAAAGGCGGTTTTTCGCAGTGGAAATTAGAAAAAAAAGAAATTCAAAAATAACTTATTTCCACAGAGGACTTGGGTATTTTTTTTCTTTTACCAATGTAGCCAAAGTGCTTACAGCAAGTGTCTTGTCTTCATAATAGGTCACGCCAAACCACTGGCTTTTGGCTTTAATAACTTCAACAGAGATATGACCATTTTGCATCATTTCTTGGGCAACAAATGGTAAGTATATTTCATTTTTTTCATGATTTTCGGCATTCGATAAAAAGGCTTTGAAATAGGGGCCTGTATAGTCGAAAATTTTTGGAGTACAAATCCAAAAATTCATAGAAACAGTAGCATTTTCATCCAAAGTTAAACCAGAATCCTGATCTGTAATTATAGCGTTGTTTTTAGAAATTTTTGTGCGTTCTACTATAGAGTTCAGGATGTTATTTTTTACAGTACATACCCCTCTGGAAACAGAACCAAAATCAGATAAAGTGTCTTTGAGTTGGTATCCAACAAGTGCAAAGACATCATTGCTTTTTTGTTTTTGAATAAAATTTGCAGCACCTTCAAAAGCTTCCTGCCCATAATAGTCGTCAGCATTGATAATTACAAAAGGGGTTTTGATGACATGTCTTGCTGTCCAAACCGCATGCGCAGTGCCCCATGGTTTTTTTCTTTCCTTTGTGATTTCAATCCCTGTTGGAATATCTTCAATTTTTTGAACAAGGACATCTAATTTTACAGCAGTTCCAATACGTTCGGAAAGGTGTTGTTTTAGAAACTCTTGATTTTCTTGTTTGGTAATGACAACAATATGATTAAAACCATTTTGAATAGCATCAAAAATGCTAAACTCCATCAAAAATTCTCCAGCTGGCCCAAGGTCATCAAATTGTTTGAGTTTTCCGTAGCGACTTCCGCTTCCAGCGGCCATAAGTAATAATGTCATTATCAGTAATTTAATTATCGCAAAAATAGAATTTTTCAACTAATGCTGATATTTATTTCATAAATTTGTGCCTTAACCAGATTAACTTTTTTATGTCTAAATTAAATTACAACTTGTTGTTGTTGTTGTTGTTGTTTGTATGCCTTACTGCCTTCAACGTTGTAACTGCCCAAATTCCAGATTACTATTCATCTATTGATTTCTCTCAACAAGAAGACGCACTAAAAATTCAGCTTTCAAACCTTATAATTGACACACACACCACAGATATTCCTTACACATCGTCAACCACAGATACATGGGATATTTTGAGACAAAGTGATCTTGAATTTCAGAATTCAGACAAGGTGTTGTTAATATATGGTTTTGATGATAATGATGGAACTTTTATGACAGACCGCTCTAGAGATGCTTTTGATACATGCCATTCGAGCTCTTGTATAGGTTTATGGAACCGAGAGCATGTATTTGCAAAGTCATTAGCTCAACCAAGTTTGGTTACCAATGACCCTGGTTCTGGAACAGATGTGCATAATCTTCGTGCAGCGGATTCACAAAAAAATTCCCAACGTAGCAATCGGTTATTTATTGATGATTCAGGTGAGGATTCAAAAATTATAAATGGAGATTATTTTTACCCCGGCGACGAATGGAAAGGCGATGTTGCTCGAATAATAATGTATATGTACCTAAGATATCCAGCACAGTGTGAAGCCATAAACTCTGCAACAGGAAGTGTCAATTATTCGCCTAATGGCGATATGCCAGATGTGTTTTTGGAGTGGAATGAGGAAGATCCTGTTTCGGTCTTGGAGCAGACAAGAAATGATGTCATTTTTTCCTATCAAGGCAATAGAAATCCTTTTATAGATAACCCATATTTAGCAACCATGATTTGGAATGGTCCAGCTGCAGTTGATACTTGGGGAACGCTTTCTACTGCAGTAGAAAATGAAATTTCAATATCCATTTCGCCAACAATTACAAATAGAACAATAGCAATCAATGGGCTAAACGAAGATGAGTTTAATGTTCATATTTACAATCAATTAGGTCAGAAAATTATATTCTCTAGTGAGACAAGCAGTACCATAGACGTTTCAAGTTTCCCATCAGGGTTGTACATCATTCAGGTGGAAAATTCTGGTGACGTTTTTCAATCAAAATTTTTAGTTAGATAAAGATTTTTGTCAAAAATAAATGTACCAAAAATGGATCATAATTGATAAAAATATGTTTTATATTTATTGAAATATATATCAATTGTGAATATTCAAAAATTTCAATTTTTTAGTGCTTTGTTTTTAGCATTCAATTTGGCGGCTGCACAGAAAATTTACAGTGTAGATTATGCAAGCCAAGCCGACATCAAGGTGTTTGTGGTGGATTACCAAAGTCAAGCTGATCTAAATGTGTTCAAAGTAGATTATCAAAGTCAAGCAAAAGGTAATGAAGGGTTATGGTATTTTGTTGACTACAAAAGCCAGTCTGATAAGACAATATTTTTTGTAGATTACAAAAGCCAGGCAGATTTATTGATTTATTTTGTAGATTATCAAAGTCAAGCTAAATGGAATAACAGGTCAAAATCACATTTATTATATTGATTTTTATTTTAACAGAATCATAATTAAAGATAAAATACGTTTAATATATTTTACATATATTTAAACATTAAAATATTCCATATGCACTCAGTTTTTAACCTAATAAAGAGAATGACTAAGACTACCAAAGTTTCAATTTTTATTGGATTATTTGTTGTGTTACCAATTACCGCGGCGGTTAACTCCTCGCCGAATATTGAAAATATATTTTTTGATTTTCAGGTTAGTTTCTCGTCTACACCTGAAGATAATGACAATGATGGTCAAATCACTATATGTGAAGGATCTACAGTAACTTTTACTGATACTTCAACGGATGTTCCAACTGATGCCATTTACACATGGAATTTTGAAGGTGGAGACATAGCTTCAGCAGACACCCCAGGCCCTCATGATGTTACCTTTGATCAGAATGGTGTTTATACTATAACTTTAGATGTCAATGGGACAACCTCAGCGTTGATTATCAATGTTGATGAAAGCTCAAACATTGAGCCCGGAATTCAACCAGATGGTTGGGGGGTTTCAAACTTTAATGGAAATACTTATTTCACCTTTTGCTCTGATGCTACTTCTACAAATCCAAACTTCGAAGCTAATTTTGCATTTCAAACAACTTCAACAAATACAACTGCAAATTCTGTTCATACCCTCACTGATCAGAATGGTGTTTTAATTTATTCTTTTACAGGTGAGAATTTTAATCTTCCCAATCAATTTATTGATCATTATGTCAATACGGGTTTTGCTCAAGTAGTATATCAAATTCAAGAGGGTTCTTGTATTTACCAATCGACCTTTGATTTATATATTGGAGCATCACCAACAGCAACAATAAGCAACGAAGGCATCCCTGTGTTATGTACTCCAGGCGATGTTGTTTATAACATAATACCAGGAGCTCAGAATGGACCAGGAACAATTTACACCATTCAAATCAGTGATGGCTCTGCTCCTGTAGTCTTTAATCATCCACCTCCAGCAACTTACACTCACACCTATAACGCAGTATCATGTGGGCAAACTGATGTAGTGTTCAATGATACTCCATATCCCAATGCCTTTGAAATTTCCATTACTACTGAAAATGCTTGTGGTCGATCAACAAATGGTTTTGCGCCCATATATATTGAAAGCGGGCCTGAAGCTCAATTTGAATTTATTCCAAACCCACCAAATAACACTATTTGTTTAAACGAGACCTTAACAGCTAATGATACTACAATAGAAGGCTCTAATATAACTAGTGATGGTGAATGCAATGATTTTTATAAGAGATTTTGGCAAATTACCGCTCCTGATGGTTCAATTTTATCTTCTGCTTCAAATGGTAGTCTTAGTCCTAATACTTATGCAAACGTTGTTGGCCATATGGGGTATGTTCCAGGCGGTGTAGATGTTAATGCAGAATCTGCCTCAAATTGGAGTAGTAATGCAGCAACTTCTATAGATATAACGTTCTTGCAACCTGGAAATTATGAGGTCACTCTTTTTACTGGATCTGCTGGTCAAAGCAATCGTTGTGGAATTACATCTTACACCCAAACTATATGTGTAACTCCAGAAGTTATTGCAGATTTCGAATTAAGTACTTATTCTGTGTGCGGTCCAGCCACTGTAACCTCCGAAAATAATTCCAGTCAAACAGGGTGTGACAACCAAAATATATATGATTGGACAGTATCTTTTGAAAATCCAGATAATTGCCCAATTTCTGGAGTCCCAAATTGGGATTTTGCCAATGGAACTGATGAAACATCATTTGAGCCCGTTTTTCAATTCAATACACCAGGGATTTATGAGATAAGTTTGACCGTTAGTCTTGGAACTGATACTGATGGTACCGCCTGTGAACCAGATACTATGGTAAAAACCATTAGGATCAAAGAACAACCACAGACGACCCTACCAACTGTAGAGCTTTGCGAAAGTGAAAGTTACACTTTTGAATTGGAAGTATTCAATTGTTATGCGGATGATAATGCTACCTTTTTATGGGATTTTCAAGGCGCATCTGGACTCTCCATTAATGATGTTACTATTTTAAACCCAACCGTTACTTTTTCAACAGCGGGGACATACCCCTACACTTTAACTCTTACAAATGAATGTGGAGTAAATGAACTTTCAGGGACGATAGATATATTCCCAGAAGTTTTAGTTTCAGTTTCTGGTCCAGATGTTATTTGTGTCAATTCAGATATTGAATTGTCGGCTAGTATTAGTGGTGGTACAACATTTGGAACATGGACTTCGTCAGTCGCGGGAGGATCATTTGCTCCAAGTCCTAATGATTTAACAACGACATATTCACCGCCTTTAGATTATGTTGGTGATATTATTTTAACACTTACTTCTGATGATCCTGCTGGTCCTTGTCCAGCCGTTAGCGATGTCGTGGAAGTGAACGTACAGTCAGAAGCAACTGCTGATGCAGGGACTTATGACCCCTTTTGTATTAATACACCGATACAACTGGCTGGAGTTATTGGTGGTGCAGCATCATCAGCAACTTGGTCTGCTGATATTCCTGGTGTTTTTTCGCCAAGTGTTAACGCTTTAAATGCTACTTTTATTCCAGATGCTACAGATTTTATTGGTAATATTACATTTACCTTAACTACGGATGATCCTGCAGGACCATGTTTAAGTACTTTTGATTTAGCTACAATAGAATATATTCCTGTCGGTCAAGTTGAACCTATTGATGATCTAGTATTTTGCCATTCACAAACTACACAGATTATTTCTTTTCTAACAAATGAACCAGGTACTCTATTTAGTTGGACCAATGATAATGATAGCATAGGGCTTTCATCAAGTGGATCGAATGAGATTCCCTCTTTCGTGGCAACTAATCTAACTAATGCGCCAATTATTGCTACAATAACCGTTACACCAACCATAAGTCAAGGTTCTACCTCTTGTGATGGCCCAACAGAAACCTTTACCATAACAGTAAATCCAGATGCTCAAGTTGATGATCCTGTTGATTTGGTACTTTGTAATGATGAGGTTCAATCTGAAATCAACTTCAACACACAAAACACGGGTGGTACTACAACATATGCATGGAGTATTGATGCCTCCATAGGGTTGAGTCCAACATCAGGTACAGGTTCGATACCAAGTTTTACTGCGGTCAATTCAGGAACATCTCCAATTGTTGCTACCGTTAGCGTTACGCCAACGTTTAGCAATGCGGGAGTTGATTGTTCAGAGGCAACAGAAA